>CAJXVU010000018.1 GCA_913062555.1 uncultured Bacteroidota bacterium
TAAAGGCAATTTATGGCTGAAACAATTAGATTAAATAAAGTACTAAGGGAGTTAAATATCTCTATAGATCGTGCAGTAGATTTTTTAGAAACTAAGGGCATCGAAATAGAGAAACGACCTACTACAAAAATTTCTACTGAAGTTTACGATGTTCTTTCGGGAGAATTTCAAACTGATGCTAGTAAAAAAGTAGCCTCTAAAGAAGTTAGTGAAGCAAAGCTTAAGGAAAAAGAAGCACTTCGTGTAGAACGGGAACGTGAAATTGAAGAAAAACTTCAAAGGCAAGAAGCCGCTAAAAAAGAAGTCGTTAAGGCCAAAACTAAGTTGGAAGGTCCCAAACAGGTTGGTAAGATCGATTTAGATAGCTCTAAAAAGGAGGAGGAAAAGCCTGAAGTGCCTAAAAACGATGCGCCTAAAAAAGAGGAGCCTAAAAAAGAGGAAGCACCTAAAAAAGAGGAAGCACCTAAAAAAGTGGAAGCACCTAAAACGGAAAAAACGCCAGCTAAAGAAAAGGTTGAAACTAAGGTTGTTGAGGCCAAAGCACCTAAGTTGGTTGCTCCTAAAATAGTAGCAACTCCTAAAAAAGAGGAAGCCCCTAAAGAAGTAGAAGTGCCTAAAGTTCAGGAAAAGTCAAAAGATAAAGTAAAAGATACACCTGAAGTTGAGCCAAAAACAAAAGATGTTGAAAGTGAGCAACCAAAGGAAGAGCGCGTTCAAACAAAATATCAAAAGTTAACTGGACCAAAATCAACTGGTGAAAAAATAGACTTATCTCAATTTAATAAGCCAAAGAAAAAGAAAGAAGATAAAAAACCTAATGCTAATGCTGATGCAAAAAAGAAACGTCGACGTATTAGTAAAGTAGGAGGTGGTGCACCACAACAAGGAGGATCTAGACCTGGAGGAGGACAAGGAAATGCTCCAAGAGGCGGTAATAGAGGAGGTGTTAAACCAAGAGGTGCCCAAAGACGACCACAAATTGTTAAAGAGGAGCCAAGTGCAGAAGAAGTACAAAAACAAGTTCGTGAAACTTTAGAAAAGCTTCAAGGGAAATCAAATAAACGTAAAGGTGCTAAATACCGTAGAGATAAAAGAGATTCACACCGTCAACAAACCGAAATAGACCAAGAGTTAGCAGCAGCAGAAAGTAAAGTCCTAAAAGTGACAGAATTTGTTACTGCAAATGAAGTTGCAACAATGATGGAAGTATCTGTAACCCAAATTATATCGGCGTGTATGTCACTAGGTATGATGGTTACCATGAATCAAAGATTAGATGCAGAAACCTTATCGATTGTCGCAGAGGAGTTTGGTTATAAAGTAGAATTTATTACATCAGACTTAGAGGATGCGATAGAAGAAGTTGAAGATCGTACTGAAGATTTAAAAGAACGTGCACCAATTATTACTGTAATGGGGCATGTGGATCACGGTAAAACTTCTCTTCTGGATTATATCCGTAAAGAAAATGTTATTGCAGGTGAGTCCGGTGGGATTACACAGCACATTGGTGCTTATAGTGTAAAACTTGAGTCAGGACAAAAAATCGCGTTTTTAGATACGCCTGGTCACGAGGCGTTTACGGCAATGCGTGCGCGTGGAGCACAAATTACGGATTTGGTAATTATTGTGATTGCAGCGGATGATGATATTATGCCTCAAACAAAAGAGGCGATATCGCATGCACAAGCAGCCGGAGTACCAATTATATTCGCCATTAATAAAATTGATAGACCAGCGGCTAACCCAGAGAAAGTTAAAGAAGGCCTTGCTAATATGAATTTATTAGTAGAAGACTGGGGAGGGAAAATTCAATCTCATGATATTTCAGCGAAAATGGGTACTGGTATTGATGAGTTGTTAGAAAAAGTATTGCTTGAAGCAGAATTATTAGAGTTAAAGGCAAATCCAACTAAACCAGCTGTAGGAGCTGTAGTTGAGGCTTTCTTAGATAAAGGACGTGGATATGTGTCAACAATTTTAGTCCAAGCAGGAACGCTTAAAATTGGAGACTATGTATTGGCTGGAAAAAACAGTGGTAAAGTTAAAGCGATGTATGATGAAAGGGGGAATAGTATTGAAGAAGCTGGACCTTCAACACCAATTTCTATTTTAGGATTAGATGGAGCACCACAAGCAGGTGATAAGTTTAATGTCTTTAAGGATGAACGTGAAGCTAAACAAATTGCTGCAAAACGTACACAATTACAACGTGAACAATCAGTAAGAACACAACGTCATATTACACTTGATGAAATTGGACGTCGTATCGCACTTGGAGACTTTAAAGAATTAAATATTATTCTTAAAGGGGATGTGGACGGATCAGTAGAAGCATTGACAGATTCATTCCAGAAATTATCTACTGAAGAAATTCAAGTTAATATTATACATAAAGCGGTAGGTGCCATTACAGAAAGTGATGTGTTATTGGCTTCTGCATCTGATGCCATTATTATTGGATTTAATGTGAGACCAATGGGTAATGCACGTCAAATAGCAGATAAAGAAGAAATCGATATTAGAATGTACTCGATTATTTATGATGCTATTAACGATCTTAAAGACGCAATGGAAGGTATGTTATCTCCAGTGTTTAAAGAGGAAATTACAGGAACAGCGGAAATTAGAGAAATCTTTAAAGTTTCTAAAATTGGAACTATAGCAGGTTGTATGGTTACCAGTGGTAAAATATTTAGAAACTCAGGGATACGTTTAATTAGAGAAGGGGTTGTGATTTATACAGGAGAATTAGCATCCTTAAAGCGATTTAAAGATGATGCTAAGGAAGTGGCTAAAGGCTACGATTGTGGAACACAAATCAAAAATTACAACGATATTAATGAAGGTGATGTGATTGAAGCTTTCCATGAAGTTGAAGTAAAAAAGAAATTGAAATAAAACATAATAATTATATTATTTTAAAATCCCTTCAGAACTGCTGAAGGGATTTTTTTATGATTTGTCGTGGTATAATAAAGTTAATTCTCTTTAACTTTTGTAGATTTGAAATTCTAACAAATAAATTTTCTATGAAAAAAGCAATTATAATTTTAGGCTTATTATCTTGTCTGTGTTTTACACATTCAGTTAATGCACAAGATGCAATACTTGGGGAAATAAAAATGTTTGCTGGTAATTTTGCCCCAACAGGTTGGGCAAAATGTGAAGGGCAACTTTTGTCTATTGCTCAAAATTCGGCACTATTTTCTCTTTTAGGGACGACCTATGGAGGGGATGGAGAGAGCACTTTTGGCATACCTGATTTAAGAGGTAGAGTGCCTTTAGGTCCTGGTACAGGGTCTGGACTATCCTCTAAAGCATTAGGACAAAATTCAGGAAGTGAAACCAATACATTGTCGGTGGCGCAAATGCCAAGACATAATCACGCTATTAATGCAGTGAGTGCAGATGGGAATAAATCCACACCATCTGGGAATTTACCTGCTAGTACAAAGCTTTTAGATCCAGAGTATTCTGATGGATCAGCCACAATAACCATGAACTCAAACATGGTTGCCAATACAGGGGATGGTGCGTCAGTTAATAATATGCAACCCTATTTATCGGTTACTTTTATTATAGCAGTAGTTGGAATATATCCATCACAAAATTAACTGGGCATGAGATATAACCAACAAATACTATTTGCCTTTATTTTGATGTTAGGGAGTAGTGCAATTGCACAATCAGTTACATTTAATGCCTGTCATCCTTTTTTTGAAGATCAGAATTTTGTTCTACAAAATGTAGGGACAGATGCCACAGGAAGAAATATTTTTGAGAGTACTCCAGTTTCTGGAGATCAACCTTGTAGTGGCTTGGGGGTTTGTGAATTGAAACTTTCATGGAGTGTTGCCAATGCACAATGGGAATTGATAGGCGATGATGGCGATGGAAACTTTGACACCAACTATTTAATTTATAAAAACAATTCGGCGTCTACGCCAAATCCACCGAGTCTTGCGTTGGGAATTTGGACTGAAGATGTTGCGACCACAGGTGGAGCTTGCGGAGGTGATGGTGCCTCTAGTATTGCGGTAATGACAGGCGATGTTCAGGATGACCTAAATGTATTGGGACTTTCAGATGTAGAATTACTTACTGTTGTAAACATTTATCCGAACCCAGCAACATCAAGTATTAATATTGAATGTCGTGAAGTATTGGAATCCGTTGAAATTTATGAGATGACAGGGAAGTTAATATTAAGAACTCAAAATAAATCTGGTCAAATTACAGTGAGCCATTTAAATACGGGCATGTATATCACAAAAATATGGGTAAACAGCAAAGTGTATATAAATAGGTTACTTGTTAAATAATCTCCAGAATAAAGCACAAAAAAATAGCGATTTCTTTTGGAATCGCTATTTTTTTACTTCAGATTATTGAGACTATTTATTGTTCTTTTTAGGTTTGAAAATAAAAGCGCTTTTAAATTCTTTTTTAATGACCAATAAGGCACGATCTGCTTCCAATCGGGTTTTGAAATCCCCTACCCATATCTTATAATTAGGAGTTTCATATTTCATTGAAGTTTCCCAATCTGAAAATGTATTTTTAAAATCTAACCGTGCTTTTTCAGCTCCTAAACGGTCGTTTGCTTGGCTAAATATTTGAATTTTGTAATTTAATTTAGTTTTATTAACGTCTTTTTTTAGTCTTAAAAGTGCATCAATATCACGATCTTGATTTACGACTACAGCGCCCTCCTGTGCTTGACTTTGTGTAAAGCAAAACATTGAAAATAGTAGTGTTAGAATTAAAACTTTAGAGCCTGTTTTTAGCATAATCTATGTGTTTTTGTGCAAATGTAAAGTATATAAACTTAAACATTGATATCTTTATTATTTAGAATCTCTATAAATTAGAAATTAACACTTATGTAACATTTATAAAATCGACTTTAAATGTTACTTTTGTGCGAGATTTTTATAACCGAATATTGTTCTATTTGTATGAAAAAATCATACCAAAGATTAGAAGGTAATTCAACTAACGATATGAAACAGGTGATACACCGTAAAATAACCTCAGGATTTCTGCTTACAGGTTTAATCTTTTTACTTACATTTTCAAGCAACCTATTTGCTCAGGATGGTGATCCCGCAGAAGGGAAAGCATTGTTTAATACCAATTGTGCCGCATGTCATAATCTTGATAGAAAAATGACAGGCCCTGCACTTCGTGGTGTTGAAGCAAGATTAAGTGAGGATGAAGGCTTAGACAGAGATTGGATCTCTGGCTGGATAAGAAATAGTCCGTCAATGATAAAATCGGGTGATGCATATGCAGTTAAGATTTATACTGAATATAGTAATGCGCCAATGACGCCAATGCCGCAATTGAGTGATGAAGATATTAGTAATATACTTGCATATACGGCACAAGAAAAAGCTGCGCCTGCTGGAGGAACTGCTGTCACAACTCAAGCTAAAGCAAGAGAAGAAGGTGGTATTTCAAACGAATTGATTCTTGGAGCACTAGCAATATTATTTATGTTACTTGCTATAGGGCTAATCGTGGTAAACAAAACATTACGCCGATTTGCAATTGCAAATAACGTTGATGTGGCTGAGGAAGTAAGACGTAGATCGCTTTGGAAAGCTTTTGTGAAAAATCAATTTTTACTTTTGGTTACTGCAATATTTTTCCTTTTAACTAGTGCATATTTTATGTATGGTTTCGTCATGCAAATTGGAATTGACCAAGGTTATCAACCTGTACAACCAATACATTTTTCTCATAAAATTCATGCTGGTGACAATAAAATAGATTGTAAATATTGTCATTCATCTGCTAGAGTTAGTAAAACTTCGGGAATACCTTCTTTAAATGTATGTATGAATTGTCATAAATCCATTTTTGAGTACAATGGCGAAACTACCGCTGATTATAGTAAGGAGTTTTATGATGGTGAAATAAATAAATTATACGATGCTGTTGGATGGGATGATGAAGAACAACAATATACAGGAAATACTAAACCGGTCAAATGGGTGAGAGTGCATAATCTTCCTGACTTCGTGTATTATAATCACTCACAGCATGTCATGGTTGGTGGTATTGAATGTCAAACTTGTCATGGACCTATTGAGGAAATGGAAATTGTAGAACAGCATTCACCATTAACAATGGGCTGGTGTATTAATTGTCATAAAACCACTAATGTGAAAACTAAAGACAATGGTTATTACACGAAAATACACGAGCAATTATCAAAAAAATATGGTGTGGACCAACTAACCGTAGCTATGCAAGGTGGGTTAGAATGTGGAAAATGTCATTACTAATAATAAAGAAGTTAATTCAATTATAATATGTCATCAAACAAGAAATACTGGAAAAGTGTTGGAGAGCTAAACGAAGAGAATAGCTCTGATCTTGAGACGCTTAGGCATAAAGAGTTTGTGCAAGAAGTTCCTGTGGATGAATTTTTAGGAGATAAAGACACTTTAGAGTCCTCTTCTACATCCCGTCGTGATTTCTTAAAGTATGTTGGTTTTAGTACTGCAGCAGCGTCGTTAGCCGCTTGTGAAGGCCCTGTGAGAAAATCGATTCCTTATGTTGTACAACCAGATCAAATTATTCCTGGTGTAGCTAACTATTATGCAACTACAATTGCTAATGGACATGATTTTGCTAGCATTTTAGTAAAAACTCGTGAGGGGCGTCCAATAAAAATTGATAACAATAACTTGGCAACTACAAATGGTAGTGCTAATGCCAGAGTTAATGCCTCAGTTTTAGATTTATATGATAGTTTAAGAGTCGCTTCTCCAATGAAAGGGGAAGAAGAAAGCTCTTGGACGGAGTTTGATGCAGATACAACTCAAGCATTAAACAGTCTTAAAAATGAGGGTAAGGAAATAGTATTGTTAACACAAACTTTTGCTAGCCCATCAACATCGAGATTAATATCAGAATTTAGAGAAAAATATGGTAATGTGCGTCATGTAGTATACGATGCAATTTCAGAATCGGCTGCAATTGAAGCTTACCAGAATAAATATGGAGAACGTGGTTTAGCCAATTACGATTTTTCAAAAGCAGCTACGATTGTTTCTGTTGGTGCAGATTTCTTAGGAGATTGGCATGGAGGTGGATTTGATTCAGCATATGCAAAAGGACGTATTCCACAACATGGGAAAATGTCTCGTCATATTCAGTTTGAGTCTAACATGAGTTTAACAGGAGCTAATGCAGATAAGCGCATACCATTAAAACCCAGTGAACAAAAAGTAGTTTTAGCTAAATTGTATGGTAAAATAACTGGATCTTCGGTTTCAGGGACATTACCTGCGAATGTTGCTGCTGCTGTTGATGCTACTGCTTCTGAATTATTAAAAGCTGGAAGTAATGCTGTTGTTGTGACTGGGATTCAAGATGTGAAAGCACAAAATATTGTGTTGGCAATCAATGAGGCGTTAGGGAGTAATGCATTTGATGCATCTACCCCAATTAAAACAAGACAAGGTGATGATAAGGCGGTTGCTCAATTAGTTGCTGATATGAATGCAGGAACGATTGGTGCGATAATCATGAGTGGTGTTAACCCAATGTATACCCTTCCAAATGCAGCTGAGTTTGAAGCTGGTTTGGGTAAGGTTGATCTATCAATAGCCTTTTCAATGAAAGTTGATGAAACTGCGTCATTAACAAATTATATCGCGGCGGCACCTCACTATTTAGAATCTTGGGGTGATGTAGAATTAAAAAAAGGGCATTATGGGTTAATGCAACCTACAATTCGTCCATTATTTGATACAAGACAATTTCAGGATGCATTATTAATGTGGAATGAGAATACGGCAACGTATCACGATTATATAAAAGACACTTGGAATACGAGTGTGCTTAACGGATCTACATGGAGTCAAGCATTGCATGATGGAATCTATGTTAATACTAATGTTGAGGCAGCAGCTGTTGAAGCTGAAGCAAATGATTCTGCTAATGCAGATGCTAGAGTTTTAGCTGGAGCATCATCAAATGGATTTGAATTAACATTATATTCTAAAACCGGTATGGGTGATGGGCAACAAGCCAATAACCCTTGGTTACAAGAATTTCCAGATCCTTTAACAAGAGCATCATGGGATAATTACTTAACCATGTCAGAAGCTGATGCTAAAGAATTAGGCCTGTTTTTGGAAGAGAGTTCATTCTTTAACGAAGCAAGACATGATGCAACAGGAGGATTAAATGGTAAATATGCAAATATTACTGTTAATGGTGTGACTTTAAAAGTTCCAGTAATGATTCAACCAGGTCAAGCAAAAGGGTCGGTTGGTTTGTCATTTGGATACGGTAAAACACTTGGCATGAAAATAGAAATGCAAACAGGTGTAAATGCATATCCACTTTATAATGATTTTGATACTGTACAAGAGGTGACTATTGAGGCTACTACTGGTAAACATGAATTTGCTTGTGTACAGTTGCATAATACGTTAATGGGACGTGGTGATATTATTAAAGAAACAACATTAGAAGTCTTTAATTCTGAAAAAGCTAGTACTTGGAATTCGGTTCCTGTAGTATCTTTAAACCATGAAGAAACCCCAGTAACATCTTCAGATGTAGATTTATGGGCTGAATTTGACCGTTCAATTGGACATCACTTTAATTTATCAATTGACTTAAATGCCTGTACAGGATGTGGTTCATGTGTAATAGCATGTCACGCCGAAAATAATGTGCCCGTAGTTGGTAAAGAAGAAATTAGACGTAGTCGTGATATGCACTGGTTACGTATTGATAGATATTATTCATCAGAGGATACTTTTGAACATGATAATGAGAAGAAAGACAATATTAAAGGATTAGCGAGTTCTTTGACTGGTTTTGCAGAAATGGAAGATCCATCAGAAAACCCTCAAGTCGTATTTCAACCAGTAATGTGTCAGCATTGTAACCATGCCCCTTGTGAAACCGTATGTCCAGTGGCTGCAACATCACATGGTCGTCAAGGACAAAACCATATGGCGTATAACCGTTGTGTAGGGACTAGATATTGTGCAAATAACTGTCCTTATAAAGTGCGTCGTTTTAACTGGTTCTTATATAATGGCAATGATGAATTTGATTTCCATATGAACGATGACTTAGGGCGTATGGTAATTAATCCGGATGTGACTGTGAGGTCTCGTGGAGTAATGGAAAAATGTTCTATGTGTATTCAAATGACTCAGAAAACAATTCTTGATGCCAAACGCGACGGTAGAGTAGTTAAGCCAAATGAATTTAAAACAGCATGTTCTGCTGCTTGTAGTTCAGGAGCAATGGTATTTGGAGATATTAACGACAAGCATAGTGATATCACTGAGCTTAAAGATGATAATAGAGCGTATCACTTACTTGAAAGTGTTGGTACTAAGCCAAATGTGGTGTATCAAGTTAAAGTAAGAAATACAAACGAAGCATAAAGCAAATTAATTAAGTAATAATTATAGAAGGATATGGCGTCTCATTACGAAGCACCTATTAGAAGACCTCTAGTAACAGGAGAAAAATCGTACCACGATGTAACAGTGGACGTAGCAAGACCTGTTGAGGGAAAAGCAAACAAACATTGGTGGATAGTATTTTCTATCGCTCTTGCGGCTTTTCTGTGGGGAATAGGTTGTATAATATATACAATATCAACAGGTATCGGTACTTGGGGATTAAACAAAACCGTTGGTTGGGCCTGGGATATTACCAATTTTGTTTGGTGGGTAGGTATTGGTCACGCAGGAACACTAATTTCTGCAGTACTCTTATTATTCCGTCAAAAATGGAGAATGGGTATTAATCGTTCTGCCGAGGCAATGACAATATTTTCAGTTGTTCAAGCAGGATTGTTTCCAATCATTCACATGGGTCGTCCTTGGTTGGGATATTGGGTTTTACCAATTCCAAATCAATTTGGATCTCTTTGGGTGAATTTTAACTCGCCATTACTTTGGGATGTATTCGCAATTTCAACATATTTATCAGTATCATTGGTTTTCTGGTGGACAGGATTACTACCTGATTTCGCGATGATTCGTGATCGAGCGGTTAAGCCTTTTCAAAAGAAAATTTATAGCTTACTAAGTTTTGGTTGGAGTGGGCGTGCTAAAGATTGGCAACGTTTTGAAGAAGTGTCTTTAGTTCTTGCAGGTTTAGCAACACCATTAGTGCTTTCTGTACATACAATTGTATCCTTTGATTTTGCTACATCGGTAATTCCAGGATGGCACACTACAATTTTCCCACCTTACTTTGTGGCAGGAGCTGTATTCTCAGGATTTGCAATGGTAAACACGCTTCTTATTATTATGAGAAAAGTGTGTAACCTAGAAGATTATATAACCGTACAACACATTGAATTAATGAACATCGTAATAATGATTACGGGTTCTATCGTTGGTGTGGCTTATATGACAGAGTTATTTATCGCTTGGTATTCTGGAGTAGAGTATGAACAATATGCTTTCTTAAACAGAGCAACGGGACCTTATGCTTGGGCATATTGGGCAATGATGTCTTGTAATGTATTCTCGCCGCAGTTCATGTGGTTTAAGAAATTAAGAACAAGTATTATGTTCTCATTTTTTATCTCCATTGTTGTAAATATAGGGATGTGGTTTGAACGTTTCGTGATTATCGTAACGTCATTACATAGAGATTATCTACCATCATCATGGTCGATGTTCTCACCAACATTTGTAGATATTGGTATATTTATAGGAACTATTGGATTCTTCTTTGTATTATTCTTATTATATGCAAGAACCTTCCCAGTAATTGCACAAGCCGAAGTGAAGACTATTTTAAAATCCTCAGGTGAACGCTATAAAAAAATTAGGGAAGCTGGTCAAAGTTTAGTAGGAACAGGTGCAGATGGTAGAACATCTAAGGTTACAGGAGATAATTCTAAAAATTTAAAAAACTAAGATAGCATATGGAATCTTCAAGAGTTATTCACGCTATTTATAATGATGATGATGATTTATTGGCAGCTGTAAAAACAGTTAAAGCTGAAAAATATCACATTGACGAAATATACACTCCTTTTCCAGTTCATGGACTAGATAAGGCGATGGGCTTAGCGCCAACAAGAATTGCAATTACATCATTTATTTATGGATGTATTGGGTTGACTGTTTCTATTGTTATGATGAATTACATGATGATAGAAGATTGGGCGCAAAACATTGGAGGTAAACCAAGTTTTAGTTATTTGGAAAACATGCCAGCGTTTGTGCCAATTATGTTTGAATTAACTGTATTTTTTGCAGCGCACTTAATGGTTATTACATTTTATTTACGTAGTAGAATGTGGCCATTTAAAAAAGCAGAGAATCCAGATCCAAGAACAACGGACGATCACTTTTTAATGGAAATTTCCATGAATGGAAATGATGAAGCATTGGAAAGTATTCTTGCAAAAACAGCAGCAGTAGAAATTAATATAGTTGACAAAGAAGCACATTAGTATATTATGAAAGGCTTAATTAAGATATTAGTATTAACAGCAATTGTAAGTGTTGTGGTTTCTTGTAAAAAGGATTCCAGACCAAATTATCAATTTTTCCCAGACATGTATGAGTCTGCAGGATATGAGGCTTATGGAGCATACGAGGTTTTTCCTGGCGAGCAATCGGCCATGATCCCTGTTGATGGAACCATTGCAAGAGGGTATTCATTATTTGAGTATGGAAAGTCAAACGAAGAATATCTTCGTGCCAAAGATGAGCTATTGAGTCCTTTAGATTCAACTCAGGTAGACCTGGCTAAAGGAAAAGAATTGTACGATATTTACTGTGGAATTTGTCATGGTAATAAAGGTGATGGACAAGGGAATTTGGTAAAACGCGAAAAATTAGCTGGAATTCCAAGCTATGATGCGAGAGTAATTACTGAAGGAAGTATCTACCATGTTATATATTATGGTTTGAACAGTATGGGCTCTTATGCTAACCAACTTAATGAAGAAGAACGTTGGCAAGTTGGAGCATACGTGCTAAAATTGAAAGCAGATTTAACAAAGTAAGATTTAGATAAAGTTATATATCAATATGTATACGATTTCAAAAAGATTAAAAATATTTTCTATTGCTCTAATCATCTTAGGGGCATTAGGATGGGGAATTAGTTATTCAGGTTCTCATGTGTCATTAGAAGAGGTTAAAACATTGTTAGCCAGCGAAGATGCTTCACATGGTGGAGGACATGAAACAGCAGAAACACATGAAGCTGCACCTGCAAAAGAACATGGTGAGGATACTTCACATGAAGTGGCCACCGATGATCATGATGCACATGCTGAGCACGTGATGCACCAAATTCATAACAGACCGTATTCGGCGCTATATATCGCTGCATTTTTCTTTATGATGATTTCACTTGGGGTATTGGCATTTTATGGGATACAACGAGCATCTCAAGCGGGTTGGTCTCCTGTGCTATTTAGAGTTATGGAAGGGATAACTTATTATTTATTACCTGGAGCTTTAATTGTATTAGCTATTGCTCTTTGGGCTGGACCACACCTTTTTGTTTGGATGGATCCTGAACTTATTAATCCTGAAAGTGCAGATTATGATGCTTTAATTGCGGGTAAATCTAGTTGGTTGGATAAAACATGGTTTGCCGTAAGAGCACTTATATTTATTGCAGGATGGAGTTTGTATAGATATTTTTCACGTAAATATTCAATTGCTCAGGATGAAGCAGGTGATACAAGTAACTTTAAGAAAAACTTCCGTATTTCGGCGGTGTTCTTAGTGTTCTTTATCTATACCGAATCAATGATGTCTTGGGATTGGATTATGAGTGTAGACCCGCACTGGTTCAGTACATTATTTGGATGGTATGTGTTTGCAAGTATGGTTGTAAGTGGAATTACGGTGATTGCTTTAATAGCAATATATTTGAAATCTAAAGGACAATTAGAATTTGTTAATGATAGTCATTTACATGATTTGGCAAAATTTATGTTCGGTTTTAGTATTTTCTGGACCTATTTATGGTTTTCTCAATTTATGCTAATTTGGTACGCAAATATTCCTGAAGAAGTAACTTATTTTGTAACCAGAATTGAAGATTATAACTTACCATTTTTCGGAATGGTAGCATTAAACTTTATCTTTCCATTCTTGGTATTAATGAATAGCGATTATAAACGTATCCCTTGGTTTATTGTAATGGCCGGTATTGCGATTTTAGTAGGTCATTATATAGATATATTTAATATGATTATGCCTGCAACTGTTGGAGATAGATGGTATATTGGACTACCAGAAATTTCGGCTGTAGCACTTTTCCTAGGATTGTTTATTTTGATAGTGTTTTATGCCCTATCAAAAGCGCCATTACTAGCAAAAGGAAATCCATTTGTGAAGGAAAGCGAACAATTCCATTATTAATTAATAAATAAAGACGAAGAACAACGATGACTGCTTTATTAACAATTATAGTTTTAGTATTTATTACCGTTGCAATTTGGCAAATGGTTAAAATCTTTGATTTAGCAAATGCTAATAATGAGAGCTCTCAAATTGCCAATGATAAGGACAATAGAGTTAATGGATATTTAATGTTAGGGTTTTTAGCCTTCATTTACATCATTACAATTGTATGTGTTGTTAAATGGGGTGATTTACCATTAATGTCTAATTCTGCTTCTGAACATGGGCAAACAATTGATAATTTGATGATCATATCTATGGTTCTCATTTTTGTTGTACAAACCATTACTCAGTTTCTATTACATTATTTTGCATTTAAATATAAAGGAGAAAAAGGTAGAAAAGCTTTTTTCTATGCCGATAATGATAAGTTGGAATTTATTTGGACTATTATCCCAGTAATTACTTTAGCTGGATTAATCATTTACGGATTATTCACCTGGACAGAAATTATGGGTGTTAATGAAGATGATGATCCATTAGTAGTAGAATTATATGCACAGCAATTTAACTGGAAGGCACGTTATGCTGGTCAAGACAATACTTTAGGTAAGGCAAATGTGAGATTGATCAATCTTGATAATGCTAATATCTTAGGATTGGATGAATCCGACCCCAATGCTCAGGATGATGTTATTACTACCGAGTTACATTTACCAGTTGGGCAACCTGTCCTGTTTAAAATGCGTTCTCAAGATGTATTACACTCTGCTTATATGCCTCATTTTAGAGCACAAATGAATTGTGTTCCAGGGATGATTACTCAGTTTGGATTTACACCTACAGTGACTACTGCAGATATGAGACTAACGTCTCAAATGATTGATAAAGTTGCAAACATTAATAGAATAAGGGCGGAAAAAAGTAAAAAGCTAATTGAAAATGGCGAAGAAGCTTTAGAACGTTACGAATTCGATTACCTTTTACTTTGTAATAAGATTTGTGGTAAATCACATTACAACATGCAAATGAAAATTATTGTAGAGTCTCAAGAAGATTACGATGCTTGGATTAAAGAGCAAAAGGTTTTCAAGAACTCATTGGTACAAAATTAATTATAACTAAGATTCAAAAAAATAGATATAGATTATGTCAGCACAAGCAGATACTCACGATCATGACGATCACGAACATCATCATCATAAAGAAACGTTTGTCACTAAATATATATTTAGTCAAGATCATAAAATGATTGCTAAACAGTACCTTATTACAGGTACTATTATGGGAGTGATAGGGGTTTTAATGTCTATGATGATTCGTATGCAAATAGCATGGCCAGAGGAGCCTAATGTGCTTTTCGAAGCCTTATTAGGTAAATGGGCACCAGATGGTGTTATGGATGCCGATATTTATTTAGCATTAGTAACTATTCATGGTACAATCATGGTATTCTTTGTGTTAACTGCAGGTTTAAGTGGTACATTTAGTAATCTACTAATTCCATTACAAATTGGTGCTCGAGATATGGCCTCAGGATTCCTTAATATGGTCTCGTACTGGTTATTCTTTTTATCGAGTGTGTTCATGATAATATCACTGTTTGTTGAAGCTGGACCAGCAGCTGCAGGCTGGACTATTTACCCACCATTGAGTGCCTTACCAATGGCACAAGGAGGATCAGGGATGGGGATGACCTTATGGTTAGTCTCTATGGCCATATTTATTGCTTCATCATTATTGGGATCACTTAACTATATTGTAACGGTTATCAACCTGAGAACAAAAGGGATGTCGATGACACGTTTGCCATTAACTATTTGGGCTTTCTTTGTAACTGCCATTATTGGTGTTGTATCATTCCCGGTATTATTATCTGCCGCGTTGTTATTAATCATGGATAGAAGTTTTGGAACATCCTTCTTCTTATCAGATATTTTTATTCAAGGGGAAGTACTCCACTATCAAGGGGGATCACCAGTGTTATTTGAGCACTTATTTTGGTTCCTAGGTCATCCAGAAGTATATATTGTATTATTACCAGCTTTGGGTATTACATCAGAAATTATAGCAACCAATTCACGTAAACCAATTTTTGGATACCGTGCCATGATTGCGTCAATTTTGGCCATTGCGTTTTTATCAACAATCGTTTGGGGTCATCATATGTTTATATCTGGAATGAATCCGTTCTTAGGATCTGTATTTACCTTTACAACCTTATTAATTGCAATTCCTTCTGCAGTAAAAGCGTTTAATTATATTACGACCTTATGGAAAGGAAACCTCCAGTTTAATCCAGCAATGCTGTTTTCTATTGGTTTGGTATCTACATTCCTAACAGGTGGTTTAACTGGAATTATACTTGGGGATAGTGCCTTAGATATTAATGTTCACGATACTTACTTTGTGGTTGCTCACTTCCACTTAGTAATGGGTATCTCTGCGCTTTACGGAATGTTTGCAGGAATCTATCATTGGTTCCCTAAAATGTTTGGTAGGATGCTTAATAAGAATTTAGGATATATTCACTTTTGGGTGACAGCAATTTGTGCCTATGGGGTATTCTTCCCGATGCACTTTATAGGAATGGCTGGATTACCTCGTCGTTACTATACAAACAGTAATTTCCCATTATTTGATGATTTATCAAATGTAAATGTGGTGATTACAGTGTTCGCTTTAATTGGTGGTGCATTCCAATTGGTATTTTTATGGAATTTCTTCTATAGTATTTTCTACGGAAAGAAAACAGTTCAAAATCCATGGAAATCTAATACATTAGAATGGACAGCACCTATTAAGCACATACACGGTAATTGGGAAGGTGCACTTCCAGAGGTTCACCGTTGGTCATACGATTATAGTAAGCCAGGACATGATGAAGATTTTGTGCCTCAAAATGTACCTTTAAAAGAAGGAGAAGAAGAACTACAACATTAGTTTTAGATCAGTTATATAATATATGTAAAAGCCTTTCTAATTAGAAAGGCTTTTTCTTTATATTTGAAGTATGAATGAAAATCTTAATCCATCGAGCGAAGATTTTTCTCCGGAAGAACACGATATAGATAGAGCATTACGGCCTCTTTCCTTTGATGATTTTGCTGGTCAAGATCAAATTTTGGAGAATTTGAAAATATTTGTCGAAGCAGCCAATTTGCGTGATGATGCTTTAGATCACACTCTATTTCATGGCCCTCCTGGATTGGGTAAAACAACCTTAGCACATGTCTTGGCTAATGAGTTAAACGTAGGAATTAAAGTAACTTCTGGCCCCGTATTAGATAAGCCCGGTGATTTGGCTGGCTTATTAACAAATCTTGAAGAAAGAGATGTCTTGTTTATAGACGAAATCCATCGTTTAAGCCCTATTGTTGAGGAGTATCTGTATTCGGCAATGGAAGATTATAAAATAGATATCATGATTGAATCTGGGCCAAATGCAAGAACTGTTCAAATTAATTTGAATCCGTTTACCTTAATTGGTGCGACCACTCGTTCAGGCTTGTTAACAGCTCCAATGCGCGCCCGATTTGGTATAAGTAGTAGATTACAATATTATTCAACAGAGTTGTTGTCAACGATTGTACAACGAAGTGCTCATATTTTAAAAGTTCCAACGGCAATGGAAGCTGCAATTGAAATTGCGGGACGTAGTCGTGGAACGCCAAGAATTGCAAATGCATTATTGAGACGTATTAGAGATTTTGCCCAAATAAAAGGCAATGGAAAAATTGATATTGAAATTTCGAAATATGGATTAAAAGCACTCAACGTTGATGCTCATGGCTTAGATGAAATGGATAACAAAATTCTACTCACTATTATCGATAAATTTAAAGGAGGTCCCGTAGGGATAACAACGTTGGCCACAGCCGTTAGTGAAAGTTCTGAAACTATCGAGGAAGTTTATGAACCTTTTTTAATTCAACAAGGCTTTATAATGCGTACACCTCGTGGTCGTGAAGTAACAGAATTGGCATATAAACATCTTGGACGTATTAAAGGGACTGTTCAAGGAGGATTGTTCTAATGCCGAAATATAAATACCCAAATACGGTCCCTTTTTATAAGTTCATTTCACGTTTGTCAACTATTGCCAAAAACCCAATTCCATTTCATAGAGAAATGTTTAATGAATTAGGAGACACATTTTCAATAAAATCTCCCTTGCAAAACCATATCGTTTTAACTCGTGATGTGGATGTAATTAAACATATTCACCAAAAGAAACATAAATTATATCATAAGTCGAAAATTCAAACGAAGTACTTATCAAAATATGTTGGTTATGGTTTGCTTACCTCCAACGATGAATATTGGTTGCAACAACGGCGTTTAATTCAACCCGCATTTCATAAGGATAAAATTCAAAATCTGGTAAACCATATTAATACAGCTATAAAAATTCAGGTAAACAATATCCCTATAAATAAAACCGTGGAATTATATCCATTAATGAATGAGCTAGCCTTTAATGTCATTGCCAATTCCTTATTCAATATCTCTACGGAAAAAAAGGAATTAAAACGATTACAATTTATTATTGAAAAATTACAATTATACATAGTTAAAGAGTTAAGGGAGCCCTATCGAAAATTATGGTTTAGATTAAAAGGAGAACTGAGATACCACATGAAACTGGTGAAAGAAAACCGTCAGATTATTAATGGTATTATAGCGGATAGGAGGCAGTCTAAAAACCAGCATGATGATTTACTAGACATGTTGATTCACGCAAAGTATGAAGACGGTACTGTGATGACAAACAATCAGTTGATAGATGAAATATTAATTTTATTTGTTGCGGGTCATGAAACGACCGCAAATGCACTTACGTTTACATTGAAATTAATTGCTCAACATCCAGAAGTCTTGCAAAAAGTAGAACAAGAGATACAAGCTGTTATCTCTCAAAATCTAAGCCCTTTACAAGAAATCTCTCAGCTTAACTATGTAAAGTGTTGTATTGAAGAGAGCATGCGTTTATACCCGCCAGCCTGGATCACTGATCGTGTAAACATTGGGGATGATAAAATTGGAAATTACAATTTAAAAAAAGGAACAATTATTGGTGCTTCGATTTTTGAAATGCATCGTAATAAAAAATATTGGAAAAACGCGGAAGCTTTCATTCCGGAGCGCTTTTCAGAAGAAAACAGAAAGGAGATTCTCCATTTTTATATGCCTTTTGGAGCCGGACCAAGATTATGTATTGGGAATAATTTTGCCATGTACGAAATGATACTAGCTGTAAAAGCAGTTATTGAGAACTTTAAAATTTCGTCTAATGCTGAGGTCATAAAAGTAAATCCATTGATTACGTTGAAACCTGTGGATGTTCAATTAATATTTGAAAGTAAATCTTAGTTTATTGAATTTAAAAGCAAAATATACCAGCCTGATTAAAGCCGAAGCCCAACGTCTCGGTTTTTTGTCTTGTGGTATTAGTAAGGCTGAGTTTTTAGAAGCCGAAGCACCACGCCTAGAAAAATGGCTTAATAAAAACATGAATGGGGAAATGCGTTATATGGAAAACCATTTTGATAAGCGTTTGGACCCAACAATTCTTGTAAGCGATTCTAAAAGTGTAGTGTCATTAATATTAAATTATTTCCCTGAAGAAGTTCAAAAAGATGCGACAGCTCCAAAGCTTAGTAAATATGCTTATGGTACAGATTACCATTTTATCATTAAAGATAAATTGAAGTTGCTAACTCAATTTATTCAAGAAGAAATAGGAGCGGTAAGTGGTCGTGCATTTGTAGACTCAGCTCCCGTTCTGGATAAAGCTTGGGCAGCAAAATCTGGATTAGGTTGGATCGGTAAACATTCTAATTTATTAACACAACAAGTAGGGTCCTTCTATTTTATTGCCGAGCTTATTATTGATCTGGATTTAGAATATGACAGTCCAACAACCGATCATTGTGGCTCCTGTACCGCGTGTATAGATGCCTGTCCTACTCAAGCAATCGTTGCACCATATGTGGTAGATGGGAGCAAGTGTATTTCTTATTTCACTATTGAGCTTAAAGAGCAAATTCCCGAATCAGTAAAGGGACAATTTAATGATTGGATGTTTGGGTGTGATGTGTGCCAGGATGTATGTCCTTGGAATCGTTTTTCAAAATCACATAATGAACCACTATTTAATCCGCATCCAGAATTATTGTCTATGACTAAAAAAGATTGGGAGGAGGTTACACAAGATACTTTTAATAAGGTATTTAAAAAATCGGCTGTGAAACGTACTAAATTTTCCGGATTAACACGAAATATTCGTTTTTTGAAAAAATAAATTTAGAATAGTATTAGAGTAACATTAAATTACATCCTCTAATATCCGAATTGTCAAAACGGCCTAATATTTCAAAAGTCGCATCGCTATAAACCCGACCCAAATCCTGAGTGGCAATAAATGAACAAGAATTTACATTTGCGAGATCAATAATATTAATACCGCCTGTTTTACCATAGTTTTGAATGCTCAAGGCGTCTTCGGTATCTCTTGTTAAAATTTTCATCCAAGGAGGTGTTTTAAAGCTGCTATTCCCGTGAGAATAACCCTGAGAAAGTAATTCGGTCATGCCATATTCACTATGTACAAGTTCAACTCCAAAACCTTTTTTGAGATGCTGGTGTAGCTCTTCTCTAATAAGTTCTTTGCGTTTGCCTTTCATGCCACCAGTTTCCATGATTATGGTGTTACTAAGATTGATTTGGTAGGTTTCTACAAAATTTAATAGGGCAAATGAAACGCCAATAAGTAATACTTTTTGGTTTTGAGTTTCGAGATTTAATAAAGTGTTTTTTAATGTTTCCAAGTTATTTAAGTAGAAACCGCTTTCTGGATGATTAGAATTGATAATTAAATCATTAACCATATAGATTAAGGAAGAACCATCACGTTCCAGATAAGATGGTAATAATGCCAAAACCACATAGTCTTCAATATTGCCATAGAAATGATGGAATCCTTTTTTAAAACTTTGTTCGTAAATATTAAGATTGGTGACAAGATGTTTACTTGGTGTTTGTCCTGTAGTGCCACTGCTAGTAAATGTTTCTTCAATGCCGCTATCAGAACTTAAAACATCATGACTTTTAAAAAATTGTATGGGCAAAAAAGGAATTTCGCTGATAGTATTTACATCACTTGGATGTTTGTAAAGTAAATCACAAAACGAACGATAAACAGAATTGTTTTCAAATTGATGTTTGAAAATTTTTAATGCCATAGCATTAAACTCTTCAGAAGTGTTAATGTTAAAAATGGCATCGGTGTTTATCATTTATTTTTTGCATTAATTGAATTACAAAAGTATGTAAAATAAAAAAGCGTTACCAATGCAACGCTTTAAATATCACTTAGAAAGTCTGTTTTTAAGGAATAATTAATTTTTTAGTGATTGATGCATTGTTCTGGGAAACCCTAAGGATATATATACCCGGATATAATAGGGATACATTTAGACGATTTGAGTTTATGTTTTTATTAATAATTATTTTTCCTGAAATATCGTAAACAGTAATATTCATAGCCGTATCCAGGCTACTCAATATATTTAGTATGTCATTGGACGCTGGAACTGGATAGAGTTTGAAACCTTTTATTATAGGCGCAGAAGAGGAAAGAGCTGAGCCCTGCATGAAATCTCCAGGAGAATCATTAGTGACCACCACCCAGGCAGTTGATCCTTCGTCATATTCTAAGGCATATCCCTCTGGTGTTGCACTACTTTCATCAACGGTAATATCTACTGATAGAACGCCATTAGCAACCCCATCAGCAGCAGTTAAGGTCCCTTCATAACTTAAGAATTGCACATTAGTATTTCCCGATTTCGAGAGTGCAATGCCATCTGGAGCACCATTTTGTATGTTCGAAAAGGTAAAAGAGATCGCTCCAATTCCAGATCCTTCATCATCAATAATGCCCGAAAGAGTCACAGTTTGATATGCTAAATTATCACCGCCATTATATAGACTAATACTATATGTTGATAAATTAGTGCCTGCCGGCCCGGCAACTTCTACAAATTCTCCAGTATCTGCTCCGGTATTGTCATAATGAAACTCGTTAATGTAAACACCGTCTATTGTTCCTGTGATACCAACATTAATAGGAGAAGGATTAGTGATTAAATGTGTTTGCCCAAGTAGAGTTAATGGAAGAGTAACGAATAAAATAATACATATATTTCTCATAATAAAAAGATTACAATTACTACAAATATAGTAAGAATAAACTTATGAAACAAAAAAAGAAGCTCATACAAGCTTCTCATTAATATTATATTAGATGATAATAAAAGTTACCGCACCACTAACTTACGTGTTGCAGAAAATTTTCCTTCTTTAATTTTTAAAATATAAACACCAGGATTTAAGTCTGTAATTCTAAGTTCTTTACCATAAAGTGTTTGTGAAATAATTTTTTTTCCTAAAACATCGTAAATTTCAATGTTCTTAGTAAGATTAAGCTTTGTACTTATAAATACTTTACCATTACTTACTGGGTTAGGGAAAATAGTAAGACCCTCAATATTTTCGGTAATATTTTTTTCTACAGATACTGCATTAGCTTGAGCGTAGGTACCCAGTGGTACAAGCAGCATCACAAAAAAAAGAAATTTAAAAATGTAGTTTTTTTTCATAGATATAGGGTTCAAATAGAGAACATTATCTGTAAATGTAGTAAATCATTTGCAAAAGTTATACCAAAAACCTGTTAAAAATAACTTCTTTTTATCGAAAAGTTAATCAATTGTAATCTCTAAGTTACTATAATGTTATTAATTATCATTTTTATATTAATCTTTTTGATTAATTTTATCTTTACCCGAGCAAATTTTTATGATGCTCTTAATTGATGAAAAAAAGCGATATTAAAATACTCCTAGTAGATGATGAACCAGATATTCTCGAGATAGTTGGTTATAATTTATCTTCGGAAGGCTATAAGGTAATTACTGCCGAAAATGGTGCTGAAGGGGTAAAGAAGGCAAAACAAGAAAAACCCCATTTAATTATTTTGGATGTTATGATGCCCGAAATGGATGGAATTGAGGCTTGTGAACAAATAAGAGTAATTCCAGAACTTAAAGATGTAATTATTACGTTTTTAACCGCACGAGGGGAAGATTATTCTCAAGTTGCTGGTTTTGAGGCTGGAGCAGATGATTATATAACAAAACCTATAAAACCAAAAGTTTTAGTAAGTAAAGTTAAGGCCTTGTTACGTCGCTATAAGGAAGGTGAACAACAAATAGATGTTGTAGAGATAGGCAACTTAACTATTGATAGAGATGCCTATAAAATTTTATTAAGTGGAAAAGAAATTTCCCTACCACGAAAAGAATTTGAGTTATTATCCCTATTGGCTTCAAGACCTGGTAAAGTATTTAAAAGAGAAGAAATACTGGATAAGGTATGGGGAAATGATGTTGTCGTTGGAGGGCGGACCATAGATGTGCATATCAGGAAACTCCGCGAAAAAATTGGTGATGATTCTTTTAAAACGGTTAAAGGGGTTGGTTATAAGTTTGTTATTTGATGTCAAAAAAATTCAAAAGATCATATCGATTTGCTTTTAAATCTTCGTTATTTATAACCGTATATTTTACGCTTTTTATTAGTGCTTTTTTATATATTTTTTATGAGCTACTCCTTATACAGGTTGCCGTATTTGCTATCGTTTGTTATTTGTTTTGCTTTTTTGTAATCCAGTATCGCGTGGAGCATTTTATTTATAAACGAATTAAAAAAATATATGATGATTTAACGCTTTTAGAATCTAGTTCGTTTAGTAGGTCTCAAATTACGACTGATATGGCTACTCTAACTCAAGATATTGATAAATACGCCAAGGATAAAAAGTTGGAAATAGAAGCCTTAAAAATCAGAGAACACTATCGAAAAGAATTTATTGGAAATGTATCTCATGAGTTAAAAACGCCATTGTTTACCGTACAAGGTTATATCTCTACCTTACTTGATGGCGCCGTAAATGATGAGGTATTAAGAAATAAATATTTGGAGAGAGCTGATAAAGGCGTTGAACGATTAATATATATCATCAAAGATTTAGATATGATCACTAAGTTGGAAATTGGAGATCTTAGATTAGATATAGAGCCTTTTGATATTATTGCACTTATTCAAAATGTTTTTGAGCTTTTAGAAATGAAGGCGACCAGGAAAAAAATAACCCTCACTTTTGATCAGGATTATAAGTCACCCATTATGGTAAATGGTGACAAAGAGCGTATTCAGCAGGTATTGTCTAATTTGATAGTAAATTCACTTAAATATGGAGAAGCGAATGGCACAACTGAAATTAGTATTGAAAACCTTATTAAAAACAAAGTAATTGTTCGCGTAACGGACAATGGTGAGGGGATAGAACAAGAACATATTTCGCGATTATTCGAACGATTTTATCGCGTTGATAAAAGCGGCTCTCGTAAAGAGGGTGGATCTGGACTTGGCTTGGCAATTGTCAAACATATTATTGAAGCCCATGACGAAAAGATATATGTTGAAAGTGATTACGGTATCGGAAGTGAATTTTCATTTACGCTTGAAAAGACAACATAAAATTTGAAATTTAATTGAGGGAATTCAGTTTCAGTGTTATATTCTATTAAAGCTACTGGAATCAAATAAAAATCAACACCAAGGATACTTATAGCTCACAGATATTTCCTTATTTTTGCCAAATCTATTTTCAAAAAAACAATTGTAATCTTTAATTATTAGGATTACGTTCTTTGATGATTTTTGAATTTTTAAAATGTCAGTGAAAAATATTAGAACCTGTGGGAAGTAAAAATAAATTAAAACGATTTAAAGAAAACGAAACATTTGCAAATGTATTTCAGCCATCTCGTGAAGACTTAGTCGAACATAACTTCAAGATGAAAGGTAATTGGAAGGCCGGTTTTTTTAAAAATGATAATCCGTTGGTTTTAGAATTGGGTTGTGGCAAAGGTGAATATAGTGTGGCTCTGGCTCAGAAATATCCCGATAAAAACTTTATAGGGATAGATATAAAAGGAGCTAGATTTTGGAGAGGTGCAAAAACTGCGGTGGAGGAGAGTATGTCAAATGTTGCCTTTATTCGAATGCAAATAGAATTAGTGGAGTATGCTTTTGCTGAAAATGAGGTCGATGAAATTTGGATTACTTTTCCAGATCCTCAAATTAAATATAAGCGTACAAAACACAGAATGACCAATGAGAGCTTTTTAAAGCGATATAAATTTATATTAAATCCTGATGGCGTTGTAAACTTAAAAACGGATAGTGAGTTTATGCATGGTTACACCTTAGGATTGTTGCACGGTGCGGGACATGAAGTATTATATGCTAATCATGATGTATATAAACAAGAAGGGAGTCCTGAAGAGGTTACCAGTATTCAAACCTTTTATGAGGGGCAATATTTGGAACAAAACAAACCAATTACGTATATTAGATTCAAAATTAAAGATAATTGAATATTACATTAATCTTTTTTCTAGGTTTAATAATCGCATTAGTTGGAGTGATTCCACCAGGGTTATTAAATATGACCGCAGCCAAAATTAGCTTAAAAGAAGGGTATAGCAGAGGGATAATGTTTTCTATTGGAGTTTGCTTAGTAGTCATTGTGCAAACCTATCTCGCTGTAATTTTTGCAAGATATTTAAGTAGCCACTCAAATGTTATTGATATTCTTCAACGTGTCGCTTTGGTGATTTTTGTATTAATAACGGTGTATTATTTAATATTTGCAAAATCAGAAACTAAGTCAGAATCTGTTAACAATGTAAAAAGTAAGCATAGCAGATTGTTTTTTGGAATGTTTTTGTCTTGCCTAAATGTCTTTCCTATTCCATATCAAGCTTATATGAGTATAACATTAGCTTCATTTGGATGGCTAACATTTGATATGACGAGTATTGCCAGCTATGTTGCAGGATCTGCAATGGGAACATTTGTGATGCTATATGTCTACATATTCTTTTTTGATAAAGTAAAAGGAAAAGCGTTTACATCTCAAAAAAACATGAATTATATAATTGGAGGGATTACTGGGGTTATTTCTGTTTTTACTTTGATTAATGTTATCAAAGAACTCTAAAAATGCAACCAGAAACTTTAAATTTTTTTGAAAGAGTATATAAAGTCGCTATGCAAATTCCTTTTGGTCGAGTAACGAGTTATGGTGCTATTGCTAATTATCTTGGAGCCTCACGAAGTGCACGAATGGTAGGATATGCGATGAATGGTTCTGTTAATAAGGATGTGCCAGCACATCGGGTTGTAAATAGAAAAGGATTGCTAACAGGAAAACAACATTTTGGAGGTACAAACCTAATGCAACAACTCTTGGAAAGTGAAGGGGTTCAAGTTGTTGATCATCAAATTCAAAATTTTGAAAAAGTTTATTGGGATCCTGCTAAGCACTTGGATACTGAACAAACTTGATTGATAGAATACCTCTAATTAATTCTTGATATTTTTAAATCTTTGGGCTTCTAAATTGTTCATAGTAAAACTAAACTCAACCATAAATCATTTCAATATAACTGCTTCACAGTTCCAACATTTAGCAGTATATTTGTACCTTAGAATAAATCTAAATAAGAAACAAATCAGCTACTTTTATATTTTTTTTAGTATGAAAACCAATGCATTTGAGGGTTGGTAAATTACAAATGGCTATAAAGTGAAATAGAATAAACAAATGAAACTTAACAAAAAAGATATATTAAAAGCTCTAGAATCAATTACTGTTCCTGGAGAGGGACAAAACATGATTGAGAGTGGTGCAGTGAAAAATGTAATTACTTTTGGTGATGAGGTCGTTGTTGATATTACAATTAATAACCCGAGTTTACAAGCTAAAAAACGTACAGAAGTGGATATCATGAAAACCATTCATGATAAAGTATATGAAAAGGCCAAAGTTACAGTAAATGTTAAAGTGGATGCGCCAGTAAAACCAACAAATGAAATTAAGGGAAACACAGTCCCAGGACTTCAAAATATTGTTGCGATTGCATCAGGAAAGGGAGGCGTTGGGAAATCTACTGTTACTGCTAATTTAGCTGTGACATTGTCAAAAATGGGCTTTAAAGTGGGTGTGTTAGACGCCGATATTTATGGACCATCGATTCCAATAATGTTTGATGTAGAAACTGAACGCCCACTATCAGTTACCATAGATGGAAAGGCTAAAATGAAACCAGTAGAGAATCATGGTGTAAAAGTATTATCGATTGGGTTTTTTACTAAACCAGACCAAGCAGTTGTTTGGAGAGGGCCAATGGCCGCTAAAGCTCTAAATCAAATGATATTTGATGCTGCGTGGGGGGAAATTGACTTTTTGTTGATAGACTTGCCTCCAGGAACTGGAGATATTCATTTAAGCATTATGCAATCACTTCCAATTACGGGTGCTGTTATTGTTAGTACACCACAAAAAGTAGCTTTAGCTGATGCTAAAAAGGGAGTGGCAATGTTTCAACAGGATAGCATAAATGTACCCGTGTTAGGAATCATTGAAAATATGGCATATTTCACACCAGAAGAATTACCGGATAACAAGTATTTTATTTTTGGAAAAGAAGGGGCTAAAAATTTATCTGAAGATTTAAAAGTTCCATTTTTAGGACAGATTCCGTTAGTGCAAAGTATTAGAGAAGCTGGTGATGTTGGTCATCCAGTAGCATTGCAAACAGCGACAGCTTTAGAACAAGCATTTGAAGAGATCACTCAAAATGTGGTTCAGGAAGTTGTTGGCCGAAATGATAATTTACCACCAACCGAAGCTATAAAAATTACAACTATGGCTGGATGTTCATCAGTTAAAAACTAGAATATGACAACACAAGAATTAAGATTGAATGTAGAAAAGGCCTTAGATGAAATTCGTCCATTCTTAAAGAGTGATGGCGGTGATATTTCATTGGTTTCAATTGAGGATAATAAGTTGGTTAAAGTACAACTCGAAGGGGCATGTGTTGGCTGTAGTGTTAATCAAATGACTTTAAAATCTGGAGTTGAAATGACAATTAAAAAATATGCACCTCAAATAGAACAAGTGATTAATCTTAGTTAATGTGGTTTTTATTCCACTAATATAAATTTAAGAAAAGAGAAAATCATTGACTAATGATTTTCTCTTTTCTTAAAAAAGTATCCAAATTATCTGCTAAGTTATAGCAAACACTAACTTTTGAAAGTTCATTACAATATCTTGAATCTAGTTCATGAACTCTACAATTAAGCTTTGAGAAGTTGATTTTGCCAAATTTAGGATTAACAATTTTACACTGTTGGCAGAGGGTTTCAATAGTCTTAAATGAGCCCGTTAAAATTATAACTTATCTAAGCTGTGATAAAAATAAAATTATTCACCATGTAGCCATGCTTTTTTCTCCAATAAAGTCTCTTCAGATTCTTCGCGATCTTCGTCGGGAATACAACAATCGACAGGACAAACGGCAGCACACTGTGGTTCGTCATGGAATCCTTTGCATTCTGTGCATTTGTCAGATACAATAAAATAAAATTCATCTGAGACAGGTTCGTTTTCTGCGTCCGCGTCTACGTCTCCTCCTTGGGGTAACGTAACCGTACCACTTAAGGCGGTTTCATCGGCATAAGCCCATGCTTGGTCTGGCTCATAAATTGCGTTATTAGGACATTCTGCAACACAAGCATCACAGTTTATGCATTCATCTGTTATTATAATTGCCATAATTTAACTATTTTTAGAAAAGTAAATATTGATACTCACCTATAAATGAGTAATATCTTATAAATTTAGTCAAAATTTTCAAATTATCATAAGTTATGATTACAACAGAGACAAGCACGAAGCCTGAAGTATTGGAAGCAGTCATAATTAGATTTGTTGGAGATTCTGGTGATGGCATGCAACTAACCGGAACCCAGTTTTCTGATACTTCTGCAATGTTTGGCAATGATATAGCTACTTTTCCAAATTACCCGGCCGAAATTAGAGCACCTCAAGGAAGTCTTTATGGAGTTTCTGGATTTCAAGTGCATATTGGTAGCGTTGAGATTAGTACCCCAGGCGATGAAGTAGATTTGCTAGTTGCTATGAACCCAGCCGGACTAAAGACTAACTTACACGCCGTAAAACCTGGTCATACTATTATAGTAGATACGGACGCATTTACAAGAAAAAATTTAGAAAAAGCACAATATGAATCTAACCCGTTGGAAGACGGAAGTTTAGAAAATTATCGTGTCATAGAAGTAGCTATGACCTCGCTTACAAAAGAAGCGTTAAAGGAGATTAAAGGTTTAGACAATAAAAGTATTACTCGGAGTAAAAATATGTTCGCTCTGGGAATGGTATATTGGATGTACGATCGATCAACCGATCATACCATTGAATTTTTTAAAACTAAGTTTAAATCTAAGCCAGAATTAATTGAGGCCAATACTAAAGTTTTAAATACAGGGTTTTATTTTGCCGAAACCATAGAATTAATTCCAAACTCTTATACTATTGCTCCTGCAAAAATGGCCCCTGGAACCTATAGAATAATTATGGGAAATACAGCGACGGCTTGGGGCTTTTTAGCAGCCGCTGAAAAATCTGGATTAAATTTATTTTTAGGATCGTATCCTATTACGCCAGCTTCAGATATTCTTCATGAATTGGTAAAGCATAAACATTTTGGAGTAAAAACACTTCAGGCAGAAGATGAAATTGCAGGTATTACAGCAGCCATAGGGGCTTCTTTTGCTGGTAGTTTGGCTCTTACAACAACTTCCGGTCCTGGATTGGCACTAAAAGGTGAAGCTTTAGGTTTGGCCATGATTATTGAAATGCCTTTGGTGGTCGTTAATGTACAACGCGGAGGCCCTTCTACTGGACTGCCCACAAAAACAGAACAGTCCGATTTGCTACAAGCATTATATGGTAGAAATGGGGAAAGTCCAGTTATTGTTATTGCAGCAAGCACCCCGGCCAACTGTTTTGATTTTGCATATGAAGCAGCTAAGCTTACTATAGAACACATGACTCCAGTTATTTTATTATCAGATGGATATATTGCAAGTGGATCTGCGCCATGGAAAATAAAAACGGTTCGTGATATGCCGGAAATTAAAAATAATATTATTACTGAACCTAAAGAAAACTGGCATACTTATGATAGAGATGAAGAGACCCTTGCTCGTAAATGGCCAATTCCAGGAACTCAAGGATTAGAGCATCGCGTAGGAGGGTTAGAAAAAGACCGCGTAAATGGTAATGTATCATACATACCCGAAAATCATGAGTATATGACTAAGATTAGGGCCGAAAAAATAAAACGCGTTCAAAATTATATTCCGGATTTAGAAACAGAGTTTGCAGATAGTGGCGACCTTCTGGTTATAGGTTGGGGCGGTACTTATGGCTCTTTGTATTCTGCAGTGAAGCATATAAACGAAGAAGGTTATAAAAATATAGGTCTTGCTCATTTTAATTATATAAATCCGCTTCCTAAAAACACAGAAGAAGTTTTAAAAAGTTTTAAAAAGATTTTGGTTTGCGAATTAAATACAGGTCAGTTTGCTAAAGTATTAAAAATGAATTTTAATGGATTTGAATTCTTACAGTTCAATAAAATACAAGGACTGCCATTTGGGAATAGCGAGCTAACAGAGAAATTTAAACAATTAGTAAGATAATATGGAAACAACAGCAACAAAAGAATACACTTATAAGGATTTTTCAAGCGATCAAGAAGTAAGATGGTGTCCTGGTTGTGACGACTATGTTATTTTGCGAGCCATGCAAAAGGCACTTCCTGAAATAGGAGTTAAAAAAGAAGATGTTGTATTTATTTCTGGTATCGGATGTTCATCACGATTTCCGTACTATATGGATACTTATGGCATGCACAGTATTCACGGGAGAGCTCCAGCAATAGCTACTGGTGTTAAATTGGCAAACCCAAATTTGAGTGTCTGGGTTATTACGGGTGATGGAGACTCTATGGCGATTGGAGGAAACCATTTTATTCATGTACTCCGTAGAAATGTAGATTTAAATATCATATTATTTAATAATGAAATATATGGCTTAACTAAAGGTCAATTCTCACCAACTTCTACGGTTGGTTTAAAAACAAAATCATCACCTTACGGAAACACACAACCGCCTTTTTCACCAGGCGAATTAGCCATAGGTGCTCAAGCGCGATTCTTTGCAAGAGTTGGTGGTAACACACCAAAAGAAATGACTCAAATTTTTATTGATTGCCAAAAGTTTAAAGGTACCTCTTTAATTGAAGTCTTACAGAATTGCCCAATTTTTAATGATGGCTGTTTTGATGAGTTTACAGATAAGAAAGTGAGAGAAGATAAACAATTACATGTAGAACATGGAAAACCTATGATTTTCGGGAAAGAACGCGATAAAGGAATTGTTTTAAATAGATTAAAATTGGAAGTGGTCACTATTGGCGAAAACGGTATAGAACAAGAAGACCTTCTAGTACATGATGCTAAAGAAGAAGATCCAACATTACACCAAATGTTAGTTAGATTGAGATATCCTTTAGTTACAGGGATTATAAGAAGTTTTGATGACGTGACCTTGGAAGAACGAAAAGACGCTCAAACAAAAGAGGTAAAGGCCAAATCAAAGTTTAGTAAAACAGACGATTTGTTTTTCGCAGGAGACGTTTACGAAGTTTAATAGTTAAAGAAATATATAAATGGGTTCAGAAGCCATCATCGTATTTTTAATTGCAGGCGTAGTCATGGTCGCTGGGTCTAATTTTTTATCAAATTTAATTTCACATAAATCTGATAATCCTCAAAAAAGAGAGCCTTACGAAAGCGGCATGGTGACCAAAGGCCCTACTTGGGTGCAGTTTAAAGTGGGTTATTATTTATTTGCTATTCTATTTTTAATCTTTGATGTAGAAGTTGCTTTTTTAGTGCCTTGGGCTGTTGTTTTTGGAGATGTTGGCGGTATTGCATTTATCGAGATACTTATTTTTCTGATAATTTTAGGATTGGGCTTGTTGTATGCCTGGAAAAAAGGAGCTTTAAAATGGGAATAGAAAATTTAAATAAAATTCCTGAAGATTTTCCTGGAAAAGTTATTCCAGCAGGGAATGGTGCGAATGTCGTTGTAACTTCGTTAGATAAAATAATTAATTGGGGACGAGCAAATTCACTATGGTCACTTTATTTTGGGACAAGCTGTTGTGCTATAGAGATGATGCAAACAGGAGCATCGCGGCATGATTATTCAAGATTTGGTTTTGAAGTTGCGCGACCTTCACCTAGACAGGCCGATTTAATCATTATTGCGGGAACTATCGTCAATAAAATGGCGCCAGTATTACGTCGTTTATACGATCAGATGGCAGAGCCAAAATACGTTATTGCTATGGGAGCTTGTGCCATTTCTGGAGGACCATTTTTTTACAACACCTATTCTGTTGTAAAAGGAGCGGATCATGTGATTCCTGTTGATGTGTACGTGCCAGGATGTCCGCCAAGACCAGAAGCTTTACTAGAAGGTATGCTGATGCTTCAGGATAAAATACGTACAGAAAGCATGAAAGATAAGGTAAACCCCATTGAAGGATTTGACGAAGGCTTATATAATAAAGAATGACAAACGAAATTTTACAAGAATTAATAGGAAGTTGGTTCCCAAACCCAGAATTTGACAAGATTTCTGAAGTTGTAGCACAATCTGAAAAGGACGAAATTTCAGAAGAAAGTGTTGAGTCACCAACGCCTATCAATCCTTGCTTGTTAGAATTCTCAGAAGAAGCCTCCCAGTTTTTGAATATTACCGTACAACCTGAACAGTTTTACACCTTAATGAGTCAGTTAAAAACTAATGAACAAACTCAATTTAATTATTTGTTTTGTTTGACCGGAGTAGATTGGGGAGAAGAATTGGGGGTTGTATATCATTTAGAATCTACAATTCACAGACACATCGTTGTTGTAAAAGTAAAAACTAAAGATAGAGAACATCCATCACTTGATTCAGTTTATGATATTTGGGCTACGGCCGAATTTCATGAACGTGAAGTGTTTGATTTCTTCGGTATAAAATTCAATAATCATCCAAATTTAAAACGACTCTTTTTAACCGAAGATTGGGATGGTTTTCCATTACGAAAAGATTATGTAGACGAGATAAACATGGTTATTAAATAAGTCATGAAGCAGACAACAACAATAGATAAAGGATTAACGGAGCCATATCAAATTAATATGGGGCCACAGCATCCAGCAACGCATGGGGTTTTAAATCTGCTTTTGACTATTGATGGTGAAATAATAAAAAAGGTAGAGCCAGATTTAGGGTATATCCATCGGTCTATTGAAAAAATGTGCGAGCGTGATAGCTATCAACAAATTGTTCACTTGACGGACAGGATGGATTATTTGTCCTCTAATATTAATAATGAGGCTGTTTGTTTAACCGTTGAAAATGCTCTACAGTTAGAGATTCCAGAGCGTGTAAAAGTAATTAGAACCATTATTGGAGAGCTTACTAGGATTTCGTCACACTGTTTGTGGTGGGGTGTAATGGGAATGGATGTTGGTGCATTATCAACATTTTTTTATGGGTTTAGAGACCGAGAAATGCTTAACGATATTTTTGAAGAAACTTGTGGCGCACGATTAACCATGAACTATAATGTCCCTGGTGGATTGATGCTAGATATACACCCAAATTTTGTAAAACGCGTTAAAAAATTTATAGCTCATTTTAAAACAAAAATCCCAGAATACGACAGGCTATTAACCCAAAACGTCATTTTTCAGAAACGGACAAAAGGCGTTGGAGTTTTGTCTAAAGAAGATGCAATTTCATTTGGCGTATCAGGCCCTGTGGCTCGTGCTTCAGGTTATTCTTGTGATGTTAGAAAATATCACCCATACAGTGCTTTAGATAAGGTCAAATTTAACGAGTGTTTAAAAACTGAAGGCGATACATTTGCGCGTTACCAAGTTAGAATTATGGAATTATGGGAATCCATGTCAATTGTAGAACAGCTCATAGATAATATTCCCGAAGGTGAACATCGTGTAAAAACGAATGCGGTAATTAAATTGCCAAAAGGCGAGTATTATCAAAAAGTAGAAACAGCTAGAGGAGAATTAGGTGTTTACGTTATAAGTACAGGAACTAAAAACCCTTACAGATTAAAGTTTCGTTCACCAGGATTTTCAAATTTATCAGTATTAAATCATATAGCCGTTGGAGGTAAAATAGGAGATTTGGTAGCAACGATGGCAACTCTAGATTTGGTTATCCCTGATATAGATAGATAATATTAACACAATAAAATGACAATAAGTATCATAAATATTAATTACAATTTGATTTCTAGCATTATGCTTGAAGAATCAATGAGTATCTTAAATATGATATTAGTTGCATTAGGCTATTTAGGCTTTTTTGCTGTAGCAGGATTGTTTTTGGTTTTGATGGAGCGACGTGTAGCTGCGTGGTTTCAACTACGTGTTGGACCAAACAGAGTGGGGTTTCAAGGCATATTACAAACCATGGCGGATGCACTTAAACTCATTTCAAAAGAGTTAACAGGGACAGTAAAAGCAGATAAATTCTTGTATAATTTGGCGCCGTATTTTGTAATTGTCACAGCTTTAATGGGGTTGGCCGTTTTTCCGTTTACCAAAGATATTCAAGCATTCGATATCAATATTGGCATATTCTTTTTAATAGCCATATCGTCCATTGGTGTTATTGGAATTTTACTAGGCGGGTGGGCAAGTAATAATAAGTTTGCCTTGATAGGCGCAATGCGAAGTGGCGTACAAACCATTAGTTATGAGCTTTCAATAGGGCTGTCTCTACTGACCATGATTTTATTAACGGGCTCATTGCAGCTTTCTGAAATTGTTGAAGTGCAAAAAAGTGGTTGGTTGATTGTGCAAGGTCATGTTCCGGCAATTATAGCTTTTATGATTTACATGATTGCTGGTACCGCAGAAACAAATAGAGCGCCTTTTGATATGGTTGAAGCAGAATCAGAATTAGGAGCAGGGTTTCATACCGAATATTCTGGGATGAAGTTTGCCTATTTCTTTTTAGCAGAGTTTATAAACATGTTCATCATCGCTGCCATTGCAACAACAGTGTTTTTTGGTGCATGGTTATCACCTTTCGGAATTACAGAATCTTTGCCGTGGTTAGGTGTTTTTTGGTTTTTAGGAAAAACGCTTCTGTTGGTATTTTTAATGATGTGGTTTCGATGGACATTTCCGCGTTTAAGAGTTGACCAACTATTGACCTTAGAATGGAAATATTTATTGCCAATTAATTTGGTAAATATTGTAATTATGGCATTAATTGTCTGGCTTAACTTAACAATTCAGTTTTAAAAGGGATGAGTTACTTTTCAGAAATATATCACGGTATTAAGACACTACTTACGGGCATGAGTGTTACTGGGAAGTATTTTCTAACTTCAAGAAAAGGAGCTATAACCCAACAATACCCTGATAATAGAGAGACTCTTAAAATGTTCGACCGTTTTCGAGGAGAAGTGATTATGCCTCACGATGAAAATAACGAACATCGTTGTACGGGTTGTCAGAAATGTGAAATTGCTTGCCCCAACGGAACAATTGAAATTATTTGGGATAGAGGCATTGATGAAGAAACAGGTAAAAAGAAAAAGAAAATTGACCAGTTTGTGTACCACTTAAGCATGTGTACCATGTGTGCTTTATGTATTGATGTTTGCCCAACAGATGCTATTGAGTGGGGACAGAATTTTGAGAATTCAGTATTTGACAGAACAAAACTTACCCGAGTTTTAAATGAACCTGGATCTAAACTAGCCCCTGGAGTGGAAGATTAAGTAACTGTTTAAATTGTATGGTTGGAATTTATAGCAGTTATTTTTGATGCATTATGAGGCAAAATTGATGATAATAGCAAAGTTACTTGAAGAAATTTTAACAAAATAATGCGCAAAAAGAACTATAGAAAAACAAGTGATACAATTTTAATTAGTTACTAACCTATGGAAAGAATTATATTTTACATTTTGGCATTAATGATGATTGTTGCGGCTATCGCTTCGGTTAGTAGTCGTAAAATGCTTCGTTCGGTTATCTATTTATTATTTGTACTTGCAGGTGTGGCGGGTGTTTTCTTTTTAATTGATTATAATTTTCTGGCGGCAGTTCAGCTTACGGTTTATGCTGGCGGAATTATTGTGCTCATGATTTTCTCTGTACTTCTTGTGCATCATATTGAAATGAAGTTGGAGGTTGCTAAAATATCTAAACGTATAAGTGTTGCATTAGCTTGTATTATTGGAGCAGGTATATTTATTGTCACAATTTATTCATATGATTTTAATGTAATAGGAAAAGCTACAACCACAACAACGGCCGAAATTGGCAAGGGGCTGTTAAGCTATGAAGCTGGTGGGTTTATTTTGCCTTTTGAAGTGATTAGTGTGATTTTATTGGCAGCCATGATTGGTGCAATTGTCATAGCGAAAGGAAATAAGCTAGAATCTAATAACACCGAAACTAAATGATTGAAGGCATAAGCATATACGAAATACTTGCCCTAACAACGATACTATTTTTTATCGGTGTTTACGGATTTGTTACTCGAAAAAACTTGATATCCATTTTAATCTCGGTGGAGTTGATTTTGAATGCATCAGTAGTAAATTTTGTTGTAATCAACAAATACTTATATCCAGATATGTTGCAAGGCGTATTTGTTTCCATTTTTATTATAGCGGTTGCCGCTGCCGAAACAGCATTGGCAGTTTCCATTATTATAAACCTTTACCGACAAATAAATTCAGTTGAGGTTAAAGACACCGAAGTCATGAAGTATTAATATTTAGAAAATGAACATTAGTTACATCATATTAATCCCGATTATTCCTTTAGCAGTTTTCTTGCTACTGGGGATTTTTAATCAGAAAATTAAGCCAGCCATTTCAGGCTATGTGGGTGTATTCGGTTTATTAGCGTCGGCAGTATTGTCTTTGTACGCTGCATATCAGTACTTTTTTGTAGACGGCAAAGTTGATGGTGTTTATCAAATCTTTGTAGATAAAACCGTGTGGATGAATTTCACCGAAACACTTCATATAGACATGGGAATCATGATAGACCCCATTTCTGTTATGATGCTTGTAGTTGTTTCTGTTGTGTCACTTATGGTGCATATCTATAGTCGGGGATACATGAAAGGTGACGAAGGATATACTAAATTCTTTGCCTTCTTGAGCTTGTTTACATTTTCGATGTATGGTTTGGTTTTGGCAACAAACCTTTTTCAAATTTATATTTTTTGGGAATTAGTGGGAGTATCGTCTTATTTATTGATAGGCTATTATTATACAAAACCATCAGCTGTGGCTGCTGCAAAAAAGGCATTTATAGTCACTCGCTTTGCCGATTTAGGGTTTTTAATTGGGATATTAATCATGGGCTATTACACGGGAACATTCGATTTTGAAACTTTAAATAACCCTGAAGGCAGCGCCATTTTAAATTGGGCATCAACCTCGTTTATGGGCTTGTCAGTAATCACTTGGGCATTACTTTTAATATTTATTGGAGGGGCAGGTAAATCGGCCATGTTACCATTTCATATTTGGTTACCCGATGCCATGGAAGGTCCAACACCAGTTTCTGCTTTAATTCATGCAGCAACTATGGTAGTTGCAGGTATCTTTTTGGTGGCACGTTTATTCCCCATGTTCTATTTTGTTGAACATGGATTTGCGCTCAATATCGTTGCCTATGTCGGTGCGATTTCAGCATTATTTGCAGCAATTATAGCCATTACTCAAACCGATATTAAGCGTGTACTCGCCTTTTCGACCATGTCGCAATTAGGATATATGATGATGGCTTTAGGAGTCTCAGGATATGATGGACATGAAGGTGTAGGCTATATGGCGTCCATGTTTCATCTGTTTACACATGCCATGTTTAAGGCCTTACTCTTTCTAGGAGCAGGCTCAGTTATTCATGCTGTACATAGTAATTACTTAAAAGATATGGGAGGCTTACGAAAATATATGCCTATTACAAACATCACATTTTTAATTGCCGCGTTGGCGATTGCAGGAATGCCGCCATTTGCAGGGTTTTGGAGTAAAGATGAAATTTTAGTTGCAGCTTTTGAGCATCACAAACTCATTTATTATATAGGGATTTTTGTAGCGGGATTAACAGCGTTTTACATATTTAGAATTTACTTCGGCATATTCTGGGGAAAAGATAAATCATATGAACATAAACCAAAAGAGTCACCATTATCTATGACGTTTCCATTACTCGTTTTAGCTGCGATGAGTATCGTTGGTGGATTTATTCCATTTAGTGAATTTATCACCGTCGATAAAGCAGGGTTTGAAGCTCATTTAAACTATCCTTTGGCCACAATAGCAGTTAGTGTTGGTTTAGTAGGAATTATACTCGCAGGGGTATTTTATAAAAAAGAAAATAATCTTGCCGATAAATGGGCTAACATATTTGGACCTTTTTATAAATGGGCAAGCGATAAATTTTATTTCGATGAGATTTATCTATTCATTACAAAAAAGATATTGTTTAAACGGGTCTCAGAACCTATAGCAAAGTTTGATAGAAAAGTTGTTGATGGTACTATGGTTGGTATAGGAAACAAAACAGTACAAGCATCTGAAAAAATAAAAGGGATGCAATCTGGAAAAGTTCAGGATTATGCCTTTGCCTTTGTTGGAGGAACCGTTGTTTTAGCAATAGTGTTTATTTATTTATGGACAAATTAATAGATTAATATGGATATTTTATCACTTTTTATCACAGTCCCTATATTGACCATTCTGGCATTGGTGTTATCCAAAGGATTGAAACAGGCTAGGTTAATTTCTATGGTTGGAAGTTTTATTCAACTAGGAATGTCTATTAATCTTGTGTTCGCCTATTTTTCTGAAAGAGCCATAAATAGTGATATTATGGTGTTTGTCAAAGATGTTGTTTGGTATAAACAATTTAATATCCACTATAGCATTGGAGTTGACGGTATTTCGGTGGCTTTGTTATTATTGACATCAATTGTCGTGCTTGCTGGAGTTCTTATTTCGTGGAAAATTAAAGACTTGCCTAAAGAATTTTTCGTGTCACTCATTGTGCTTTCAATTGGTGTTTACGGGTTTTTTATATCACTCGATTTATTCACAATGTTCGTGTTTTTTGAAATTGCCGTAATTCCAATGTACCTCCTTATTGGTATTTGGGGTTCGGGACCAAAAGAATATTCAGCAATGAAATTGACCTTAATGTTAATGGGTGCTTCCGCGGTTTTATTGGTTGGAATATTAGGTATTTATTTCAATTCTAATGCCGATGGTGGTGCATTGACATTCAATATATTGGAAATAGCTCAAGTCAATATTCCACTTGATGCACAAAAATTATTTTTCCCATTAACCTTTATTGGTTTCGCCGTTATTGGAGCTTTGTTTCCTTTTCATACCTGGTCGCCAGATGGTCATGCTTCTGCGCCAACAGCAGTATCTATGCTCCATGCAGGTGTATTGATGAAATTAGGGGGCTATGGCGTGTTTAGAGTAGCTATGTATTTGTTGCCCGAAGGCGCATTAGATTGGTCGTGGTTCTTTATAATATTGTCAGCTATAGGAGTAATTTATGGCGCATTTGCCGCCTTAAAGCAAACCGACTTAAAATATATCAACGCATACTCCTCTGTTAGCCATTTAGGCCTGGTATTGTTCGCATTGTTGATGCTTAATAAAACAGCATGGAATGGTGCTATTTTACAATCTTTATCTCATGGATTTATGACCGCGCTTTTCTTTGCGTTGATTGGAATGATTTATGAAAGGACGCATACTAGAGACATTACCAAATTAGGAGGATTGCTTAAGGTGATTCCATTTATTTCAGTCATTTATGTAATTGCTGGACTCGCTTCATTGGGCTTACCAGGGTTTAGTGGTTTTGTTGCCGAAATGAACATTTTTGTAGGAGCCTTTCAACATGATGACATATTTTATAGAATAGTAACCATTATTTCAGTGTCTGCAATAGTGGTTACTGCAGTTTATATTTTGCGAGTAGTAGGGATTATGCTTATGGGGCCAGTAAAAAACGATTCTTATTTAAAATTGGAACGCGTGACTTGGTATGAAAAATCGGGAATACTATTATTGTTAATCCCGATTGTTGGTATTGGCGTTGCTCCATTATGGTTAAGCAATATGATATTAGAAAGTTTACAGCCTTTTATACAAGGATTATTATAAAAAAGATAAAATGAATATTGATAGTTTTTTATTAATGCGACATGAAATAATACTCTTGGTAGTAATTTTACTGCTAATAGTGGCTGAGGTTTCTATATCACCCAGAAAGAAAAATAGCATTGTTCATTTGGCTATATTCTTGTTCGGGATTCATACTATTGCAGGTTTTTTAACTATTGAAGAAAGTAGTTTGTTTGGGGGTATGTTCCGAACTAATGGAATGATTCATTTTTTTAAGAACGTTTTGAATATTGGTGTACTAGTGTTGTTACTTCAATCTGGTGATTGGTTACAAGAAAAAATAGTTCAAGAAAATAAAGGAACAGAGTTCTTTATATTACTCTTCTCATCATTGCTCGGGATGTATTTTATGATATCGGCAGGTGATTTTCTAATGTTTTATTTAGGATTAGAGCTATCGGTACTTCCTGTTGCGGCATTAGCAGCTTATGAAACTGCAAAACGAAAATCCAGTGAAGCAGGAATCAAATTAATACTCTCTTCAGCTTTAGCTTCAGGGGTGTCGTTGTTTGGAATTTCAATGTTGTATGCAACCACGGGCTCCATTTATTTTGCTGATATTATAGAAGTCATAACGGCGAGCAACTTATCAATTTTAGGTCTGGTCTTATTTTTTGCTGGGTTGGGCTTTAAAATCTCGTTAGTCCCATTTCATTTTTGGACAGCCGATGTTTACGAAGGTGCTCCAATTAGTATTGCGTCTTACTTATCCGTAATTTCAAAAGGGGCCGCTGTATTCATATTAATGATAATATTATTTACCGTGCTTAAACCATTGATGCATATTTGGGAAAACATGCTTTATGGTATTGCAATTGCTACCATGTTTATTGGGAATTTATTCGCCTTACGGCAACAGAATATGAAACGCTTTTTAGCATTTTCATCCATAGCACAAGCTGGATTTATATTGCTGGGATTGATTATAGGCAATCAATTAGGAACCGCCACTGTAGTTTATTTTGTATTGGTGTATGTGTTTTCAAATTTAGCCGCTTTTGGTGTGGTTCAAGCTATTTCTCTTAAAACAGGAAAAGAAAATATTAGCGATTATGAAGGCTTGTATAGAACCAATCCGAAATTGAGTTTAGTCATGATGTTGGCTTTATTTTCTTTAGCAGGAATTCCACCAGTTGCTGGATTCTTCGGGAAGTTTTTCTTATTTATAGCTGCCGCAAGTGAAGGTTATTATCTGCTAGTATTTATAGCTGTGGTTAATGTGACTATTGCCTTATATTATTATCTGTTGGTTGTGAGAGCAATGTTTTTACGAAAAACCGACAATGCCATTCCGTTTTTTAAGAGTAAAATCTACATGAGGTTGGGTCTTATTATCACTGTGATTGGTATTTTAGCACTTGGAATATACAGCCCATTATACGAATACATTTATGAATTAAGCGCTATTTTTAATTAAGAGATTATGCCTTTAGGAGGAAAACATTTATTTGGAAGTATTGAAGAGACAAGAGTCACTTTTGTTCAAAAAGGGGTGACTAAAGATCGTAGTGCCTTTTTAAAAAAATTACTTGAACATAACGGTTTTGAAGTGTTGATTGGGGAGGATAAAAAGAAAGCAGAAGAAGATCCACAGCTATATACGGTAGGTGTTACAGATATGGTTTTCAATCCTACTGTATGGGTGTTTCAACGCAGACTAAAAAATTTTGATGGACACAAAGTCACTCAAGATTATTGGAATCAACAAACGGAAGATACTAAACCACAGTATTGGAATAATGGTACTCCTGATGAATCTTCAGAAAGTTAATATCTGTCATTTCGAAATGAGGAACGATTGAGAAATCACATAATGATGTGTTTGATTATCAAGGTGAGATTTCTCCGTACAGGCGAAATGATTAAATTTTGTAATGATTTACCTCTAGGTTGTATTAAAAGGATTACCTAATAATTCTTATCTTTAAAGAAACTAACTCAAAATGAGCAAGTTCATCAATGAACTTAAGCGCCGTAATGTTATAAAAGCAGCTATTGCTTATGCTGTGGTTGCTTGGGTACTATTACAAATTCTTTCTATCGTACTTCCTAGTACGGATGCTCCAGAATGGGTAATGAAAACCATAATGCTGTTAATGATTATTGGTTTCCCTGTATGGGTACTCATTTCATGGGTGTATGAGGTTACTCCAGATGGCTTAAAGAAAACAGCACAAGTTAGTAAAGACCAATCTATTACTGCAACAACAAACAAACGTTTAAACATATTAATTTTAATAGGCTTGGTAGCTGCTATTACAGTGGCTATGTTAAGACCAACAACCACTTTAATAAAAACAGAAGATGGGCAATACGCTATTGCCGTGCTGCCTTTTGATGACTTAACAAAAAAGGGTGATTCCGAGTGGTTTTGTATTGGCGTTACTGAAGATATTTTAACTCACCTTTCTAAAATAAAAGGTCTAAGAGTCATATCACGTACTTCAGTGATGCAATACAAAGATGATGAGAAAACTATTCCTGAGATAGCACAGGAGCTGGGTGTGTCTTATATAGTGGAAGGTAGTGTGCGTACGCAAGGCGATAAAGTATTGGTTACTGCACAACTTATAAATGCGGAGGATAACCACCTTTGGGCTGATAATTATAATGAGAATTTAGACGATGTCTTTAAAATACAGCAGGAGATTTCCAAAAAAATAGTACAGCAACTACAACTAGTAATTAGTCCAGAAGAAGAAGAAGCATTAAGTAGCTCGTCTACCACAAATGTTGAAGCCTACCAATTGTTTTTAAGGGGGAGAACCATAGCAGATAAAAGAACGTCAGAAGATTTAGAAAAAAGCATTATTTACTACGAACAAGCCATAGCACTAGACCCAAATTATGCTGATGCCTATGCCGAAATTGCCAATTCTATTTATCTGTTTGAAGAATATGGTGATATGGCTGTGGATGAAATTTTAACTAAAAGTAGAGATTATATAAATAAGGCATTGGCTATTAATCCAAATACGGTTAGAGCGTATTCTGTATTAGGAAATATTTTTAGAGTGGAACAAAAATGGGATTTAGCTAAAGAAAACTATGAGAAAGCGGTATCCATAAACCCTAATGATGCTACAGCACACCATCATTATGCTATGTATTATGAGGCATTAGAAGATTATGATGCTAAAAAAATGTTATACCATATTAATTTGGCACAGCAATTAGACCCACTATCATTTCCAATAAACTCAGTACTAGTTAGAACCTTAATTTTTAATGAAAAATTTGATGAAGCCGAGACTCACCTCAATAAAAGAAGTGTTGAAATAGGTATTGATGTTACACATTTAAGAAGCTGGTTATATAGTTTAAAAAACAAAGATGTAACAGAGTATATTAATTTTTATAAAACAGCTTTAGAAAAGGAGCCAAATAATGCAGATTCGCACTCTGATCTAAGCTATTATTATAGAGCTATTTTAAATGATTATGACAATGCATTAAAACACGCAAAAAAAGCCTTTGAATTAGATCCAACAAGACGTACGGCTATAAATTATATTTATGCTTTAACAATAAGCAAACAATATGAAGAAGCGGAAGATGTTTTAAAAGACCCAAAACTTATAAGCTCATTATCTGAACCGGATAAAATGCTTTTATGGCATAATTATTATCTATGGAAGAAAGATTATAAAAACGCAGAGCAATACCTTGAATATTATAAAGTACGAGATTCAATACATTATCTTAATGATAAAATATGGTTGTACTCATTAATGGGAGATAAGACCAAATCACTTGAAATGCTGAGTCTCCATAATAGACCTGACAGAATTAAAGCAAGAATTTTCGCTAATCTAAAAATGAAAGATTCTATGTACTATTATATTGATAAATATATTAGTAATAATAATAGTGCTGATAGGGTTCTAAACCCTATTATTAGAATCCAACAATTAATGAGTATTAATTCTCGCTTTGAGTTTGACCCCTATCGTAATGAACCAAGATATAAAGCCATTTTAAAGGCTAATTATTTTCCTGTTTCGGATGAATAAAACAATTAAGATTTAGGTTCTTCATATACATCGAAACTCTTGTTGTAATTGAGGCTTAATATATTACTTTAAATTTTTTATCTTACAAACTCTAAAACCAACCAACATGACATCACGATTTTCTCAATTTTTTTCAATAGCAATTACCCTTCTTTTTTTTAGTTCTTGTTCTGATATGAATAAAGAGTCTGCAACCATGATTATACATGGCGGAACTATTTATACTGTTGACTCAAGTCAAGCAATTGTAGAAGCCGTAGCTGTTAAAGACAATACAATACTTTTTGCTGGAAGCATGGAAGAAGCAGAAAGTTTCAAAAACGAGCAAACAGAGTTACTTGATTTAAAGGGAAAAACTATGACGCCAGGATTAATAGAAGGCCATGGCCATTTTATGGGATTGGGTTATAATGAACTTCGACTCGACCTTATGAATACTAAAAGTTATCAAGAGATTGTTGATGCTGTAGCTGAACGTGTTAAAACAGCTAAGCCTGGTGAGTGGATTACTGGAAGAGGGTGGCATCAAAGTAAATGGGACAGTATGCCAGAATACACTGTTAAAGGTTTTCAAACACACCATAGACTAAGTGAAATATCTCCTGACAACCCAGTGTATTTAGGCCATGCTAGTGGTCATGCTGGTTTTGCTAATGCAAAAGCTATGGAAATTGCTGGGTTACGCTCATTATCTGTAGAAGGCATTAAATCCTATAAAGTAGAAGGTGGCGAAGTTATCGTAGATGAATTTGGTAGACCAACAGGAGTTTTTAATGAACGCGCACAATCTTTAATTGGTAAACATATCCCAGATAACACTCCTGAATCTGATATTCAAGCCTTTAATTTAGCAATTGAAGCTTGTTACAAAAATGGTATAACAGGTTTTCATGATGCAGGTATTGGTAGAGAAACAATAGCCCTATACGATCGTATGAAATCTGAAGGGAACATGAAGATTAGAATCTACGCAATGTTAACGGGCTGGGATGAAGAACTTATTAATGAGTGGTATGAAAAAGGCCCAAATATTGATCCTGATAATAGATTCACTATTCGATCTATAAAATTAAACTGTGATGGTGCATTAGGCTCAAGAGGAGCGTGGCTTTTAGAACCTTATACAGATAGGCCAGATCATTATGGACATGAAACGCTGCCTATGGATGTTGTAAAACAAACGTCGTTAAATGGGCTACGAAACGGATTTCAGGTATGCGCGCATGCCATAGGCGATCGTGCAAATAGAGAAATATTAGATCGCTATGAAGCTGCTTTAAATGAATTATCTAAGCGAGATACCGATCACCGATTCCGCATAGAACACGCTCAACATTTACATCCTGATGATATTCCGAGGTTTGCAGAATTGCAAGTAATCCCTGCAATGCAAGCAGTTCATATGTCGTCTGACAGATCTTGGGCAATCGATCGTCTAGGAGAAAAGCGTATTAAGGAAGGTGCCTACATGTGGCAAGATTTATTACAAAGTGGCATTCCTATTGTTAATGGCACCGATGTTCCTGTAGAACCTTTAAACCCAATTGCTAGTCTTTATGCTAGTGTAAGTCGCAAAACACTAAAAGGGACTCCTGAAGGAGGTTACGAGCCAGGCCAAAAAATGACTAGAGCACAAGCGTTGAAGTCGTATACTTTAGATGCAGCATATGGTGCTTTTGAAGAGAAAATAAAAGGATCTATTAGTGCTGGTAAACTTGCTGATTTTACAATTTATAATCAAGATTTAATGACAGTAGATGAAGCTGATATGCTTAACACCGAAATCGTCATGACAATTTTTGATGGTGAAATTGTTTATGAAAAGAAAGATTAAATCATGGTATGAGAAATTAGAAAGCCTTATTAGATTGAGAAATTACATAAGGAAACTAAATAAGTTATAAGAACGCTTCATTGCACTTGCAATGACGACATTAATAATCACTCAATTTACAAGGCCCTTCAAGAACGGTTTTTACAATTTTTAAAGTCCCATCTTCTTTGGTAGCGATATGCCATTTAATAAGTGAGATTGTTCCATTTTCAATTTCAATCCCAGTAATACTTCTAGGGTGAACGCAACTACCATCATTAAAAAAAGGAATATCCCCAACACGAGGAAATCTCGGGCGATGGGTGTGACCAACAATAGTGAGTAAGTTGTTGTTCTCAGTAATCCATTTTTTTATACGGCGTTCAACTTTTATGAGCTCTTTATTGTTTTTTGCCGGACTAGTAGGATCTGCGATCCCAATAATTTGAAGCGGTTTCCATAATATTCTAACCATCACTCGGCTCCATCTCCAGCAAATATAGTTCCACCAATCAGCTTGGTGTCCATGGGTTAAAAATAACTTTTGCCCAGTGTCAGTATGCTTTAAAATAATGCCTTCATGATAGGTGATGTCTTTAAATAACTCAACTGATTGTCCAGACTTTTCATCAATGTATGTGGATAAGTGTTTTTTGACATAGTTGGGGTTTCTATACACCATGTCGTGATTTCCCCATATCATGTGCAATCTATTGTCCTTATGAAATAATTTTAACAGCATGTACACATTTCGATGTGCATTAAAAATGTTTTCAAACTTTACATTTTCCCATAATTCGTCACCGTCGCCAAGCTCGAAATACTGAAAATCTTCAGCAAAATAATGTTTTAATGCATGAAAATAAATATTCCTATTGTTGGCAAAGTCATCGGCAAAACTATTATCCCCTCTGTGACAATCACTGAATAAAATAAACTTGCTCGAATCGTCGAAGTTTAAAACCGCTGCGTGTTTATAGGCGCTATCTAATCTTGTTTTTGATGACATCCTGTAAATGTAAATAAATTTCAATAAAAAAATGCTTCCCAAATTGAGAAGCATTTTTTTCAATTACTCGTTCAAGTAAGATATTAAAATAGCCTATAGCTGTTATTTAAACGCATTTAAACCTGTAATGTCCAACCCGGTAATTAATAGGTGGATATCATGAGTCCCTTCATAAGTGATCACACTTTCAAGATTCATAGAATGACGCATAATGCTATATTCTCCAGTGATACCCATTCCGCCTAACATTTGTCGCGCTTCACGTGCAATATTAATTGCCATATCCACATTATTACGCTTAGCCATTGATATTTGAGCAGAAGTGGCTTTATCCTCATTTCGCAATACACCTAAACGCCAAGTTAATAATTGCGCTTTAGTGATTTCTGTAATCATTTCGGCTAATTTTTTCTGTTGCAATTGGAATTGGCCAATAGGTTTTCCAAACTGAATACGTTCTTTACTATATCTAAGGGCAGTGTCATAACAGTCCATGGCCGCTCCAATAGCTCCCCATGCAATTCCAAAACGCGCAGAATCTAAACAGCCAAGTGGTGCTCCTAATCCTGATTTGTTAGGTAATAAATTTTCTTTAGGAACTTTTACATTATCAAATATCAATTCGCCTGTAGCACTTGCTCGAAGTGACCATTTGTTATGTGTTTCAGGCGTAGAAAACCCTTCCATACCACGTTCAACAATTAAACCGTGAATACGTCCACTTTCATCTTTAGCCCAAACCACAGCAACATGTGCAAATGGTGCGTTTGAGATCCACATTTTGGCGCCATTTAAAAGATAATGGTCGCCCATATCTTTAAAATTGGTAACCATGCCACTAGGGTTAGAACCATGATCTGGCTCTGTTAATCCAAAACATCCAATCCATTCTCCGCTTGCTAATTTTGGTAAATATTTCTGGCGTTGTTCTTCATTTCCATATTTCCAGATAGGATACATTACCAATGATGATTGAACCGAAGCTGTACTGCGTACTCCTGAATCGCCACGTTCAATTTCTTGCATGATTAAACCATAAGAAATTTGATCTAATCCTGCACCGCCATATTCTTCAGGAATATAAGGTCCAAAGGCACCAATCTCGGCAAGGCCCTTAACAATTTGAGTTGGAAATTCTGCTTTTTGTGCATACTCTTCAATGATGGGAGAGACATCTCTTTTAACCCATTCTCGAGCGGCATCACGTACTAATTTATGCTCCTCAGTTAAAAGCTCATCTAAATTATAATAATCTGGAGCTTCAAATAAATCTGGTTTCATTTGATTGTAATTTTGTAATAAAAATGCGTAATTCTGAGTTTACACCTCTTTAAATTATTAAACATGCAATAATAGGCCAAATTTAGTCAAAGCAAGTGATATATATACCACTTTTAAAAGGAAAAGATACAAGAGACTTTTCATTTTTTTTAAAAAAGACATAAGGAAGTGTTGTACACTATATAATCTAAAAACAACTTTTTTCATGAGTTAAAGAATAATTTAACTTGTATAATTATATGTATGTTTTGTATCGGCTTCGGGGATGTCTAAATGAATGTTGAATTTTCTCACGGTTAGTTATTTAGTTGTATATTTAAATTTTGTCTCCTAGTCTACCTAATCAGTCTTAATCTTCTTTTTAAATCAATTAAATGAGTTCAGAATCACAAAAAATTGGATTAGTAACAACCACTTCGCTAGTTGTAGGAAATATGATAGGAGCAGGTATTTTTTTATTACCTGCAACTTTGGCTGGCTATGGAAGTATTAGTTTATTAGGATGGGTATTTACTGCCGCAGGAGCAATTATTTTAGCCAAAATATTTAGCAATTTTAGTAAAATTATTGTTGATAAAAGTGGAGGCCCTTATACCTATTCTAAAGCGGGATTTGGTGACTTTGTTGGGTTTTTGGTGGCTTGGGGTTATTGGATTTCGGTTTGGGTGAGTAATGCTGCAATTGCCATTGCAATTATTGGAGCACTGAGTTTCTTTTTTCCAGTGCTGGAAACAAATCCCGTGATAGCAGTAAGTGTAGGGTTAAGTATGATTTGGTTTTTTACATGGATTAACTCTAAAGGTGTTCAAGCTTCTGGGAAAATGCAAGTGGTTACAACCGTTTTAAAACTGTTACCACTTGTCTTCATAATTTTAGTTGGAGCCTTCTTCTTTAGTTTAGATAATTTTCCTGATTTTAACTTAACCGGAGAGAGTGATTTTGCGACTTTTCCTGTGGTAGCGGCTTTAACACTGTATGCTTTTTTGGGGATTGAATCTGCAACTATTCCTGCCGAGAATGTTAAAAATCCAGAGCGAACCGTGTCAAGAGCGACTATGTTGGGGACTATTATTACTACCTGTATTTATATATTTGGAACGGTAGTGCTGTTTGGGATATTACCGGTTGATATTTTGAAAGATTCTCCTGCACCTTTTGCAGAAGCAGGAAAAATAATAGGCGGTGAATATGCAGGTTATTTTGTTGCCGCGGGGGCGGCAATTTCTGGTATAGGAGCTTTAAATGGTTGGATTTTAATTGTTGCACAAATTCCTATGGCTACAGCAAAAGATAATATGTTTCCGAGAGTCTTTAAAAAAGAAAACAAAAATGGTGCACCATTTATTGGGTTAATTATAGGTAGCTTGCTAAGCTCATTAGTAATGTTGATGAATTTTACTGAAGGCTTGGTAGATCAGTTTTCCTTTATTATAAATCTTACTGTTCTAACCTGTTTGATCCCTTACTTATTTGTTTCGGCGTCCTATGTATTGGTCTTGATTGAGAAGAAAATAAATCTCAATGCCATGATAAAAACCTTTATCCTCGGAGGCTTGGGGTTTGCCTATTCCATTTGGGCCATATATGGGTCAGGTCATGAAACGGTATTTTATGGGTTTTTGTTATTATTGTTGGGGATTCCTTTTTATATTATAATGAAATGGAATCAAAGAAAATAAATTATGAGCACAACATGTCATTCTGAATATTTAAAATTAAAAAGGGTTTTTTTAAAACCTGCTAAAAATGCATTTGTATCTGATATTCATCTTAGTGAACAATGGAAGGATTTAAATTATTTGTCACGACCTGATTTCGACGAATCTATCAGTGAATATGAGGTTTTTGAAAAATGTTTAATTGATGAGAATGTGGAACTAGAATTTTTCCCGTATAATACTGCTGTGCAAATTGATTCCATTTACTGTAGAGATGCAAGCATAGCTACAAATTTTGGAATGGTCATTTGTAATATGGGTAAGTCTAGAAGAATTTATGAACCACAGGCTCAAAAACAAGTTTTTGAGGAATTAGAGATTCCTATATTAGGAAAAATAAATGCTCCAGGAACTTTAGAGGGAGGTGATGTTGCTTGGTTAGATGAGCAAACTTTAGCCGTAGGGCATACTTATAGAACAAATGAAGAAGGGATTAAGCAGTTAAAACAATTATTAGAACCCAAAGGGGTCACAGTAATTGTTGTGGAATTACCACATTATAAAGGCGATCAAGATGTATTTCACCTCATGTCCATTTTGAGTCCGGTAGATAAGGATTTGGCGGTAGTTTACTCTGCATTAATGCCAATTAAATTTAGAAATGAATTACTAAAAAGGGGTTTTGAATTGATTGAGGTCCCTGATGAAGAGTTTGAGTCTATGGGGTGTAATGTATTTGCGATTGGCCCAAGACATTGTATAATGGTAGATGGTAATCCAATTACAAAAAAGCGATTAGAAGCAGCAGGATGCCTGGTTTCTGTTTATAAAGGGAATGAGATTAGTGTGAAAGGTGGGGGAGGTCCTACTTGTTTAACACGGCCAATGATGCGATCACATTAACTACATCTTTAAATAAAAATCTTTAGTTAAATTGATATAATCCTGAGTAAAATCATGTCTGCCAGTTTCAATAATTAGTTCTTCGATTTCTGTGCTGGTTTTACTGAATGAAAACTCGATAAGGCTGCGTTTAATTTCAGATTTAGGATTCCCTTTTACACGCAATATTCTATTTGGTAAGAGCTGAATATTCTTACTTAAATTAATAAATCTTTGTTCTTCTTTAAAAGGGATAATCACAGTGAATTTTCCATTTTCAGACAATAATTTGGAAGCACTATCAACAAGATGGTCAAAAGGCATGGCGTCAGCAAAACGCGCTAAATCACGTTGTTGATTTTCGCTTTTATAATCTTCAGAATAAAAAGGAGGGTTGGAAATTATGAGGTCGTATTTGTCATCAATCTCATCTGCAAATTCTTCAAGAGAAGCATGATAACAAAATAAGCGATCGGCCCAAGGGGAGTTTTCAAAATTGGCAACACATTGTTCGTAGGCAGCGTCATCAATTTCTAAAGCATCAATGAGTTCGGCATTGCTGCGCTGCGCACTCATAAGCGCTATAAGTCCAGTTCCAGCACCAATATCTAATATTGAAAAAGGAAAGTGGTTTAATGTTGCCCAAGCACCAAGAAGCACTCCGTCTGTGCCAACTTTCATGGCACATTGGTCCTGTGCAATAGTAAATTGTTTGAAGTTGAATGGTTTCGTCAAATTTTCCAAATATTAGATTCCAAATTCAATTGGATTTTATTCAAGATACAAATCTATTAATCCTTCTGGGGTCTCCACAGTAATGGTTTTATTCTCGCGATCTATTTTTTGAATAAACTCATCGTTCATAGGAATCAAAATCTCAATACCATCCCTATCAATTTCAAATAAAGATTGTGCTGTATTGTCATTGATCCCAGTTATTGTCCCCACCGTTCCAAAATTGATGTCCACCATAGTAAAGCCAATTACTTCATGAAAATAAAACTTATTTCCTTCTAGTTTTGGTAATAATTCTAAAGGTAAATAGACGTCGCTTTTCATTAACGCATCGGCATCGGCCTCATTAGTCACTTCTTCAAACTTAATACGAAGCAAATCAGATTTATGAAGTTGTGAACTTTCAATAAAAAAAGGAATCAGAGAATTGCCAACAAAAATAAAAACAGCATCTAGGTTTTCATAAAGTTCAGGTTGATCAGTGTCCAGTTTGACAAGTAGTTCACCTTTAAAGCTGTACTTTCTAACAATTTTTCCTAAATAAAAGCAGTCATCAATGGTCATAAGCTATAAAATAAAAAAACTCCGATATCGCTATCGGAGTTTAAAAGTATAAAAAAAATATATTTTTATTCTTCTTCGTTAGTTGCATCTGCGTTTTCAACGACTTCTGGAGCCTCTTCAACAACAGGAGCTGCAGCTGCGATTCTTGCTTCATTAACAGCTTTTTCAGCTTCTAGAGCTTTTGCTGTTACATCTGCTTGAGATTTTGCTAATCCATCTTTTTTAGCGTCAACTTTAGTTGCTTTGTCATCTAACCAAGCTTGAAATTTCTTTTCAGCTTCTTCTTCTGTTAAAGCACCTTTTCTAACACCCCCTGCTAAGTGATTTTTTAATAAAGCACCTTTATAAGATAAAATGGCTCTAGCGGTATCAGTAGGTTGTGCTCCATTTTGAAGCCATTTTACTGCACCTTCAACATTTAATTCTATAATTGCTGGGTTTACATTTGGATTGTAAATTCCTAATTTTTCTAAGAATTTACCGTCTCTTTTTGATCTTGCATCTGCTGCAACAATCCAGTAAAAAGGTTTTCCTTTTTTACCGTGTCTTTGTAGTCTTAATTTAACTGGCATAATAATTAATTTGTAAGGTTCTCGACCTCTGTTATTAATGAGAGCGCAAAGATACTCTATTTTTCTAATTCTCAATTAAATGGACGACTTTTTTTGGTCATAGGAATTATAAGCTCTAAAGTTAGGAATAACTTCAAAACTAATTATTCTTCCAATGTTCTCATATAGTTAATGATAAGCCATCGGTCTTCATCATCAGGCATCTTTTTAGTGTATTCGGGCATGTCGTCTCTTCCAAAAGTAGTTTTGTAAAATAATGCGCCATCAGTCTGGGCTTGAAATTCTTCCGAAGAGAAATCACCCAAATCACCTTCTTGTTCTTCAGCTTTTGTTCCATCTCCATAGCCTTCTTTTCCATGACAAGATTTACAGTGTTTATTATATAATGATTTTCCAATTGATAAATCAACATCTGCATCTGTTGGATTTGACATGTTTTGGTATTTCTCAGGCACAATCCATTCGTCTTGTATTAATGATGTAAAAGAGGCAAATACGAGTGCCAAAATTACGATGCCTATTATTTTTTTAATTGTTTTCATAGTGTTGATTTTAAGTTTTTTTGATTTTAAATAAATTAGTAATTAGATAAATAATAGTCCCCCACATCCCTATTATTAGGAGGTTTGCAAAAATCAATATAAATAGTGGAGTCTTATTTCGAGGAGCCCATAAGGTTCTTTGTTCATAAGTAGATTCATTAACAATTGGTGAGCCAATTGAGGTCTCAAAAATTGCTTTTATGGTTCCGTAGAGGTCACTGTCACTGAGCACAACCTCAAATATTAATTCTCCATTTATACCGGGGATCCCATCTTCAACAGGAATAATTATAGTGCCGTTTTCATCGGTATAGTTAAATTCATCTCCAATTTTTAAAGGATTAAATAGCCGTTGTACTTGAACATCTAATGATTCATTACTAATAGGATTTGTTGTGTTAGTATCTATTAATGATGCTGTGATATAATTGATGCGATCTTTAATGATGTGTTTGGCCCTAATTTCAGCATTTTTAAAGGAAACGCTTTTCTTGGCTTTCTTAATAGTATCGTTTCCTTTAAATAAAACAATGAGGTTGTATGTACTTGTTGAATCTGGGGTGATAGAATTTATGCCTTTTAATAAAAATTTCGTTTCACCTTTAATGTTGGTAATCACTTTTCCCAGGATATGATTTTCGTCATTAATTTCATTTAAAACAGTTAATTCTATTCCCGAAATTTTTATATTTTTTTTATTGATTTTTGATGAGGCAGAAATATTAAGATACATTTCGCCATCCATTATTTTTACATAATCTGCTTTTAGTCTAACCTTGTTCTTTTTTGTTTGTGCATTTAAATTTTGAAATGCTGTTGAGACAAAGAAAACGCTTACTAAGACGAGAAAGATAAAACGAAAATTTACTTGATTTTTCATGATTTTATGCCTTTATCTATATGTTGTTGTTGTTTGAACTCGTCGATTGTTCTTTGAATAGGAATTACTGGTAAAAAACGAATACAAAACGTTATAATTAAAAGAGCCATTGCTAATGTTGCAAAAGTGATTAGCCACTCGTGCAAACTTGGAAAATAGTGATGCCAAGATTCTGGCACCCCTTGAATTGGTAAAAATGGATGTAATAATGTAGGTGTAACTATTACAAAGCGTTTCCACCAAGATCCAATAACAACAATTAAACCTATATAAAACATTGGACGCGGTTTACGTCCTTTTTTAAATAGTAATACTACTATTGGTAATATCAAACCAACGACTGTTACAAGCCAAAATATAACGGAATAGCTCCCTGTAAATAAGGTTTCTAAATGGATAGATTCTCCTTTCTTTGCTGTAAATAATGGAATTAAATATTCATTAATATTGAAATATAAATAGGTTAAACAGGCTAATGCTAAAAATTTGCCGAGTTTATCAAAATGATAATCTGTAATATAGTTTTCTAGTTTTTTCGTTTTTCTAACAATATAAATAACAGTAACAAGTGCTCCGAGTCCAGCAACAAAGGCTCCTGAAATAAAGTAAGGAGCAAAATTTGTACTGTCCCATCCTATTCTATAAGTTGTTGAAAACAACCAAGCGTCAATTGTTTGTAGTAAGAGACCAACAGGGATTATCATGATAGCGATAATTCTGATGGATTTCTCTTGTAGTAATTTTTGTGCTTTACTTCCTGTCCAGTTTAATGATAATTTGCCATATAGTTTACTTAATCTTGGGTTCTTTTTTTCTAAGCGTTTTTTTAGTATTGCAAAATCTGGAAGTAATGGAAAATACAAGAGTAATAGACTAATTACAATATAGGTTGGGATTATTATAACATCCCAAGTTATTGGTGATTGTAACCGAGCATGTATAAATAAGTTTAGTAATCGATCCGGTCTGGCCATGTCAATCATAATTGTGATTCCGGCCATTATAATTGCAGCTACAGAAATAATTTCGGCAATTCGAACCAATGGAGTTCTCCAAGAATTATTCGTTAGTCTTAGAACCGCAACTGTAACTGAGCCTACAAAGCTTGTGGCTACAAAAAAAACAAAGTTTGAAATATAAATTCCCCAAAGCGCATAATCACGCATGTTAGTCACTTCTTGACCTTTTATGAGTTGATCTATATATGCGACGAGTCCAACAACTATGATTACAATTAAGGAAATAATCCAAATAATATCTTTCTTGCTGAATTCTTTTGGAACTAAGTCCCTAATTATTTTTTCATGTGTTTCCATAACTATTCAGATTTCTCAACAGATTCAAATTCTTTAAAATCTTCTAAACCATCCTTGAAATCAACTAACCTGTCAACAGGAGGCAAATAATAAACACTTGGGGATGTTCCTAAGCTTTCCATTAATCTATAGCCGGATTTCTCTTCTAATAATTTGCTTAACCTAACGGTTTCATCCCCATTGGTAACCGTATCTTCATACTTGTCTCCAAAATAAAAGACACCATTTGGACAGGCTGAAACACAATGTGGTAGTTCTCCTTTATCAATAGCATGCGGACAAAAATCACATTTATCTACCGTGCCTTTAATGCTCGGCATTCCTGCATGTTCTGGTGATGGCATATGATTTGTCATTTCCATATTTAAAGTAACTTCTTGACCGGGTTCACCCCAATTAAAAACGCGTGTTGAATAGGGGCAAGCTGCCATACAAAACCGACAACCAATGCAGCGATCATTATCAATTAATACCAAACCGTCTTTTCTTTTAAAAGTGGCATCGACAGGACAAACGGTAACACAAGCTGGTTGATCACAATGCATACACATCATTGGCATCCAATAGGGGGCTGTATCCTGTTCTTCTTGCATCTTATAAACTTTAAGCCAAGCATTGTCACCAGTTATATAATGGTGTTTGTTACATGCATTTTGACATTTTAAAGCATTTTTGCATTTGGCGAGATCCACAACCATTACAAACTTTCGGTTTGCCATTCCTTCTCGAACATTGTATTTATCATCGTGCGATTGGGAGTGCTTAACTTCTACAACCTCCGAAGAGTCCACTTGAATTAATACCCCGTCGGTAGTCATTAATTCAATCGTTTCATCAGAATCAACAGTGGTTTTAGCGGTTAGTTTTGAATTTAATTTTGATAAACCAAAACCACCAATAGCCGTAGCTAGACCAATTTTCAGTCCCTTATTGAGGAATTTACGTCTTGAAGTTTTATTAGTATTTTCTTCCATGATATGTTTGCATTAAAGAAATTATAATTTTTTTCCCAGCCAATTGAGGAACATTTTATTTGACACTTTTTTGTTAACCACCTTGGACTTGTTCAACGTGCTTGTTTTAACCTTTACAGTTGAGCCGTCGGGTTTTAAAAGTGTTTGATAATCTTCATCAGTTTCAATAGGTGTTTGATTAATAATAGTATTACCAAAACCTAAAAAAGGGATTAAAAGTGAACCTCCTAATATTGGCAAGATTCCTCTTCTTGATATAAATTTCTTATTCTTATGTTTCATTGTATCGTGAATAAAACAGTAGATCAAAATAATTATGAGACACTAATATTTTGTGCTACGGTATTGGTTAAATTAGAAATTATAGTTTCTTGTTATATTAAATCCAATTAAGTATTGTGCTTTATTGCCTTCTAAACCAGTGTGTTTATTGTTAAACATGTAGTTTTTTTGAGGTACAATTCCAAAGTAATTTGTTGCAAATATTTGAAATGTATGTGCTGATGTGCCAAACTCTAATCCAAAACTTAACCCAGGATGTGGATTATCTTTTATGAATTTAGTTAGAGGCTGACTATAATCTACAATTACAGATGTTTGGGAGCTAATTTTATAACGTCCCCCAATAGCAATAGCGACCATATCATTTCTCATTGTTTTTGCCACGACGTTAAAGTGTGAAATACTTGGTGCGACTTGTAATGAAAAATTAGGACTAAAACGGCGTGCAATGATCAGTTGATTGAAAAATGAATATCGATCAGAGGTATGTCTAAAGTGACCTTGATTTTTTTGACGGCCATCAATTACAAAATTCCCATAATAAGTAACACTAACAGGTATTTTATTTGATCGTGTTTGACGTAGTAATGCGACTTTCCAATTAAAATCTTGAAGCCGATTATCTTTTGTTGTTCCATATCCAATAGTTAGCCTATCATGCAATCCATAAGTAAGTCCAATTCTGATATTTGAATAGGACCAAAATCCTGCCAAATCATTAGTGCCTCCATTTATCTCACCAAAGCGGTGAGCCATTTGTATTTCTAATGTGTTTTTGTTGAAAAGCACATTAGTAGGGTTGTCTATAAGAAAAGAACTTTCAAATGCTGGTCGTTCCGGTTTTTCTTTAATAATGGTGTCTTTAACTTTTTCTTGAGATAAAGAGAGCAAAGGAATTATTAAAAAAACGAAAAATAATATTTTATAAATTTTCATGTCTTTGTTCTTTATTGTTAATTGTCTAAAGCGCCTTGGTTTATCCAAGCTTTCACTAAATTAATTTTAGCATCTGACCATTGTGATCCTGGAGGCATTAATGAAACACCGTCCAAACCTAGTAGGGATTTATAAAGGATGCTTTCTTCGGCATTATTTGGAATAACAAATCCATTTAAAAGATTATCATATGATACGTCTTCTCGTAGATCAGGTGGTTCATTGCCATTGTGACATCCTACACATTGAGCCCATAAAGGATTGATATCGTTTTGATAGGATATGTTTTCAAGATTGTCTTCATCTTCACTGACAGGTTCGTAAATTGATTCGTAATAACAAGAGCTTACAAATAGGGATATTGTTATTAGTATTAATAATTGAAATAGCTTTTTCATCATTAAAAGTTTTAATTTAAAAGAGGCCTAAATATTTCTGTAATAGTGCAGAGAGATACACTGCACTATTACAGAAGAGATATTAGTTTTGAATTTCTAAGGTTAAGAAATTTGATTGTGCGTGACCAATAGCGGCATTGTTGAAAATTGTAAGGCCAAAAGCCATGCTTTCTCCAGGATTAAATACAGCATCTGTTGGATCGCCAGTATTTAGTTTTCTTTTAATTTCAATTTGCCAACCAGATCCTACATGGATTGCTCTAACTTGTGTATCGGTACGGTATGTACTACCAGCTCCAGCTGGATTAATGTATACACTTGGGAATCGTTTAACACCAAATCCTTGTGAGTATGCTACGAGGTTGTCATTAGGGTCAATGGTATCTCCATTATTTAAAGTTAAAACACCATCAGCGGCAACACCAGTAACTAATTGAGCAGTTCCATCTGCAATTTGTGAGTCCGTAATCCAAAAGTATTCTTCCATGTTTTTAATTACATATTTTGGACCTTTTAATCCGGTGTTAGGATCTGTAAATGAATTGGTCCCATACATTTTATCACCTTCATCTGTTTTTCTACCGTTTGCAGAAGCATAACCTTCGTCATCTTCATATTGAATATAGCCATCGTCAACAGATTGTGACAATACATTTCTATTTCGTTTCCAGTGCCAGAAATCTACTAATTCACCATCATTAGCCATATAATGTCTCGTAACTTTTTCTCCGGGTTGAGGATCGGCTAAACCACCATGACAGGTAATAGTACAGGTTCCATTTGCCCATCCTGCAGGGACATTCCCGTTGCCGTCTTTTATAGGAAACATGAATGAAAACTTATCTTCATACCATTTGTCATTTTTGTGATTTGCATATTTGTTTTCCCCTTTCCAGGTGTTTGTTGACGGATCGAAAAACCAAGATTGTCGGTCTCTACTATCGGTGTCGTCTTCATATTCAAAAAGCAAATAAAGATATTCACCATCATGACCACCTCTTAATGAATATTTGTAGCTTTCACCAGTATAAGGATCCATTAGATCAGTAGGCTCTACTGAAAGATCGCCATTGCTTGAGCCATTTAAGGTTATCATTCTGTCTCCAGCAGCCAATACTGTGGCTCTGTTTACAAGAGGTTGTGCTTCTGCCCAAACCTCATCAATTTCACCATCAAAAACTGGTGGAGCTGTTGTAAACTTTTTAACGAGTAGTACATTAGAGCTTTCTCCAATTCCTGGATCGATAGTAACGTACTCAGCGTCGTCGTGAGTACAGCTTGTGATAGATACTAAAGAAACTAGCATCAATAACGAAGTTAATTTTATTGTTTTCATAATTATATATGTTTGGGTTTTAATAGTCTTAATTATTTGTTAAAATTAGTGGGTAATTAGAGATTAAAGCATGATAAAGATCATAGATGACTTTATTTTTCGTACAGTTTTAGATTGAAGTTTTAAGGTGATTGTTCATAAGTTTAAATACTTAATAAAAGATATTATCCTTATTTTTATCGTTCTTATTTATAGAGAATAAAACACCTTTATGTATTTAATTTTCGATACCGAAACTACGGGATTGCCTAAGCGTTGGAAGGCTCCAATTAGCGATACTGATAATTGGCCACGCTGTATACAAATAGCTTGGCAATTGCATGATGCTATGGGGAATTGTGTGGAGCATCAAGATTATTTGGTGCAACCGGAAGGATTTAATATTCCATATGATGCTGAGAAAATACATGGAATTTCTACCGAATTAGCCCAAGAGCAAGGTATTCCTTTGAGAGAGGTTTTAGAAAAATTTAATGAGGCTTTAAGGAAAGCTAAGTTTGTTGTAGGTCAAAATGTTGGTTTCGATTTAAATATCATGGGTTGTGAATATTTTAGAGAAGAACTGGAGTCCCCTTTATTAGAACTCCCAATTTTAGATACCTGTACTGAGAAAACGGCCTTACTTTGTCAAATTCCAGGAGGTCGTGGTGGTAAATTCAAATTGCCGACATTAACCGAATTACACCAGTATCTATTTGGAAAAGCTTTTGGTGATGCCCATAATGCCACTGCCGATGTTGAGGCAACAACGCGTTGCTTTTTAGAATTAATTAGACGACAAGAATTTTCTAAAGAACAACTTGATGTAGAACCAGAGTATTTTAAAAATTTCTCTGAAAAGCATCCAGCCGAAGTTCAACTCATCGGGTTAAAGCATATTAACTTAAAAAAGGCCTCGGCAAAAATAAATGAGCGCCTTCAAAAAGAACAATCTAAAAGTGATGTTACCCAGGCTATTGATACTGCCGATATTGAAAAATTAAATGCCGTAGATTATGTACACCTTCATAATCATTCTCAGTTTTCAATTCTTCAGTCAACCATTAGTGTCAAGGATTTGGTGGCAGTTGCCGCCAAACAAGACATGCCGGCAGTTGCTTTAACAGATCATGCCAATATGATGGGGGCCTTTCATTTTGTAAAGGAGGTAAAGAATCATAATAGAGGAGTAAAAGCTGAGAACGAAGCGGCTATTGGACGCGGGGAAGAAGCAACAGCCAAAGAAATAAAGCCAATTTTGGGCTGTGAATTTTTTGTTTGCGAGGATCATACCAATAAGTCTCAAAAAGATTATGGTTATCAAATTGTAATGCTAGCTAAAAACAAAAATGGCTATCAAAACTTGGCAAAAATGTCGTCAATTGCATATACTAAAGGCTTTTATTATGTGCCGAGAATAGATAGAGCTGTTATTGAGGAATACAAGGAAGATATTATTGTTCTTACAGGAAATTTATATGGTGAAGTACCAAGTAAAATATTAAATGTAGGTGAAAACCAAGCAGAAGAGGCATTGTTATGGTGGAAAGACCAATTTGGAGATGATCTTTATATTGAGCTCATGCAACATGGACAGGAAGATGAAGACCGAACAAATCCGGTTTTAATTAATTTTGCCAGAAAGCATGATGTAAAATTAATTGCTTCAAACAACACCTATTATGCACAAAAAGAAGATGCCAATGCTCATGATATTTTATTATGTGTTAAAGATGGGGAGAAGCAGGCAACACCAATAGGAAGAGGACGAGGTTATCGTTTCGGCTTACCAAATCAGGAATATTATTTTAAGTCTTCAGTAGAAATGAAAACGCTTTTTAAGCGTACTCCAGAAGCCATTATTAATATTCAAGAAGTCGTCGATAAAATCGTACCCTATGAATTGGCTAGAGACGTTTTACTTCCAAAATTTGATATTCCCGATGAATTCGCACATGAAGAAGATCAAACTGATGGCGGTAAGCGGGGTGAAAATGCCTTCTTAAAACACCTGACTTATGTAGGCGCAAAAAAACGATATGGAGAAATCACTGAAGAAATTAAAGAACGTCTCGATTTTGAGCTAAGTGTAATTGAAAATACGGGATATCCTGGATATTTTCTAATTGTTGAAGATTTTATTCGCGAAGCGCGAAACATGGATGTGAGTGTTGGTCCAGGACGTGGATCGGCGGCAGGATCGGTGGTCGCCTTTTGTTTGTGGATTACCAATATTGACCCCTTGAAGTATAATTTGCTTTTTGAGCGTTTCTTGAATCCCGATCGTGTGAGTATGCCCGATATTGATATTGATTTTGATGATGAAGGTCGGAGTCGTGTCATGGATTATGTAATTGATAAATACGGATCTAGTCAAGTAGCACAAATAATTACCTATGGTACGATGGCAGCGAAATCGTCAATTCGAGATACGGCGAGAGTTTTAGATTTACCGCTCCATGATGCCGATAGAATTGCCAAGCTTGTTCCATTAATGGCTAAGCTGAATAAGATTTTTGGTGTCGATGAAAAAGTGCTGAAGACGAAGTTTAGAGCTGATGATTTAGAAAAAATCAACCAACTTTTAAACTTGGCAGAAGGTGAAGACCTGGAAGCCGAAACTATAAATTTGGCTCGAACCCTAGAAGGATCGGTTAGAAATACTGGAATCCATGCCTGTGGTGTAATTATTACCCCAGATGACATTACCAAGTTCGTTCCGGTCGCCACGGCAAAAGATTCAAACTTGTATGTGACCCAGTTTGATAACTCTGTGGTTGAGGATGCGGGCTTGTTAAAAATGGATTTCTTGGGATTAAAGACCTTAACTTTAATTAAGGATACCGTAAAAATTGTAAAGGCAAAGCACGATGTGTTGCTCGATCCAGAAAATTTCCCATTAGATGACGTAAAAACTTATGAGCTGTTTCAGCGTGGCGAAACGGTTGGAGTGTTTCAATACGAATCTCCTGGAATGCAGAAGCATATGAAGGACCTTAAACCAACGGTTTTTGATGATTTAATTGCAATGAATGCGCTGTATCGCCCTGGACCGATGGAATATATCCCGAGTTTTATTAAACGGAAACATGGCGATGAAGAAATAGAATATGACCTTCCAGCGATGGAAGAGTATCTCAAGGAAACCTACGGAATTACGGTATATCAGGAGCAAGTAATGTTACTTTCTCAAAAATTGGCCGATTTCACCAAGGGTGAAGCCGATGTTTTACGTAAGGCTATGGGGAAAAAGCAAATTGCAGTTCTCGATAAAATGAAGCCTAAATTTATTGAGCAAGCAAGCGCTAAAGGTCATGATGCCCGTAAATTGGAGAAAATTTGGAAAGACTGGGAAGCCTTTGCAAGTTATGCTTTTAATAAATCACACTCTACTTGTTATGCATGGATTGCCTATCAAACAGCTTATTTAAAAGCCCATTACCCCGCCGAATATATGGCAGCGGTACTGTCTAATAATATGAATGATATCAAGTCGGTGACATTTTTCATGGAAGAATGTAAACGAATGAAATTAAATGTTCTTGGCCCAGATGTTAACGAGTCGTATTATAAGTTTTCGGTAAACAAAGACAATGCTGTTCGCTTCGGAATGGGTGCTATTAAAGGTGTTGGTCATGGTGCGGTGATGACCATTGTTGACAATAGGAAAACAGATGGACATTATAAATCAATTTTCGATTTTGCGAAACGAATAGATCTGAGAGCGGCCAATAAAAAGGCTTTTGAAAACTTGGCTAATGCCGGAGGTTTTGATGGCTTTGGTGATGCACATCGTGCACAATATTTTCATAGAGAAGGTGATGGGATTACCTTTTTAGAAAAGACCATTAAATATGCCAATAAATATCAGGAAAATGAAAACTCGTCGCAGGTCAGTTTATTTGGTGAAGCTAGTGATGTTCAAATTCCAGAACCCGAAGTGCCTCCATGCGAGGAATGGGGTACCATGGAAAAATTGGCACGTGAACGTGAGGTGGTTGGTGTATATATATCTGGACATCCCTTAGACGATTTTAAAGTTGAAATGAATACGTTTTGCAATGCAGAAGTATCGTTATTTAATGACTTAGAAACTTATGTAAATAGAGAGCTAACCTTCGGGGGTGTGGTGACCGACGTTCAACATCGTGTGAGCAAACAAGGCAAAGGATGGGCCTTATTTACAATTGAAGATTATGTAGAGTCTCATGAGTTTAGAGTTTTTGGAGAGGAATATCTTAAATTCAGACATTTTTTAATGATTAGTAATTTTGTGTATGTCCGTGCGTTTGTAAGAGAGGGATGGGTAAATAGAGATACAGGAAAAAAGAGTGATCCACGAATTCAGTTTAACAGTTTTCAATTGTTGCATGATGTTATGGATACCTATGCTAAAAAACTATCTATTCAGCTAAATATTGAAGATTTAAACGAAAATAAAATTAGGAGTATTAAAGAATTACTCCAGATGCATGAAGGCAGTAGCATTATCAATTTTTTAATTTACGATACTAAAGAGAAATTAAAATTAAATATGTCCAGTCGTAAGCAAAAAGTAAAAATCTCTCAAGAGTTGCTTAACGAACTTAAAGATTTGAATTTGCATTATAAGCTGAATTAAGGTGTTTATTTTGATTTTATGACTTTGGTTTCAATGTGGTCTTTTAGACGATTATCAATAAACATATCCCAAGTAGATGAGCATTCGTCATAACATTCTGTTTTGGGTGTAAGACCAGTTTGATGAAAGCTAAGTTTTGTTTTGTTTGAGTGTTCTTGTTCTATTTGCCAATGAAGCACATGACCAATCCATTCTTTGTTGAAATCTGGTTCACCATCTATACATTTCCAAATAAGTTCGTAGTCAGGGGTGTATTCTACAATTTTAAACGTCCACCAATAACCATTTTCAAATTTAATTGTGAACTGTCCTTTTGATTCAAACAAGGAGTTGCTAGTCTGTCCCCACCACTCATCAATTTCAATGGTAAGCGCCCTAAACACTTGCTCGGCGTTAGCCGAAACTTCTATTGTTTTTGTGTAATCTATGTCTTGATTGTGGATTAATTTTCTTCTACTAAGCATTTTTTTTAGTATTTAAATAGCTTCCCAAGTTGTGTAATGAATCGTCCCAAAATTGCTCGTAGAATTTTAACCATTTGGTAATTTCTTTAAGTTGTTTTGTATTAGCATTGCAGAAGCGTTCACGCCCCTTGCTGTCTATATGGACCAAACCAGCATCTTCTAGGGTTTTTATATGTTTGGTAACGCCTTGTCTGCTAATGTCAAATTGACTTGAAATTTGGGTGATTGATAATGCTGAGGCGGCAATTACCAAGGCATGAAAAATATCACGCCTTGTTGGATCCGCAATAGCTTTAAATAATTTTGTGATCTTATCCTGCATTTACAAGGTCCTTTAAATAGCGCGTTAAGCCTTCAATACAGTTGTCCCATCCGCCATTAAAGCTTTCAAACATAGCTACTGCAGTATCACCAGCATAGTTTGATATTCCTGAATGTTCTAAATGAAGTTTTGTGCCACTATTTGTTGATTCTAATTCCCACTTAACTGTGGTTTCGATATTGGTGTCACCTACTACCCAAGTATATATGAGCACATATGGGTTAGAGTTTTTTACTTCGCCGCTAATAACAGTACATCCTTTTTCGTTAGGGGGTGAAGTAAAAGTGTATTTGTAGCCGGCCTCAGCTTTAAAATCGGCTTCGATAAACCAAGCAGAAATTTCTTCGGCTTTGGTAATAGCATTCCAAACTTTGTCAATGGAATGATTAAACAGAACTTCTTTTGTTATGACGTCTTTCATCTGTGATTATTTTAAATTTTTATAATGATTCATGATTTTTAGTTTTGCTAAATTAGGTAAAAGCTATTTAATACGCAACTATTTGGTTGCATATTAAAAGTTGAGATTTCGTAACCCTCATAGCATCAATCAATTTATAAATAAGGAAAACAAATAGTACTCATGTAAGCATTGGCGAATATTTTGACTAATATTGCATATTAAGTAGAAGTAAAACACAATTAAATTAAAATATTATGGCATTAGAAATAACAGATGCAACGTTTGAAGAAACTGTATTAAAAAGTGATAAACCAGTATTGGTAGATTTTTGGGCTGCTTGGTGTGGACCATGTCGTATGGTAGGACCGGTAATAGAACAAATTAGCGAAGAGTATCAAGGGAAAGCTGTTGTTGGAAAAGTTGATGTTGATGCGAATCAGGAATTTGCAGCTAAATATGGTGTCCGTAACATTCCTACTGTTTTAGTATTTCATAAAGGAGAAGTTGTAGGACGTCAAGTAGGTGTTTCACCGAAGAATGTGTATGCAGAAGCGATAGACTCGCTTTTATAATATAAAATGTAAAAGAAAACATAAAAGGTTTGCCTAATAGGCAAACCTTTTTTAGTTTAGATAACTCATGAATCTAGAAGACGAAGTAAATAAAACCTCAGGATTTAAAAACCTCGAGTTGCTTGCAAAACAGGTTGTGGAAGGATTTGTTGCAGGCATGCATAAAAGCCCGTTTCATGGGTTCTCGGCAGAGTTTGCGGAGCATAAAATGTACAATCAAGGGGAGAGTACTAGGCATATTGATTGGAAATTATTTGCCAAAACAGACAAGCTCTATACAAAACGTTATGATGAAGAAACCAATTTGCGTTGTCACATCATCCTTGATAATAGTAGCTCTATGCACTATCCTTTTGTAAAAGAACTGACAATTAATTCCTTAAATAAAATTGGTTTTTCGGCTTTAGCGGCAGCCTCTTTAATGCATATATTAAAAAAGCAGCGCGATGCGGTTGGAATGAGTATTTATAGTGATACTTACGATTATTATGCTCCAGAAAAAGGAAGTGAGCGCCACCATAGGATGTTGTTAAGTCAATTAAGTGAAATGTCGGTTTCAAAACCAGATCATAAGGCGACTAATACTTATGAGTATTTACATCAAATAGCCGAAAAAATTCATCGTCGTTCGTTAATATTTTTATTTACAGATATGTTTCAATCGGATGTTGAGGAAGCTAAACTTTTTGATGCATTACGGCATTTAAAATACAATAAACACGATGTGATATTATTTCATGTATTTGATAAAGAAAAAGAGTTGCATTTTGATTTTGATAATAAGCCAAAACGCTTTGAAGATGTGGAGACAGGGGATTATATTGACCTTTATGCGGAGAATATTAAAGTTAATTATGAAAAAGCAGTTGCCGATTATTTTAATAAAATCAAGCTAAAATGTGCACAGTATCAAATAAAATATGTGGAGGCCAATATAAATGAAAGTTTTAATAAAATACTGACCACATACATGTTAGAACGACAAAAGTTTGTTTAGGAAAAAAATATTGAAAAAATATATAAAAAAGGTTGTGTTATAAAAAATGCAGTGTATATTTGCAACCGCAATAACGCAACGGTTTGGTAGTTCAGTTGGTTAGAATACCTGCCTGTCACGCAGGGGGTCGCGGGTTCGAGTCCCGTCCAGAC
>CAJXVU010000019.1 GCA_913062555.1 uncultured Bacteroidota bacterium
AAGTGCTTTGTCTAGCTTATCGCTTAAATTATCAAACATATTCTACTTCAAATTTTAAGAAATGCAAAGTTAAAGAAATAATTGGTAAACTCTTCAACATAGATTCTCGTTTTCACAAGATTAACAGTTTATTTACAAACTTAGATTGGTATATCAGCTTATTTTCAGATTTACAGGTCTAAAGTCTGTTTGTGAAAGCAAAAAAAATAAAAAGGGTTGCAAAATGCAACCCTTTTTCCTCTAACTTATAACTAAAACAACTAGTGCTAGAAAAGCAGATAGTATTCTTTACTTTTATTATTGGCATTCACGCTCTAAGACTAATTCTAGATCATTATTATTTACAAAAACCATACGTTCTGCGCCACACTCTTCTACGACCCAGTCTCCATTAAATGGCTGTAATACACCATCAATTTGACTAATACTTACCACAACCCCCTCACCCGTGGTACCAGAGGTAGACCAGGTCCCAAATATTTCTTCTCCATCTCCATCAATAATCACTAAATCTTGATCATCGTTAAAATAGAAATCATAAGCACCAAAATCATCACTACCATTAATCACTACTGGCACCCAATGACATTCGGCTTCCATTAAAAAAGAATCAACATCTTCTTCTGTACATGTTTCACTACAATTCTCAACATATAATTCTACTTCAAATATTTCATAATTTGGAGTATTACTTCCCGCAATGGAGATCCGAGAATATATGATTTGTGGATTTGTGATATTTGTATAATTGAATGCTAATGCATTTATAGCGCTATTAGCATCTGCTTCATTCAAATGGTATGAAACATCAACATTATCCTGAGGACATTCTAAATAAACATTTTCAAGATTAAACTCAGTCAGTCCATCAATAGTATCATCATCACACAGGATCAATTCGGTCGTTTCGAAACAATCAATTGGATTATAACATTCTTTCTCAAATACTATAAAAAACTCTTCATGAATCACTTTAATTCTGTCATCATCACACTCAATTACTTTCCAATAACGTGACAGCATATTATATGGTTCGGGTAAATCTAAAATCAATTTAATTCCGTAATCCGTTAGAGCAATTTCCCAAGTCCCTGATACCTCAACATTATTTTCAGCATTTACAACAACGACTGTTCCATCAGCTCGAAAATGAAATTTACCTAATTGATTATTTCCATTTATGTTCGATCCAGAATACCAATAGCATTCCACCAAATTCATTCTAATTTCTTGAGGGCCACAATCTGGTTCGTCACTACAACGTCTCTTAATAAGCATTCTTGAATTCTCAGCTCCAGTATTAATTTTAACAAATTTGAACCTATCGTCATCACAGTCGACAATTACCCAATCTCCTCCTAAAATCTCTCCAAATTGAGTCAACTCGGTAATACTCAATACTACCCCATCATCTGTTTCAGAGGTATTCCAATTTCCAGTTATTGCAACTGTCGCTAGGTCACTAATAATATTTACTTCACCACTCTCCAAAAACGTCATGTTGTATGGTCTGTAATTATCTGAATCATTATAATAATGGATATTCCAGTGACACTCCATTAAATAATCATCTACATCATCGATATCACAATCAGCATAATCATCATCGTCATCACACATACCCTCAGCCTCATTTATAACTCGGGCTAGTTCTTGATTATCATTAACTTCAATAATATCTCCGTTGGCATAAACCATATTAACTGGAAAGTTTAGGCTTGCTAAAATAGCTTCTTCTACATCTTCAATTCTATCTAAAAAATGATATAACTGGCGATCAGTCTCAATCACTACAGTATTGAGTAAATGAAATTCTGAATCAAAAATGGAAAATGAAATTGGATATTTAAAACCAACACAATTGTTGTGATCATCAACATCCTCACAACTCTCAATAAATTCTGCTAATTCATTTTGGTCTTGAATTACAATTTCAGTATGGTCATTCAAAATTATTGTAATTGGAAAAATAAATTCTATATCATCATCATCATCACTAAATTCTTCAAAAATATCAACAATAAGTTCTAGATCTTCTGGGGTATTAATTGTGATATTGATACTATTTACTACAATGGTGACCGGTAAATTAATGGACATACAATCTGCATCATCCAAGATATTATCCATGGTACCATCATTTGTAGAGGTGGATCTCATCATTGTAGCTAAAGGAGATTCTGCCACAATAACTTGTTCTTCATCGGGTTGTGTTATATCCGTTATCTCATCTTGACAGGATGAAAACGTAAAAAGGGCAAAAAAGGCTAACAGTAAAATATTCTCAAATTTCTTTTTCATAATGTAGGTTTTAATGGTGATCAATTTAATATAAAACAGCTAAACTTTAAAAACTCCTACCTAGGTCACTTTTTTTATTTAGTTTTATAACTACAAAATGCAATAATGACTAAAAACATAAATGACAATATCTGTAATGAGCAACTGTTTTCATCGGTGTTTACTAAATACTCCAAAAGCTTACATGATTTTTTATATTATAAATTTGGAGAGGCGTTCAACCCTAAAGACAAAGCACAGGAGGCATTTATTAAACTTTGGGAAAATTGCCATAAGGTTAGCCCCAGTAAGGCCAAAAGCTATTTATTTACCGTTGCTAACAATTTAATGCTCAATGAAGCTGCTCATCAAAAAGTGGTTCTAAAATTTCAAAAGGAAAAGCCTAAACATTACACCAATGAAACACCTGAATTTATCTTAGAAGGCAATGAGTATATGCTAAAATTACAAACAGCCATTGCTAATTTAAGTGAAGCTCAACGCACTGCATTTTTACTAAATAGAGTTGAAGGGAAAAAACATAAAGAAATTGCAGTGCTTTTAGAAATTTCTACAAAAGCTGTTGAGAAACGAATTTATGGTGCGCTTAAAAAATTAAGAAAAGATATTAAGGAATTGTGAATTCATTCTAATATTCTATTTTATTAAATAAAGTAGGTAGGAGTTTTTTAATATTAAATGTTATATAGTTGTAATACGAAACATGAAACAAGAAGAATTAATAAAGAAATGGTTAGATAACGATCTAAACTCACATGAACTTGAGGCTTTTAAACAGCTTGAAGAATATGCGGAATTAGTAAGAATTTCTAATGGTGTAAAGCAATTTAGAGCTCCTGAGTATAATACTTCGGAAGAACTTAAGAGTACCTTACAACTTATTAGTACAAAAAAATCACGTACAAACAATTGGTTGAAACCATTTTTACGAATAGCGGCTATCCTTGCCATTTCATTCAGCGTTTATTATTACACCACAACATTAGACACTAATATTAGTACGCTAATGGCTCAAAAAACCACTTTAGAGCTTCCAGATGCGTCATTAGTTTCATTAAATGCAGAATCCACTTTAATTTACAACAAGAAAGCTTGGAAAAACAAACGTGATCTTAGCTTAAATGGTGAAGCTTATTTTAAAGTTGCTAAAGGTGCTACATTTAATGTAAACACCCCCGAAGGAATTGTTAGTGTATTGGGCACTCAATTTAATGTAAAACAGCGTCATAATTATTTTGAAGTTGTATGTTATGAAGGGTCTGTACGTGTCACACAAAAATTGAACATTGTAACTCTTAAACCGGGAGAAAGCTTTTTAATAATAAATGGGAAACGTATTGCTAAAGAAAAAGAAACGGCCTTAAATCCATCATGGATTAATAACGAAAGCTCCTTTAAAAGTATGCCTTTCACTCAAGTAATTCACGAGTTTGAAAGGCAATACAATGTTATTGTAAACCCTCAAAATATAGATTTAAACCAATTATTCTCAGGAAGTTTTAGTCATGACGATATAGAACTTGCATTAAAATCTATAACTTTACCATTAAACATAAATTATAGTTTACAAAACGACGCCACTATTGTACTATCACATAATTAGAATAGCCCTAGTATTTTTGTTTATATTTTTCTTTAGTGCGTTACCTATATCTGCACAATCTAATAAAGAAGAAAAGCAACCCCTTACTTCTATTTTAAAGCAAATTGAAGCACGTTTTGGAGTGAAGTTTTCTTATGCTGACGCAAATTTAAAAGACATTATTATTGATGAGCCTTCCAAAGAACTATCGATTGCTGAGTTGTTCAAATATTTAGAATCAAAAACAGACTTATCATTCAAGCAACTTAATGCTACGACTATAATCATAATAAAACGAGCCCTACTTAAACCGTTTAAAACTCAAGTTTTAGAGGAAGTACTAATCTCAAATTTCCTTACGCGAGGAATCTCATTAAAAAATGACGGTACTACGAGCATAAAACCAAGTGCCTTTGGAATTCTCCCAGGGCTTATAGAACCTGATGTTTTGCAAACGATTCAAGCCTTACCAGGTGTTCAAAGTGTTGATGAACGCGTGTCTAGCGTGAATATTAGAGGTGGCACTCATGATCAAAATTTAATATTATGGGATGGGATAAAAATGTATCAATCTGGACATTTTTTTGGTTTAATTTCTGCTTTTAACCCCTATTTAACTCAAAATGTCACCGTTTCAAAAAATGGGACAAGTGCGATGTATGGCGATGGCATTTCTAGTATTATAGATATGCGATCTTCTAATACATTAAGTGAAGAGTTTACTGGAGGAGCAGGTTTCAATTTAATTAATATTGATGCTTATGCTAAAATACCATTAAGCAAAAAAACTGAGCTACAACTCTCAGCAAGACGCTCTCTTACAGACCTTATTATAACCCCTACCTACGATCAATATTTTAAACGTGTTTTTCAAGATACCGATTTAACCAAAACTCAAAATACTGACAATTCTATTTCTAAAAATGAACGGTTTTACTTTTACGATGTCACTGCAAAATTTCTATATGACTTCTCAAAGAAAGACAAATTGCGTTTCAATTTTTTAAATGTTTTCAATAAGTTAAATTATGAAGAGCAATTCAAGGTAAATAATATTACAGAAGCTCTGGATAGTAAATTAACACAGCGCAATACTGCAGTGTCTATCGACTATTTAAGAACATGGAATACTAGACTTACAAATTCTGCCCAAATCTATTTTTCTAATTATAATCTGGGCGCCACTAATTTTGATGTCATAAACAATCAACGCTTAATTCAAGAAAATGAAGTTTATGATAATGGTCTTAAACTCCATTTAAATTATAGTATAAGTGCAAAATTATCTTCGAAAAGTGGATACCAATTCTCAGAGGTTGGGATCAGTAATTTAGAAGACGTTAATAATCCTGTTTTCAGAAGCTATATTAAAGAAGTGATCAGAACACATTCAATTTTTAATGAAATAAGATACAACTCTAATAATACCTCATTAAAATTAGGGTTGCGCACAAATTATTTCGATAAGTTTTCAGAATTTCTAATTGAGCCCCGATTAAGTTTTAGTCAGCGTTTTTTAAACTATTTCCGATTAGAGGTTTTAGGGGAAATGAAAAGTCAAACCACTTCTCAAATTATCGATTTACAGAATGATTTTTTGGGTATCGAAAAACGCCGTTGGGTACTGGCAAATAATAACACTATCCCTATATTAAAAAGCAAACAAGTCTCTACTGGTATTTATTTTAATAAAAACAATTTTATAGTGAGTGCTGAAGTTTACATTAAGAATGTTGACGGCATCACAACTAGAAGCCAGGGGTTTCAAAACCAATATCAATTTGTAAATGCCATTGGAAGTTACCATGTTAAAGGCTTAGATTTTCTAATAAACAAACAATTTAAAACTATTAGTGCCTGGTTAAGTTATTCTTATAGCGAAAACAATTACACTTTTAAAGAATTAAATTTCGGCAAAACCTTTCCTAACAATGTTGACATTCGACATGCATTTACATTTGCAGGAACCTATTCCATTAATAAATTTAAGTTTGCTCTCGGAATAAATTGGAGAACGGGAAAACCATATACCAAACCCAATATCGATTCAGAAATCATTAATCACACTATTAATTATCACCCTCCAAATAGCAGTAATTTAAATGAGTATTTAAGAGCAGATTTATCATCTACATATACCATTAAACTAGGAAAGAACACTGATGCTATTGCTGGATTTTCTCTTTGGAACGTGCTAAATAAGGCTAATATTATAAATACTTATTATACTATTAATGATGATGATTCAATCAATAAAATAGAAAACCTCTCTCTTGGCATCACTCCTAATTTCAGCTTTAGACTAAGATTCTAACTATTTGTATTTGAATTAAATTAGGCTAACTTAGCTCGTCCTAAATTTATTTTGAATTTTCATTATTCTAACCTCTAACGGTAAAATAAATTCATATGATAGTAAAAAAACGCTGCTCTGTATATTGCTTCAAATTATTTTTAATCTTACTTACACTCCCTGCCTTTTCTCTTTTTTCTCAAGGATTTGAAGGATATTACAGAACTCCTGAAATTCATGGCAACCGGGTGGTTTTTGCTGCCGAAGGTGATCTTTGGACGGTATCACTTTCTGGAGGGATAGCACAACGACTAACAACGCATGCGGAAGAAGAACGATATCCTTCAATTTCTCCAGATGGAAAAACTATTGCATTCTCTGCAAGTTATGAAGGTCCTATTGAGATTTATACTATGCCAATATCTGGGGGACTTCCTGTAAGATGGACTTATGAAAGTGACACCTCTATTATGAATTGCTGGACTCCTGATGGTCAAATAGTTTATGACACCAGAGCATATGCAACCCTTCCAGACAGGCAATTGGTTACGATCAATACAATATCAAAACAAAAAACGAGAATACCACTAAGTCAGGCAAGTGAAGCCACATTTAATGATTCTGGAAATACAGTATTCTTTGTAAGACCATCCTATCATGGCAATGTTACCAAACGCTATAAAGGAGGGACCGCAAGGCAGCTTTGGAAATACACCAATGGCAGTGTAGAGGCCATTAAACTTACTAATGATTTTTCAGGAGGAAGTCATCATCCTATGTGGTATAATAATCGTGTATACTTTATCACAGATAGAGATGGAATTATGAATATTTGGTCCATAGATGAAAATGGAAATGATATAAAACAACACACCAAGCATACAGGTTTTGATGTTCGATATGCTAATAATCACAATGGAAATATTGTATATCAATTAGGTGCTGACATTTGGCATTACAACGTTGCGAATAACACTCAAAAGAAAATCAATATTCGTCTTACTTCAGACCTAGATCAACTTAGAGAACGCTGGGTTGAGAATCCATCAAATTATATTACTGCTGTAAATCCAAATAACGATGGAACTAAAATTGTTATAACTGCCCGAGGACGAGCATTTGTCGCCCCTGTTAAATCAGGAAGATTTGTAGAATTTACAGATCAAAAAGATGTAAGATTTAGAGATGCAACCTTTTCACATAATGGGAAACAAATTTATACACTATCGGATGAAAGTGGTGAATTTGAATTTATAAGTATGCCTTCTAATGGAGAAGGAAAACATAAAGCCATTACAAAGAATGGTGAAGTTTTAAGATATGCCGGAGTGCCGTCCCCAGACGGTAAATGGATAGCCTATGATGATTTAGAAAACAATATGTTTTTATTAAATATTGAAAATGGAAAAAGCAAAAAAATATCTACCATTGAGGAAGGTATTGGTGACTTTTCATGGTCACCAGATAGTAAATGGATTTCCTTTGTTCAGTATGCCAATAATACTATGGCACAAATATATTTATACAGTTTAGACACGAACAAAACATTTCCTATTACAACAGACCGAGCTAATAGCAGATATGTAAAATGGAGTCCAGATGGTAAATTTGTTTATTTTTTATCCGATAGAAGTTTCACTACCATAGTTGGTAGTCCTTGGGGCTCAAGGCAACCTGAACCTTATTTTGATGCCAAAGAGAAACTATATCATATTGCTTTACAAAAAGGAACACGTTCTCCATTTAGAAAAAACGATGAATTGATTTCCAAGGACACTAAAAAAGAAGACAAAAAAGAGTCTGTAACCATAGTTGTTGATGAAGCTGGCATTACCGAAAGAATTGTTGAAGTACCTATCAATGCTGGAAACTACAGAGGGTTGGCTGTTTCAAAAAAAGCAATCTATTTAATGTCCAGCAGTACAGGGGTTAATTCACAAACTAATTTATCTGTCTTAAAAATCGGCAATGAAGATGTGAAGCTCAAAACTATGGTAGAAGGCGTACGCAGTTTTAGTTTAACTGGAAATAAAGAAAAATTATTAATTAGAAAAGGGCGTAACTATTATATGGTTAATGCGGGTACTGGAAAAGTTGGTGATCTTAATAGCAGTAAAATTAATCTCAATGGATGGCGATTTGCTATTACCCCACAAGAAGATTGGAAACAATTATTTACTGATGCCTGGCGCATGGAACGTGATTATTTTTATGATAAAAATATGCACGGCGTTAATTGGAAAGCTATGTTTAACAAATATTTCCCTCTCGTTGATAGAATTACGACCAGAAATGAATTATCTGATTTAATTGGCCGATTTGTTGGTGAGCTTGCCGCGTTACATACCAGTGTAAGAGGAGGAGATACCAGAGTAGATTCACAAAGTATTCCTGTCGCTAATTTAGGCGCCCGATTTATTAGAGATGATAAAAATGGAGGATATAAAATTGATTATATCTATAAAGCAGATCCTGATTACCCTGATGCGAAGTCACCATTAGATGATCCTTATTTAGGAGTTAAAGTTGGTGATATTATTACTAAGGTGAATGGTAAGGCGTCACTATCTTCAATAGATATTGGAGAACTGCTTAGAAATCAAATAGGAAAACAAGTAAAGTTAAGTATCAAACAAGGCAGTTTAACACGAGATGTTATTGTAGAACCTATTGGAAGCATGTATAGTTTACGATACAAGGATTGGGAATATTCGCGACGATTAAGAGTGGAAAAAGAAACAAATAACCAAGTGGGCTATGTACACCTTCAGGCCATGGGGAGTCGCGATATTAATCAATGGTATAGAGAATTCTACCCTGTATTTGACAGGCCAGGTTTAATTATAGATGTAAGACATAATAGAGGAGGGAATATTGAAAGTTTCATTCTTGAAAAGTTATTAAGAAAATCATGGATGTATTGGAAATCCAGATCTGGTAAACCCTCCTGGAATATGCAATATGCATTTAGAGGGCATATTGTAATTTTAGTTGATGAAAACACGGCTTCAGATGGAGAAGCATTTGCCGATGGTTTCAAAAAATTAAATCTAGGTACAGCCATTGGAATGAGAACTTGGGGTGGAGAAATTTGGTTGAGTAGTACAAATAGATTGAGTGATAATGGTTTAGCAAGAGCTCCAATGATGGGCGTTTATGGCAATGAACGCACTTGGCTCATTGAAGGCCATGGCTTTGAGCCGGATATTGTTGTCGATAATTTACCACATGCTACATTTCAAGGAAAAGATGCACAATTGGAAGCTGCAATTAAATATTTAGAAAAGTTGATTGCTGCAGATCCTAGAGCAGTACCACAGCCTCCTGCATATCCAGACAAATCATTTAAAAATAAAAACTAATTTAATCTCAAATCTAAGCTAATTATAAAAAGCAGTTATTAAATTTACAGATTTGATAACTGCTTTTATAAATAATCATTAATGCTATACAATTCAAAAATCTGCTTTTACACAATCATTCTATTTTTCTCATTTATATTAAATGCCTCCGCTCAAAAAGAAAAAAGAGTCATAAAGCTTGGCTTTAATTACGGCCTTGGAACTCAACAAAATTTTCCTTTTAATGCAAATGATTACAACTATGACACCCAATCATTTAAAGTTCAAATCAATTATTTGATAAAGTCAAAAAGAAAATGGAACTTTGAATTGCTTTTCGAACCAGGCATCTATATATCAAAGCATCAACTACTCAATAAGTTTTACGTTCAAGAAGTTAATCATGAAAACTTTTTAGAGCTAAGAGAAAAATTTACTAAGAAAAAAACCATCCATGAATATACGATTGGTGTTGGCTTTATTTCCAGGTATAAATTATTAGAAAAATTAAGTACCTATGCCCTTTTTAGTGTTGGCCCTACACTTTTAAGTAAGTCTACCGAAAGATTAGATAAGGGATTTGCCTTTTCGGATGTATTAGCTTTCGGATTGTCTTATACAGCACCCTATGCCATTTTTGATTTCCGATTAGGAGTGAGACATACTTCAAATGGTGGATTAAATAGTAAAAATAGTGGTCATAATAGCGCCTTAATGGAATTAGGCTTTCTTTTCTTATTATAAAATATATTATCGTTTATCTTTGTAAGATAATGATAACATGGAAATTACATAAAAGACTCTTAAGTTTTACTTTATTGGTAAGCCTTATTTCATTTTCGGGAATTGCACACGAGCAGGTTAAACCCACAAGTGCAATTACCAAAATGCACGCTAGTGATTGTATTTCTTCGATAGCTTCATCATACTTTGCAAAATTCCAGATTTACAATTCAAATCTCAAATCACCAAGTTATTGCATTTTTAATTTCAAGCAATTCCTACTGGGTCAAAATGAACTTTTAACTCAAAATCTAAGAGTTCAAGTAATAATAGGTTTTGAGTCTAAAACAGATTTTAGAAGTTTCCATTTTAAATTATTATCTACAATAGACACAGAGGACTTCCTCAACGTAAACCTCGTATAATTACGGATTCCTTGGTCTTTAATCAGGCCTTTCAAAATTATTTTTATTATTAATCTGTTTCCATTCTTATGGAAGCAATTATACCTTGTAATACGATGAAGACAAAACGCATATTACGTCTCATTGCATTTGCTTTTTTTATAAGCCTAGCTTGTATTTTACCAGTACCTATAAGCTTTTCGAGAAAAGATGATGCGCCTAAATATTTAATAGAACAAATAGACTCAACAGAAAAAGAAGACGAAGACGAAAGCGTTAAAGCATTATTTTAACTAATCTCAAAATAATTTGACTCCCAGTTTTTGTGATATCTTGTATAGCTTCAAATGACGATACGTGACCTCTATTATGAGCAATATATTAGTAAACAAATTGATGTTAGACAAAAACTCTACTAAATAAAATTGAAAAGCTTGCAAGATTAATTCTTGCAAGCTTTTTTTATATAGTATGAGATTTCAATGCGATCATAAAACGAAACAGTCTATTTTGTGTTAATTTTTCACATCGAAAAAATCAAGGATAAGAGTTCTTCTGAAAAGAATATTTGAATATCCTCAGAATAAGACCATAATTTATCCTTTTCGGATTTCTTCCAAATTGATATCATAAAATTCAATTAATTATCCCAAAAAATTGTAGACGATTTTAAATCCCCTCCCATATCGATACCTGCTTGAATATAATTATCACCATTCCTAGAGGCTTCATCTACTGGGTAAGTAAACCTTCTCGGAACCCATTCTTGAGAAATAGGAGCAATTACTAATTGTGGATATCCATATTTTCTATAGGTCGACCAAGCCTCAAACCCTCTGTTAAATAAAGCTAACCATTTTTGAGTTGCAATGGTTTCTTGCCAAGATGAACTTGCCGTAGAATAAGCAACATCTGGATTTAACAAATACGCATCAACATTTGCAATTTCCCAAAAATCAAAGGATGCAGTAATTCCTTTCTTATAGTGAATTTCAGCATCTACAAGCGAAACATCTAGTCCTAACTCAGATGCTTCAGCTAATAAAAATTCAGTTTCAGCATAGTCAAATAATATCCCAGGTGTCTCCGATTTGTGAAATAACTCACCTAAATGTGTATAACTTGCATAAGGGCTATTTTGACCATAAATACCTCCAACATAAATTTCTGTCCCTAAATTGTCATCAAAATATTCAGCTCTTCTAGGGTCACTAAGGTCATTCATTATATCTACTACAGTCTTGGCTGGCACAAAATCTTGTCTTCCACTTTCAACCAATGCTTCCCAAACAGGATTTGTATTTGGAGAGGCCCCTAAATAATCAAAAGTTGCATTATCTGAGTTTGAAGTAATGACTCCACTAGAAATAGCTTGACTTGTCATAGTCGAAGCTTTTCCAAAATCAACACCAGAAATTCTAACAGCTAATCTTAATTTTAAGGAATTTCCAAATCTCCTCCATTTATCCATAGATCCTCCATAGATTAAGTCCGCTTTTCCAAATGAACCAGACTCTGAAGAAATCATCCCAATAGCTTCGTCAAGCTTCATAATAATAGCATCATAAACTGCGGCATCATCATCATAATAAGGTGATACATTGTCGGAATTTAATGCCTCAGAAAATGGAATATTTCCAAAAGTATCAACTAATACATGGTAAGTATATACTTCTAAAATAGAAATACATGCCATTTGGTTGTTTCTCTGAGCAACTGATGCTCCATCATCTAAAGTAGAAAGAATCAATCTTGTTTCATCAAAATCTTTTAATACATCTCTAAATAGAATTCTCCAATGACTCCCAGGAATATCTCTTGTAATTAAGTCATAATTTGCTTCATCTGTATATGTTGTTTCAGTCCAAGCCTGAGAAAACAATCTAAAGATATTTCGGCTTACACTAGTAGAGGTCATTTGATCGCTCAAATTCTTAGTCGCATTTGAAAATAATGTTGCTGCTGGCACAACTGTTGCTGCCTTTGGGTTTACATTTAAATCGTCAAAATCAGAACAAGAAGATATAAATATAACCGTTAATAATATTAATATTTTTTTTTGCATAATACTTTAATTAGAATTGAAATTTAAGATTAAAGCCGTACTCTTTTTGAGCTGGAGCGGCACCAGACTGATAGCCTTGTAAATTACCTGAACTTAAACCTGCTTCAGGGTCAGAATATGGCATGTTTTTATCAATGATCCATAAGTTTCTTCCAACTGCTGAAAAGGTGATATCACTAAAAGGTGTCTTTGATACAAATTTATTGGGAAGTTTATACGATAGGGTAACCTCTCTAAGTTTTACAAAACTAGCATCATATACATGTAGAGCATTTGGTGCTTTTGTCCAACCCAAGGCATTTGCATAATAATCCATTCTTGTCCGTGTGGTATTTGTTGCCCCTCCTGGATTAACTCCATTTAATAAGATCCCTCCACCATCAATAATAGCATCACGTTTTGGGTTTCCTAATTCATTAAGTCCAGCTGTGACATTATAAATACCTGTACCAAACCCATACCAAGTATCAAGTGAGAATACACTTCCTCCCTTTTGAATATCAATTAAAAAACTAAGTGACAGGTCTCTGTATCTAATAGTATTATTAATCCCCGCTTTGTAATCAGGGTTGACATCTCCAATCTGTTGAGGGGTTTTATCAACTATATATCTTCCTGTTGTAGCATCAATTATTCTTTCACCATTTTCAAATGTGAAATTTGAACCCCAAAGGCTACCATATGGCTGTCCAACAGTTGCGTTAATAGACATACCTCCTTGTAATGAAGCCATTTGTAAGTTATTCACACCTCCAAACAATGACATAACTTTACTCTCATTTCTTGAATAAACTCCACTTATTATCCACTCAAAATTATCATTTCTAATAGGGGTTATATAAGCTGATGCTTCAAACCCTTTATTATTAATAACACCTGAATTAACTACTTTAGAAGAGACTCCTGTTGCAGGTGACACTTTTACAGCAAATATTTGATCTTCAGAATCTGTATCATAATAAGCCAGATCAAAACCAAATCTTCTATTCACAAAACTAGCTTCAATACCTACTTCCCAACCAGTCGTTAACTCGTTGACTATGTTATTGTTGTTTTTTTGGTTATTTGTAGAAAATAAAGGAACTGTAAAGTTCGTTGGACTAGAGTATGAGTCAAAGACTCTATACGGTGAAGTACTATTCCCTACCTGAGCCCAATTTCCTCTAACTTTAGCAAAAGACAACCAATCTACATCTATCAATTTTGAAAATACAATAGATGTTGAAATTGCTGGATAAAAGAATCCATTATTCTTATCTGGTAAAGTTGATGAAATGTCATAACGTCCTGACAAATCCAGATATACAAGACCATCATACGAGAAAGATGCGTTTCCATAAAAACCATAGTCCTTTCTTCTCCCTAAATATTCAGATGGAGGTTCTAACAAATTTTCAGAATTGCTAAGTGCATATAACTTAGGAACAACAAGCCCACCACTTGTAGAAGCCCTAATAGACTCAATATTTTGAGAAGTAGCAGTTGCACCAACGACACCAGATAAGGATAGTTTTTCAGCTAAATCGAAATTATAGTTAAATAATAAGTCATAGTTAATCTCAGTTAATGATCTATTGTACCTACTGTATCGAGAAACATCAGTACTAGTCATTGCAATTCTCTCTTCTTGAAATTCGTTATAAGTATCAAGAGAAGTACGAGCATTTATAGATAACCAGTCAGCAGCTTTATATGTTAAATTGACATTTCCAAATAATCTACTTCTTGTATCCGTTTCATAATTTTCGTATAGTACCCAATATGGATTATCAAAGAATATTGGAGCAAGACCATCTTGTGTTAATGGATCTCCCGAATAATTCCAAGTAATGTTTTTTCTAGTTTTAAAATAAGCTGTTTTTTGATCTTCATAATCAACATTCATTTGACTCCATTGTCTGAAACTTTGCATTAAATTTTTTGAATCATATCCAGTTCCATTACGACCTTTCCCATCCGTTTTAGTATAAGTCGCCTTAACACCAACAGTAAATCTATCATTAAAATCTTGACTTCCATTAAAATCTATAGTATGCCTTTTTAAACTACTATTTGGCAAAATACCTGTTTGATCTAAATTTGAATAACCTAATCTGAAAGAACCTGTGTCGGATCCGGAAGAAAGCGTTACACTATTATTTAATGTTACACCTGTTTGAAAGATTGATGAGGCATCATTTTTTCCTGCAATCCACGGAGTTGCTTTTAAATAGTTCTTGGACTCTGGATAAAATGCATCCCACTGGTAAACTAATAAATTAGGATCAAAAGCCTCACCAAAAGAAGCATCTTCAGTAAATGCCGTGGTTAAGTCATCAATACCATCTCCATCAACATCTTGATCAAAGAATCCTCCAGTCGAACCATAGTAATAGTTAGAATAACCCGCACCGTACTCCTTTTGGTATTTAACAAAAGTATCTTTATCATAGTTAGAAAAAGAAACTCCTGAATTTACAGTAACCCCCATACCTTCACTTCTTTTTCCTTTTTTGGTAGCAATAATTATTACACCATTTGCGGCTCTTGAGCCATATAAATTTGAAGCAGCAGCCCCTTTTAACACATTAATAGATTCAATATCTTCAGGATTAATATCCATTGCTGCATTACCATAATCATAACCTCCCCTTCCTCTATTTTGGCCATATACATTGGTATTAGAATTACTGATCGGAGTTCCATCAACAACAAATAATGGCTGGTTATTTCCATTAATAGACGTATATCCCCTTAAAATAACATTGGTTGACCCTCCTAATGTGTTACTCTTTTTAATACTTAAACCAGCAACTTTACCAGATAAAGAATTCATAAAATTCGTTTCCTTTGCTGTATTTACAGCATCCCCCTTAACTGAAGTTGTTGCATATCCAAGGGCTTTTTTCTCTCTTTTAATACCTAATGCAGTTACAACTACTTCGTCAAGAACATCTGCATCTTCTTCCATTGTTACATCAATAGTATTGGCAGATCCAACTGTACGTTCTACAGCTTTAAGACCTACATAAGTGAAGCTCAAAACATCACCTATGCTTACATTGATAGCATAGTTTCCATCGAAATCAGACTGGACACCATTAGTTGTCCCTTTAACCATAATATTCACACCGGGAAGTGGTATTCCAGATTGGTCTGTAACTGTTCCTGAAATTGGTTTTTCCTGTGCAAAGGACGTTAGAATTCCAAGAAAGAAAACTACCGCCATTAATTGCATACTTTTTACTTTCATAAATATTTGTTTTATTTAAATTGAGTTAGTACAATTGACAAAAGGAAGGCCGTATAAATTTGATGACTAATTCAAATAATTTTACCAAAAAAAAATCAAAGTTTAATGGATTTTAAGTAGTAAGAAGCTACCACCTACCCTTGCAAATGCATGTTAAAGAAAGTTAAAAACGCTGCCAGACCGGTGAGTTCCCATAATATTTGACTCCCCCGATTTATTTTTACACAATGTTTACTATATGTTTTTTAGGGCAAAATAATCACATCCTGTTGTGATAAAAATATTTTAAAAAAACCCATAGCAGTGAATTATAAGTAATAAGGTTTCCTTTTTTTGCAGAAAACATCAAGCAGAAATACAAATAGAAATTGTAAATAAAAAGAAGTGGTTCTTGAAGAATTTGAGCGTATTAATTATGATTGATCAATAAAACTTATAAAAGAAAAGTAAGCTTAACTTTTACATATTAAAAAAGCTTGTAGAATGAAATTCTACAAGCTTTTTATTAGCAAAAATGAAAAATTTATTTCCTATTTATTAATGCTATTCATTACATAAATTTAGTGCAATTTCACCTTCTTCTGGAGAAGGACCACCTGTGGCAACTAAGTTTCCACTCGGTGCAAAAACTTGAAATGTTGCCTCACTAGGATAATCTCCTGAAACCCATGAGAATGTAAGCGTTGATGTTCCGGAAGGTACATTTACCATTGCCTCGCCATCTGAGTAAAGAGGATCTCCTACACTACCACCAAGTCCAGCTGTCCAGTAATCAGGAAGACTAGAACTTACATCTACACCATCTATAGTAGCAATTACTGCTGATCCTTGCCAGCCATCACCATATGAATCTTGCATCGTGATTTTCCAATCACCAGTGGGTGGTGTATCCAGTATACAAATTACTAATCCAGTATATACCATAGGCGATGCAAAAAACAATTCACCTTTTACACTGTCTCCTGTATTATCTTCATCAAACACAGTTCCATTGGACATACTAATTGCAATCTTAAAAAGAAATTGATCTCCGCCTTCTACAGCATTTAAATCCAATCCTAAAGCATCGATAGCATCACTTATTCCAACATCAAAAGTATATTGAGGTAATCCGTTTTCATTAGTTGTAAATAATGAAACATCGGCTGTTTCAAACAAAGTTGCTTCTACCGAGTCATCATCTGGAGTATTTGGATCGTCGTCTTTTGATCGATCTACAAATTCCACCCACATTTGTACATCAGATACGTCTATACCTGAATTATCATTATCAGAAACTAACTCACCTGTTACAAAGTAAGTTGAACCTGCTACATCTGTTCTATTTATAATTCCTCCATTATCTATTGTTCTAAAAAATGCGCCTTTTACTAACTCATTATAAGGAGCCAAAGGATCTTTATCCTCGTCTTCACAAGACGAAAAGCTCACCATCAATAGACAAGGTATTATTAAATATTTTACTATTCTTTTCATAATTATGTTTTTTTTTAAAAGTCTAAATCAACTGCGTTTGTATCCCAAAATACTTTAACGCCTTGGTTTGGTTTCGGGTTAATATTCGGATTATTATCAATAGCAACCGATGGATATTTAAACGTTCTAGTAAAAATTCCTGGTGACGATGTTTGTGCTGGTTGTATTTTCAATGGCATTCCAGTACGTCTATAATTGTTATATGCTTCTACTGGATTTCCCCATGAAGCGATATAGGCTTGGGTCATTATAATATTCAGTTTCCCTTCAGCCGTAGCTGTAGCATAGTCTGCCAAAATTCCATCGACATAATCGTTTACATCTGCTACAGTTGACGCATGAGCATTGCCTATTGTACTCACATCAAAATTGATAACCTTATCACATGAAGCTCTAATTCCTGCCTCTAACATTTCAGTAGCATTATCGGTAGTTCCCAATTCTAATGCAGCTTCAGCTCTCATAAAATAAACATATGATGACATGATGATTGGTTGAATTCCTGCTCCTCCCATACCTGAAGTTCTGCCAACAGCCGAGAAAGAGTCATCATCAAATTTACCTCCAATAGGGTAAGTTCCCCATGTTGTAATTTTATCAGAATCAGAAGGTAATCCTTGTGCATCAAAATGAATTCTACCCCAATATCCGTCACCAATAGATGTACAGAATGGGTCTACACCTGGTGTGTAGTGTGTAGGATAGCCCTCAGCTAAACAAGGGAAATCAAAAATTCCCTGTGCATCAGAGGCTGGATATTCATTAACTTGTCTATAAAAATAATATCGTGTTCTTGGATCTACATCATCAAAACCATTAACAAGAAGATTCATAAAATACATAGACATGTACTCTCCACTAGGGGTGTTTTCATAATTATTAATAAATTGTTGATGTCTAATGTCTGGTGCTGATGAATTAGAACCGTAAAAAACATTAAAATCTTCACTAGCAGAATTTATCAAATCACCATCGGCAATTAAACTATTCATTTCTGATAGTGCCGTAGCATCATTAAATGTGCTTGAACCTGCCAATCTAGTATTATTATAAATTCTAAACTTAAGCGTTTTAGCTAGTGTAATCCACTTGTCTAAATCTCCGGCAAAAAATAAATCTTGACTAATACTCGTTGCTGGCGAAGTTTCTAGATCTAATATAGCTTCATTCAATAAAGTTAAAGCAATGGTATAAACCTGTTCATCATCATCAACGGCAGCATCAAAATTGTCAGCCCCTAAAAAAGCTTCACTATATGGTACATCTCCAAAATAATCTACCAAAGTAGTTAAGGTATAAGATTCAAGAATTTTAGCAATTCCTGAATGATGAGTAAGCCCACCTTCTAGAGCCGTTTGTTTTATTACCTGAATATCTGATAAATGTCCAGCATAACTTTGGCGCCATACATCATCAAAATCGCCTGGTTCATAGGCATTTTCATAAAGTGGTCCAAACGCATGAAGCATTCTCACTATTTCCATACCTGCCTCGAATCCAGTACGATTATCCTCATCCTCTTCACCAATCCAAGCTGTAAAGTTCAACATCGCTCCGTTTAATAACAGGTTGACATCTGAAGCACTTGGCGTTGCGTTATTTGGATCGTCATTTACATTTAAATCTACCGATTCACAGGCACTAATAGAGATAAGTAGCGTTAGCAAAAACAGAGATATTTTATATTTTGTGTTCATAATTTTTTTGTGTTTTAAATATTAAAATGATGCTCTTAATGATATACCATATCGTTTCGCTGTTGGCCCTGTCAATAAATCAAATCCTCTTGAATTACCTACTCCTTCACTTGACACTGCTGGATCAAAGTTTATTGAATCCGGAAAATTGAATGCCTTGAACCATAAATTATTACCAGTTGCAGTAATGGTAACATCTCCAAATGGAGAATTTTTTAATAATTTATCAGAAAGTTTATATGATAAAGAGACTTCTCTTAATCTTAAATGACTTGCATCGTATACTTTGAATTCACTATTTCCATAATTTTCCCAATAGTGATCATTAGCAGATATTTGAATTGTATTTATTGATCCATCTTGTAAAACTCCAGGAGCAACTACGGGTATAGATCGATCAAATGCAGTTTCTCCTGCTAGACCTCGAATTATTAACGTATTTGCTGTTGCAGAATACATATCGCCACCATGAGTATAATCCCATTGCATTGAAAAAGTAAAACCTTTATAGCTCATACTATTTATCAATGTTGCATGCCAATCTGGATTCGGATCTCCAATAATACCAATTTCATCTTCTAACAAATACAAGCCATCTGTACCAACAATTGCGTTACCTGCAGCATCTCTTTGAACAACCTGTCCTTGCATTACATTAAATGGCTGACCTTGAATTGCAAAGTTCCCCAAATTAGAAAAAGGTCCAGATAAGAAAAGTGCACTATCCTCACCCCCTGGCAATTCAGTTACCGTACTTTCATAGGCATCAAAATTCAAAATGGTATTCCATTTAAAATTTTCAGTAGAAATTGGAGTTGCATTGATCCCAATTTCAATTCCTTCTGTTTTCAGTTTACCAGCATTAATTGCTGTTATGGTATATCCAGAGGAAGGATCTAAGTTTTTGTCAAGTATTTGATCCTTTGCTTCCTTGCTATAGATACTCCCTTCAAAACCCAGTCTCCCGTTAAGAGCCTTCAACTCAATACCAAACTCAAGTTCTTTAACTAGCTCTGGTTTTAAATTTGGATTCCCTAATCTATTCGAGACATTATTCACATTTACAGGATTTCCACTTGCGTCCAACCATGCTTTAGCTTGTACTGCTAGTACATTTCTGGTTACATAAGGGCTCGCAAAATTTGCAGAACTACCGTAACCTAAACGCATTTTCAAATAACTAATTCCTTTTGCACTTCTTAGTTCTGGGAACGCTGAAGTTGGAATAAATGAAAGACTAGCACTTGGATAGAATATTGTATTATTCCCAGACTCATGTGTTGATGCCCAATCATTTCTTCCCGCTACATTTAAATATGCAAAGTTTTTATAAGCAACTGTTGCCGACCCAAATAAGCCATATACATTTTCTTCAGATCTAAAAAGACTAGTTGCATTCTTGTCTTCAAAATTATTGGCAAAAAACTTACCATATACCAATTGTTTGTCATATTGAACAGTGGAAGAATTAAATGTATTTCGTCTTGCATTAAATCCGGCATCAAATGATAAATTGATATCATCATTTAAATCTCTAGCCATATTCAATAGTAAAGAGTGATCCCAAATTTTTCCAGTATTTCTAGATTCATAGTACAAACCATTAGGAAGATAAATCCCGCCTTTATTTACTTTAAAAGAAGCGGTCTCGTTATAACCATCAAATCCTGTTCTCCAAGTTGCAGAAATCCAGTCATTAAATTTATAAGTTCCTGCCATCGAAAAGAAAACTCTATCAGTAATTTCCTGATCTATTTCATTTGCTGCAGTCCATCTAGGGTTTTGTATACTATTTGTTGTTCTATAATAAACACTTCTATGTTGATCATCTTCCCAAGGCAATCCCATCAAATCAATTGAACGAGGGGTGTACAACACATTGGCAAAGATTCCGGAACCACCAGAACTTACATTACTAGCGCCTGTACTTGCAGCATTCGGTGGACTTTTCTTATTTGTATTCACATAATTCATGGTTCCACTAAATGTAAACTTGTTACTTAATTTAGCCGACCCACCAATACTGAAATTATTTCTTCTTAAGGTGTTATTAGGTGTAAATCCTTTTTGATCAGTATGAGAATAACTTAAATTAAGATTTGTCGTTTCTGTAGATTTAGCGACGTTAATATTATTAACAGACGTGTATCCAGAATCAAAAAAGTTCTTGACACTATTATATGGTTTATATTGATATGATGTATTGCCAGCAAACTCAGGAAATGAAGCATCAAAAGACCCTCCTCCCTGTTGTACAGAACTATAAGCATTACCAGAATAAACATGAAGAATTTCCTCGTATGGAGATGAAAATTCAGCACCCCAGTTACTAAAGGCCTTCCCTCTACTATTCTGCCATCCACCGCCATATCTGCTTTGAAAGTCTGGTAACGAAGATATTTCTTCAACATAGAATGAAGAATTAACGGAGACTTCAAGTTTGTTAGAAGTTGTACCGCTAGACCCCGTTTTTGTAGTTATTAAAATTACTCCATTTCTACCTTGCTCACCGTAAAGTACTGTTGCACTCAACCCTTTCAATACACTTAAATTGGCAATATTGTTTGGATCGAGATCCAACAATCTACTAGCCGAATTATTTCCTGATTGACTGGTAGAAAATGTACTCGTTTCATTTGAAGCATTAGAGAATGGCACACCATCAACAATAATTAATGGCTGATTATCACCAGTCATTGTAGAGAACCCTCTAATTGTAATATTTGTACCACTACCAGCTAAACCACTACCTCCCAAAACATCTACGCCTGGAATTTGACCAGAAAGCGCTCTTGCAACATCCGTTTCTGGACGATTTGCAATATCTTCTCCCTTTAGTGTAGTTACGGCATAACCAAGTGCCTTCTTTTCTCTTTTAATACCTTGTGCAGTGACAACAACCTCTTCAAGAGATTCGTTATCTTCCTCCATCGTAATATTCATTGTATTTGCAGAGCCAACTGTACGTTCTACAGATTTTAGACCAATATAGGTATAGGATAAAATATCACCCACACTTACATTGATTGTATAATTTCCATCGAAATCAGATTGAGTCCCATTCGTTGTACCTTTTACAATGATATTAACTCCAGGAAGTGGCATTCCAGATAGATCTGAAATAGTTCCCGAAATTGGTTTTTCCTGTGCAAAGGACGTTAGAATTCCAAGAAAGAAAACTACCGCCATTAATTGCATTCTTTTTACTTTCATAAATTTTGTTTTTTATTGTTTTGAGATTAGTACAATTGATTAAAGGAAGGCAGTAAAAAATCTGATGACTAATTCAAATAATTTTACCAAAAAGAAAACCAAAGTTTAATGGATCTTTAAGCTGTAAGGATCTACTACCTTACCTTTACAATTGCGAGTTAAAGAAAATTAAAAGCGCCCGTAGGCCAGTTATAGTGGATAATAGTTTACTTTCCCGATTCATTGTTCCTTGGTTTTTACAATAAAGGCATGCAGGAAATCATAATTAACATTTCGCTATGATTCTTGGAGGGGAATTTGTTAATAGAAAAATTATTTCCTAAGGACATTCTATTCGCTCTTACCTTTACTGATACTGTTTTAACACATAATTATGTTAATAAAAACGATTACACACTTTGAAGGAAAAAAACTCAATTTTTATACTTAAATCTCAAAGCATATTTTTGTTAAATTCACAGAAATTAAAATATTTAACATAATAAAAATAACATCTTTACTTAGGCTTACTGATTGAACTTCCAGATAGAATTGTTCATCTCTTGAGTTAGGATTTTCTGGAAAATTGATAGAAGGGCACGAAGTTCTTTGTTAATTTTTAACGCCCTGTTTTAAAGCGAAAACCACCAAAATTATGGAACAAAAAAAGTCTTTTACGACATCCCTATCATCAGTAAATACAATTAGTAGTGAATAGTGAATAGTGAATAGTGAATAGTGAATAGTGAATAGTGAAATTCATTCTATCCTATAACGAGATTCAAAAGGTAATGAAAGTAACTGCTATCTAAGCAAATTTTTAAGCCACTACTAACTACCAGATCCTGAAAAAAGATTAGTCTCGCTAGCAAACGGATCCAATTTTCTAGTCTTCGCCTTTTGTTTGTAATAATCCTGATATTGGGTAGGCGTTAAGGAGGTTTCTTTTTTAAAGGATTTATTAAATGTTACCTTATTGTTGTATCCAACTTCATAAGCCACATCAATAATCTTCATGTTTTTGTGGAGATCATTTTCAAGAAGATCTTTTGCTTCTTTAATACGATATTGATTAATGAGTTCGAAAAAACTCATATTAAAATGTTCATTTATCACCTGTGATGCATTATGTCTATTGGTCTGTAATTTTTGAGCTAACAACTCTAGGGTCAAGTTATTTTCTTTATATATTTTATCTCTAATTAATAACTCCAGAAGATTTTCTTTTAATTCTAATGAAAAGTTTAATGTAAGTCTGGATTTCTGATATTTCTCAGAAGTAACATCAGAAGTTTGATTTGAATAAATACTAATTGTTTTAACATGTTCGGTTGCAATATCGGCAGTAGTACTCAAAAAAACCATAGGTTTTGTAAAAGCGCAATATGCAATATAAAGGACCAAAGACGCCAATATTGCAACCTGTGTATGCACAATATAGGGGATATCAATAATGTCCATAATGGATAACCCATAAACGATATAGCTAATAACGTATACAAAGAAAAACCAACTAACTTTTTTTAACCAATCTTGATATTGAGGCGTGACTGACAAATTCCTCGAAGATCTTCTGCTAATTCTAAATATAAGCATCGCATATGTCCCTAATGAAACTACTTTACTTAAAACAATATAGCTACCTCCAGTGACTAGATATTTTTCAAAGTTTAATAGTAAATGGAGCTTCTCATTCGTCGTTAATAAATAAAACGGTAATATATAAACAAGTAAAACAAGTGACGGCATTAAATGTAAGAGATCAACAGTTTTAAATTTATAATTGGACACGGTCTTTTTAAAATAAAAATAAAGTAGTGGTCCATATAAAAGCGAAAATGTGGTCGAGAGAAATAATGAATGTGGTAACTGGTACGAATAGTTACTAAAATAAAACCCAAAATCGGCTATTAAGATTGAATGAAACAGCACAAATAATGCAATTAGAAGGTTGGCAGATTTATTCCTATTTTTTTGAAGATTTAAAATGATGGCAATAAATATTCCTATGATTGATGAAAATAGGAGAAATATAACCCAGGTATTAAATTTTGGTATATAAGTCTTCAAAATATCTTGATACTCGATGGAGTCTTCAAGGGTTATAAATTCTTGTTGATTTACAAACGTTAAATCTCCACTTGCCTGAATGTACTTTTTTAAATGAACATTCGCTTGCTCAATTTCTCCACTTTCGGCAAATTTTATTGATTCAGTTTTATGAAAATTGATAGAATCTTGATTAGAGGCATTCTCTTTAATTTCAGATATAGTTTCCTGTTCGAAATTAGGAAATCCTACATTCAAGATATCGTTGTGGGCTGCATTAACATTTATTGTGATTAGTAATAATGCTAAAAATTGATTGATTGATGAATTGATTGACTTTGATTTTTGATTTGATTGACTAACTACAAATATAGACGATTATTCTTTCATGATGTTGCACTATTATGTAATGCCCGATAAGAGTTTACTTGTTTTGATGGAATTTGAATGAATTTTAACTTTTAATTTAGGTTTGAAATAAGCTCCAAAATACAAAAGCCTAGAGAAAATATATCTCCAAGCTTATATGAAATCTAAATAATGACGGTAATTACATCCGTTCAGGCACATTAATTCCTAACAAGCTAAAAGCATTATTTATAGTACTTGCAACGAGTTTAGACAACTGTACTCTAAATATTTTTTCCTCTTGGTTTTGTGCCCCGAGTATGGACACATTTTGATAAAACGAATTAAACTCCTTAACCAAATCATATGCAAAATTAGCAATTAATGCAGGGCTATGGTTTTGAGCTGCATTTTGAATAATCTCTGGAAATAATTGTAATTGCTTTATAAGTTCTTTTTCTTTTTCATGGAGACTAATTTCAGAAATCATTATACTCGTATCAAAATTTGCCTTTCTTAAAATAGCCTGAATTCTAGCATAGGTATATTGAATAAAAGGCCCTGTGTTCCCATGAAAATCTACAGATTCTTTAGGGTCAAACAAAATACGTTTTTTAGGATCAACCTTTAAAATATAATACTTCAAAGCGCCTAATCCTATGGTACCGTAAATGCTTTGCTTTTCATCTTTATCATAACCCTCCAGCTTACCTAAGTCTTGAGAAATCTCTTGTGCTGTAGAGGTCATTTCAACAATTAAATCGTCAGCATCTACAACAGTACCCTCTCTACTCTTCATTTTCCCACTAGGTAAATCGACCATACCATAACTTAAATGATATAGGTTTTTCGCCCAATCGAATCCTAGTTTTTTAAGGATTAAAAACAATACCTTAAAATGATAATCTTGTTCATTTCCAACGGTATAAACCATCCCTCCAATATCTGGATAATCTTTGATTCGTTGTATGGCTGTCCCAATATCTTGAGTCATATATACGGCAGTACCATCTGCACGTAAAACAATTTTTTCATCTAAGCCATCAGCAGTTAAATCACACCAAACCGAATCATCATCTTTTCTAAAAAACACGCCACTCTTTAATCCTTCAGCAACGAACTCTTTACCTAATAGATAAGTATCACTTTCGTAATAATAACAATCAAAATCTACACCTAAATTAGTATATGTTGTTTCAAAACCATCATAAACCCATTGGTTCATAGTTTTCCAAAGTTCAACAGTTTCTGTATCACCTGCTTCCCATTTCCGAAGCATTTCTTGAGCTGCTAATAATATAGGAGCTTGTTTTTTTGCATCGTCTTGAGGAATCCCCTGACTTACTAAATTTTCTATTTCCCTTTTATATTCCTGGTCGAATTTAACATAATAATTTCCAACAAGCTTATCCCCCTTTAAACCCGTACTCTCCGGCGTTTCATTTTTTCCATAACGTTGCCATGCCAACATACTTTTACAAATATGAATACCACGATCGTTAATAATTTGAGTTTTATATACTTTTTTACCTGAAGCTTTTAATATTTCGGAGACGCTATAACCTAATAGATTATTTCTGATATGTCCTAAATGTAATGGCTTATTCGTATTAGGAGAGGAATACTCAACCATAACGGCTGTATCATTTTCTTTTGGAGAAACATATCCAAAAGTTTCTTCCTCTTTTACCGCATTAAAATAATTCAAATAATAACTATCCGCGATAACAATATTTAAAAAACCTTTAACGACATTAAAATCCTTAACCTCTTCCACATTTTCTACCAGGTAACTTCCAAGAGATGTTCCCAATTGAACAGGGTTCATTTTAACAACGCGCAACATAGGAAATGTAACTACGGTAATATCACCTTCAAAATCTTTACGTGTAGCCTGAAACTCAACAGCTTCAATTTCTGATTTATATAATTCTTTAAACGCTTGCTTTATATGATATGATAAAGTTTTTTGAATCGTCATTACTCCTAAAATTTAAGCTGCAAAGATAAAACTTTTAATAAGGATTTAATATCATCGTCAATAAAAAGATTGACTCCTTTATACGTTAGCTCGACTATTTACCTCTTCAATATTATGTGTACATAAAATTAATTTTAAAATCTGCATCATTAGGACGAATAATTCTCAAATTTCGCATTGCTTTTTAACGCATTAATATTCAAAACACAAGTATTTACATAGGATAGAGTATAAATTTTTCATTTATTAATTAATCTCCAACGAACTAACGGACACCATATTATAGGTTAAAGAAAACACAAATCACTGTGCAATGCACTTTATCGACCAAAGTGTAGTTTAGTGTGTTTTTAAGCCGTTTATCGATAGCAGATTTTAAAAAAATAAATTAATTCTCCTTTCATCTAATATTTTGGTATTAAAACGCAGAAATTAGGCATTTAAAACCCTTTTGTGAACTTTTGTTATATAATTGAAACGCTATTAATCAAAACCTGTCGTGGTGATGATATTCAATTTTTGTTATGAAGCAAACATATTGCTTCGTTGTTTTTACTTAATTTTCCTCTCCCTCAAGGTAAGTTTGGGTAACACATATTTTGTTATACCTAAAACCACTTGAAACCCATGAAAAGACTAATTGCTTTCATCGCAATTTTATTTACCCTTTGCTCTAGTTATTCACAAACTAAGGAGCAAGATAGTCTTGTCATGCAATTAACTTTTCAAAAATTAGACTCTACTAAAGTGGATACTTCAATTGAACTGATTGAATCATTTTATAACTCGAGAGACTATCAAAAAGCATTAGGTTACATTTCACAAACAGAAAAATTAGCGACTTCCTTACTATACCATAAAGCAACGGCAGAAATCGCATACTATAAAGCACTAATTTATTCTCAAAGAGACGACTATTTTAATGCTTTGGATAATTACAATAAGGCGCTTAGTATTTTTAAGCAGTTGAATGATAAATTAGGAATTGCCAAGGTGAATAATAGTATTGGTGTTATTGAAATCAAAAGAGGTAATTTCAACAAAGGACTTCGTTATTCGTTATCTGCCATAGAAGTTTTTGAGAGTAATAACTTAAGACCAGAATTAAGTTCTGCTTATAATAATTTAGCGGAAGCTTATTTCAATATTAATGAAGCAGAAAAGGCATTAGATTTTAACTTTAAAGCATTAACAGTTAGAGAACAAATAGGCGATAGTTTAGGAATTAAAACATCGACCAAAAATATTGCAATGTTATACTCTATGCGTAAAGAACATAGAAAAGCAATTGAATATTACCAAAAACTACTCAATTATTTAGTCCCTGGTAAAGATCAAGATATTCGCGGAGAAATTTTACCACAAATAGGTGATGAATATTTACAATTTAACGATTATACAAAAGCAGCGAAGTACCTCCTCGAAGGATTAAGCCTTAACAGAAATTCAAATAACAAAATAGGAATTTTAACTTCACTAAATAGTATTGCTAAATTAAATTTAAAGCAAAACAATATTAGATTAGCTGAGGTTCAATTAAATGAAGCTTACGCAATTTCTAAGGAAATTAATAATGATATAGAGCTATTAAAAAACTACAAATTAAGAATTGCAATCGATTCCATTAAAGGAAACTATAAAAATGCATTTCACTGGCAACGTGAATACCATAAACTAAAAAGCATCATTGATAAAGAGAGTGCTTTACCAATAATTATTGAGGAGCCTATTGATAATACGAACGCTACGAAAATTGAAGATGAGCTACCAGAATACAATATTTCTCAAGTTGATGACAAAGCATACAAACAATTAAAATTGATCACTTATGGTTTAGCCGGTGGTTTAATAATTTTATTAATTTCATTAATAACTTTAGTCATAAATAAACGCCTCAAAAACAAGCATGCTATTGTTTTAAAGGAAGAGAATAAAGAATTCAAAATACAAAACAAAGCAATTTTAGAACAAACCATACATTTAGAAGAAATGAATCAGGTAAAAGACAGATTGTTTTCTATTGTTTCTCATGATTTAAAAGATTCTATTACTGGAATTAAAGCTTTTTTAGATCTTTTAAAAGAAGATAACATATCTCAAGAGGAGTTTACAGAACTTATCCCTGAATTAAGCGACAATGCAGATAATGCAACAGCTTTGTTGTTAAACCTTCTTAATTGGTCTAAATCTCAAATGCAAAACTTAGAACCAAAACCTGAACTCTTTAATATCCAAGAAGTTTTCAATGAAAAAATGAACTTGATTGAGAAAAAAGTTGAACAAAAACGCATTATTCTATTAGATGAATCTATTAAAGATTTTGTTTATGCCGATAGAAGTATGGTGGAAATTGTTGTTCAAAATCTATTAGCTAATGCTGTTAAATTCTCTAAGATAGGTGATGTCATTACAATTTCCAATCGAGATCGTAGTGGTAATGTTTTAATTTGTATTGAAGATACAGGAGTTGGTATTTCTGAAGAAAATCAAGCAAAAATATTTAAAAACGGAGGTTTTACAACCAGAGGAACGAACTCAGAAAAAGGTACAGGTTTAGGGCTATCAATTTGTAAAGAGCTCGTTGAACTTAACTACGGGAAAATTTGGGTTGAAAGTGAAGAAAGCCTTGGAAGTAAATTCTTTGTAGAGCTGCCAAAGGCTAAACCAATTTCTTAATCACACCCATTTGTAATTGAGCTTGCTAAAGAACCCAAATTAGGCTTTAGGCAAAAACACCTCGGCCATCATACATCTCGCACTTCCACCACCACAAGCTTCAATAATATTCAAAGAACTTGATAAAATTTTACCATACTTTTCTAATGTGGCTATTTGATATTGTGATAATGAATCAAACGCGGCTTGACTCATTATTGTATAGAGTTGATTATCCTTAGCTTTTACTTGCAACATATTTCCTGCAAAATTATTGACTTGTTTTTCTGTAATGTCAATAATCTCTTTACCATCCTGTTTTAAATGTTTGATTACATTCTTGCGTTCCTTTTTATCATCAATAGCCGCCAAACAAATTACAGCAAAGCGCTCCCCCAAGCACATCATAACATTGGTATGATAAATTGAAGTCCGTTGATCATCTACAGTTTGATTAGCCGTAAACACAATTGGTGTAAACTCAAATTCCTCACAGAACTCAATAAACAAATCTTCATTGGCACGCTCAGATAATGCACAATAGGCCTTTCTATTTACTCGATCTAACAACAAACTTCCTGTACCTTCCAGAAATAAATGTTCATCCTCAGCGCTCGTATAGTCTACAATGTTTTCAATTTTAAAGCCTCCTTTTTCCAATTGAAATAATACATCTTCCCTTCTCTCTAATCGTCGGTTTTCTGCAAACATAGGGTACAGTCCAACAATACCATTTTCATGAAACGAGATCCAGTTATTTGGAAAATGTGAGTCCGGAGTATCTAATCCATCAGTAGCATTAAAAACAATAACATTTACACCAATTTCTATTAGCTTTTCAACAAATATATCAAATTCTTGTTGTGCCTTAAGTTGTAATTCGTTTTGAGAAATTCCAACAACTTCCTTTTGATAATGGTTATTTACAGCCGTTTGTTCGTTCATTCTAAAATGAGTAGGACGCACCATTAAAATAGTATTTGTTGTTTGTAACATTTTGATGAAATTTAGGGTACAAAATTAATTTTTTTTAAACTAAACTAGGTATCAAAACCAAAAATTTATTTATCATTTATTTATATTAAAACCTTCTTGCTTTTATTTTAATGTGTAACATTTTAATAAAGATTACCTCTTTCTATAAACATCATACCAATGAAAAATATAATACTGTTTCTCTTTTCAATAGTTTTAGTTTCCTGCAATACTCAAGAAGAAAACACAAAGACTATCATAAAACCTGCCTCTTCCTTCTTTCCTAGTGAAAGAGCCAAAGTTCTTGTTGTAGGTTCTTTTCATTTTAATTACCCTGGTTTAGATGCCAACAAAACATTAGACGAAGACAAAATTGATGTGCTTCAAGAGCCTAAAAAATCTGAGGTCACCGAACTTGTTGAATATATCAAAAAATTTAAACCAAATAAAATTGCTATTGAAGCTTTTGACCGTTGGAACGCAATGGAGAAGTTTAAAAAATATAAACAAGGAGAGCATAGAGAACATCGTGATGAGCGTTACCAACTCGGCATGCGTATAGCAACTGAATTACAATTGGATACGCTTTATAGTATCGATGCGCAATCTTACGACGATGAATTAGTACAACTAGACTCTACATATTTCGAAAACTTCTTTAAAGATTTTGACTTTAAAAGTGATGATCCTTATGAAATTTATGCAAGAGAATGGTTAGACTACAATGACAAAATGGTCTCTAAAACTAACCTTTTAGAATATTTTAAAGAGATGAATTCAAAAGAATATCATCAATACGATTATGGGAGTTATTTAATTGGTGACTTTAAGCTAGACGATACACGAGGTGCCGATATTTTATCTGTATGGTGGTATAATCGGAATTTAAGAATATTTAGAAAAATACAACAACTCACCGAGAATAAAAATGATAGAGTTTTACTAATTTTCGGGAACGGTCATGCCTCTATTTTACGACAATTGTTAGAGTCTTCACCGGAATTTGATTTTATTGAGTTTGATAGTCTATAATATTAAACTAAATATGGAAACTCAAAAACTTAAATCAGGAACTTTTATGGGTAACACTCAAAAACTTCGTGCTATCTCGGGATTCACCCTTTCTAGAACAGATCATGATGAACATATGAAAGTACCAAGACATGAGCATGAACATCCATACATTAGTTTGTTATTGCACGGTAAATATCATGAGCAGTCTATCGTTTCAGCACACGATATTAAAGCGGGTTCCTCTTTATACAGACCGAAAGGTTTTGAGCACAAAAATGAAATTGGAGCTGCCGATAGTCTTTGTTTTAATATTGAAATTCAAAAAAATATTATTGACCAAGAACTGTGCAAAAGATCTAATAATTATATACAGTTTGAAAAGAACAGCTTAGAAATCATGAAAATCTATTATGGTTTTCAACAAAACTTTTCTGAAGAACTTTTAAATATAACCGTTGAGGAAAATATATATCATTTGTTCAAGCAACAAAAAAGAGCGCTTAATACCGGAAGAGCGTTATGGGTTAATCAAATAAAAAAACAAGTACGGCTACATCCCGAAATAAAATACAGCATTGACGCGGTGTCTCACTCGCTACATTTACATCCCAACTATTTTGTTCGGAAATTTAAGGAAACTACAGGTTTCACCTTTGGCGAATTTTTATTAAAACAACGTATTTCCAGAAGTATAGACCTTATGCTAAATACTAATAAAAACCTAACCCAAATTGCCTTAGAATCCGGCTTTTACGATCAAAGTCATTTTATAAGACATTTTAAATATTTTTTCAAATCTTCTCCTTTAGAATTTCGAAAAACCATAAAAGGTTAACTCTGTACAATTTCATAACTTAAGGATACAATTACTTTGTCTTATTAATAATTCAAAACGTAATTCATGAAGTCAATATGTTTTTTTTTCCTTATTCTAACCTGCTCTGCTATTTCCTCTCAAACCAAAATAACAGACTTTACTTCTGTAGATAGTACAAACTTTAACAAACTGAATCCTTATGCCCTAAGAGGTGAAATGGATGCCGTCTTTGAAATGCTTGAACTTACAGATAACGACAACCTAAAACCCAAACAGCAGCTCAAAAAAGAGGGTTATTACAAAAGGTTTCTTCATCGTAATGAGAATTTTGAATACAATACTAGTGATCCAGAAATTATTGATATGTACAAACGGTTTCAAAATTATTGGCGTTCAGTAATCATTGAAAAAGTAGACTTAAAACTTGCTGACAGTCTGTTTACAGATGAAATGAATTACTTTCTTCAAGTACATTATAAACCCGAACTAAGTATTAAAGAAATCAATAATAACTATAATGACCTTTTCCATCAGTATTTTAACTTTAAAGGTTTGCATGGTATTGCTATGGGTAAAACAGGTCACTTGTACGATTTATATTTATGGAAGAACGAAACCAAAGTTGTTTACGACATTCACTTACCTGAGGGAAACACCATAAATGTTCCGGTGGTATTTATGCGTGATTTTATAAGTAATGGATGGTCTCACTATACTACATTTGGGCATAGTTATACTGGCGGGTGGGCTACCCCCAAAAAATTATTTTGTGTAGAGGAATCCTATGGTCCAAAAGATGAGGAAGCGTTTTTAATAAGCTATATTTCCCATGAAGGCCAGCACTTTTCAGATTATTCGAGTTTCCCTCAATTGAAACAGCCAGATTTGGAATATAGAGCAAAACTGACCGAACTCTCTTTAGCAAAGACCACAATTACGGCTATAATTAAAAAATTTATTGCTAATGCTAAGAATGATAAAAATCAGGCGCATGCTTATGCCAATTACATGGTAATTAAACAGCTCTCACAAAATATCTTTAAAATTAATTATCAAGACAATATTGATAAATGGAAAGCGATTTCAGTAAAAAAACTGAATAAAACTGCGCTCTCTATTTTAAAAATTCATTCTGAAAAATTGGGGCAAATGGGAGCCAAAACTGTTGAAGCATTCATTACAATATTGTAATTTACATATTAAGCTTATTAATTGAAACTTGAGACCATTTAAATAAAACGACTACCTTAGCTTTTATAGTTATATCAAGAGTCCATGCTTAAAGTGTTATACATAATAAACCTCATTGTTGCTGTTCAGGCATTATTTCTCTTTCTTCATTTTATTTTAAAATCTAAGGGAATAAGACTATTGAACTGGCTATTAGCGCTACTTTGCTTTTGCTTTACGCTATTACTAACAAATACCTATGTAAGTCTGAGTTCTCCTGAAACTCAATCAATATTACTACAGGACATCGCAAATAATGTAATGTGGTTTATTGGCCCCTCTTTATATCTTTATGTTATTTATAATAAAAAACAACCTGGCAAAAGGGTTGTATTAATACATTTACTACCATACCTCATTCCTTTTGTAATTGATGTCTTTTTTGAATGGGAGACCTTTGATGTTATTATCCCATTTTTCGGATTTTCACAGATGAGTATTTACTTGTTTTTAGCCTTAAAATTCTGTTTTAATAATTATAAAACCGAACGGAAATTTTACAGTTGGGCATTACCTTCAATTATTGCATTTACACTTTTAGTCGTCATTAATTTTAGTCTCTCCATTTTACGAAATTTTGAAATTGAGATTCTCCCAAGAGCTATTCTTCAAAGTTTCACCACTTTACTTGCTATTCCAATTTTCTATATTGGATATAAAGAGATGAACTCCACAAATACTTATGGAATTCAGCCTAAAAAATATAAAACGACACCTCTTTCTCAAGATAAGTCTAAAGAATACTTACAAAAAATAACAAAGATGATGAAAGAAGAAAACTTGTATCGTGATACAACATTAAAACTTTCTAGCTTTTCCGAAGAGATAGGAATTCCAACCAAATATGTATCGCAAGTAATTAATCAGAGCCTTAATTTAAGTTTTTCAGAGTATCTAATTCAATTACGTTTAGAAGATGTTAAGAAAAATTTGAACAATCCCTCAAAACAACATCTTACCATTTCTGGAATCGCAGAAGAATCTGGTTTTGCTTCTAGTAGCAGGTTTAATCACCTATTTAAGAAAAATATAGGCTTAACCCCAAGTGAATTTCAAAAACAAAGCAAAGGCTTTTGATGCGCTATATCATGATGTGGCACATGTAAATTTTATGTCGCATTAGTATTGATTGTAGATTTGTCAACATCAATCATCAGTTGAATTAAATTTTACAATTATGAAAACCGCAACGACAAAACAACAACTCATTACATTTTTTATAGCCACTTATTGCATATCGTGGTTACTCTTTTTCATTGGCCACAAAGCACAATTGATGCCGATCATTATGTTGGGCATTTGGACACCCTCCCTAACTTCTATAGGACTAACTTTTTATTTCTTTGGTAAAAAAGGGCTGTCGCAGTTATTTGGACGTTTTAAGCGCTTTAAAGTGAAATGGTATTGGTGGGTCTTATTAATTTTACTTCCTGTCTCTATTCATTTTGTTGGGCGTTCTTTATGGCAAATATTCTATGAGGGTACTATAAATCCATTTCACTTAAAACCAGCCTATTGGTTAGGCGCAATAATTCCTTCATTTATTATAGCTGGCTTTGGCGAAGAATTAGGATGGAGAGGGTTTGCTTTACCTAGATTACAACGCCATTTTTCACCAGTTAAAGCTGCATTGATACTAGCGACTATACATCTACTTTGGCACTTACCTACTTATTGGCTAGGACAAGGAATGCATAGTGTACCTTTTCTTTTTGTTCTGGCTTTTGTTTTCCCATGGACCTTCATATTTAACTGGCTGTATAACAAATCCGGAGGAAGTTTAATTTTTGCAGTGGGTTTTCATGCCATTTCAAATGCATCGCTTTCAATTATACGGTTTATGCCTTTGGAAAGTGAAGTTCCCATTACTCCAAAATTACTGACGCAATGGTCACTACCAACAGATCTTGCAGGACCATATCTAACCGTTTGTGGTATTTATGCTTTGGTTGCTCTTCTAGTTGTATTTAAAGGGAGATTTAATAAAGTTAACACAGATATTCCTTAAGTAAGGCTACTAAAAATCCAGGTGTTTTTCACACTGTTTGGAAGAAACAAACTGATGGCACCTGGAAATTTGTGTGGGACTAGATTTATTCTTTAGTATTTATCAGTCTATAAATTAAAATAGCAGTACGTTTTGTCAATGCTTCAATTGTATTTAGATTTACTGTTTCTTGAGGGGTATGTGCACCATTACCCATAGTTCCTAAGCCATCCAAACAATCTACGTATTGAGCTACAAAAGACACATCGGCAGCACCACGTTTCCCAGGATCATAAGCTTCTACCTCGCCCTGTTTTAAATCTAAACTTACCTGATTTACAATGCCCAATAAATTATTATTTCCTTCAGTGGGTCCCATTGCAGGGTAACTATCAATAAATGTAACTTTTGCCGAAGTTTGTGGTAAATTATTACTAATAATTTCGCGCATTTTTGCTCTGGCATTTTCTTTTTGAGTTTCTGAAATAAAACGTAACCCGCCATAAACAATCGCCGTTTGTGCAACAACATTACTTTTACCAAAGGAATTGCCTTTACTTAGAGCTTCTTCATAATTCATTTGTGTGCCTCCTAATATGATACCTGGATTAAAAGTAAGATACTCTTCTCCTCTTACTTCATTATAAAATCCATTAAGTATTCTAGACATTTCGAAAATGGCTCCAGCTCCTGTTTTAGGGCTAAATATTCCAGAAGAATGTGCACGTTTACCGGTAACTTCTACTTTCCAGTCTGAAGATCCTCGTCTAGCAACTGTCGCATAATTAAATCCTGTAGAAGTTTCAAAACCTAAAGCGATGTCACTACGTTTAGCAGCATTAATTAAATCTTTCCTACTTATTGTTAATGGTTTCCCTGTAGCCTCCTCATCTCCGGTAAAAGCAGCTATAATTTGAGCATTATCCAACAATCCGTTTTCTTGTAAGGCCTTTAAAGCATATAGCATTATGACATTCCCCCCTTTCATATCATTTCCTCCAGGTGCATGAGCAATACTATCATTAACCATCGAGAATTCTTGAAATGGACTATCGGCTTCAAAAACGGTATCAATATGACCAATCAATAATAATTTTTTTCCTTTCTTCTCTTTGCTTCCTGATGTTTCGGCAAATAAATGTCCAGCTCTATTTACTTCAGACATATCATACCATGATGATTTAAATCCAATATCTTCAAATGCCTTTCCAAAAACTTTACCAACTTTTTTTACTCCTTCGTGGTTCATGGTACCACTATTTATGTTTACAACAGCTTTTAAAAACTGAATAGCCTCTTTATTATTGACTTCAATAGTTTTTAAAATCTTTTTTTCCTTTCGAGTTAACTTTTGGGCAGATACTGATACCACCGATAACAGTAAAACTAATGTTAATAATTTTGATAATATTGAAAACATATTTTATCTTATTAATCCCTAATTAGGGGTAATGTTGAACAACGTAATAGACCTTCTTGTTTAGCTATTTCGGCATAAGGGACTTCTTCTACAGTAAAGCCTTGTACTCTTAGCCAATTATTTAATCTTGTGAAATTTTGCTCTGAAATAATGACATCCTCAGAAATGGAAAACACATTACTATTCATATTGTACATTTCTTCCTTTGTGATTTCAAATACATTTTCCTTTCCGAAGAAATTCAGCAACCATTCATATTCACTCTCAAGTAAAAATCCATTTTTATGTAAAATTGCTTTATCCTTACCTATTGGTTGGAAACAACAATCTAAATGTAATGCATTTTCCTTTGCTTCAGTATTTGACTTTCTTAATTCAAATGCTTTAACTGTTTTTTCTGGAAATAATTCCTGGATAGCAATAACCGCATCCATATTGGTTCTTGCTGTAATATAGTTGGGATAATCATTACCAGAATAAGTTCCAATAAAAATATAATCATTCCAAGGCATAACATCCCCACCTTCTACATGACATTCTTCTGGTAAAACAATTCTATCATCAACATTAATTTGATCCCAGACATAATCAATAGCATGAATTTCCTTATCTCTATCTGGTAATATATTAGCCCTTATAATTTTATTTTCAACGACAAAAGCTATATCACGAGAAAATATTTGGTTACAGTTTTCAATGATATTAGGTCTGTAAACAGTGACATCATATTTTTCAAATACTTGAACAACAGCATCCATTTCTAAAATCATATCCGCTTCTTTTGGATAAGTTCCTGCTATTACATGTTCAATACTTTTAGGATCGTAACAATCTTCAACTTTTGGGGTTGGCCCATTGTTTATAGCCGTTCCCAGCACAACGGCTCTTAATCTTGATGTTTCGTTTTTTACACTAAGTTTTAACATACGGCAAACCTAAAAAATATAATTAACTAATAATGGCCTAAAGAATAATAATTAAGTACGCTTTTGACCAATTTTAAATAAATTAACAATGCATATATAAAAAAGCTTCATAGATTACTATGAAGCTTTTATTTATAAAAATAAATCGGATTATCTTTTTTCTATATTTTTAAAATCTCTATAAGTTTCGCCAATATATAACTGTCTAGGTCTACCAATTGGTTCCTTACGTAGTCTCATTTCACGCCATTGTGCAATCCAACCTGGTAAGCGTCCTAAAGCAAACATTACAGTAAACATTTCGGTTGGAATCCCCATAGCTCTGTAGATAATACCAGAATAAAAATCGACATTTGGATACAACTTACGTTTTACAAAATAATCGTCATTCAAAGCTTCTTGTTCCAATCCTTTTGCAATTGCTAAAATTGGATCATCTACTCCTAAACTTTCAAGAACTTCATCAGCAGCAACTTTAATTATTTTTGCACGAGGATCGAAATTTTTATATACACGATGTCCAAAACCCATTAAACGGAAAGGATCGTTCTTATCCTTCGCTTTGGCCATATATTTTTTAGTATCACCTCCATCTTCTTTAATGGCTTCTAACATTTCTAATACTGCTTGATTAGCGCCACCATGAAGTGGCCCCCAAAGTGCAGATATTCCAGCAGATAATGATGCAAATAGGCCAGCATGTGATGAACCAACTATTCTAACTGTTGAAGTAGAACAATTTTGTTCGTGATCAGCATGTAAAATCAATAATTTATCCAACGCATCAACAATTACCTTATTTTGAATGTATTCTTCATTTGGCTGTTTAAACATCATTTTTAATACGTTTTCAACATAACCAAGTGAGTTATCCCCATAATCTAAAGGCAGACCTTGTTTTTTACGCATAGTCCATGCAACTAAAACTGGAAATTTTCCTAGAATTTTAACTACAGAGTTATACATTTCTTCTTCAGAATCTACATTTACAGAAGAAGGGTTAAAAGCTGTTAATGCACTAGTAAGTGAAGACAGTACACCCATTGGATGTGCCGACTTAGGGAAGGCGTCAACAATTTTTCGAATATCATCGTCAACCACCGATTTTGATTTAATATCGGAATAAAATTTATCCAGTTGTTCTGTAGATGGAAGTTCTCCAAAAATTAAAAGATAAGCAACCTCTAAAAAGTCTGCTTTTTCGGCTAATTCTTCAATAGAATATCCTCTATATCTCAAAATTCCTTTTTCGCCATCTAAAAAGGTAATACCACTTTCACAAGACCCCGTATTTTTATAACCTGGATCGATAGTTATTACTCCTCCTGTTGTTGCTCTTAAGGATTTAATATCTATTGCAACTTCATTTTCTGTCCCTGTAACCACTGGGAGTTCATGCTTTTGTCCGTTAACTTCTAACGTAGCGATATTTGACATATGTATTAAAATTTTATTGTGAATTTACTGTTGAAACCAACATTTCGAATTTACGAAATATATCACGATTTTTAAAGCTTATAACAAGGATTTATCAATTAAAAAATAAGTGAAAATAATTCAAAAAAAAAGCAATTATTAAAGGATTAATAATTGCTTTTTTTTATATAAATGAAAGATCTAATTAATTTTAAATGCTTTTTCTTGAGGATAAAACCCAATTTCTCCAAGCTCTTCTTCAATTCGTAATAACTGGTTGTATTTGGCCATACGATCACTTCTAGATGCTGATCCTGTTTTAATTTGACCTGTATTTAATGCCACCGCCAAATCGGCAATAGTATTATCTTCCGTTTCTCCTGAACGATGAGACATCACAGAAGTGTATCCTGCATTATGTGCCATATTTACCGCCGCAATTGTTTCGGTTAAGGTACCTATTTGATTTACTTTTATTAAAATAGAATTCGCAATATTATTTTCAATTCCTCTTGATAAACGATCAACATTGGTTACAAATAAATCATCTCCTACTAGCTGTACTTTATCTCCAATTTTTTCGGTTAGATATTTCCAACCATCCCAATCATTTTCATCCATTCCATCTTCAATTGATATAATTGGATAATTAGATGCTAATTCAGCCAAATAATCGGCTTGCTCTTGGCTTGTTCTTACTTTACCCTTATCACCTTCAAACTTGGTATAATCATAAACACCATTTTCATAAAATTCAGCAGCAGCACAATCTAAAGCAATCATCACATCATTTCCTAACTCATAACCAGCATTATTAACCGCTTTTGCAATAGTATCTAACGCATCTTCAGTGCCTTCTAATGTTGGCGCAAATCCACCTTCGTCTCCAACAGCTGTACTAAGGTTTCTATCATGAAGTACTTTTTTAAGATTATGAAAAATTTCACTCCCCATTTGCATAGCATGTGTGAAATTTTTAGCCTTAACTGGCATTACCATAAATTCTTGAAATGCAATTGGTGCATCACTATGAGATCCTCCATTAATAATATTCATCATTGGTACAGGAAGGGTATTTGCACTTACACCTCCTATATAACGATATAAAGGCATTCCCAACTCATTCGCAGCCGCTTTGGCCACAGCTAATGATACTCCCAAGATAGCATTTGCTCCAAGCTTTGACTTGTTAGGAGTTCCATCAATTTCGCACATTAAATTATCAATGTAGTTTTGATCGAAAATAGACACTCCCAATAATTCAGGAGCAATAATTGAGTTTACATTATCTATTGCATTCAACACACCTTTACCCATGTATTTATCTCCTCCATCTCTAAGCTCTACAGCCTCATGTTCTCCTGTTGATGCCCCAGATGGTACCGCCGCACGGCCAATTATTCCATTTTCTGTTTCTACATCTACTTCAACAGTTGGATTGCCTCTTGAATCAAAAATTTGTCTTGCGTGGATATTAATTATTATACTCATAAGTGTGATATTAAATTTAAACTTCAAATTTACGCTTAAATCTTGGCTTAGCTTATATGTCCTAAAAGAATCGTACAATTTCCCTTCTAAAACGTTTTAGTAAAATAAAAAAGACAATGATTTTAAATTTTCATTGTCTTTTAATATTACTTTGCTTTTATATTGTTGATAAACTGATCAAACAAATATGACGAGTCATGTGGACCAGGGCTAGCTTCTGGATGAAACTGTACCGAAAAACAGTTTTTGTTTTTCATTGCCAATCCAGCAACGGTATCATCATTTAAATGAACATGAGTGATTTTTAAATCTTCATGTGCTTCTGATTCTTCTCTATTAACAGCAAAACCATGATTTTGTGATGTAATCTCACCTTTTCCAGTAATAAGATTCTTAACTGGATGATTTATACCTCTATGTCCATTATGCATTTTGTATGTTGATACTCCATTCGCTAAGGCTATAACCTGATGCCCTAAACAAATTCCGAATAATGGTAAATCTCTTTTAATAATTTCTTTGGCTAAACTTTGTGCTTCAACCAATGGTTCTGGATCTCCAGGACCATTTGATAAAAAATAGCCGTCAGGATTCCAAGCACTCATCTCTTCAAAAGAAGCATTATAAGGAAACACTTTTATATAGGCATCTCGTTTTGACAGATTACGAAGTATATTCTTTTTTATTCCTATATCTAAAGCTGCAATTTTAATCGATGCATTCGCTTCACCATAATAGTATGGTTCTTTAGTTGACACTTCAGAAGCAAGCTCAAGTCCATCCATATTTGGCACTTCAGCTAATTGTTTCTTTAAAGATTCAATATTATCAACTTCTGTAGAAATTACGGCATTCATGGCACCATGATCACGGATATAACTCACCAATGCTCTAGTATCCACATCAGAAATAGCCATAAGGTCATTTTTCTCAAAAAACCCTTCCAAGGAATCATTAGCACGATCACGAGAATAATTATAACTAAAATTTTTACATATTAAACCCGATATCTTTATTGAATCTGATTCGATTTCTTCATCATTAACACCATAATTACCAATATGCGCATTGGTCGCTACCATGAGTTGCCCAAAATACGAAGGGTCTGTAAAAATCTCCTGATAACCAGTCATTCCGGTATTAAAACATACTTCTCCAAAAGCACTTCCTTCTCTTCCAACAGCTTTTCCATAAAAAATGGTACCATCGGCTAATAGGATTATGGCTTTTTTTCGTGTTTGGTATTTCATTGTCGTTGTATTGTAAAGTTTTGCAAAAATAATTTTATACTGTTGATTTACATAATTTTTTTGCATAAAAAAAAGGAGTTAATTAATTAACTCCTTTTTTTTAACTTAAAGACTACTGTTTTGCAGAGACAAACCAAGTATTCTATAATCCTCTTTTCTTTTTCAAATGACCGTTTATCTTCTTTGATATATTAACCAATACATTTTTATTATAGCTAAAGTCTTTAAAACATCACTTCTAATTAAACTTTTTTACAGCTACAACATCCATGTTGTGTGTGTGTGTGTGTGGCCAATATCTCCAAGTATTTAATTATTCAAACTTAAAATGGAAATAAATACACCAATAACAAAGTAGGCTTTCATAAATAGACTTGAATACTAATTAACTTAATTATTTAAACAACAATGCTCTAACATGCTTCGTACATCAATTGGATCTTTGTACGACAACCTATTCTCACTGGCAAATTGTTCTATTTTATTAACTCTTTCAGCATCATTACCAATGAGTGCCAAAATTCTTTTTTTAGATAATTTAAAAGAGTTTATATCATTTCCTTTCATTACATAAATGGAAGATTTTTGAACCAACTTATTGTTTTTCCTATTAATCATAGGATTTGCAGATCCTTCTATTAGAGAGACCCTATATCCTTTCATAATAGTGAAATCATCGGACTCATAAATCACTTCAAAAACTCGGTTTTCATTTATATGATAGAAACTTTTGAATTTTCTATTATTAACTATGAACTTATCTATATTATTAAAATTGAACGTAAATATGGAATCTTCACTAATCTTCGAAACAAAAACATTCTTTTCAATATTTAAATTAATATTATTTAAAGAAAATTTCTCATCGTTGATCGTAACGATCATGGCATAATTTTTCCATTTTTTAAATAGATATACCGATCCATCTGTTGTTCTTTTTGGATTGGTAAAATGTGCGGTGGCACCAAACGATCCTTGAGTAGCATTTGCTGCTAATACAAGGGCATCTGCATTATTCCTAAAACCCTCATTTTGTCCTGTAATCACCCCTGTAAATAGGGTAATTATTAATAATAAAAGATATCTCATAACTTTATTAATTTAGTTTAACTTAATTCTTCGCTGTATACTCTAAAGCTCTTCTTACATCATATTCTTTTTTATAAGAAAGTCTATTTTCTTTAACATATTGTTCGATTTTTTGAGCTCTTTCAACATCACCATCAACTAGACGCAAAATTTTCTTCTTTTTCAATTTAAAAGGTTTGATTTTACCCTCTTTCATGATATAATATGAAGACTTCTGAATGTTTCTGTCAAATTTTCTATTTACCATAGGATTTGCTGAACCCTCAATCAATTGGACTTTATGGCCTTTCATAATATTGAACTCATCTGATTGATAAATTAATTCATAAACTCGATTATCATCGTCATAATAATAGTTTTTAAATACTTTATTATTTATTATAAATTTATCGATGTTATTAAAATTAAAAGTAAACAATGAATCCTCAGATATTTTTGATTCGAAAGTATTACGTTCAATATTCAAATTGATATTTTTAATTGTAAATCGTTGGTTATCATTTGTAATAATTACAGCATTATTATTCCATTTTTTAAATAAATGAACCGATCCTTCTACTACTCTTTTAGGATTGGTAAAATGTGTTGAAGCACCATACGAATTAGATGCACTTGCTGCATTAAAAATTGTTCCTTGTGTATTATTGGTTACACCTTCATTTTGTGCGGTCAATACTCCTACAAAAAGTACAATGGCTAATGTTAAAATTGATTTCATAAGTTAGTTTAAGTAATTATTAAGTTAGTTTTAAATTGTTCGATAAAAATAGTAAAAGAAGTAAATAGAAAAGGGTAAACCTTATAAAGTTTACCCTTTTTTAACACATTAAGTCAATGTATTATATAATATTATGTCTAAAACAACACTCTACTCTTCTTCGTTAGTAGCTTTAGTTTCAACAACTGGAGCAGCAGCTTTGCTACCTCCTCTACGACTTCTTCTCGTAGTCTTCTTAGTTTCTTTTCCTGCATTATAAATTTCGTTATAATCTACAAGTTCAATCATTGCCATATCAGCATTATCACCAAGACGATTACCAAGTCTAATAATTCTTGTATATCCTCCAGGACGATCACCTATTTTAGCAGCAACATCTCTAAACAATTCTGCAACCGCTTCTTTTTGTCTTAAACGACCAAAAACAATACGTCTGTTATGCGTTGTATCTTCCTTTGATTTAGTAATCATTGGTTCAACAAATTGTTTTAAAGCTTTCGCCTTAGCAACGGTTGTGTTAATACGCTTATGCTCTATTAAAGAACAAGCCATATTTGCCAACATTGATTTTCTGTGAGCGGTTTTTCTACCTAAATGGTTTATCTTTTTTCCGTGTCTCATATCTTTTAATATTAACCACCATCTTGCTTCAACTCTTTAAGAGGAGCAAAATATGATGTGTTAGTCTTTATCTAATTTATATTTACTTAAATCCATTCCAAAGTTAAGCCCTTTAACATTTACAAGCTCTTCAAGCTCAGTTAAAGATTTCTTTCCGAAATTACGGAACTTCATCAGGTCATTTTTGTTAAATGATACTAAGTCACCCAAAGTATCTACTTCTGCAGCTTTTAAACAATTAAGAGCACGTACTGAAAGATCCATATCAATAAGTTTGGTTTTCAATAACTGTCTCATATGAAGTGATTCTTCATCATAAGTTTCAGTTTGTGCAATTTCATCTGCTTCCAGTGTTATTCTTTCATCAGAGAATAACATGAAATGATGAATTAATATTTTAGCAGCTTCAGTTAAAGCATCTTGAGGACTAATAGAACCATCAGTTAAGATTTCAAAAACCAATTTTTCGTAATCAGTTTTTTGTTCTACACGAAAGTTCTCAACACCATATTTAACATTTTTTATTGGCGTATAAATAGAATCAGTAAAGATTGTACCAATTGGTGCTGTAGCTTTTTTATTTTCCTCAGCAGGTACATATCCTCTTCCTTTTTCTATACTTATTTCCATGTTAATACTTACTTTAGGATCAAGATTACAGATTACCATATCTGAATTTAAAACTTGGAATCCTGAAATAAATTTTTGGAAATCACCAGCAGTAATTTGCTCTTGTCCAGAAATTGAAATTGAAACAGATTCGTTATCAATTTCGTCAATTTGACGTCTAAAACGAATTTGTTTTAAATTCAATATAATTTCTGTTACATCCTCAACTACACCTGCAATTGTAGAAAACTCATGTTCTACGCCTTCAATTCTAACCGATGTAATTGCAAATCCCTCTAAAGAAGATAATAAAACTCTTCTCAAAGCATTTCCAACTGTTAATCCATAACCAGGTTCTAAAGGTCTAAACTCGAATTTACCTTCCGAATCAGTAGAATTAATCATGATTACTTTATCGGGCTTTTGAAAATTTAAAATTGCCATATTGCTTAATGTATCAGTTATTATTTAGAATATAATTCAACGATGAATTGCTCATTAATATTTTCAGGAATTTGAACTCTTGCAGGAACAGAAACAAATGTTCCTTGCATAGTGTCATTATTCCAAGTAATCCACTCATAAACACTGCTTGATCCTGCTAATGCACTATCAATTGCTTCTAAAGATTTAGATTTTTCTCTAACAGCAACAACGTCACCAGCTTTTAAAGAATATGATGCGATGTTTACTATTTCACCATTTACTGTAATATGTCTATGAGAAACTAATTGTCTTGCTCCTCTTCTAGAACGAGATAAACCCATTCTAAATACTACATTGTCTAATCTAGATTCACATAATTGTAACAATACTTCACCAGTAATACCAGTTGCAGCAGTTGCTTTTTTAAACATGTTTCTAAATTGACGTTCTAAAACACCATAAGTGTATTTAGCTTTTTGCTTTTCCATCAATTGGATAGCATATTCCGATTTTTTCCCACGTCTTCTATTGTTTCCGTGTTGTCCAGGAGGATAATTTCTTTTTTCAAAAGATTTATCTTCTCCAAAAATAGCTTCACCGAATTTACGTGCTATTTTAGTTTTAGGACCAGTATATCTTGCCATATTAAATTTGTTTTGAGAGTGATTATGAATTAAGGTCTGAATCTTATCCTTCGATAATCATTGATCTCTCGTTGATACTTATTATTAAACTTAAACTCTTCTACGTTTTGGAGGTCTACATCCATTATGTGGAGTTGGTGTTACATCAATAATTTCTGTAACTTCAATTCCTCCATTATGAATTGATCTAATAGCAGATTCTCTACCATTACCAGGTCCCTTAACATACACTTTTACTTTTTTAAGACCAGCTTCTTTTGCTGCTCCTAAAGCATCCTCTGCCGCCAATTGAGCCGCGTAAGGTGTATTTTTCTTAGAACCTCTAAATCCCATTTTACCAGCAGATGACCATGAAATTACGTCACCTTTTTTGTTGGTAAGAGAAATGATAATGTTATTGAAAGAAGCAGTTATATGTGCTTCTCCAGTAGATTCTACTATAACTTTACGTTTTTTAGTACTTGACTTTGCCATATTTTTTAGTTTCTAGTTGCTAGTTTTTAGTTGTTAGAATCCTAAACTTTTACATTTCAAACAGATTCGATCTAACTCTAATTACTAATGACTAATGTCTAATTAATTATTATTTAGTTACCTTTTTCTTATTAGCAACTGTTTTTCTTCTACCTTTTCTGGTTCTAGAGTTATTCTTAGTGCGTTGACCTCTCAATGGAAGCCCAGCTCTATGACGTATTCCTCTGTAACATCCAATATCCATTAATCGCTTAATGTTTAATTGAGTTTCAGAGCGTAACTCTCCTTCTATAGTAAAAGTCCCAACCGCTTCACGAATGTTACTGACTTCTTCATCAGTCCAATCTGAAACTTTAGTACTTTCATCTACCTTAGCAGTAGCTAATATTTCTTTTGCTCTACTTCTACCTACTCCGTAGATATAAGTCAAAGAAATTATTCCTCTTTTCTGTTTTGGTATGTCTACACCTGCAATTCTAGCCATAATTAACCTTGTCTTTGTTTGAATCTAGGATTCTTTTTGTTGATTACGTAAAGTCTTCCTTTTCTACGCACAATTTTACAATCTGCGCTTCTTTTTTTAACTGATGCTCTTACTTTCATCGTATTAGTATCTATAAGTTATTCTCGCCTTAGATAAATCATAAGGACTCATTTCTAATTTTACTTTGTCTCCTGGTAACAACTTGATATAATGCATACGCATTTTTCCAGAAATATGTGCAGTCACAATGTGACCATTCTCTAATTCAACACGAAACATAGCATTTGATAATGCTTCTATAATTGTTCCGTCTTGTTCTATTGCTGCTTGTTTTGCCATTGTATAATATATTAAGCAATTGCCTTTCTATTTTTACCTGTCTTCATCAAGCCATCATAGTGTTTATTCAACAAGTATGAATTTACCTGCTGCATTGTATCGATTGCAACTCCAACCATAATTAATAATGAGGTACCACCGAAAAATAATGCCCATCCCTGTTGTACATTCATTAATTGAACAATAAAGGCAGGGAACACTGCAATTAATGCTAAAAATATAGAACCTGGTAATGTAATTTGCGACATTACTTTGTCTAAATATTCAGAGGTTTCTGATCCTGGACGTATGCCGGGTATAAATCCACCACTACGTTTCAAATCATCTGCCATTTTGTTTGTTGGTACTGTAATTGCCGTATAAAAATAAGTAAACACTATAATTAATAAGGCAAATGTAACATTGTACCACAACCCGAACATATTATTTCCAAAATTTATTTGCAACCATTGGCCTACTCCTGAATCTTTCATAAAATCCATTCCTCCAATTAGTCCAGGAACAAACATAATCGCTTGCGCAAAGATAATTGGCATAACACCAGATGCATTCAGCTTTAAAGGAATATATTGTCTTGATCCAAATACATTCTTTTCATAGCCACCAGACGCAGTACGTCTAGCATACTGAACAGCAATTTTTCTAACTGCCATAACTAACATTATAGAAGCCATAATAATTAGCATCCAAATAACTAGTTCAATTAATATCATAATTAAACCACCATTTGATTCAGTTACCCTTGCAGCATATTCTTGAACAAATGAAACTGGAAGATTAGCAATAATACCAACCATAATTAATAATGAAATACCATTACCAATACCTTTGTCGGTTATTTTTTCTCCTAACCACATCGCAAATACACAGCCTGTAATCAAAATTATAATAGATGAAAAATAAAATAATCCACCTTGTCCTAATAAAAATGCTGATTGCGGAATCCCTAAACTAGGCAAACTTACTAAATAACCCGGAGCTTGAACCATACAAATTGCAATGGTTAACCAACGTGTAATTTGCGTAATTTTCTTTTGCCCACTAGCGCCTTCTTTTTGCAGTTTTTGTAAATAAGGAATTGCTATTCCCATTAACTGTACAACAATTGAAGCCGATATATACGGCATAATACCTAAGGCAAATACTGAAGCATTAGCGAAGGCACCACCTGTAAACGCATTTAACAATCCTAAGAGTCCTTGTTCGGTGTTATCACCTAACGCTCCTAATTGACTTGCATCAATACCTGGAAGTACAACTTGTGCTCCAAAACGATATACTAAAAGCAAACCTAATGTAAGTAAGATTCTATCTTTCAGTTCCGTAATTTTCCAAACATTTTTTAAAGTTTCTATAATTTTCATTGTCTAGTTGGGTCTTTTTTTATAAAGTTACAGCTTCTCCTCCTGCCGCTTCAATAGCAGCCTTTGCTGAAGCAGTAAATTTATGAGCAGATACTTTTAATTTAGTTGTTAATTCACCTCTTCCTAATATTTTAACCAGCTCATTTTTGCCAGCTAAACCAAAAGCGATAATTGTATCCAAATCTACGATATCTTTTACTTTCTTATCTTCAACCATTTGTTGTAAAGTATCCAAGTTAATTCCTTGGTATTCTTTACGGTTAATGTTAGTAAAACCAAACTTAGGTACACGTCTTTGAAGTGGCATTTGCCCACCTTCAAAACCAATTTTTCTAGAATAACCAGAACGAGATTTCGCTCCTTTGTGACCCCTTGTTGCGGTTCCACCTTTTCCAGATCCTTGACCTCTACCTATACGTTTGCTATTATTTCTAACTGAACCTTCTGCAGGTTTTAAATTACTTAAATCCATTTTTCAGTTTTATTTTAAGCTTCCTCTACAGAAACTAAATGTTTAACTTTATTAACCATACCAAGGATATTTGGAGTGGCGTCATGTTCTACAGTTTGACCAATCTTTTTTAAGCCAAGAGATTCTAATGTTCTCTTTTGTCTCAACGATCGATTAATCGCACTTTTTTGTTTTGTTACTTTGATCTTAGCCATCTTATCTTTAATTATCCGTTAAAAACTTTTTCTAGAGACACTCCTCTATTTTTAGCTATAGTTCTAGCATCTCTTAGTTGTAATAAAGCATCAAAAGTTGCTTTCACCACATTGTGAGGGTTTGAGGAACCTTGAGATTTAGAAAGTACATCATGTACTCCTACTGCTTCAAGAACTGTTCTTACAGCTCCACCAGCAATTACCCCTGTACCAGGAGCTGCAGGAATAATGTTTACTCTAGCACCACCATATTTTCCTTTTTGCTCGTGAGGTAAAGTTCCTTTAATAAGTGGAATACGAACTAGGTTTTTCTTAGCATCTTCAATAGCCTTTGCAATTGCACTTGCTACATCTTTAGATTTTCCTAAACCATGTCCTACAACACCAGCTTCATCTCCAATCACAACGATTGCCGAGAAACCAAATGCTCTACCACCTTTTGTTACTTTAGTAACTCTTTGTACACCAACTAAACGATCTTTAAGATCTAACCCACTTGGTTTTACTAACTCTGCGCTTTTGTATTTTTGATACATAATTTCTTAGAATTTAAGTCCTGCTTCTCTAGCTCCTTCGGCTAATGATTTTACTCTACCGTGGTATAAATACCCACCTCTATCAAAAGAGATTGTTTCTACACCTGCTTTTAAAGCTTTTTCTGCAACAGACTTACCTACCAAAGCAGCTATTTCTATCTTAGTTCCTTTAGCAGAATTAACATCGTTATCTCTTGATGATGCTGCACTGATTGTTTCACCAGTTACGTCATCAACTATTTGAGCATAAATTTCTTTATTACTTCTAAAAACAGATAATCTTGGTTTAGTTTCAGTACCTGAAACTATTTTACGAATTCTGTTCTTTATCCTTTGTCTTCTATCGTTCTTTGATAATGCCATAATTCTCTTATTAAGCTGATTTACCTGCTTTTCTTCTTATTTCTTCACCAACAAACTTAACTCCTTTTCCTTTGTAAGGCTCTGGTGGTCTAAAACCACGAATCTTAGCCGCTACTTGTCCGACAAGTTGCTTATCGTGAGAAGTTAATTTAATGATAGGATTCTTTCCTTTTTCCGATATTGTTTCAACTTTAACTTCAGGAGCTATATTTAAAACAATATTATGTGAAAATCCTAAAGCTAAATCTAGTTTCTGACCTTGATTACTAGCTCTATATCCTACACCTACCAATTCTAATTCTTTAGTCCATCCTTTAGTAACACCATCAATCATATTACTGATTAATGCTCTAAATAGACCATGCTTAGATTTTTGATCCTTTGTTTCAGCAGAACGTTCAACTAAAACCTTTCCTTCTTCAACTTTAACAGATACAGTGACAAAATCTTGAGATAACTCTCCAAGTTTTCCTTTTACTGTAACTATGTTTTCGTTGATATCAACTGTAACTCCTTCTGGAATTGTTACTGGGTTATTACCTATTCTTGACATTTCTTACTTGTCTTTTATTAGTAAACGTAACACAATACTTCCCCACCTACATTCTCTCTTTGAGCTTGTTTACCAGTCATTACTCCATGAGAAGTAGAAATTATGGCAATACCAAGACCATTAAGGATTCTAGGTAGTTCTTTTGAACTTGCGTACTTACGTAAACCTGGTTTACTTATTCTTTGGATTTTCTTAATTACAGACTCTTTGGTATCTTGAGTGTACTTCAGGGCAATTTTAATTGTCCCTTGTACTGAAGAATCATCGAATTTGTAACTTAAAATATATCCTTGATCGAATAATATTTTTGTGATTTCTTTCTTTAGGTTAGATGCTGGAATTTCCACAACTCTATGGTTGGCTCTCACAGCATTTCTAACTCTAGTAAGGTAATCCGCTATTGGATCTGTATACATATGTATTCATTTGCGATTCTGGTTTTCGAAAAAACGATTTCTTCGAACCTAAAATCAATTTATAATTTTACCAACTTGCTTTTCTAACACCAGGTATTAACCCATTATTAGCCATTTCTCTAAACATAACACGAGAAACACCAAAGGTACGCATGTAACCTTTTGGTCTTCCTGTTAATTTACATCTGTTATGCATACGAACTGGAGAAGCATTTTTAGGCAACTTTTGTAATGCTTCGTAATCTCCAGCTTCTTTCAAAGCCTTTCTTTTCTCTGCATATTTCGCTACTGTTTTAGCTCTTTTCACCTCGCGGGCTTTCATTGATTCTTTAGCCATAACTTAGTTCTTTTTAAAAGGTAACCCTAATTCTGTTAATAATGATTTTGCTTCTTTATCGGTATCGGCAGTAGTTACAAAAGTAATATCCATACCAGTAATTTTATTTACTTTATCGATATCAATTTCCGGAAAAATAATTTGTTCCGTAATTCCTAAACTGTAATTACCTCTACCGTCAAATCCTGTAGCTTTTATACCATTAAAATCTCTTACACGTGGTAAAGAAGATGTTACTAAACGATCTAAAAACTCATACATTTGCTCACCTCTTAAAGTAACTTTAGCACCAATTGGCATGCCTTTACGCAATTTAAATGATGCAACATCCTTTTTAGATATTGTAGCAATAGCTTTTTGTCCTGATATTTTAGTCATCTCGTCTAAAGCATAGTCGATCAACTTTTTGTCTGCAACTGCTCCTCCAACTCCCCTTGATAATACTATCTTAGTTAGTTTAGGAACTTCCATTACATTTTTATATCCGAACTCTTCTGTAAGAGCAGAAACAACCTTGTCGTTGTACTCTTGTTTTAATCTTGAAATATAAGCCATAACTTTTATATTACTTCATTAGATTTTATAGCAAATCTCACTTTCTTATCGCCTTCCATTCTATATCCAACTCTTGTTAGTTCTCCCTTAGAAGTTAACAATGATAAGTTAGATATTTGAATAGCTGCTTCCTTTTCTACGATTCCTCCTTGCGGATTTTGAGCATTAGGTTTCATATGTTTTTTCACCATATTCACACCCTCTACAATCGCCTTATTCTTCTCAGAGAATACTTTAACAACCTTACCTTCAGAACCTTTATGGTCTCCAGCAATAACTTTTACGGTATCTCCTGATTTTATTTTAAGCTTTCCCATCTTAATATTTTGCATTAAAGCACCTCTGGTGCTAATGATACAATTTTCATGAATTGTTTATCACGAAGTTCTCTAGCTACAGGTCCAAATACACGTGTACCTCTCATTTCTCCAGTTGGATTTAAAAGGACACAGGCGTTATCATCAAATCTGATGTATGAGCCATCTGGTCGTCTAACTTCTTTCACAGTACGAATAACTACTGCCGTAGAAACAGCTCCCTTTTTAATACTTCCATTAGGAGTTGCATCTTTTATAGTAACAACAATTTTGTCACCAACAGAAGCATATCTTCTTTTTGTACCACCTAAAACTCGGATAGTTAAAACTTCCTTTGCTCCAGTGTTATCAGCTACTTTTAATCTTGATTCTTGTTGTACCATAATTACTTAGCTCTTTCAATTATTTCTACTAATCTCCAACATTTAGATTTACTTAAAGGTCGTGTTTCCATGATCTTTACTGTATCTCCAATGTTACAGTCGTTTGTTTCGTCGTGTGCAACGTATTTTTTCGTTTTCAACACGAACTTACCGTACATAGGGTGTTTTACCTTTTTTACTTCAGCAACCACAATTGATTTCTGCATTTTGTTACTAGTAACAACACCTATACGTTCTTTTCTTAAGTTTCTTTTTTCCATCTTTCAGCAGAATACAATTATTGTACTTCTCTTTTAGTTAACTCTGTTGCAATTCTAGCTACACTTCTTCTTACAGCGCGTAACTGAATTGGATTTTCAAGAGGGCTTAATGCATGAGCCATATTAAGGTCAGCATAACTCTTTTTAGTTTCACCAAGTTTCTCTTGTAACTCAGCTGTAGACAGTTCTTTAATTTCTGATTGTTTCATAATATCAATAAATTAAGCTTCAAAATCTCTAGCGATAATAAACTTAGTTTTAACTGGTAGTTTTTGTGCTGCTAAACGTAATGCTTCTTTTGCAACGTCCATAGGCACTCCACCTACTTCAAATAAAACTCTTCCTGGTTTAACAACAGCTGCCCAATACTCAACAGCACCTTTACCTTTACCCATACGTACTTCAAGAGGCTTTTTTGTAATAGGCTTGTCTGGAAATATTTTAATCCATAATTGCCCTTCTCTTTTCATGTGACGTGTAGCAGCAATACGCGCGGCCTCAATTTGACGTGAAGTTATAAACTTCGAGTCTAACGATTTTATACCAAACATTCCGTTAGAAAGTAGATGCCCTCTTCCAGAGTTCCCTTTCATGCGCCCTTTTTGTTGCTTACGAAATTTTGTTCTTTTTGGTTGTAACATTTTTCTTTAATTTAAAAAATTACTTTCTACGACGAGATTGATTCTTATTTCCACCACGTCCACCTTTTCCTTGCTTCTTAGATAAACCAACAAGAGGAGAAAGTTCTCTTTTACCATATACTTCACCTTTCATGATCCATACTTTAATACCCAATCTACCATAAGTAGTATGCGCTTCAACTAAAGCATAATCAATATCGGCTCTAAATGTAGATAAAGGAATACGTCCATCTTTAAAGTGTTCGCTACGTGCCATTTCAGCACCATTTAAACGTCCACTAATTTGAATTTTAATCCCCTCCGCATTCATACGCATTGCAGCCTGAATAGCCATCTTGATTGCACGTTTGTATGAGATACGGTTTTCAATTTGGCGAGCAACACTTGATGCTACCAAATATCCATCCAACTCAGGTCTTTTAATTTCAAAGATGTTTAACTGAACTTCTTTACCTGTAATCTTTTTAAGCTCTTCCTTCAACTTGTCTACCTCTTGACCGCCTTTACCAATAATGATACCTGGACGAGCCGTAGTGATAGTAACGGTTACAAGTTTAAGAGTTCTTTCGATGATTACTCTCGACACACTAGCTTTTGATAAACGAGCGTAGATATACTTTCTGATTTTATCATCCTCAGCAAGCTTATCTCCATAATCATTACCTCCGTACCAGTTAGATTCCCATCCTCTGATTATACCAAGGCGATTTCCTATTGGATTTGTCTTTTGTCCCATTTATTAATTGCTTTGTGTGTTATTGTTAGCTCCAAGCACGAGTGTTACGTGATTAGATCTTTTTCTAATTCTATGCGCACGACCTTGAGGTGCTGGACGTAATCTTTTTAACATAGATCCACCATCAACTCTAATCTCTTTTACAAATAATTCAGCTTCTTCAATATCAGCATCTTCATTTTTAGATTGCCAGTTTGCAACTGCAGACAATAACAATTTCTCTAAACGTCGTGATGCTTCTTTTGGACTGAATCTCAAAATATTAAGTGCCTTTTCTACCTTTTCGCCTCTTACTAAATCGGCTACTAAGCGCATTTTTCTTGGTGACGTAGGACAGTTATTAAGCTTTGCAAAAGCAACTTGCTTTTTTCCTGCCTTAATAGCGTCTGCCATTTGTTTTTTACGACTTCCCATAGCTCTTATCTTTTACCTTTATTTTTAGCACCTGCATGACCTCTAAATGATCTTGTCGGTGAAAATTCTCCTAGTTTATGACCTACCATGTTTTCAGTTACGTAAACTGGTACAAATTGACGGCCATTGTGTACTGCTATTGTTTGTCCAACAAAATCCGGAGTAATCATACTTGCTCTAGACCAAGTTTTAATTACTGTCTTTTTGTTATTCTCTACATTAGTAGCCACTTTCTTTTCTAACTTATAATGAACGTAAGGTCCTTTTTTTAATGATCTTGCCATGATTTATTATTTCTTTCTACGTTCTACAATATATTTATTACTTGCCTTTGTTTTAGAACGAGTTCTGAATCCTTTAGCAGGAATACCGTTTCTAGAACGTGGATGACCACCAGAAGACTTTCCTTCACCACCACCCATTGGATGATCGACTGGATTCATAACTACTGGTCTAGTACGTGGACGTCTTCCTAACCATCTACTTCTACCTGCTTTACCAGATACTAGTAATTGATGATCTGAGTTAGACACAACTCCTATCGTTGCTAAACAATTTGCAAGAATTAATCTTGTTTCACCTGATGGTAATTTAACTGTAGCAAATTTACCGTCTCTCGCCATTAATTGAGCAAAAGCACCAGCACTACGCGCCATAACAGCACCTTGACCTGGTCGTAATTCAATACAAGAAATAATTGTTCCTAGTGGAATTTGGCTTAATGGCATTGCATTTCCAATTTCTGGAGCTACATCGCTATCACCAGATACTACCGTTTGCCCAACCTGAAGTCCATTTTGAGCAATGATGTATCTTTTTTCACCATCTTGATAATTAAGTAATGCGATAAACGCAGTTCTGTTTGGATCATACTCAATAGATTTAACTTCGGCAGGAATTCCTGCTCTGTCTCTTTTAAAATCTATAATACGATACCTTTTCTTATGACCTCCACCTAAATAGCGCATGGTCATTTTTCCTTGACTGTTTCTACCACCTGAACGTTTTTTCGGAGTTAATAAACTTTTCTCCGGCTTATCAGTAGTAATGGCGTCAAATCCGTTTACTACTCTAAATCGCTGTCCTGGTGTGATTGGTTTTAATTTTCTTACTGACATTTTCGTCTAATTACATGTTAGCGTATAAATCAATTGATTCACCTTCCGCCAGTTGTACAATCGCTTTTTTAACAGCATTTGTTTTACCAACTTGAATTCCCGTCTTTGTATGACGTGTTTTTCTATCTGGACGGACATTAATAGTTCGAACTTTAGCAACAGAAACTCCATAAGCAGCTTCCACTGCTTTTTTGATTTCTACCTTGTTCGCCTTTGTATTCACTTGAAAGCTATAACGATTGTTTAATTCACTATCGTTAGTTGCCTTTTCTGTGATTATCGGTTTAATTAAGATATTCATGGTTTTCTTATTTACTTAAATTCGATTCAATTCCTTCTAAAGAGCTTTCCAAAAGAACTACCTGATTTGCGTTTAAAATCTTGTAAGTACTTAATTCTGAGTTATTTATAACCTCTGACCCCTTTAAATTGCGTGACGACAAATATACATTATTATTTGAAGCTCCCAACACAAACAAAGATTTTTTGTTTTCTAAGCCTAAAGCCTTTAATACATCAGTGAAATTTTTCGTTTTTGGAGCATCAAAATTGAAGTCTTCCAAAACTGTTATTGACTTCTCACCAGCCTTAATTGACAATGCTGATTTACGCGCTAAACGTTTCAAATTCTTATTAAGCTTGAAGCCATAATTTCTTGGTCTTGGACCAAACATACGTCCACCACCTCTAAATACACCAGACTTGATACTACCCGCTCTCGCAGTTCCTGTACCCTTTTGTTTTTTAATCTTACGTGTACTTCCTGTAATCTCTGCTCTTTCTTTAGCCTTATGCGTTCCTTGACGTTGATTAGCAAGATATTGCTTTACATCAAGATATACTGCATGGTTATTAGGCTCTATAGCATAAACACTTTTAGAAAGGTCTACCTTTCTACCTGTGTCTTTTCCGTTTATATCTAAAACTGCTACCTTCATTACTTCTGAATTGTTACATAAGCGTTTTTGTGTCCAGGAACGCATCCTTTAACAACAAGTAGATTCTTATCTGTAACTACTTTTAAAACTCTTAAATTTTGAACTTTCACTTTTTCACCACCCATTCTTCCTGCCATTCGCATTCCTTTGAATACTCTTGCAGGGTATGATGCAGCTCCAATAGATCCTGGCGCTCTTAAACGGTTATGTTGACCGTGAGTAGCTTGACCTACACCCGCAAAACCGTGTCTTTTTACAACACCTTGAAATCCTTTACCTTTTGATGTTGCAGCAACATCAACAAATTCACCTTCTTCAAAGTGCTCTACGGTGATTGTATCACCTAATTTGTACTCCTCATCAAAACCTTGAAATTCAGCGACTTTTCTTTTAACAGAAGTTCCTGCTTTTTTAGCATGACCAACGTCAGCTTTTGTAGCATTTTTTTCTGTCTTGTCATCGAAACCAAGTTGAAGGGCTTTATAACCATCAACTTCTTCAGTTCTGACTTGGGTAACAACGCATGGTCCAACTTCGATTACTGTACAAGGGATATTTTTCCCGTTTACATCAAAGATGCTGGTCATGCCGATTTTTCTTCCAATTAACCCAGACATAATTATTATTAATTTATTATTACTATTTATTTAAAAAAACTTCAGGGCTAAAATACTTTTCAACCCTGAATTGTATTTTTACCGTTTTTCCCTTGCCAATCGCTTGGGACATGTTTATTTCCTGCTTTAGCAGAAATTTTTAAGTTATAACTTGAACAAACTTCCGTTTTCACAGAAGGAACAACTTATACCTTGATCTCTACTTCAACTCCACTTGGTAATTCAAGTTTCATTAGGGCATCAATTGTTTTAGAAGATGAACTGTAAATATCCAGTAATCTTTTGTATGAACACAATTGAAATTGCTCTCTTGACTTCTTGTTTACGTGTGGTGAACGTAATACAGTGAAAATTTTCTTGTGTGTTGGCAACGGAATTGGTCCTGTTACAACTGCACCTGTACTTTTTACTGTTTTTACAATCTTATCAGCAGACTTGTCTACTAAGTTATGATCGTAAGACTTTAATTTTATTCTGATTTTCTGACTCATTTTCTTAAAATTTACGATTCAACGCCTTTAGCAGCTTTAATTACTTCTTCTGATATATTTGATGGAGTTTCAGCATAATGCGAAAATTCCATTGTTGATGTAGCACGACCAGAAGACAATGTTCTTAATGTAGTTACATATCCAAACATTTCAGATAATGGTACGGTAGCTTTTACAGTTTTTGCTCCAGCTCTATCTCCCATATCACTAACTTGTCCTCGACGACGGTTTAAATCACCAACGATATCACCCATATTTTCTTCGGGTGTAATTACCTCCATTTTCATAATAGGCTCCATAATAACTGCTTTTGCAGCTTTTGCAGCATTTTTAAATCCAATCTTAGCAGCTAATTCGAAAGAAAGTTGATCAGAATCCACATCATGGTAAGATCCATCTTTCAATGTCACTTTCATAGCATCAATTTCATATCCCGCTAAAGGACCATTAACCATAGCCATTTTGAATCCTTTTTCAATTGAAGGGATAAATTCTTTAGGAACATTACCACCTTTAATTTTAGATACAAATTGAAGCCCTGTTTCACCTTCATCTGCTGGCTCAACCGTAAATACGATATCAGCAAATTTACCACGACCACCAGATTGTTTTTTATAAACTTCTCTATGATCAGCAGCTTGAGTAATAGCTTCTTTGTATTCTACTTGAGGTTGACCTTGATTTACTTCTACTTTAAACTCACGTCTTAAACGATCAACAATTACATCCAAGTGAAGTTCACCCATTCCAGAAATAATAGTCTGTCCTGAAGCTTCATCTGAACGCACTGTAAATGTTGGATCTTCTTCGGCTAGTTTACCTAAACCAATACCTAATTTATCGACATCTGCTTTTGTCTTTGGCTCCACAGCAATTCCAATTACTGGATCTGGGAAGTCCATAGATTCTAAAACAATAGGATGTTTTTCTGCAGATAGCGTATCTCCTGTTTTAATAGATTTAAATCCAACAGCAGCTCCAATATCTCCAGCTTCTATATAATCAATTGCATTTTGCTTATTAGCATGCATTTGGTAAATACGTGAAATACGTTCTTTTTTACCAGAACGATTGTTTAAAACATATGAACCTGCATCTAAACGACCTGAATAAGCTCTAAAAAATGCCAAACGCCCTACAAAAGGATCAGTAGCAATCTTAAATGCTAAAGCAGCGAATGGTTCATCAACTCTAGGTTTACGAACTTCTTCTAGCTCTGTATCTGGATTTATTCCAACGATACCTTCCTTATCCATTGGAGAAGGTAAGTAACGACATACGGCATCCAATAAGAATTGTACGCCTTTATTTTTAAAAGCAGAACCACAAATCATTGGAATAATAGACATGTCCATTACAGCAGCTCTAAGTGCAGCATGCACTTCGTCTTCAGTAATAGAGTCCTCATCTTCCATGAATTTCTCTAAAAGATTCTCATCATACCCTGCCACTTCTTCAATAAGTAATGCACGATATTTACGAGATTCTTCTTTCATATCTTCTGGAATGTCAATAACATCAAAAGTTGCCCCTTGAGTTTCATCATGCCAAATAATAGCTCTGTTTTTTACTAAATCAACGATTCCTTTAAAATCTTCTTCATCACCAATATTTAAAACAATAGGCACTGCATTAGAACCTAACATTGATTTAACTTGGCTACAAACCATCATAAAATCAGATCCTTGACGGTCCATTTTATTTACGAATCCAATTCTTGGAACTTTATAGTTATCAGCTAGTCTCCAGTTAGTTTCAGATTGAGGCTCAACACCATCAACTGCACTAAATAAGAATACCAACCCATCAAGCACACGTAATGAACGATTTACTTCAACAGTAAAATCAACGTGGCCAGGAGTATCAATAATATTAAAATGATAGCCTTCAGCATCTGCCGTAGGCTCTCCATTTTCAGTAGGGAATTGCCAAGTACAAGTTGTCGCAGCAGAAGTAATTGTAATACCTCTTTCCTGCTCTTGTTCCATCCAGTCCATTGTTGCAGCACCATCATGTACTTCACCAATTTTATGAGAAACCCCTGTATAATACAATACACGTTCTGTAGTCGTAGTTTTACCGGCGTCAATATGCGCAGCAATACCTATGTTTCTAGTATATTTTAAATCTCTTGCCATTTCCTATTAAAATCTAAAGTGTGAGAACGCTTTATTTGCTTCTGCCATTTTATGAGTATCTACTCTTTTCTTAACAGCTGCTCCTTCTTCCTTAGCTGCAGCTAATACTTCTGCTGCTAATTTTTGCGCCATAGATTTTTCGTTTCTTTTTCTTGAATAGCTAATTAGCCATTTCATTGCCGTAGAAACTTTACGGTCTGGACGAATTTGCATTGGAATTTGGAATGTTGCTCCACCTATTCTACGACTACGCACTTCTACGTGAGGCATAACATTAGATAACGCATCTTTCCAAGTTTCTAAAGCAGTTTTTTCTTCGTCTGTTTTCTTTTCTTCTACAATATCAATTGCATCGTAGAAAATTTTAAAAGCTACCGACTTCTTTCCGTCCCACATCATCATGTTAACAAAACGTGTTACTAACTGATCATTAAATCGTGGATCTGGTAAAAGAGGTCTTTTTTTGGCCTGTCTTTTTCTCATGTCTTTTTTTTAAAGTTTTTTAATTACTTTTTAGGGCGTTTTGCACCATACTTAGATCTACGTTGTGTTCTACCTTCTACACCTGCGGTGTCTAAAGCTCCACGAACGATATGATATCTAACTCCTGGCAAATCTTTTACCCTTCCACCTCTAACCAATACTATCGAGTGCTCTTGCAAATTGTGTCCTTCTCCAGGAATGTACGCATTTACTTCATTACCATTTGTCAACCTTACCCTTGCAACTTTACGCATTGCTGAATTTGGTTTTTTTGGTGTTGTAGTGTAAACACGAGTACATACCCCTCTACGTTGAGGACACGAATTTAAAGCAGCCGATTTGCTCTTCTTGGTTATTTTGGCTCTTCCTTTTCGTACTAATTGTGAAATTGTTGGCATATTATTCTATAATATTATTTACTAAACCCTCTTCTAAGAGGGCTGCAAAGGTAGAAATTAAAATGAATAATTCAAATCTTAAATAATTAATTTTCAATGTTCTCTATAATTTAATTTGTTAAGCATATTAATTAACCATTATTTCCGTTAGTTTTATAGTCAAAATAAACGCTTTTGAAGGTCATAAAAACTCTCATTTTATATTTTAGTATAAGCATGATCTGCTTTTCTCCCCTCCTAGCTCAAAATTTAAATCTTTTAGTAAACGGAAAAAACAATTCAGAGACTATGACTATAGATTCTATAGGCTATAAAAAATCATTTCCAAATTATAAGTCTCTCCAAGATGAATTAAACGCGTTAAACTTAAAGCTTCAAAAAGCAGGCTACATTGAATTAAAATCTGTTTCCATTTCACAACAAAACGATTCAACTTACCGCGCTTCACTAAGCTTAAAAAAGAAATTTTACACCATATATATATACTTTAATAAAAATACGATTTCAAAGTCATTTTTAGAAGGCATTGTTGATCACGTTAACTCAGATTATTTTGTAACTACCATCCAAGACAGCGAAGCTATTCTAAATCTAATCAATTCAAAACTTTCGGAAGATGGTCAACCGTTTGCATCTCAAAGATTGGAGAATATTAAAAAGAAGGATAATAACTCACTTCAAGCAACGCTCTCAATTTCAACACACGCTACAAGAACAATAGACCATATAGTTATTAAAGGTTATGAAAAATTTCCTAGATCATTTTTGAAACATTTTTTAAAACTAAAGCAAGGGGATTCTTTTGATTTGAACAGTATAAAAAAGAAAGCCCAAGATTTGATCACATTGAATTTTGTAAGTCAACTAAAAACACCTGAGGTGTTATTTACAGATAAAGCCACATCCTTATATTTATACTTAGAAAAAAACAAGAGTAATTCATTTGATGGGTTTCTTGGATTTGGCACCAATGAAGTTTCTAATAAAATAGAGTTTAATGGCTACTTAAATTTAAAACTCACAAATAACCTCAATTATGGAGAGACCATTAAAATAATTTATAAAAGCGATGCCTCAGAACAAAAAACATTTCAGGCCAATATTAATATCCCCTATTTATTTGGCTCCGCTATTGGAACAGAATTGGCTCTAAATATTTTCAAAAAAGACTCCACGTTTACTACAATTAATCAATCTGCAGATTTATATTATCAGATAAATAAAAACCAAAGACTTTTTTCTGGAATAAATGCCGTACAATCAAACAACTTATTAAACACAAATCAATCCGCTTTTGTCCAAGATTATGAAGCAATTTTTTATAACATAAAATATGAGTTGATAAAATATCAATACTATAATAAATTGTTTCCAATAAACTTCATTCTTGAATCAAAAGTAGGAATAGGTACACGTAAAGGTAGTAGTCTTAAAGAAAAACAGTCTATTTATAGCTTGGGAACTCATAAAATATTCAATTTAAACAACACTAACAGTTTTTATGTTAAACTCAATACTGCGGGTATAAATTCAGACAACTATTTAAATAACGAACTTTTGCGATTTGGAGGTATCAACTCTATACGAGGATTTGAGGAACAAAGTTTACTTGCTTCTTTTTATAGTGTACTAAACACTGAATATCGCTACACTTTAAGTCCAAGTATTTATATCCACTCCATAGTTGACGCTGCTTACTTTGAAAATGAACTCACTAATATTAGAGAAAAGCTATTTGGTTTTGGCCTCGGAATTGGTCTATTGACTAAAGCAGGAGTACTACGCTTAAACTATGCTGCAGGCAAGTCAGAAAGTCAAAAATTCAAACTCTCCAATTCAAAATTCCATATCAGTCTAAATGCGAATTTTTAACTAAAGCTTATGATTTAAT
>CAJXVU010000020.1 GCA_913062555.1 uncultured Bacteroidota bacterium
TAGCGGGAACTGGACTCGAACCAGTGACCTTCGGGTTATGAGCCCGACGAGCTACCTACTGCTCTATCCCGCGATATTGGACTGCAAAGATAATCGTTTTATTCAAATTAAAAAGCTTTTTAAAAAAAACTCCCAATAAAAATTTATTGGGAGTTTTTTGAGTGATTTTTAAAGAACAAATTTTTAATCATCGTCGTCTTCAAGAGTTGCCAATGAACTCTGAGAACGTGTGTTTACGAAATCGAATTGTTTCAAGTCAGGAAATTTATCCTTTAAATCGACTAATTCTCCCTCAAAATTATTATTAGTTAATAATAAGATCTTTAACTTATTTAAATCGGTGAAGTTTGATGGTAAATTGCCATAAAATGCATTGTTAGACAACACCAGTTCTTCAAGATTTGTTAAATTAACTATTGATGGAGATAAACTCCCCATTAATTTATTTCCAAATACGCTTAATATTTTTAACTCACTTAATTTGTATAAACTTGAAGGTAATTTACCATTAAACAAGTTACTACTTAATTGCAGTGATTCTAGACTAGATAGGTCTCCTAAAGAAACAGGTAATGTTCCAGATAAATTATTATTATATAATTCTAAAACTTCAAGGTTTTCTAACGCACCTATGTTTACAGGAATTCCTCCTTCTAACTGGTTCATGAACAACTGTAAAGTCCTTAAACTTGACAGCTCTGAAATATTTTCAGGAATCTTACCTTCTAAATTATTGAAGGCAATATTCAAATTTTCCAATTGCTTTAAATTCCCGAATGACTCAGGTAATGTTCCATTAATTCTATTTCTAAATAAATTTAAGGATTGCAAATATACCAAGTCTCCAAGCTCATCTGGGAGCTCACCTTGAAGGTTATTAAAACTCAAATCTATTGCAACAACATTGTCGTTTACAATACTTATGCCACACCATGATGACATGGGGGCATCGAGATTCCAGGTTTCTGTCCAGTTCTCACCTTGAGTTGATTGGTAAATCGCTAATAAAGCGTTTCTTTCTTTTGTGCTTACACTTGAAAATGCAAGTGTAGTTAGCAAACAAAATAACAATGTCAATTTAGTATTTTTCATAAATAGTAGATTTAGAGGGGATACTCATCTACTGCGAATATAGAAAAACTTAGTTAAACTGCCAACTTTATTCGATGAACGGTAATCATGAGGGAATACGCCTACATTTTAAAGCTTTTCCAATTCTAACTGAATTCCTTCCCAATTTTCCATATATTCCTGAAGTAGGTCTTTTTTATGTTGATAGTTTTCAAAGAAATTAGCTTGTGCAACTGTAGCATTATAGTTTGTTTCCATAGCCACATCAATATCTTTTATTTCCTTTTCCAATTGATTAATTTGTGACTCTACCTTACTCAATCTATTATTAATAGATTTTAATTTTTTTTGATTTTGATAAGATTGTTTACTCTGAGTTTTATCAACTTGCTTTTTAACAACATCTCTTTTTTCAATATCTCTAAGGTTTTCAATATTTCGTTGCTCCAAATAAAAATCAATATCACCTAAATATTCTCTTATCCGCTGATCTTTAAATTCGTATACCTTATTGGTTAAGCCTTTTAAAAAGTCTCTATCATGAGAGACTAATATTAAAGTGCCTTCAAATTTCCTCAACGCTTCTTTAAGTACATTCTTTGATTTAATATCGAGATGGTTGGTAGGTTCATCCATGACCAACACATTTAAAGGCTGTAATAATAATTTGGCCAAGGCCAATCTATTTCTCTCGCCTCCAGAAAGTACCCTCACATATTTATCAACATCGTCACCTCTAAATAAAAAAGATCCAAGAATATCTCTAACCTTACTTCTATTCGTTTCATTAGCTGCATCAATCATAGTATCCAATACGGTTCTTGAACCGTCTAAATACTCAGCTTGGTTTTGAGCGAAATAGCCAATTTGAACATTATGTCCAAGTTTTAGCTTCCCTTCATAATCAACATCACCAACAATAATTTTTGCCAGTGTAGATTTTCCTTGTCCATTTTGACCAACAAAAGCTATTTTACTATCACGATCAACTAATAACTCCACATTATTTAATACCTGAAGATCGCCATAATGTTTAGCGACGCCTTCTGACTCCACGACGACTTTACCAGGAGTAATTGATACTGGGAAATTTAAGGTCATTACACTATTATCATCGGCATCAACCTCAATACGGTCAATCTTGTCTAATTTTTTTATAAGAGATTGGGCCATGGTTGCTTTACTTGCCTTAGCTCTAAATTTCTCAATTAGCTTTTCAGTTTGCTCTATTTGTTTTTGCTGATTTTTTTGAGACGCCAATTGCTGAATACGCATCTCTTCACGTAATACCAAGTATTTGGTATATGGTTTCGGATAATCATAAATTCTTCCTAGAGAAATTTCTATAGTTCGATTGGTTACATTATCTAAAAACATTTTATCGTGTGATACAATTACCACCGCCCCAGTGTAACCCTTTAAAAAAGTCTCCAGCCAAATAATAGATTCTATATCTAAGTGATTTGTTGGCTCATCTAATAATAATACATCGTTGTGTTGAAGTAATAATTTAGCCAATTCAATTCGCATTCGCCAGCCTCCTGAAAAGGTATCCGTAAGTTTATTAAAATCTTCACGTTTAAATCCTAACCCTTGAAGTATTTTTTCGGTTTCACCTTGATAGCTATAACCTCCTATTATTTCATATTGATGCTGAATCTCATTCAGATCTATCATTAATTGATGATAACCATCACTTTCATAATCTGTTCGTTCTGCCAATTGAGTATTGATATCTTCAATTTTTGCTTCTAAGGCTTTTATTTCGGAAAATGCCTGATAAGATTCTTCGAGTACAGTTCTACCAAAAATAAAATCTATATCCTGTTTTAAAAATCCAATTCGAAGATCCTTTTCCTCGGCGATTTGTCCTGAGCTCGTTTCTAGTTCTCCAGATAAAATTTTTAATAATGTCGACTTCCCCGCACCATTTTTTCCAACTAGACCAACACGGTCACCATTTCCTAAACGGAAGGTAATATCTTCAAATAAATAATCGCCTTGAAACGAAACAGAAACTTTATGAATATTAAGCATATTTGCAATAAAAAAATTACTTTATTTAATCTATTAATAGATTAATTTTGTAGAATTAATAAAACGCAAAAGTAACATAATTAACATGTTAAAAAAAGGAAATAAAATATATAGTATTTTAACAGGTTGCTGTCCTAAATGTCATCATGAAAGTATGTATATTAATAAAAATGCATTCATCCTTTCTGAGACTTTAAAAATGCATAATCATTGTTCTAGTTGCAATACCAAATATAAAATAGAACCTTCCTTTTTTTATGGATCAATGTATGTGAGTTATCCTGTTGGAATTATGTTTGCTGTTGCTGCTTTTGTGATTAGCTATAGTTTTATTGGCACAAGCTTAATCACTGCTTTTATTGCTATTGTAATTACAATGGTTGCTTGTTTACCAATTATCTTGAGACTCTCCCGTAATATTTGGATTAACTTTTTTATGAGCTACGATAAATCATTAGTAAAGAAGCCATAGCATTTCACTAAACAGATTTGTTCTTTATTAAAAACGACTGATATCTATTTCTTGATTTAGAGCGCTATCATTTTCAATAAAATTGTATAACTCATGAGCTACATATGGTGCGATCATAACACCACGAGTTCCTAAACCATTCAAGACATATAAATTTTTATGCTCTGGATGCCGTCCAACCAATGGTCTTCTATCTTTAACTGTTGGGCGTATTCCAGCGACTTGATTTACTACAGTAAAATCACATTTTAAGAAGGTTTTTAATTTCTCCAACAGTTCTTCTTTTGCTTTAACAGTTGTGGTATTATTCAAATCATTCCATTCATAGGTCGCGCCAACAAGATATAAATCATCTCCTAGAGGCATTAAAAAAACACTCGATTTCAAAATATAATCTATTTTCAAATCGGGAGCCTGGATAGTTAACAGCTCTCCTTTTGTTGCTTTAAGTGGTAAATAATTAAAATACGGATTATGTGTCAAACCAAATCCTTCAGCAAATACAATCTGTTTTGCTTCATAGCCTTTGTAGTTTACTGTATCACAATAATCCAGTACATCAAAATCAAATGATTCCTCCAATAAACTATCGTTTTGTTTGAGCTTGTTTTTATAAACCGCTACTAATACCGCAGTATGAATACGACCCGTTTGCAACACCTCACCAAATCCATAATCACCGGCAATAGCAGGGTTGGTATTTGAGATTATATTGGTGGACAAGAAGGGTGATAAATTAGGCTTATCACAAGCTGTAAACCAATTATTCTGTTCTTCAATAGAAGCGAACAATCTATATATTGGGACTTTATAATCAAGAGGAATACCAAGTTCTTTTTCCATAGCATGGTACATTGGTAGCGCCAATTCCATTTGTGTTTTAGATTTCCAAACTTCAGAAAAACGTTTTAAAATCACTGGATTATATAAACCTCCTGCAACGACAGAAGACTGCTGCGAATTATTATCAACAACGACATATGTTTTTCCATGTTGTTTTAATACTTCACAAAATAATATGCCAGCAAGGCCGGATCCAACAATTATATAATCAACTTTCATAGGTCTACAAATTTAGTACAACCCAAAATGAATTCCACAAAAAAACGCTCACAAAATTTGTGAGCGTTTAAATTATTATTGTTTACACTAGCTTAGTAGCTCCACATATCTTGTTCGAAATTTCGAATTTTATCTTTTACTCGATCTGATTCTAATAACTGCATTAATGCATTCTCATGAATATATTCTGTAATTGCCCTGTCGCCCTGCACATTTTCTTCTTTGAAAATATAGCCGTTAAAACGCCTGGCATTTAAGAGGTGATCAAACGATAAGGGGATGGCACTATTTTTACCATTGAATGCTTTTGCAACATGCAATACTTCTCTGGCATCTGGGAAAAATACCCAAAATAATGGCACTAAATCGGGCTCATCGGATGTTAAAGTATTTACATCAGGAACTACAGGAGCAATCCCTAATAAACGGTACTTCAATTCACCCTGACGTTTGTCAAAATAATACAATCCTTTAATATGATATTCAACAACATGAGCTGCTGTAATCTCTGTTCGATTAACGTATTCTTGAGAAATTTCTTCGCCAGCATTAAATTGTTCAACACCAAGTTCAGTCGTGTCAACTAATACCATTGATGCTTCAATATCCTTTAAAGTTCGTTTGGTTGTAAAATAAGAATCATCATAAATATTCTTTATATCTCCGTTTTTAACACTCTTCATGATCACATCAAATAAAGAACGTCTGTGTTTACTAATATTATTAGTATCTATTGGATAATACAGTGGAAAGTTCACGCGCTCATCAAGAACAACTTTTTCCCAAACCATACTAGAATACAAGATATCTCTGTCGTCAACATAGCCATATTCTAATGGCTTATCATTGTCCATAAATATTTGTGCATCTGTTTTTACACCAATCTCTTCAGGACTTTTAGCGTTTAAAATATTGGCTTGCCCAAAGGAGCTGCTAACAGCAAAAACACATAGAACGGCAATTAAAAAACTTTTTAAATTCATCTTACTTCTATTAAATTATTAGAGATCGTTATTAATATAACTCGTCTATTTTAATTTGTTAACTCAATAAATACAGGAGAAACCTTTTTCAACTTATAGGTTGAGTTTCCTTGTATTTTAGCTTGGATATTAAATATTTGAATACCCGCACCACGCTTTGCTTTACGTAAAGCTTGTTTTGCTCTGGCATTTAACTTATTTCCAGTTACAGCTATTGTTGGCTGTCCAGGAACTTTAAAACTAAATCCAGTAATATTTAATGGTAATTCAAAATCGAAATCATCCAATTTTGCACCAATGGTTGAAATATCAAGACTATTACGTTGCATAGTAACAGAGCCTACTTCTCCTCTTATGGTTCCTGTAGGTCTTGGAATATCTTTAATTCTAAATGTAGCATTATCTGGTACTTTAGAACCATCAGCTAAAGTTCCATTAACATTAATTGTTATTTCTCTTCCTTTTGCTCTAGTTACATTCATAACATATTTCCCGTCTCCGCTAACCTTTTTCAAGTATCCTTGCGCAGAGGCTTCAACATTATTATCTGATATTCCTGCAAATGAAATTGTCATCGGGTTATCAACACCACGATAAACTACATTCATCTTATCTGCTGAAATTGTTGCAGCATTTGGTTTTGGAACTGTTAAGAATTTTTGATCTACAAGAACTTCAGTTTCTTTCCCATCTTCAAGGAAAACTAATTTCCCAGTGATTTTATGTTCTCCAGCTCTACCTGTATTGAAATTTAATTTTACTTTTCCGCTTTCTATAGAAGTCTCATTAGCACCTAATCGTCTTCCGTCTAGGTATAATTCTACTCTATTGGGTCTAGTAGATGCATCTTTACGACCTAAAACAATACTACCATCGAAAGATTCTCCATTGAAGTATGAAGGATCAGCTTCCAATAATGTCGTATAGTTTGTCATAGAAACTTCGCTAGTTAATGTCCCTTGTAACATCGCACTTAAAACTTCCGATTGGGTCGTTTTAATATCTGCTTGTAACTGGGTCATTTTAGTTAAAGAAGCGACTAGAGGAAAGCCTTTATAATGGTGTTCTAACCAATTTACAGTACCGATACCTCGTTTTAATTCATCGGTATTAAACTTCTTTAAAACATCTTCAGAAATATTTTTATAATCATCAGCTAAAATTTCAACGACACCATCTCTAAACGTAGCAATTTGATTTAAAAATACTTCGCCTTCTGGCTTAATTTTATCGCCTTTGAAGAAATTTTGATCCAGATAATCACCTTTATCCATGATTTCATAATCAGTGGGATTATCAACAGTAGCCATCATTTTTCCTTTAAGCTCATTTAAATAAGTATTAAAGTCGTTTGCTAAAGATGAAATTGAATTTGCTTTTGCTGCTAACGGTTGGTACTTTGCTGGTTGATCATTAGCTTTCTCAGCTAATCCATCCATAAAGCTTGCGTTTCTTGTCGTTGCTGTTTCATTAGATTCGGTTAATCTTTCATTCATTAAACCGAATGCCGACAGCACTTCTTTTGACATATTTAAAGCTAACATTGCTATAAATATTAAATACATCAAGTTAATCATTTTCTGCCTTGCAGATAATTGTCCTCCTGCCATAACTAATTAATTTTTAGTTGTTAAATGGATTAAAATCCTAATTAGTTTTTGTTCATTGCAGAAAGCATTCCTCCGTATACACCATTTAATGATGATAGGTTAGATGCTAATGATTGCATTTGCTCCTTTAACTTAGCAGCGTTTTCAATCGCTTCTTCGTTAATTGTAGATTGGCGATTAACGCTCTCTAACTGTACTTTATATAAACTGTTTAATGATTCCATTTGTGCTGCAGCTAATGACATTTCTTCGCCATATTTTTTTGTAGCAGATATAGAATCTACAGTTGGTGCCATGTTTTTGGCAACATCTTCAAAGTTTTTGATACTATCTCCTAAGCTAGCCATAAGTTCGCTATCTATTTGAGCATCTTTAAGTAATTCATCTAATTTTTTAGATAAAATACCTTCAGCTTCTTTTGTTTCATCATTTTTCTTTTCCTTATTACTTCCGCCTTCTAATTCTGGGTATACTAAAGACCAGTCTAAACCGTCATCAATAGGTTCAAATGCTGAAATAGCAAAAATAATTGCTTCAGTAACAAGACCAATGGTTAACATGACGTTACCTGTAAGTGGTCCTATTTCATAATGGATAATTTTGAAAAGTGCGCCAACAATAACAATGGAGGCTCCAAGCCCGTAGGCCATATTCATAAATCTTTTACTTGCTCTTGATTGTGCCATAATATTTATGTTTTTAGTTAAGTTTGATTAGGGTATTTTTTAATAATGTATATTACTTCTTTTTCCAGATTTTTTACCGGTTTTTTGTGTTACATCAGTACCCATATAGTCTTGAACTGTACGGAAACCTATATAACTTCTTGCAGAATCTGCATATTCATAATCTCTTGAACTTACTTGTAAAAAGTAAGCAACATCTTTCCAAGAACCTCCACGAACGACTTTACGTTCATTTTCGGTGTCGTTTACACTTGGATTAATAGTTGAGGAATATTCGTAAGACGATGGATCGTATGATGACATTACCCATTCGGATACGTTCCCCGCCATATTGTATAAATTATAATCGTTAGGTTCATATGATTTTGCTTCTACGGTATATAACGCTTGATCGGCAGCATAATCTCCTCGTGCTGGTTTAAAGTTGGCATAAAAACAACCTCTATCATTAAGCGTATATGGTCCACCCCAAGGATATGTTGCTCCTTGAAGACCTCCTCGTGCGGCATATTCCCACTCCGATTCTGAAGGCAATCTAAATCCATTTACATTTTGTTTATCACTTTCTTTTTGATAAGCGTTTTTAACCAATGTTCTCCACTGGCAAAAAGCTTTTGCCTGTGACCAGGTAACTCCTACTACTGGATAATCACCATAGGCATCATGCCAGAAATAATCATTGTGCATTGGTTCGTTATAGGAGTATGAGAAATCTCGTATCCAAACAGTAGTATCCGGATAAATTTCAATTTCCTGCTTTTCAATAACATCACTACGACTTAACTCTCTGTATTTCGCAGCAGTTTGTATATCCATAGTTTGGTACTGAAATTTAAACTTTTTCACATCCCAAGTACGTTGTCCATTATAAGACTCTTCTAATGGTAAATACATCGAATCCATAACCTCAGCATAATATACATCTGGATATTCATCGGTATCAAAAATCAAATCGATATCACTATTTAGTTTTCTTCCTTCATAACCTGTTTCTCCCATTCCGCTGTAATTATCCAGCATATACTTTTCGTATACACTCATATCGGTAGTATCAGCATCATTAAAAGCAAATTGGCCAATCCCATCAGAATCTGGATCGTTTTCTCCAATTTCATCAGCAAGAATTGCCAAACGTGTCCGGATTGTAGAATCTCTTACCCATTCCACAAATTGACGATACTCACTATTAGTGATTTCAGTTTCGTCCATATAGAATGCTCGTACGGTTACTGTTTTAGTTGGAGCGTCTTTAACTCCTGCTAGATCATCATCGGATTTTCCCATAATAAAAGCACCTCCTGGCACTAGTGCCATTCCATATGGCTTCTCGGGATGCCATTTCTTTCCCTTAACTCCTACCAGCTCACCTTTATCTCCTGATCCACAACTGGTTATCATCGCTAAGACTGCGGTTAATATTACAAACTTCTTAATACTCATAAATTCGAGGTTAATTATTGTATCTTAAATATTTTAAGACTGTAAACATATTTATATATTTTCAGAAAAACAACTTTTTTGGTAAAAAATGTGCATTTTACCTTAAAAAAATGCATTTCATCGATTATTTTGTGCTATTTAGTTGACATTTAGACGCTGTTTTTCTTAAATGCTTTGAACCATCGTTCAGGAATACTTCCATTACATGCCTTTATATAATCTTCATGCATGCAAGGTAATAACGTGTGCCTTTTCAATTTATTATCAGCATTTAACAAAAAAGGGATTTCAATCCACCAGCGTCCTGTTTGATTGCTTTTATAAAAAATGAGCTCCTGCTCTTCAATTAACACCGTATATCTTTGATAATTTGATTGTTTTGAAAAATCATCATCTTCAACTCTACAATTCACACCTTCAATAAAATACCAAATAATTTGTGCTACCAGCATCGATGTGGCATCATCATCTTTTGAAGGTTTATACTCGTATATTCCAAATGATGATACTTTATTACTGATTCCAGCATAGCGAGAAAGTGAACAGATCTCTTTACCATCAAAACCATTTGGAGAAAATTTTTGTCGTGAACTTACTTCGGAAGATCTTACACTTCTAATGTCGACACTAACAATGTTTGCATCGCGCATAACAGGTTCGGCCATACCAATATTACTAGTGATGTCTCCAAGTCTGTAGGCCTCAAAATAAAGCTTATCCATCAAATCTATTTCCTCTTGCGAATTAAAATAGGTTTGATAGCCCAAAATAGAATAATTAAATAAGTTATAGGGTTGCTCTAAAATAATTTTACCTAGAAAGCTGTTATTTTTTATAGGTTTTGCCGAATCGCCTAAATCAAAATTACTATCTACATTGACAATATTAACCATAGGCGCCAAATCATCATAGGCCCTATAGTTAGCATAGGTCAAATCTTGACTTCCTCCTATTATAATAGGGATGATTTTTTTTTCTAATAATATACTTATGGTCGTTTGAAGTGCGAAATAGGTATCGGCGACTGATTCTCCTTTCAAAATATCTCCAAGATCGGCAATAGTATGGAACCAATTTCCTGGGAATAAGGCGTACAGGGCTTTTCTTATTTCTCCTAATTGTACATCTTCACCAATATAGTTTACGTCGTTTCTGGTTTCTAAAACGCCAATGATTGCAATTTTTACATCATCTAAATTAGGAATGCCATATTGTTTGGAATGTATCTTTAATTTTCTTCCTAGCACTTGAGATGATAATAATTCGTTATGCGCTAATACTAAATCCTGAACAGGAGAAAGAAAATTAAAATTCATCTTGTATTTCTTATTATTTTTTATTTATCATAGGGATCTGTCATAAGACAGTTGCAACATGCCTTCATTATATTGAACAATTAAAACCTAAATTGTTTATTAATGAACTATTTCTTTTTTGCTGTTGTTTTTTTTGCTGTTGTTTTTTTTGATGCTGCCTTCTTTTTTGCTTTCTTCTTAGGTGCATTCTTTTCTATAATCCCTTGTACTTCTTCAAGCGTAAATTTAGAAACATCTACGGTTTTAGGCAATTCTATTTTAAGTTTTCCTTGAATAACATTATGTCGTCCCCATCTTGCTTTCTCCACTCTAATTCCTTCTGCTTCCCAATGGTGTATTAATTTGTCTTTTTCTTTTTGAATTTTATCTTCAATTAAATTTATAATATCATCATCAGACAAATTATCCCAATCGTACTTTTTATTCACATTAATAAACATATTGTTCCATTTTATAAATGGTCCAAATCGTCCTTTTCCTTTTTGAACTGGTAATTCCTGATAGTGATAAATTGGCGCATCTGCTTTTTGCTTTTCTTTAATAAGCTCAATGGCAGCATCAAGTTCAACATCCAAAGGATTAACGCCTTTAGGCAATGACACAAACTTTTTACCAAACTTAATATAAGGCCCAAAACGACCATTATTAACTTCTATGTCTTCATCTTCATACACGCCTAAATTTTTTGGAAGCTGAAATAAATCCATTGCTTCTTCAAAAGTTATTGAATTGAGTTGCTGATCTGGCGACAAACTTGCAAAAAGCGGTTTATCTTCGTCATCAACAGTACCTATTTGTACCATGGCTCCAAACTTACCTAAACGCACACTTACTTGACGTCCAGTTCCTGAATCTGTTCCTAAAACACGTTCTCCAGATTCTCTTTCGGCATTGGCTTGTACATCTTCAACTACAGGGTGAAACTTTTTATAAAAAGCTTTCATCATCTCAATCCAATTTTCCTTACCTTCAGCAATATCATCAAAATCTTCTTCAACTTTTGCTGTAAAGTTATAGTCCAAAATGGTTTCAAAATGATTCACTAAAAAATCAGTTACAATCATTCCAATATCTGTTGGGACCAATTTTCCTTTATCAGATCCTACTTTCTCCGTCAAAAGTTGATCTTTTACTTCTCCGCCTTCTAATGTTATTTGTGTATACTGACGCTCTACGCCTTCAATAGCCCCTTTTTCTACATAATTTCGATTCTGGATAGTAGAAATCGTTGGTGCATATGTAGATGGACGACCAATCCCAAGCTCTTCTAAACGTTTTACTAAAGAGGCTTCAGTAAATCTATATGGAGGGCGTGTATAACGCTCAGTAGCTGTAATATTATTATTAAGGAGTGTTTCATTAACTTTTAAAGCAGGTAACATGCCTTCTTGTTCAGAATCTTCATCATCATTTCCTTCAAGATAAACTTTTAAAAACCCTTCAAAAGTAATGACTTCTCCATTTGCTGTAAATGTATCATTATGTGTCGATGCTCCAATCTTTACATTTGTACGTTCTAAAAGTGCTTCACTCATTTGAGATGAAATAGCACGTTTCCAGATCAAATCGTATAATCGTGCCTGATCTCTATCTATATCTACTGAACTTCGTGAAAAATCGGTTGGACGAATTGCCTCATGCGCTTCCTGTGCTCCTTTTGATTTTCCTTTATAATTTCTTGGTTTGCTAAATGCTTCACCATAGGTTTTATTAATCTCAGCTTGTGCTCCTTTACGAGCATCATCAGATAGATTAACACTATCTGTTCTCATATATGTTATTAAACCTGCCTCATAAAGACGTTGCGCCATGGTCATGGTTTTGCTTACCGAAAAATACAATTTACGAGAGGCTTCCTGTTGCAATGTCGAAGTTGTAAATGGTGCTGCAGGAGACTTTTTAGCTGGCTTTTTTTCTAAATTTGAAACTTTAAAATCAGCAGCAGCATTAGACTCTAAAAACTTAAAAGCTTCTGCTTTAGAAACAAAGTTTTTTGGTAATTTTGCTTTAAACATTTTCCCTGCTTCATTCGAAAATTCAGCATCGATTCTATAAGACCCTATGGTTTTAAAATTTTGTATTTCACGCTCGCGTTCAACAATTAATCGAACGGATACAGATTGTACACGACCGGCTGATAATCCTCCTTTTACCTTTCTCCAAAGTACAGGAGATAGTTCATAACCTACAATTCTATCTAATACTCGACGCGCCTGTTGAGCATCTACCAAATTGTAATCAATATCCCTAGGATTCTCAACGGCATTCTGAATTGCCGATTTTGTTATCTCATGAAATACAATACGTTTGGTTTTTTCTTTATCTAGTTTTAAAGCCTCAGACAAATGCCAAGCGATTGCCTCTCCCTCACGATCCTCATCACTAGCTAACCATACCATCTCTGCTTTCTTAGCAAGATCCTTTAGCTTCTTAACAACTGCTTTTTTATCCTGTGAGACTTCATATTTAGGTTTAAAATCACCATCAACATTTACTCCCAATTCTTTGGATGGTAAATCTGAAATATGCCCGAAACTAGACTCTACTTTAAAATCTTTTCCTAAAAATTTTTCTATAGTTTTTGCCTTCGCTGGTGACTCTACGATCACTAAATTCTTCGCCATTGGTCGTTTTTTTTAGAGTACAAATGTATATGATTTTTTTCATTTGCAAAATCTAAATTTTAGAATACACCTAAAAACACTACCTATGACAGGTATTTTCTGAAAAATTCAGAAAAGGATTATTCCACAGTCTTTCCTATCCCTTCAATTTCTGATGTATGATCAAAACCAATAACCGCTTTATAAATAAGGTAAAATGGATGGTATATAAATGCTGCGGTAAAAAGCAAACCTATACCACAGAGGAGCACTCCCACAATTTGAGAAAGGATATATGATACAAACATCAACCCAAATGCCAAGAGCCATTTTTTGTTTCCAATACTAAAACTCACCTTCACAATATCACCCACACTCAGTTCTGGATTAAAAGCAAAAACCATTGTAAAAAAGGACATCGGTACCATGACATATATTAATGGTATATAACACAGTAATACTGCAGGAATAGCAATTAAAACAGATATCAATGTTAACATTAAGGCTTTAGATAAATAATTACCTTTTAAAAATATAAAAAAGTCTGATGTTGCCACCTGCCCATCGTGATCCAATTGTTTCATAATTCTAAAAAACGCCGCTTGTAATGCCACTTGAACGGCACCAAGAACAAGAACACCAACAATAATAAAAAGAACATACAATATGGATAGGCCAGCAAAAAACTCACCATATAAATTTGCATCGCTATAGCCATTTTTTGCTTGTGCAATTGCCATAGTAATTATAGGGATATACAAAATAAAAATTAATGGGAGCATTACAATAAAAGTAAACAGCTGCAATAAAAATCCTTGAATCCAGGTCTTTTTAAAAAGTTCTATTGCTGCACTAAAAATTATTCCAAAATCTAATGCTGGTGCATTTCTTATTTTATCTAATAAAGTTGTACTTGTATTCATAATCGTTGAATGGTTTAGTATAAGTACTCAAAGTAAGTTCTTTCTAATTGTTTCTCAAAAAATAATTTTAATAATCTGCCACTTTGTCATAAAACACAAATTAATCGTATCTTTGCATACTTATTGACCGCAAAAGGGTTCAACACTATTTATGGAGAAGAATATAGATGAAAGCAAACAAGGTGATCACCTCGTTTTAGAACAAAAAGACGGTAATTCCCGTAAGCTCTTTATAGAAAGTTATGGTTGTGCTATGAATTTTAGCGATAGCGAAATTGTAGCCTCAATTTTATCAAATGAAGGCTTTAATACCACACAAAACCTTGAAGATGCAGATTTGGTTTTAGTGAATACCTGTTCTATTAGAGACAAAGCAGAACAAACTATTAGAAAACGATTACAAAAATATAATGCTGTTAAAAGGATCAATCCAGGAATGAAGGTTGGTGTTTTAGGATGTATGGCTGAGCGTTTAAAAAATAAATTCCTTGAAGAAGAAAAAATAGTAGATCTTGTTGTTGGCCCAGATGCCTATAAGGATTTACCAAATCTAATCGCCGAAGTTGAAGATGGTCGAAACGCTGTAAATGTTATTCTATCAAAAGATGAAACTTATGGAGATATCGCTCCAGTTCGTTTAAATTCTAATGGCGTAACTGCTTTTGTATCAATAACACGAGGTTGCGATAATATGTGTACCTTTTGTGTAGTTCCTTTTACACGAGGTCGTGAACGAAGTCGTGATCCACAAAGTATTATTGAAGAAGTTAATGATTTAGGAAGCCGAGGGTTTAAAGAAATTACGCTATTAGGTCAAAACGTAGACAGCTACCTTTGGTATGGCGGTGGTTTGAAAAAAGATTTCGAAAAAGCCAGTGACCTTCAAAAAGCAACCGCTGTAAGCTTCTCTAAATTACTCGATTTATGTGCTGAGGCCCAACCAAAAATGCGGATCCGTTTTTCTACTTCTAATCCTCAAGATATGTCAATGGATGTTATTAAGACAATGGCTAAGCATAATAATATTTGCAACTATATACACCTCCCAGTACAAAGTGGAAGTAATCGTATTTTAAAAGCTATGAATCGTCAACATACTCGTGAGGAGTACTTTGAAATGATTGATAACATTAAACGTATTCTTCCAGACTGTACTGTCTCTCATGATTTAATTACTGGATTTCCAACCGAAACGGAAGAAGACCATAAAGACACTTTAAGTTTAATGGAATATGTAAAATATTCTTTTGGGTATATGTTTACCTATTCGGAACGCCCAGGAACTATGGCCGAGCGAAAATTGGAAGATGATATTCCAGAAGCTATTAAAAAAAGAAGGCTTCAAGAAATTGTGGATCTACAGCAAGTACACAGTTTGTATAGAACAAAAAAGTTTATTGGAAAAGTTGTAGAAGTACTTGTTGAAAAAGAATCTAAAAAATCCTCAGAACACTGGTCTGGACGTAACGAACATAATTCAGTAGTCGTCTTTCCAAAAGAACAGTACAAGGTAGGAGATTTTGTGAATGTAATAACTAGTGAGTGTACAAGTGCCACATTAATTGGTGAGGCTATTGGTTACTCAGAGAATAATTGATTTGTCATTCCTGTTCCAGCAGGAATCTCATTGATATGAATTAATAATTAAAAAAACCCCACCTTCAAGGGAAATAAATATGGAATCAGTTCAAGTTATAAAACAACGTTTTGGCATCATAGGTAATGACAACGTACTTAACCGTGCTATTGAAAAATCCATTCAGGTGTCACCGACCGATATTTCAGTTTTAGTTACTGGAGAAAGCGGTGTTGGTAAAGAAAGTATTCCAAAAATTATCCATCAATTATCTCATCGAAAACACGGAAAATATATTGCTGTAAACTGTGGCGCTATTCCTGAAGGCACAATAGACAGTGAATTATTTGGTCATGAAAAAGGAGCCTTTACAGGGGCTACTCAAACACGATCAGGATATTTTGAAGTTGCCGATGGTGGTACTATTTTTCTGGATGAAGTTGGTGAACTTCCCCTTACCACTCAAGTTCGTTTATTACGTGTTCTTGAAAATGGAGAGTTTATAAAAGTTGGTTCAAGTAAAGTACAAAAAACTAATGTGCGTATTGTAGCGGCTACAAACGTAAACATGTTTGAAGCCATTAATAAAGAAAAATTTAGAGAAGATTTATATTATCGTTTAAGTACGGTAGAAATTCATTTGCCAGCACTTCGAAAACGAAAAGATGACATTCATTTATTATTCAGAAAATTTGCCAGTGACTTCGCTTTAAAATATAAAATGCCAACCATCAGACTTGCTGAGGAAGCCATAACACAACTACTCAGATATAGGTGGAGTGGTAATGTCAGGCAATTACGTAATGTCGCCGAACAAATTTCAGTATTAGAACGCGAACGGAACATTACCATTGAAACTCTAAGGCATTATTTGCCTGATACTGGACATAATTTACCTGCAGTAATAAACACCTCTAAATCTGAAAGCGATTTTAGCAACGAACGTGAAATTCTGTACAAAGTACTCTTTGACATGAAAAGCGATCTTAATGATTTAAAAAAACTTACCATGGAACTCATGGAGAACGGGAATAATCAAGACGTTCAAAAAAACAACGAAAGCTTAATTCAGAAAATATACAGCGACGAAAACGAGTCTGTTATTAAGGAGGATATGGAAGTGCTATCAATTCCACAGAAAGGTAGCGCACCCGTTGAAATTATTGAAGACAGTCAAGACAAATACCATTTTGTTGAAGATATTGAAGAAGAAGAAACCTTGTCATTACACGACAAAGAACTTGAATTAATTAAAAAATCACTTGAACGTCACCACGGAAAGCGTAAATTAGCCGCCGCCGAACTTGGCATAAGTGAGCGCACCCTATATAGAAAGATTAAACAATTTGATTTGTAGAAATACGTTATATTTGAGATTATCATAAAAATGAAATACCTTAAACATCTAGCAGTACTCGTTATAAGCCTTAGCCTTTTTGGCTGTGGCATTTATAAACTAACTGGCATCTCTCTTTCTGAAGACACTAAAACTTTTCAGGTGAATTATTTTCAAAATAACGCCCCTTTAATTGAACCGGGTTTAGAACGTGACTTTAAAATTGCTCTTGAAGAAATAATAATGAATCAAACCAATTTAGATTTAGTTAAATCTAATGGGGATCTTGTGTTCGAAGGTGAAATTACCGAGTATAGAGTCTCACCAACCACAGCAACTTCTGACAATAAAGCGGCACAAAACAGACTAACCATCGCTGTTAAAGTTCATTTTTACGACAAGAATGATGATGAAGCCGAATTTGACCAACGTTTTTCATTTTATTTTGACTTTGCTGGGAGCTCACTACTTGTTGGAAGCCAAAAAGAAACCGCCATTGAAGAAATATTTGAACGTATTACACAAGACATTGTTACGGCATCATTAGCCAAATGGTAATTAAAAGATAATGAACACAACAGATTTTACATATTTATTACAACATCCAGAAGACATAAGCACTACCCTTGTTAATGATGTAAAAACTGTTATTGATGAGTTCCCTTATTTTCAATCGGCTAGAGCACTTTATCTAAAAGGGCTTAAAAATCAAGACAGCTTTAAATACAACCAAGCACTTAAAACTACCGCTGCTTATACAACAGATAGAAGTGTTTTATTTGACTTTATTACATCAAAGGAGTTTCTGCAAAATGAAATTTCACAATATATAAAACAGAATACTGAACATATAAAAACTATTGAAGTTAGCGATATTGACGATATCTCAATTCATAAAAGTGTTATTATTGATGATGCATTGAAGCAACACATCAAAGATTCTGAACCTGTTTTAGATCCTGATCTTTTTGAAGCTAAAGTAAAACCTGTTACTGACAAACAAGAAATTTTAGACGTTGATAGTTCTAATATTCGGAAATCTCCAGAAGAAACATTGACGATTGGAAAACCCTTCGCATTTAACAAAAATGAGGCACACTCTTTTGGAGAATGGTTAAAAATAACCAGTTTTAAACCCATAATAAGAGACGAGCATAAAGAACGTGAAGCGAAAATAGAGGCTTCTACAAAAGATATTCAAAATAAAAAATTTGAATTAATTGACAAATTTATTGCCTCTAAGCCAAAAATTAAGCCCATAAAAAAAGACGTGACAATTCACAATATTGCTCAAGCGCAAATGATACAACCAGAGGCCTTAATGACTGAAACTTTGGCACGAATTTATGTTGAACAAAAAAACTATAGTAAGGCGATTCAATCTTATAAAATTTTAAGTTTGAAATATCCAGAAAAAAGTGGTTTCTTTGCAGACCAAATTCAGGCAGTAAAAGAATTACAAGAACAAAATAATATATAATAATGAGTACGTTTTCAATATTTTTAGTCCTTATCGTTATTGTAGCATTTTTATTAGTAATAGTAATCATGGTACAAAACCCAAAAGGTGGAGGGTTATCTTCTTCTTTCGGAGGCGGAGGAACTCAACAATTAGGTGGTGTTAAAAAAACATCAGATTTTTTAGATAAAAGCACATGGGCTTTAGCAACATTATTGCTCGCCTTAATCTTATTATCCAATGTGGCTATTGGTGGCGACGAAGCATCTCAAGAATCTAAAGCTTTAGATCAAAATGCAACAACAAGTCAACCATTACCAAGTAATGACACATCAAGTGACACTACAACTCCTACTAACCCAGTTAGTCAGGATTCAACAAATTAAAATAGTGTTATAAAACATAATGAAATGCCAACCTAATCCGTTGGCATTTTTTTTTAGATGAAATGCACTTACGTTTTTAATAGTAAGTTTTATCAACACTATTAAAAGTATTTATAGCCAATAGGTGAAAATTTGTCAGGGAGTTGGCGTTGGCATAATTTCTGAACAAAGAAAATATATAAAATTAATCTAAACTTAAATATAAATGGGATTAAATATTAGACCATTAGCAGATAGAGTTCTTATTGAACCATTAGAAGCTGAAACAACAACTGCTTCAGGAATTATCATTCCAGACAACGCAAAAGAAAAACCACAAAAAGGAACCGTAGTTGCCGCAGGCACAGGAACCAAAGACGAGCCACTAACGGTAAAAGTTGGTGATGCTGTATTATATGGTAAATACGCAGGAACGGAACTTAAACATGAAGGGAAAGACTATTTGATAATGCGAGAAAGTGATATTTTGGCGATCGTTTAATGATTGCAATCATAAAATCTCAAGACACAAATTCCAAAAAACTAAAACAAAATTCAATACGCTTTCAAAGAAAAATATCAATTCTAAAATTGAATATTGATATTAAAATTGAGAGCTTAAAATTTTAAAATAAATTTATTCATTATGGCAAAAGATATAAAATTTGATGTAGACGCACGTGACGGTTTAAAACGCGGTGTTGATGCTTTGGCAAATGCAGTAAAAGTAACCTTAGGCCCAAAAGGTAGAAATGTAATTATTAGCAAATCATTTGGAGCGCCTCAAGTTACTAAAGATGGTGTAACTGTTGCTAAAGAAGTAGAGCTTGAAGATGAGCTTGAAAATATGGGTGCACAAATGGTAAAAGAAGTTGCTTCAAAAACTAATGATCTTGCAGGAGATGGAACAACAACCGCTACTGTATTAGCTCAAGCCATAGTAAAAGAAGGCTTAAAAAATGTTGCTGCCGGTGCAAACCCAATGGATTTGAAACGTGGTATTGACAAAGCTGTAGTTGCCATTGCTGAAGATCTTAACAAACAATCTAAAGTCGTTGGTAACTCTTCTGATAAAATAAAACAAGTCGCATCTATTTCTTCAAATAACGACAATAATATTGGCGAACTAATTGCTACAGCTTTTGGTAAAGTTGGTAAAGAAGGTGTTATTACTGTTGAAGAAGCTAAAGGAACTGATACTTATGTTGACGTTGTAGAAGGCATGCAATTTGACAGAGGATACCTATCTCCGTATTTCGTAACTGATGCTGATAAAATGATTGCTGATCTAGAAAATCCATACATCTTATTATTTGATAAGAAAATTTCTAATCTTCAAGAAATTCTTCCAATATTAGAACCTGTTGCTCAATCAAGCAGACCTTTATTAATTATTGCTGAAGATGTAGATGGTCAAGCATTAGCAACTCTAGTTGTAAATAAATTACGTGGAGGACTTAAAATTGCTGCTGTAAAAGCACCAGGATTTGGAGACAGACGTAAAGCCATGTTAGAAGATATCGCAATTTTAACTGGTGGTATTGTAATTTCTGAAGAAAGAGGATTTTCTTTAGAGAACGCAGATTTAAGTATGTTAGGAACTGCTGAAACTGTAACTATTGACAAAGACAATACAACTATTGTAAATGGCGCAGGAGATGCTGATGCTATTAAAGCAAGAGTGAACCAAATAAAAGCACAAATTGAAACAACTACAAGTGACTACGATAAAGAAAAACTACAAGAACGCCTAGCTAAATTAGCTGGTGGTGTTGCTGTATTATATGTAGGCGCTGCAAGTGAAGTAGAGATGAAAGAAAAAAAGGATCGTGTTGATGATGCTTTACATGCAACTCGTGCTGCTGTAGAAGAAGGTATTGTTGCTGGTGGTGGTGTTGCTCTTATAAGAGCAAAATCAGTACTTGCTTCATTAACTACAGAAAATCTTGATGAAGTTACTGGAATTCAAATTGTTGCTCGTGCTATTGAAGCACCATTACGTACAATTGTTGAGAATGCCGGTGGAGAAGGTAGTGTTGTTGCTGCTAAAGTTATTGAAGGAAAAGATGATTTTGGATACGATGCAAAATCTGAAACTTATGTAAACATGTTAGAAGCAGGAATTATTGATCCTAAAAAAGTAACACGTATTGCACTTGAAAATGCAGCTTCTGTTGCCGGAATGATATTAACTACAGAATGCGCATTAGTAGACATTAAAGAAGACGCTCCTGCCATGCCTCCAATGGGTGGTGGCGGAATGCCAGGAATGATGTAGTCGAGAACCTCGACATGCTAGTTATTATAAATAATTAAAAACGCTTCAATTTTATTGAGGCGTTTTTTTATTGACTCAACTCGAAATTTTCATAAAAATATTCAGCTCTCATATAATCAATATCACCAGAACTATCCAAGGTATAGCTTTTACGATGAGCATTAAATATAATTCCTGTATCGCTATTGAACTCTAAGTTTTTTATCAAACTCACATTAGAATTGTGAATGACTTTATTCGCTACTAATTGATAACTGTCTACATCAAAATAATAGGTCCATTTATCAGAGGTATTAGTGTCATTTTCATAACCTACATCAATAACAAAGACCTGCTTATCATCCAAAGTTTCGATACCACCAAAACTCAAAGATATCCCTTCATCCAACAGCTTAAAAGGTTGAGACACAACGAAATTCGCCGCAAAAAAACTATTCTTCGCAGTGACTAACTCAGTAGAATCTGTTAGGGTATAAATAGAATCATTGATTCTTTTTTTAAACTCCTTTCCATTATAATACAGCCCTACAATACCTTCATTAGCAGACACGATTTGACCTTGTAATTCCGGTTGAAATTTAAACAATTGCTGCTGTGTTATTGAAGATTCTACAGCACCGTCCTTAGTAAATAAAATTGTGATTTTATCAAAACTAAGCGTGGTTATGCTATCCCATTTTATCAGGCCCCCATGAACAACAACAGAACGCGCTACAATATCTTGCGCAGTCAAATAGTCATCTTGTTTGCAACTAGTAGCCACAAACATTATATAAATAAAAAAACCGAAACATATTGCTTCGGCTCTTTTATTTTTAGCTTTTATCAGATTCACTTTTTTCAGCATCGGTATCATGATCTTCATGTTTATCTCCATTTTCATGTTCATGCTCTCCTTCTTTTTCTACTTTTTTCAAATCCATCTCGCAAATAGGACATTTGCCTTCTTTGTCATAGGTCTTCCCTTTCTCGCAATCCATGGGACATTGATAGGCCTCATTCATCGCCATATCAGCCTTATCCGCTGCGCGATTTTCTTCCATTTCGGTACCCTCTTTAGCTTCTTTCTTTTCTCCTTTACAAGAAGTTATAACAACACCAAGTCCCAAACATAGCGCTATTAATACAATTGATTTTTTCATGAGTTTTAGTTTTTAGTTTCTTTTTAAACTGTATGTTTTAATAAATATTGTAGAACAATTATAATCGCCAATTATTGGAGATCTAATAACCGCAATAGCAAATTTAACATATTTGATGGAATTAAAAATCCTCTCGCATTAAAAATTAAAATTAACCTAACTCTTTTTAATACATAAATCTTATATAACTGTTCCAAAAAATGCATTCAATTATAGCTGTAATTTTGATGTCATAAAATAATACAAATCAAGGACCTCCTTTAGTCACATTTTAATATTTTTACCAAAATTTACAGTGTTATGAATTTAGATGACTTAAAACCGAAAATAACTGAAATTGTATCAGCAACTCATCTCACCGTTGAAAAACGATTATATCAAGTTTGTGACCTTCTAAAAACCAATGTTGACTATTACAACTGGGTAGGCTTTTATTTTAAAAATGGGGATAAAAACGAATTAAAAGTCGGTCCATATGTTGGTGCTCCAACAGATCATATTATTATTCCTTTTGGTAAAGGTATTTGTGGGCAAGTCGCGCTAAGTAATGAAAATTTTGTTGTGCCGGATGTTGCTGCTCAAGACAACTATATTGCCTGTAGTATTACCGTTAAAGCAGAAATAGTAATTCCTATTTTTATAAATGGTGAAAATATTGGACAAATAGATATTGACTCCAATACACCAAATCCATTTACAGAAGCCGATGAGCGTTTTTTGGAATTTGTATGCCTTAAAGTCGCTGAGATACTTTAAAGAAAATCACCCCTGAAAAATGAAATTATGCAACTGTTGTTAATAACTCCTCTTTTTAGTTAAAAAAACTTCTTTTTTTGATCTCATATCAGATTAATTTAAGCGTATTAATCGCTACTTTTGCGTTTTAACTCACAACACACTAAAATGAGCAACACTAAAACGATTAAATCGGCATTAATTTCTGTTTTTAGCAAGGATGGTTTAGAACCAATTGTAAAACAACTAAACCAACAAGGAGTCACTATTTACTCTACTGGTGGTACACAAAAATTTATTAACGATTTAGGAATTGATGTTGTGCCTGCGGAAGACATCACGTCATATCCTTCTATTTTAGGTGGTCGAGTTAAGACATTACATCCTAAAATATTTGGTGGTATTTTAAACCGCCAAGATAACGCACAGGATGTTGCAGAATTAATTGAATATGAAATCCCTCAAATTGATGCTGTAATTGTAGATTTATATCCCTTTGAAAAAACAGTAGCTTCGGGAGCAAGCGAGCAGGATATTATTGAAAAAATAGACATTGGAGGTATTTCATTAATTCGCGCTGCGGCAAAAAACTTTAAAGATGTTATTTGTGTATCATCAGTTGATGATTACGCTGAGTTTTTAGATTTAATCTCTAAGGATAATGGTAGCATTTCTTTAGAAGACAGAAAACGCTTTGCCTCAAAATCTTTTAATGTTTCTTCTCATTATGACAGTGCTATTTTTAACTACTTCAATAAAAACCATGAAGAAGCTGTTTTAAAAATTAGTGAAACTAATGGTCAGGTATTGCGCTATGGTGAAAACCCGCATCAAAAAGGATTTTTCTTCGGAAACTTTGATGATATCTTCACCAAACTTCACGGCAAAGAATTAAGTTATAATAACTTACTAGATGTCGATGCCGCTGTAAACTTAATGAATGAATTTAAGAGCAACACACCAACATTCGCAATATTAAAACATAATAACGCTTGTGGTTTAGCACAAAGAAATACGTTGAAACAAGCATATATTGATGCCTTAGCAGGAGATCCTGTTTCTGCCTTTGGAGGGGTATTGATTAGTAATTCAGAAATTGACTTAGAAACGGCTGAAGAAATTCACAGCTTATTCTGTGAAGTTGTAATTGCACCCTCATTTAGCGATGATGCCTTGGCGCTTCTAAAAGGCAAAAAGAATAGAATTTTATTAATTTTAAAGGACATCGAGTTACCTCAATCAAGTGTGAGAACTTGCTTAAATGGGATCCTGGTTCAGGACAAAGACACCATTACCGATAGTGTTGATATCTTATCTAACGCTACAAACATCAGTCCTTCTAAAAACGACTTAGAAGACTTGATTTTTGCTTCTAAAATTTGCAAGCACACCAAGTCTAACACCATTGTATTAGTAAAAAACAAACAATTATGTGCTAGTGGCACAGGACAAACGAGCCGTGTTGACGCCCTCAACCAAGCCATTAACAAAGCACAATCTTTTAATTTCGATTTGAAAGGCGCAGCGCTAGCGAGTGATGCTTTTTTTCCTTTCCCTGACTGTGTGGAAATTGCTGACAAGGCAGGAATAACAAGCGTTATTCAACCTGGAGGGTCTATAAAAGATCAATTAAGTATCGACTATTGCAATGCGAATGATGTCGCAATGGTATTCACTGGAACACGTCATTTTAAGCATTAATTATAGACTTTAATACTGTAATATATTTTTAAAATTCTGTACTCTTATTTGTAACTTATATTTCATACATTTACATGTATTCGAATTTTTGTATTAACCACCCTCAGATAATTAAAAGTAGCACATGGGATTTTTTGATTTCTTAACCGAAGAAATTGCAATTGATTTAGGAACAGCAAATACGCTTATTATTCACAATGACAAGGTTGTTGTTGATAGTCCATCTATCGTTGCACGAGATAGAATTTCTGGTAAAATTATTGCCGTTGGCAAAGAAGCCAACTTAATGCAAGGCAAAACACATGAAAACATTAAAACAATTAGACCGTTGAAAGATGGTGTAATTGCCGATTTTGATGCTTCAGAGAAAATGATAAGTCTATTTATCAAGAACATACCTGCACTTAAGAAAAAATTATTTGCTCCTGCTCTTCGTATGGTAATTTGTATTCCATCTGGAATTACAGAGGTAGAAATGAGAGCGGTAAAAGAATCTGCAGAACGTGTTAATGGGAAAGAGGTATATTTAATACATGAGCCAATGGCAGCAGCTATTGGTATTGGTGTAGATATCATGCAACCAAAAGGAAATATGATTGTTGATATTGGAGGTGGTACCACTGAAATTGCTGTTATTGCTTTAGGTGGTATTGTATGTGACAAATCTATTAAAGTTGCTGGTGATGTTTTTACCAATGACATCATTTATTATATGCGTACCCAGCATAATTTATATGTTGGTGATCGCACTGCTGAAAAAATTAAAATTCAAATTGGTGCTGCAACTGAAGATTTAGACTTGCCTCCTGAAGACATGAGCGTTCAAGGACGTGATTTACTTACCGGAAAACCAAAACAAGTTCAAATTTCACATCGTGAAATTGCTAAGGCTCTAGATAAGTCTATCATAAGAGTTGAAGATGCGGTAATGGAAACTTTATCTCAAACACCTCCAGAACTTGCAGCCGATATTTATAATACTGGAATCTATTTAGCTGGTGGTGGATCTATGCTTCGCGGCTTAGACAAACGATTGTCTCAAAAAACAGATTTACCTGTTTATATTGCTGAAGACCCATTACGTGCGGTGGTTCGCGGTACAGGAATTACACTTAAAAACTTAGTTAAATACAAAAGTGTATTGATAAAATAGAGCGAAATACCATTTAAACAATGCAGCAAATTCTAAATTTCCTAATAAGACATAAGACCTTTCTTGTGTTTTTGTTGCTGCTTTCCTTGTCTTTATTTTTAACCATTCAATCACACAGTTATCAGAAAAGTAAATTTATTAATTCCGCCAATATTATCACTGGTGGTGTTTATGGAATTACTAATAATATTAGTGTTTATATTGATTTGAAAAGTGAAAATGAAATTCTTCTAGAAGAAAATACTAGACTTAAATCTGTTTTATATAATACAAATCAGGAAAATTTAACGGACTTGTACAGGCATGCTACAGATGCTAATCAGCGCTACAAGATAACCCCGGCCAAAGTCATCAAAAACAGTTATTCATCAACAAATAATTATTTGTTAATCAACAAAGGTCAACGAGATAGTATTGCACAAGATTTTGGCGTTATTAGTTCCAAAGGAATTATAGGAATAATTGATAATACATCAAATAAATATGCACGTATTATGTCTGTATTAAACACAAACATTAGGGTTAATGCAAAACTCAAAAAAACAGATCATTTTGGCTCCTTGAGATGGAACACTGAATCTCCTGAATTCGTACAGCTTATCGACATCCCTATTCAAGCTCCTGTTAAGATTGGTGACACCATAGTTACCGGAGGGCGGTCTACAATTTTTCCTAAAAACATTCCTATAGGTAAAGTGGATTCATTTAAAATTGATGACACTGAAAATTCCTATGAAGTAAATATCAAACTCTTTAATGATATGACTAACATAGGTCATGTATATGTTATTAAAAATCTTGATGCCAATGAAATTTCAACGTTAAACAATCTCGATGAATAACGTTGTAAGTCAAAATATCATCCGCTTTGTGCTCTTGATTTTACTACAATCAATAGTCTTGAACGCAATTAATTTTTTAGGCTATATTAACCCCTACATTTATGTTTTATTTATCATACTATTCCCAATAAAAAATAACCGATTATTATTTATATTTCTCAGTTTCCTATTGGGCCTTACAATTGATTTGTTTATAGATTCTGGAGGGATACATGCAGCGGCCTGTGTAACAATTGCCTATATACGCCCTGTTGTATTAAAGTTTGTTTTTGGAATGGTTTATGAACATCAAACTATTAAATTTAGTGCTACCGAATTTGGACAGCGGCTTACCTATTTTTCTGTTTTAATTTTTGTACATCATCTTATTTTATTTAGTCTTGAAATATTTAACAGTTCTAAAATAATTTTAATCTTTAAAAAGTCGTTATTCTCAAGTATCTTTACAATTATACTTTGCCTTTTAATAACAATCCTTTTTAGCAGAAAGAAGAGATGAGAAAATTACTGCTCTTTTCAATTATTATTTTAATAGGAATCACCTTTATTGCACGATTATTTTACCTTCAAGTTTATTCTAATAATGACTATGATATCAATGATGATAATGCTATCCGAAAAGTGTTTCATTATCCCAAACGAGGCTATGTTTATGATAGAAATGGCACCTTGTTGGTAGCCAATCAACCTTCATATGATGTAATGATCATTCCTCGAGAAGTAAAGCCTTTGGACACCCTTGAATTTTGTGATTTATTAAAGATTTCAAAAGAAGATTTCATCAAAAAATACAATAAATCGTATAATTATTCCCCTAGACTTCCTAATGTTTTCTTGTCACATGTATCCAAAGAAGATTATGCGTTTTTATCTGAAAAAATGCGAAAATATGAAGGCTTTTATATTCAGAAAAGATCTTTACGAGATTACCAAACCTCTATTGGCGCTAATGTTTTAGGTTTTATTATGGAGGCAGGCGAAGCTACCATTGAAGAAAACCCATATTACAAAATAGGAGATCTTATTGGTATTCAGGGCATAGAACGATCTTATGAAAAAGAATTAAGAGGCGTAAAGGGTGTAAAATATATTCAAAAGAATCGTTTTAATCGTGACATTGGATCATTTGATAATGGTAAATACGACACTGCCCCAATTGCCGGCAAAGATATTTCAATTACTATTGATGCTGAGCTTCAAGAATACGGGGAGCTTTTAATGCAAAACAAAATTGGGGGCATTGTTGCTATAGAACCTAGTACTGGTGAAATACTAAGTCTTATCTCTGCGCCATCTTACAATCCTAATTTATTGGTGGGAAGAGAGCGTTCTAAAAATTATACGATCTTAAATAATGATTCTATTCATCTCCCTTTAATTGATAAAGGTTTATTACGGATGCACGAACCGGGATCTCCTTTCAAGTCTCTCATTGCGTTAACAGCACTTCAAGAAGGCGTTATTGATATTAATTCTACAATACGATGTACAGGCGCTTATAACTATGGAGGCAAACGACCTATGAGATGTCATTGTGGTGCAGGAACTCGAAATTTAAATAGTGCTATTTCTAAGTCTTGTAATTCTTATTTTGCCAGTACCTACAGAAAAATCATTGATAAATATGATGATGCAAGTCAGGGAATGAATGAATGGAGTGATCATATAAAGAGTTTTGGACTGGGCAATTACTTGAACAATGATTTATCGGTTGGTAAAAAAGGTAATATTCCAGATGGTGCATATTATGACAGGATGTATCCAGACTTTAGATGGCGCGCCACTACAAATATTTCTAACTCAATTGGTCAAGGCGAGGTTTTAGTTACCCCTATCCAACTTGCCAACATGACAGCAACTATAGCAAATAGAGGATTCTATTACACCCCTCACATTATTAAAAACATAAAAGAAGACACGATTTCTGGAAAATACAAAACAAAGCACCAAACTACTATTGACAAACAACATTTTGACCCTGTTATACAAGGCTTGTTTGACGTTTATAATAAACCTGGAGGCACTGCAAATTTTTTAAAAATTCCTGGTATAGAAATTTGTGGTAAAACTGGAACCGCAGAGAATTTCACAAAAATTGATGGCAATAGAACTCAACTTACTGATCATTCTATATTTATTGCTTTTGCCCCCAAAGATAATCCAAAAATTGCTTTAGCAGTTTTGGTTGAAAACGGTTATTTTGGTGCACGCTTTGCCGGTAGAATAGCTAGCTTAATGATTGAAAAGTATCTTAAAGGCTCCATTTCCAGAAAAGATTTGGAGGTTTGGGTTATGGATCACACCTTGGAACACGAATATGCAAAACCAACTTCTGGAAAACCATTTACAATTAATGAAAAGTCTCAACTAATGCTTGTAAAGGACTACGAAGCTGAACAAAATTTGGAACAAAATTAATATTAAAGCATAGCATGCTATAAATGAATTAAAGGATAAATGAATACCAATAGAACAAATAAATTTAAATTAGACTGGATAACTATCCTGCTTTTTTTGATGCTTGTTGGTTTTGGTTGGTTAAATATATTATCGGCTTCAATGTCTGGAGAAATTACAAGTTATTTTGACATGAGCCAACGTTATGGTAAACAGCTTTTTTTTATAGTATTAACCTTAGGAATAATTATTCTAACGCTATCTATAGAAGCAAAATTTTATGAACGATTTGCGAGTATAATATACGTGGTATCGATACTATCTCTCATTGGCTTATTCTTTTTTGGAAAAACCATAAATGGAGCCACCTCATGGTATGATATTGGGGGGTTTACACTCCAACCTAGCGAATTTGCCAAATTTGCCACAGCCTTAGCTGTCGCAAAATTCATTAGTGATTTACAAACCGATATTAAAAACTTAAAAGATCAATTAAAAACAGTGCTGATTATTCTGGTACCAGCCATTTTAATTGTGCTTCAAAATGATGCTGGGAGTACAATTGTATATGCAGCCTTCTTTTTCGTTTTCTATAGAGAAGGGATCCCCCATACTTATTTATTATTTGGTTTAGCAATAATAGCCATCGCGATTCTTTCATTAAAATTTTCCGTTTTAATCACCTCTTTAATTGTAACAGCTTTAATCTTGGGTTATTATTTCTCACAGAGAAAGAAAAATAAATCACTACTCCAATCCGTATTTTTAGTCTCAATTTGTGTTGTATTTTCCTTTGGAGTGCAATTTTTTTACAATAATATTTTACAAACACATCAACAAAATAGGATTAGTTTATGGTTGCATTTAGAAAATGACCCAGCAAAACTGGAACAAATGAAGCGCACGATTTTATATAATCTAAATGAATCTGAAAAAGCAATTAGCTCAGGAAGCGTAACTGGCAAAGGTTTTTTACAAGGTACTCGAACCATTGGTAAGTTTGTTCCAGAACAAGATACAGACTATATTTTTAGCACTGTGGGGGAAGAATGGGGGTTTTTAGGAAGTACTGCCGTTGTGATTACGTTTATTTTGCTTTTAATTAGAATCCTCTATTTAGCTGAATTACAAAAATCACAATTTAGTCGTGTTTATGGATATAGCGTCGCTTCTATTTTATTCCTTCATTTTATGATTAATATTGGGATGGTGATGGGGTTAATACCTACCGTAGGAATACCTCTTCCTTTTTTTAGCTATGGAGGCTCAAGCCTCTTCGGATTCACCTTGCTGCTCTTTATCTTTATTAAATTAGACTCCAATCGTATTAACGAATGGTAATTTAATTATCTTGTTCTAACTAATTTATTAAATCATGTCTAAACCATTCTTTAAAAACCTGAAAATTTCGAGTATCTCTAACTACACTCTCCTAATTATCTTGAGTTTTGTTCTGTTAATTGGGTGCAACAATTCTAAGTCAGTAGATGACAAAACTAATACATCAATTGAAACTATTGAAGCACAAAAAGAGGCTATAAAAAACACACTTAATAGTATGTGGCTAGCAATTGAAAATGAAGATATCGAGGGCTACGCGAGCTATATCCATCCCGATTTTTCTCAATTTGGGGAGTACGACTCTATTATTAAACTAGGAAAAGAGACTGAAGTCAAAGGGATTCGCGAGTGGATAAAAAATGCTTCCAATATTCATACTGAAATGATTGACCCAATTGTTAGTATTAATGGCAATGTTGCTTGGATTACCTATTACTGGTCTGATCATGGAATAAGCGATGGAGAAGCTTTTGCTTCCAAAGGAAAATCAACTCGAATTTTTGTGAAGGAAAACAACACTTGGTTATGTATTCATGGACATTATACTTTACTTCCCTAATATATATTTAAGCCATTTCTTTAAGTGCATTCACAAACACATCTAACTCTGTGGTTAGCGTAAATACATTCGGTGAAATACGGCATCCTTTTACATTGTCATAATCAATTGCAACTGTAAATATGTTATAATCATCTAGTAAGCGTTTTGCCAATACTGCAGGCTTCATGGTTTTTACACCAACATTGGCTATCCCGCAAGCTCTATGTGAATCAACAGGCGTATTTACCACAATATTAGGATGGTTTCTCACTTGAGAAGTCCAATATTCTTGTAAATATCTTAACCGCGCTTCTTTTCTTGCTCCTCCCAACATATTATAATAATCTATCGCACTTTCAATACTCAAATCATGATGTACAGGATGTGTACCAATATGATTCAATCTTAAAATATCATTCGGTTCACGATTGTGTTCTGCAAAAATCGGCCATAGTGTTTTAATATGGTCATTATTAACATACAGCATCCCTGTCCCTAGTGGTACAGCCAGCCATTTATGTAAACTCGAGCCATAATAGTCACATTCTAAATCTTCAATATTAAACTCGAAATGACCAACGCAATGTGCTCCATCTACCATGACTTGCACGCCCTTTTTATGAGCCATTTGACATATTTTTTTTATAGGAAGTATATGCCCTGTTATATTTACCATATGGCAAACCATCAATAATTTTGTTTTAGAGGTAATGGCATTTGCATAAATCGCTACAATCTCTTCATCTGATTTTGGATGATTAGGAACCGAAATAACTTTATTAACCATACCATAGCGCTCCGAAACCTGATCAAACATAATCTTCATTGCGCCATAATCTTGCTTTGCAAAAACTGCTTCATCACCTTTTTCCCAAGGAAACCCCTTAATAACCATGTTTAATGATTCTGTGGCATTTCTAGTAATAATAACATTTTCACCTGAACAGCCAACAAGATCACCCAATTTTTGAGCCATCCTATTTTTATTTTCCCACTGTACAGTTCTCATATAATAGGAGCCCTCATAATTTACCATTTTTGCATGTTCAATCATGCGATCAAGTGTTGGGTTTGGAATAATATTGTAATAACCGCTTTCTAAATTAATGTAGTCTGGTTTTAAGCGATAATCCTGTCTTACTTTTAGCCAAAATTCATCAGTTTTTGCCAAAGTTGTCATTGGAACATTCTTAATTTCAGAAGCCCAGCTACTAATAGAGTTAAGGTACAACGGAGAACCTAAAGCCGCTAAGGATAGGTTTTTTATAAAATCTCTTTTGTTCATAATGGTTAGTTAGTCATTTCACTAAAGATAGTGAATTTTGAACGAAGCAGCATTCATGGTTTCACGAACAACTACAGAGCCATTAGAAAGAGTATAGAATGCTGAAACTAGACAATAAGTCTATTTTTTTAACTCGAGCTTTTCAGCAAAATAGTCGCAAAAATCTTTCATTGTTGCGGTCATTTTTTCATCTTGTGTTGCCCGATAAAATGTATCACTCATTGCTAACAATGTTTGGTGAAAAAACACCTTCATTTCATCTACAGGCATCTCCTTCGTCCATAAATCAATTCGCATTGCTTCTTGTGCTTTATGGTCCCAAACAGATAGCAACATTGCCTTAGCTTCTTCATTTGCAACACCACCATCTTTTGCTGTCCAAAACAACTTCTCAGGAACCCGATTGTCATCAAGTTCTACGTTTAGTTCTATTTTAGAAGTTTGTGTCTTTGCCATTATTTTTGAGGTTTAAATCTGGAATTATTAAATATTTCTTCGGCATCTAAGTTCAATATGTCCTGAATAGATCCCTTATTATTTTTTACATATGCGCGAACAATTTGCCAACCCATATATTGTCCTAATCGCCCTGGAGAATCTGCATCCAAGTCTAAATTAAATTTAGAAAACGGTGCTGGATTAATAAATCTCGCTGTCAATTTAGGGTCTGTACTAAAAAGTAGTTCATTTTCAACGAAATGACTCCAAATGTTACTTTCATTTAATTGAGCCCACTCTAAATCAGCTTTAGAGTAGCCAATTTTTTCTTCGTCAGATATCTGTGGAAGCATTATCTCTTTAAAATAAAGCAATTTACCCGAATATATCATTTCATCTAAAAGCGATTTTCGTCTCGATTGAAATATCCGTTGCTTAGCATATTGCTCGGCCAAATCTGGCGCAATTTGAGATGGTTTTAAATTCTGTTTTATATAATCATAAACCCGTATATAAAGCTCATTGTTCGCTCCCAAATAAGTATCTAGTGCCACTAGTACAATAGAATCCGTGACTATGGTTTTGTTCCTATAATCAACATCTTGGACAAACGTTATTACACGAGGTTCCCTAAACTCTTTAAAATAGAATTTTAAATGCTGAAACAAGTTGTAAATTTCCTGTTGTGTTTCAATTAAATCACCATGAACTTTAGCCACTTGAGCATTTAATTCTAGTTGAAGGGTATCATTAATTTTCGCTATCCAAACAGAGTCGTGATAACGCTCTGAAAACATAAATGGATAGTCTCTTTTTAATTCTGGTAAGTTAGAAGCATTAGTAGCCGCAAAAAGCCTATCGAAACGTTCAATAGTTAGATTTACCTCTACTTTGGCAATTTCTTGCTCCAACTTATTATCAGGTTTACACGATAGTATTAAACTTGAAATCACAACAACAATACAAAGTAGTTTATACATATAAAGACATTATCAAACTTAAACGATATTAATTTTTATTAATTACTCTATTCGCTTATTTTTGTTTGACAAAGGTACTATTCTTTATATAAAAATCATCACATTAATGAATACAGATAAAGTTACAGAACACATTATAAATTGGCTTAAAGAATATGCCAAAAATGCAAAGGTAAATGGTTTTGTTGTTGGGATTTCTGGTGGAATTGATTCTGCAGTAACCTCCACATTGTGTGCCAAAACTGGTCTTGATGTATTATGCATTGAAATGCCAATACATCAGGCTGAGAGTCATGTTAACAGGGCGCAAGAGCATATTGCTCAACTTAAGGAACACTATGCTAATGTATCGGATATCAGCGTAAATTTGACTCCAGTATTTGAAACATTTAAAACTGAAGTTTCACTAGAAGGAAATACCGAAATAGTCGATATGGCTTTAGCCAATACCAGAGCAAGATTACGAATGACGTCCTTATATTATTATGCCGGATTAAAAGGATTACTCGTGGCTGGTACAGGGAACAAAGTGGAAGATTTTGGTGTCGGTTTTTACACCAAATATGGTGATGGCGGTGTAGACTTGAGTCCTATTGCCGATTTATTAAAATCTGAAGTATACAAAATTGGCCAGCATTTACAAGTCCCTAATTCTATTATGGTTGCCTCTCCAAGTGATGGTTTATTTGGTGATGCTAGAAGTGATGAGGATCAAATTGGTGCTAATTATGACGAACTGGAATGGGCAATGAAAGTTGCTAATGAAGGAAAAAACATAGAAGACTTTGAAGGTCGAAAAAAAGAAGTCTTTTTAATTTATAAACGCTATAACACTAGCAATAAGCATAAAATGATAGCAATTCCAATCTGTGAAATACCGAAAAACCTTAGGTAAGTAAATTAAAATTATCTATCAAAGTAAAGGCTTACATTAATTTTTTTTAGTAAATTTGGTAATATCTCCACAATAAATCATAAACTTTATATAAATTTGAGTTTATATTTCCCTAATTACTAATTTAAAAATCTAAAGTCATGATTAAGATATTGGTCGCAGACCACCATCCCATCATCAGAACTGGTCTTAAAATGCTTTTTGAGTCCTCCCCTGACATTCAAGTCATCGGTAGTGTTACTACTGGAAAAGAACTTTTTGATTTCGTAGGCAAAACAGATGTAGATGTTGTCCTTTCAGAAATCGATTTACCCGAGCTCAATGGAATTACAGCGCTTAGAACATTGAAAAAAGAATATAGTGATGTTAAAGTCATTATGTTTAGCGCACATCCAGAAGAAATCTATGCCATTAGCACAATTAAAGCTGGTGCTTCCGGTTATCTGACAAAAACGGTAAGTACACAAACTATTAAAGACGCGATATTAAAAGTCTATAATGGTGGTATTTACATTAGCAATCAATTGGCACAACGATTAGCCTTTGATGAGCGCGGGAACAAGCCTAGCAAGCTCTACAAAAAGCTTTCAACACGTGAAGTTGAGGTCTTAAAATTATTATCTTCAGGACGAAGAAATAAAGAAATAGCGCAAGAACTTACCATAAACGAAAAAACAGTGAGTACTTATAAAGCTCGTTTAATGAAAAAGTTAAATGTCACCAATCTAGTAGATTTGGTAAATCAGGCAAGACATTTAGAATTAGGATAGTTTTACAAAACACGGTTTAACTTTCTAGACAAAAGCATTTTCAAATTGGAGTAGTTCATAACATCTTCCAATACCGTTTTGGTGTTTTCAGGATGCTTTATAGTTTCTTGCTTAAAACCATTTACCTTTTGGTCAATTAAATAACAGCGCAAGCTTAAAATTGTTTCATTGACCAATTGGGAGATGCTTTGCGTTTTAGCCTTTGGAAAAATATTATTACGTTCCCAATCATGTAAGCTATATTGCTCGTCATTCATTAAAATATTAGTGACGGCATTGGCCATAGAAGGATCCACTTTTTTTACAAAATTCTCTAGAGCAAATTCGGGATCTTGATTGAGCATGTCAATAATTGTATAATACAAAGTTCTAAAGGTGTCGTTAGTAAACTCCATTTCATCCTCTTGTAAATCCAAATATATTTTCTCAAAAACTTTAGCCTGATGTACAACAGGTTCTAAGGACAAATCTCCTTTATCATTTTCTTTTAAAACCAGATCTTCAAAGTCTTCAGTTCTGTTTCCATAAAGCAATAAAGTCTCAATAATTTTATGTTCTAGCACATACTGAACATCAACTTTTTTAGCTGCTATTTTCGGTTTCACAACCTCAAATGCTTTTTGTTCTTTTTTACTTAATTTACTTGCTTCCTGAAGGTCTTTTTTACCTATTTGCGCTAAAGTACTAAACAGAACTTCTTCGCTAATATCCATAATTCTTGCACATTCCTGGACATAAATTTCCTTTTGAATATGATCAGGGATTTTAGAAATACTAGTGACCATATCTCTAATAAGTGCTGCTTTTTTGACAGGATCATTTTTTGCCTCTTCCATTAATAAAGAAGCCTTATATGCAATAAAATCTTTAGCGTTCTCCTGAAGGTATGTAGTTAACTCTTCAAGTGTATTTTGCTTTGCAAAACTATCTGGATCTTCCCCATTAGGAAAAGTACAAACCTTCACATTCATACCTTGTTCCAAAATAAGGTCTATTCCTCTAAGTGATGCCCTTATTCCTGCGTCATCACCGTCAAAAAGAACGGTTATGTTTTTTGTGAGACGATTAATCAATCGAATTTGGTCTGGTGTTAATGCCGTACCTGAAGAAGACACTACATTATGAATTCCTTTTTGATAAAATTGAATCACATCCGTATAGCCTTCCACCAAATAACAATTGTCTTCCTTAGCAATACTTTGCTTTGCATAATAAATACCATAAAGCACTTTACTTTTATGATAGATCTCACTCTCAGGAGAGTTTAAATATTTAGCAGCTTTTTTATTGTTGGCCAAAATACGTCCTCCATATCCCAAAACTCGTCCAGACATACTATGTATAGGAAACAATACACGGCCTTTAAAGCGATCAAAATGCTTCGCTTCTTTTACAATGGTAAGTCCTGTTTTTTCTAAAAAATTAAGCTGATACCCTTTTTTTATAGCCTCATCACTAAATGCTTGCCACTCGTCCAAAGCATATCCAAGTTGAAATTTCTTAATGGTTTCTGGAGTAAATCCTCGCTCTTTAAAATAACTTAATCCAATCGCTTTCCCTTGGTCAGTTTTATGCAAAATATTCTGAAAATAGGTATTTGCATATTCACTCACCAAATACATGCTTTCACGTTCACTAGCCTCTTCTTTTTGCTCATTGGTTTGCTCGGTTTCTTCGATTTCAATATTATACTTTTTAGCCAGATATTTAATCGCTTCAGGGTAAGTAAAATGTTCGTGTTCCATTAAAAAAGAAATGACCGTTCCTCCTTTTCCGCTAGAAAAATCTTTCCAGATTTGCTTCACTGGCGATACCATAAAACTTGGAGAGCGCTCATCGCTAAAAGGACTTAAGCCTTTAAAACTAGATCCCGATTTTTTCAAATTCACAAAATCACCGATAACTTCCTCTACACGAGCAGTATCAAACACTTCATCTATAGTGGCTTTTGATATCAAATTAATTGGATTAAAGAGATTGTAAATGTAACAAAAACAAACAAATCATTTCTACCGAAAGAAACATAAAAAATAAACGTCTAAGAATAAAAAAAGTTCTTTGAATATCATTTAATAATTAATATGTGTTTTTACAAAAAAAAATACATATATCTTTAAACAAAAAAAAATTATTATGAAAACTTACACACAAGTTTTATCCCTATTAGGGATATTAACAATAATGTCGTGCAATAATGTAGACGACAACAACCTCGATTCCGATTCCACCCCTCAATTATCGGATAACATAGAGGTTTACGATGCCAGCAACATTCACAACGGTCTTGTATTCGCTGTTGAAAATGGGAGTCAGACCTCTTATCTACTCGATAAAACTGGGAAAAGAGTACACACTTGGGATTTTGACTCTAAATCAGGAAACAATCTTGAATTGCTTCCAAACGGAAAGATTCTTGGGATGTTCAAAGCGGAAAACCATAACCCTAAATTAAGCTTTGGAGGCTATGGTGGTGTTGTAAAAATAATAAATACTGACAATACTTTAGATTGGGAATATAATTATTCTGATTCAGATCACCTTGCACACCATGACGTTAAAATGTTACCCAATGGTAATGTTCTTTTTTTAGCTTGGGAAAAAATTAGTACAGCTACAGCACAAGCGGCAGGAGTTGATGTAACCCATGACATATTTCCTGAGAAATTAATGGAAATAGATCCTGCTACTGATGAAATCGTTTGGGAATGGCGTAGTTGGGATCATATTATTCAAGATATAGATGCTAATCTTTTAAATTTTGGAGATTTAGCCACCAATCCTCAACTTATTAATATTAATTATAACCTTATTCCAAGTGGAGATATCATGCATTCCAATGGTCTTGATTACGACCCTGACAAAGATGTGGTTTATCTGAGCACTAATTACTATAGTGAAGTATGGGTGGTTGATCATAGTACTACTACTGCGGAAGCTAAAAGTTCTACAGGAGGTAATTATAATAAAGGTGGTGATTTGGTTTATAGATTTGGAAACCCTACAACTTACAATAACACGGTCGGTCAAAAATTATTTGACAGAAATCATTTTCCGAATTTTATTGAAAATGGATTGCCTGGAGCCGGAAACTTATTGATCTTTGTAAATGGTATAAGTGTTGAACAGTCTACTGTTTATGAACTAGATCTACCTGATACATTTTCACTCTTACCTAATACGGATAATGAACCTCCTGTAGTTTGGAGCTTTACTGATAGTGATCTCTTTTCAAGTAAAATTTCAGGAGCCGTTAGATATGCCAATGGAAATACGCTTATCTGTGAAGGTGATTATGGCTTTTGGGAAATAACTTCTAGCGGCGAAATTGCATGGAAATACAATGGTCAAGAACAATCCTTTTGGAGAGCTTATGCGATTGAATTAGACAATGTTGGTTTGGCTAATTTAGGAATTTCATTCTAAAACTATATCATATAAAAAAAAGGGCATCTTGAAATAAGATGCCCTTTTTTTATAAGAATATAAAGCTTTAATCCATATCAAATCTCACACCCAAAGAAATATTATTTTGTTTTTGGGCTTGGTTTTTAAATATTGGGGATAAATCATATTTTACATACAATGCAGTATCACCAATAGCAACATAACCACTTAAGCCGTATACTAAACTGGTTGCATTATAATTACGTTTCATTTTATCTTTAATTTTCTCACCTTCCGCCGAATATTTCAATTTTTGTCGGGTTCCAATATTAAAGCCAGCATAGCCTCCCAATCCAATTTTAAACTTTTTATGTGTACTATAGCGAAAGTAATCATCCTTATCTATCCTTCTTGATGGCCCAAACTCAAAATGCATTGGGAACACAAGATTTGTAATAGTTAATTTCGATTTTTTCAAATCATACTCAAATTCTTCCAAATTAGTTTCATTCCCTTGTTGCACGAAATATTTATTGTCGGTTGGTTTGAACCCATTAATTTGAAATGAATATCCATATTTAAATCTTAACCAGTTTGAATTTTTGAAGACCCTGGTTTTCCAGGCCCAACCAATTTCGAAAAATCTAGAGCCTCCCATTTTGTATGGTGAATCATCCAAATCACTATCTTCAATTATGGCATTATTTAAACCAAAAGCTAAGACCATATCGCTTGATGTACGTCTATCATATCTTCTAGGTCTATCTTTCCCTCGCCCAAAATAAAAGGATTTATCATCATCGTCACCTCTACCTATTCTAATTCTAAAACTATCGTCGTCATTTGACAGATCGGCATCACTATTACGTGTTAACAATGCAATCTTATTTTCGATAATAGCAATACGGTTGTCAATATTCAAAGCGTGCTTTTGTGCGGCTTCCTTTTTTAATTTATCAGCTTCCTTTTGTGTAATTCCTCCATCGTCTAAACGTTGATTAATCGCTTCGACTTTTGCTTTCAGTAACTCACGTTCTTCGGTTGTAATTGATTGCTTTAAATTTTTCAGATTCTCAATTATTGTTTTGTTCGACGCTTTTTGATCGTCTTGCGCTTTCGCATTTGTAATACTTAAACTCAGTATTAAAAGCACTAGTAATTTAGTAATGGTTTGCATAACTGTTCGTTTTTTTGGCCTATAATAGCCTTTATTGATTATTGATTGAAATGGCCCAATGGGCCTTAATGATTCGTTTATTGTACTGGAAATTAAATCAGACTTTAATTATTTCGGTCTACCACTGCGGTCTTCACATATTTATATCCTGATTGTATCGCTTTAAAAGCTTTGTCTCTAAAAGATTGTTCTAAGTCTGTTTCAACATCTTGCAGCAGTGCATTGGCATCTACTTTATTTGTAGCTTCATTATAAAGTTTGTGCAATGTTATATCTTTTTGAGCCTGATCTAAAAGTGCATTAATTTCAACATCACTAACAGTAGTATTCGCTTCTTTAAGTGCTTGTACCAGTGCCACTACTTCTTGAATTTTAATATCTTCAAAACTTAGCTTTTCTTTATTTAATCCAACGCCGTCTTTTAATTCCTTTTTATACTCTATTTCGGTTTGAACTACAACATCTTTAACAGTACCTTTAATTAATGCATTTTGTTTTTGCTGTATTGGTGATACTAATTCAATTGCCTTTTTAGGCGGATTCTTTTTAGTTTCTATAGTGCTTTTCTTTTCTATTGATTCGATTGCTACTTTTTCTTCAGTTTGAATTGAAACGGGTAAATCATTAGAATTGTTAGGTTCTTCTACTGCTTCAACATCGACAACTACTGGTTCAATCTCTTCAAATCCTTCTCTATTAAAAAATACAGAGCTAATAATTAAGATTCCCACGAAACTAGCTGCAAGTCCAAACCACCAAAATCCTTTGTTGTTCTTCTTTTTATCGTTAGCGTCTAATTGTTTTTCAAGATTTCCCCAAACATTAGCACTTGGTTGCAACTCGCGTTGCTCAAGCTTCTCCTTTATGTCATTTTCAAATTTAATTGGTGCCATTACTTGATTTATTTAATTGTTGTACTTGTTTTTGTAATAATTTGCGTGCTTTAAATAGTTGTGATTTTGAAGTCCCTTGACTTATATTTAGTAAGGTGGATATTTCACTATGTTTATATCCTTCGATGGCATACATTACAAATACCATACGGTAACCTTCCGGAAGACTATCAATAAGCCCTTGTATTTCAGCAACATCTATTTGTGATTCAATGTTGTTGGTATATCCTTCTGTCACTTCAATGTCATCACTTACAAATTGAATTTGCTTTTTTTGACGTAAATATGAAATTGCTTCCCGTATCATAATTCTACGAATCCAACCTTCAAAGCTTCCTTCGTTTTTAAAATATTTTATTTTAGTAAATACTTTAAAAAATCCATTGAGCAATACTTCCTCAGCCTGCTGAACATCTTTTATATAATACCGGCAAACACTTAGCATTTTAGGTGCATGTAGCTCGTACAGCATATGCTGTGCTTCACGGTTTTTACGCACAGCTTTTTTTATAAGATGTGCTTCGTCTTTATATAATTGAATGACTTTCAATGGATGCCTCATTTTTTTACCAAATAAAACTCAATATACCGAGTTTAAGTTTTTTTTAATTTTTACGCGTCAAAAAATAAAATTCACTATTTGTACTATTAAAATCTATTTGGTGTGATCTTCTATTTATAAAGACGCAAAAGTATTCCAAATGGTTGCCTTACCAATAAATTTATTTTAAACATTACAATGTAACACAATTAATTAACTGAAAATCAGGGTGCAATCTTTTAGCATTAATTGAAAAATAGCTAACTTAGTTTTTCGTCTAACAAAAATTAGATACAATTATGAAAAGACTCCTCCTATTTTCGTTACTAACTTTTTTCATATCGCAAATATATGCGCAAAAACCCAGGGCAAGAGATCTTGGCATCCCCTTCACAGGGATTCCTGGCACATACAATGCAATTACAGATGTTGCTGGTATAGAAGTTGGGCATAGTACCATTATTTCTGGTAGTGGTAAAAACATCATTGGAGAAGGCCCAATACGTACCGGTGTAACTGCAATTTTTCCTAGGGGTAAAAAATTTAGTCCTGTCTACGCCAACTGGTACAGTTTAAATGGTAATGGCGAAATGACTGGCACGACCTGGGTCACTGAATCTGGGTTTCTAGAAACGCCAATCATGATTACAAACACCAATAGTGTGGGCGTAGTGCGTGATGCCGTTTTAAAATGGTTCGTGGATACTAATTGGTACAACAACGAAACTTGGTGGTATACCTATCCACTTGTTGCTGAAACTTATGATGGTTTTTTAAACGATATTTATGGCTTTCATGTTAAAGAAAAACATGTACTGGAAGCGATAAATAACACGTCGAGTGGAAGTGTAGATGAAGGCAATGTTGGTGGAGGAACGGGAATGATGTGTTTGGGATTTAAAGGTGGCATTGGGACCTCTTCCAGAGTAGTTACTATAAACGATTCGACTTATACTGTTGGCGTTTTAGTACAATCCAATTTTGGGGCTAAGAAAAACCTAACTATTGCAGGCGTACCTGTTGGTATGGAACTCATGCATATTAAGAGTTCGGAATATAAAGGACCTCCCCAATCAAATAGACAAGAAGGAGATGGTTCAATCATTGTTATTGTTGCTACTGACGCCCCTTTACTCCCGCATCAATTAAAACGTATTGCGCAAAGAGTTCCTCTAGGAATAGGTAATGTTGGAGGAAGAGGTAGTAATGGTTCAGGTGATATTTTTTTAGCTTTTTCAACGGCCAATGAAAATGCCTTTTCTCGTGAGGAGAATAGCAGTATAATCTCATTATCAAATGATTTGATTACTCCTTTATTTGAGGCCACTGTGCAATCGGTTGAAGAAGCCATTATCAATGCCATGGTTGCTGCAAATACGATGGAAGGCATCAATGGTAATAAAAGCTATGCATTACCACATGAGGCTACTGTAGCTGCCTTAAAAAAATTTAATAGGTTGCAGCAAAAGGTTTCACTTGATGACAGTCTCATAGAACAATATGTTGGAAAGTACGAGCTAGCTCCTGATTTTTTTATAACTATTCTCAAAAAAGGGCCCAAAATATTTGCACGAGGCACTGGTCAAAGAGAATTCGAAATTATTCCTGTAAATAAAAATACATTTAACGCTTATAATATTGGAGGTCTCATTAGATTCAATCTAGATGAACATCAAAAAGCGACAAGCTTAACTATAATTCAAAATGGTGAGCGTACAGCTAACAAAGTTGACTAATTAACACAAAATATATAAAATGAAAAAACACCTTCTTATTTTCTTCATTTCTGGAGCGCTTTTCACTGGGTGCACCAATTCTAAAACTACCGCAAATTTTGAACACGATATTAGTACTGGCCCTACCCCATGGACAAGTGACGTATTCGAGCTGGAGGAGATTGATTTTACATTCGCTATAATTTCCGATTTAAATGGAGGCGAACGTGAGGGTGTGTACAACACGGCAGTTTCCCAATTGAATAGACTTGACCCAACATTTGTTTTAAGTGTTGGTGATTTAATAGATGGTGGCACTGAAGATTCTTTGCAATTAGCAAAAGAGTGGGATTCATTTGATGACCGAACAGCTAAACTCAATATGCCTTTTTTCTATTTGGGCGGAAATCACGATTTAACCAATCCTAAAATGCGAAATTTTTGGAAGCACAGATTTGGTCCAAGATATTATCATTTTGTATATGAAGACGTTCTTTTTTTAATGTTGGATTCTGAAGATTATAACGAACAACGAATGTTAGAGATTTATCATGCTAGAGCAAAGGCCATTGATATGCCTGCTGAAGAATTTGCCTTATCTGAATATTATAGGATGCCCGAACGGCGTATTGGAGCTATGAGTCAAGAGCAAGTGGCATATTATAAAAATGTTCTAGAAAAGTATCCAGATGTAAAATGGACCTTTGTATTAATGCATAAACCCCTTTGGATGCGGGAAGACGATAAGGGCCTTGGTCAACTTGAAACACTTTTAGGAGAACGGACATACAGTGTAATCAACGGTCATTTTCATGCATTTTCACATCGCAAGAGACTTGGTAGAGACTACACTATTTTGGGTACGACTGGTGGGAGTCAAAATAAAACAAACCCTCAAGCTTTTGATCACATTACCTTGGTAAGAATGGACAAAGAACCGGTTATCACACACTTAAAAATGGATGGCATTTTAGATGAAACTGGGCGTATTCCATTGGCAAAGGAACATAATGAAGATTAACTAAAAGGGGGTGCACACGAATTATTTTTTACGTTCAATAACGTAATTCACCATAAGTTCAAGTGAGTTCTTATATTCGGAATCTGGATAGTTTTGAAGCAATTGCAGCGCCTCTATTTGAAAAGACTTCATTTTATTGGTTGCATATTCTAAGCCACCATTATTTTTGACAAAGGTGATCACTTCTTTAACGCGTTTTCTGTCTTTATTATGGTTTTTAATAGAATTAATCAACCATTTTTTTTCTTTTGATGAACAATTATTGAGAACATAAATTAATGGTAAGGTCATTTTTTGTTCCTTGATATCAATTCCTGTAGGCTTACCTATTTGTGCATCACCATAATCAAATAAATCATCCTTAATTTGAAAAGCCATCCCAATAAGTTCACCAAACTTCCGCATGGTTTCTACATCTTGAGATTCTGGTTTTACTGAAGCCGCTCCTAGACTACAACAAGCTGCAATTAGCGTTGCTGTTTTCTGGCGTATAATTTCATAATAAATATCTTCTGTAATATCAAGTTTACGTGCTTTTTCTATTTGTAATAATTCGCCTTCACTCATTTCACGAACGGCAATAGATATTATTTTAAGCAAATCGAAATCACCATTATCAATTGATAATAATAAACCTTTTGACAATAAAAAATCCCCAATTAAAACTGCAATTTTATTTTTCCAGAGTGCATTTATTGAAAAAAACCCGCGACGACGATTACTGTCGTCAACCACATCATCATGCACTAAAGTTGCCGTATGAATAAGCTCAATTACCGAAGCCCCTCTATAGGTTCTATCACTCACTTCACCATTGGCCACCATTTTAGAAACTAGAAACACAAACATAGGTCTCATTTGTTTCCCTTTACGGTTTACAATATAATGTGTGATTCTGTTAAGAAGTGCAACCTTGGAGGACATTGATATTAGGAACTTTTGTTCAAAAAGATCCATTTCAAAAGCGATGGGTTGTTTTATCTGCTCAACTATCTTCATAAGAAGAACCAAAGATACACCTTAGAAGAATATATCCTAAGATTTATTAGCTAATTGTCCACAGGCAGCATCGATATCTTTCCCTCTGCTTCTGCGCACATTAACTACAATTTTATTTTTCTCTAAAGCCTGAATATATCGCTCTAAAGATTCACTTGACGCTTGCTGAAACTCACCATCATCAATAGGGTTATACTCTATAATATTCACTTTACAAGGCACGTATTTACAGAAAGCAACTAGGGCGTCAATATCTTTTTTGGAATCATTAATACCATCCCAAACGATGTATTCATAACTAATTTTAGATTTTGTTTTGGCGTACCAATATTCTAAAGATTCTTTCAAGTCTTTTAGAGGGAAGGTTTCATTAAATGGCATGATGGTGGTTCTTACTTCGTCAAGTGCAGAATGCAGTGAGACGGCCAAGTTAAATTTCACGGCATCATCTGCCATTTTTTTAATTATTTTTGGAATCCCTGAGGTTGACACTGTAATTCGTTTTGGAGACATGCCCAATCCTTCAGGCGAGGTGATTTTATCAATAGCCTTAATCACATTATTATAATTCATGAGTGGTTCACCCATGCCCATAAAAACGATATTAGATAGCGGGTGATTGTAATACAATCTACTTTCCTTATCGATAGCTACGACTTGATCATATATTTCATCTGGGTTAAGGTTACGCATTCGTTTTAAGCGAGCTGTTGCACAAAATTTACAATCTAAACTACAACCAACTTGACTTGATACACATGCAGTGGTACGTGTTTTTGTTGGAATTAACACGGACTCTACAATTAAACCATCGTGTAACTTCACGGCATTTTTTACCGTACCATCGGCACTGCGTTGCATATGATCAACCTTTATATGGTTAATCACAAAATTATCTTCAAGCATTTGTCGTGTGTGCATTGAGATATTTGTCATGTCTTCAAACTTATGAGCAGATTTTTGCCATAACCATTCGTACACTTGATTTCCTCGAAATGCTTTATCTCCCTGGTTCACGAAAAAATCACGAAGCTGTTCTTTTGTTAATGCGCGTATGTCTTTTTTCTTTACTGTCATTGTTTGCAAAAGTAATTCCTTTTTATTTGTCGCCTCAAAATCAATACTCGTTTATTAATAAAGTCAAGCATTAAGGATTGTAGTGGCATCCTTTTGTTGGCAAACAAAAGATATAATGAAAAGCCTGACCCACCAAAGTTTTACGGTGGTGGGAAATGCCATAAAAAAGCCCCGATAATCGAGGCTTAATTTTAATTTATATAATTAACATGGCGTCACCATAGCTATAGAACTTATAGCCTTCTTTTATAGCCTCATCATATGCTCTCTTGACAAAATCATGTCCTGCAAAAGCAGAGGTCATCATTAACAACGTTGATTTAGGAGTATGAAAATTGGTTATCATGCAATTGGCTATACTAAATTCATAAGGTGGAAAAATAAATTTATTAGTCCATCCTGTATATTCATTTAGTGTTCCACTTGAGGATACTGAACTTTCTACCGCTCTCATTGCTGTGGTTCCCACTGCACAAATTCTTCGCTTTTCTTTAAGTGCCGTATTAATTGTATTTACTGCTAAATTATCGATTGAGATTTCTTCACTATCCATTTTATGCTTGGACAAATCTTCAACCTCAACTGGGTTAAAAGTGCCTAACCCAACATGTAATGTGATTTCGGCAAAATCAATGCCCTTAATTTCTAAGCGTTTTAATAAATGTTTAGAAAAATGTAATCCTGCAGTTGGGGCGGCTACTGCACCTTCATTTTTGGCAAAAATAGTTTGGTATCTATCTTCATCTTCTGGCTCAACATCTCTCTTAATATATTTTGGCAATGGTGTTTGCCCAAGACTACTTAATTTAGTTCTAAATTCTTTATAAGATCCATCATATAAAAAGCGTAAAGTTCTCCCTCTAGAGGTAGTGTTATCAATAACTTCAGCTACTAAAGTATCATCATCTCCAAAATAAAGTTTATTACCAATTCTAATTTTTCTCGCTGGATCAACCAATACATCCCAAAGGCGTTGCTCTGCATTTAGTTCTCTAAGCAAAAACACTTCAATTCTCGCTCCTGTTTTTTCTTTATTACCAAACAATCGTGCCGGAAATACTTTTGTATTATTAAGAATCATGACATCGTCTTCATCAAAATAATCTATTAAATCTTTAAAATGTTTATGTTCAATGGTTTCGTCTTTTCTATTTAAAACCATTAACCGAGCTTCATCCCTGTGTTCTGAAGGGTATTCTGCTAATAATTCTTCTGGAAGATCGAAGTGAAAGTGTGATAATTTCATATATTGAATTTGTTTTTTTAAGGAAAGGTGCAAATATACAATCTCAAAAGAGGGGTTGTCAAGTATTTGAACGATTATTTTTTAAAAATATTAATATTTAATCCAAATATAAAAAGCCAATCTCTTTTAAATCATACCAAAAATCGGGATAGGATTTTGAGACTACATTAGCCTCATTTACGGCAAATCCAACTTTTAAAGCTAATGGAGCAAATGCCATGGCCATACGGTGGTCATGGTAAGTATCTACAACAACATTTTCCTTCAATGGATTTACCGCCATTATTTGCAGTGTATCCATAGTTATTATTACGGTGGTCCCAAATTTACCGATTTCGGTTTTTAAGGCTTCCAATCTATCTGTTTCTTTAATTTTTAGCGTATGAAGCCCCGTTAAATAACAAGCAACACCAAGCCCTAAACAGGTGACCGCAATGGTTTGTGCTATATCTGGTGCATTTGATAAATTGAATTCAATAACAGCATCTGCTTTAACGTTTGCTACTTTTTTAAGGATTATTGCATTTTCAAGGTATAGTGTTTCAACTCCAAAATTCTTATAAATATGTGCCAAAACAGAATCGCCTTGTAAACTGTTTTGTTTATATGAAGACAGCTTTATTTCGGTATTGAGATCACTTAATGCCACTATACTATAAAAATAAGATGCCGAAGACCAATCTGACTCTACCGTAAGGCTATTGGTTTTTAAATTTTGAGATTTAGGACTTACTCGAATTGTATTTTTTACAAATGATGTTTCAACACCTATATCGTTTAACAGTGCTAGAGTCATTTTAATATAAGGTACAGATGTAATCGTTCCTTCTAGCTGCAATTCCAGTCCATTTTTCAAGTTTGATGCCACAAGTAATAAGGCTGAAATATATTGACTACTTACATTTGCTTTAAGACTAACTTTAGTCATGGTTAATTCTTTCCCTGTAATTTTAATTGGTGGATATCCATGATTTTTTTCATAAGTAATTTCGGCGCCTAGTTGTTCTAAGGCCTCTACTAGTATTTGAATTGGCCGTTCCTGCATTCTTGGAGATCCGGTTAAAACAACTTCTCTTCCCTTTTGGGTAGAAAAAAAGGCTGTCAAGAACCGCATTGCCGTTCCGGCATGAAATATATCTATAACATTGGATGAAGTTTCTAATGCTTTTTGCATCAATTCACTATCATCAGAATTGGATACATTTTTTATTTGTAACTCAGGATATAAAGCTTGTAATAAAAGCAAACGATTAGACTCACTTTTGGAGCCAGTTATCGTGATTTCTGATTTTCGATTAGCGAGTTTTGATTTAAGAAGTGTAATATCCATGTGCTCAATTAATGCTGTCAATTTAATAAGCAGACAAAGTTACTTTAACTTTTCGTTATTATGGTGTCTATCGTGGTCTCTTTTTGCTTTAAAATCTAGTTTTTTATCAAAAGCTTCTTGGAGATTCACCCCGGTTTGATTTGCCAAACATAACACAACAAACATAACGTCTGCAAGTTCTTCGCCTAAGTCTTTATTTTTATCGCTTTCTTTTTCACTTTGTTCTCCGTATCGTCGTGCAATAATTCGCGCAACTTCACCAACTTCCTCGGTTAGCTGTGCCATATTAGTGAGCTCATTAAAATAACGTACGCCATGGGCTTTAATCCAATTATCTACAGTCTCTTGTGCGTTTTGAATGTTCATGATTTTACTTTTTTTTTTAATACTATTGTCTGCCTTTTTTTAATTATCTGAGTAAAAATATTTTTGAGAACTAAATATGATTTGCATCTTGAATTACTCTTTTAATTTTACTGGACCTTAAGGAGCTATTTACTTTGTCGTTTTACTGCCCATGATTGTTATAATGTACAACAAAAAACCGCACTAAAAATACAATAAAACAAGGAATAAAAATATACTTAAACTCGCTATAAATAACTTCAAGTCCCCAGTTTGAGAAAAATTCGGAGATACCAATTGGAGATACTTTAATCTCTCGAAATGGAAAGAAAAAACGTTCATTATTAAAAGGGATAAAAAAACCAACCCCTTTACCTCCTGATGTCATGGCATCTAAAACACCATGAGAAATGGTGGATAAAAAAATAACCCCAAACCAAATCTTCTTATACTGCTTCCCAAAAATAAACATTACAATTACAGCCCAGAGCACAGCAAAAAGAATTGAATGTGAAAAGCCTCTATGACCTAAGGGACTAGCATAAGGAATATCAAGTTTAAATCCGACCACATCAAAATCTGGAAGAATGGCGGAGCCTATTGCAAACAATATCAAAAGCTTTGCATTACGAATATCTATAAGCTTTGCTAAAGTAAATCCAACAATGCCATGTCCAAATAATGATGCCATTATACCTTTTGTTTAGAATCGATTATAATAGTAACCGGACCATCATTTAAAAGTTCAACTTTCATGTCGGCACCAAATTCTCCTGTTTGCACCTGTTTTCCTATTTCTTGTTCCAACTGGGCTACAAATGCTTCATATAATGGAATGGCTAGATCAGGTTTTGCAGCTTTTATATAACTAGGCCGATTCCCTTTTTTTGTATTTGCATGTAAAGTAAATTGACTTACAACAATGATGTCTCCTTCAACATCCAAAAGAGACTTATTCATAACCCCTTCATCATCTCCAAATATTCGTAGATTAGAGACTTTTTTGCTTAGCCAATTAATGTCGTCCTGTGAATCTTCATTTACAATACCTAATAAAATTAGTAATCCATTATTAATTGCCGCAACTTTTTGTCCAGCTATAGTCACGCTTGCCCATGACACACGTTGAATTACTACTTTCATTCTTTTTCCCAGGTATCGGTTCGGTAATGCTCGTCTTCACCTTCTATAATTTGAATGTAACTTCTATAACGTGAAAAGGCAATTTCATCATTATCCAAAGCGTCCTTTACGGCACACTTTGGTTCTTTTACATGAAGGCAATTATTAAATTTACAGTCTTGTTTCAATTTGAAGAATTCGGGAAAATAATCTCCAACTTCTTCTTTTTCCATATTCACAACACCAAATCCTTTTATACCTGGTGTGTCAATAATTCTGGCATCAAAACTCAACTCAAACATCTCAGCAAACGTAGTGGTATGTTGTCCTTGAGAGTGCTGTAGAGAGATGGCTTTAGTACGCAAATCTAAATCTGGTTCAATGGCATTAACTAAGGTTGATTTTCCAACTCCAGAATGCCCGGTAAACATACTAACTTTGTCTTTCATTAGTTGTTTTACCTTATCAATATTTTTACCTGTTTTAGCCGAAATACCGATACATTCATAACCGATTTTTCGATATAATGCTGCCAAATATTTTACTTCCAAAAGGGTTTCTTCATCATAAGTATCTACCTTATTGAAAAGCAATATCGCTTTTACCGAATAAGCTTCAGCGGTTACTAAAAATCGATCTATAAAACTCGTGAAAGTTGGTGGATTATTAATGGTTATCAATAAAAACACTTGATCAACATTGGCAGCAATAATGTGCGTTTGCTTAGAAAGATTTACTGATTTCCTAACGATATAATTATGGCGTTCATGTATTTTATTAATAATACCTGTAACTTCATCGCTCTTTGATTCCAATTCAAAATCAACATAATCACCAACAGCAATAGGATTTGTACTTTTAATCCCTTCTAGTCTAAATTTTCCTTTTATTCGGCATTCGTAAACCTTACCATTAATTGTTTTAACGGTATACCAGCTTCCTGTAGATTTAAAAACTAATCCTGTCATTAATATAAAAATTCAAAGTACAAATTAACAACTTTCAAACTAAGTTAAACGGTATATCTCAGACTTAATTTTTTATCGCTGTTTGATGAGACAATATAAAGCGGCTTAAAACAAAAAAGGCTCGTAATTGCGAGCCTTTTTTTATTGTTTGAATATTTTTTCCTGGTGATTGATAGATTCTTGATGAATCGCTTTAAACATTCGAAGTACAAACTCTTCACTTAAATTGTTTTGTTCGCCCTCTAATATCATTTTACCTAATATTTCATTCCACCTTTTAGACTGTAATACAGATACGTTATTTGCCTTTTTTAACTGACCAATGCCATCAGACACCTTCATACGCTTACCCAAAACTTCAATAATTTGATGATCAATAACATCAATTTGTGTACGTAAGGTATTTATACGATTGTTATATTCTGCCTCTCCAGAAGTTTCTTTTCTAATTTTTAGATCGTCCATAAACTGAATCAACGTATCTGGTGTAATTTGTTGTGCTGCATCACTCCAGGCATTATCAGGATCATGATGTGTTTCAACCATTAAACCATCAAAATTTAAATCGAGCGCAGTTTGACACAAATCAAAAATTGTATCTCGACGTCCAGCAATATGTGAAGGGTCTAAAATTAAAGGCAAGTCTGGAAAACGATTTTGTAAATCTATAGGGATTTGCCATTCTGGATTATTACGGTACCTCGTTTTTTCATAAGATGAAAATCCTCGATGAATCACACCTAAGTTATTTATATCCGCGGTATAAAAACGTTCAACTGCTCCTAACCATAATGATAAATCTGGATTTACAGGGTTTTTAATTAATACAGGTTTATCTGTCCCTTTTAAGGCCTCAGCAATTTCCTGTACAATAAACGGACTTACTGTTGTTCTTGCTCCAATCCACAAAATATCTACATCGTGTTTTAATGCCAGTTCTACATGATTTGCATTTGCAACTTCAGTAGTAATTTTCATCCCAGTCTCTTCTTTTGCTTTTTGTAGCCATTTTAAGCCTAAAGCGCCTACGCCCTCAAAGTTTCCAGGACGTGTTCTGGGTTTCCAAATACCTGCTCGCAATACCGTAGCATCACTATTTTTTAATTGGTGAGCGATTTTTAATACTTGCTCCTCTGTTTCTGCACTACATGGTCCTGCAATTACTAATGGATGATCTAATCCAAATTTATCTAACCAGGTTCTCAATTCTTTCTTGTTTTCCATTGCACTCTTGTTTTAAGCTATTCCGTTTAAAATTTGTTTTATATAATTGGTGTTTTTCATTTCCATATAAATGGCTTCAAAATCATCACGCTCCATCAAGGATTTAAATTGCGTGAGATTATTGATATACTCTTCTAATGTCTTTATAACATTTGTTTTATTTTGTTCAAAAATTGGAGTCCACATTTCTGGTGAGCTTTTAGCCAATCTTACTGTAGATTCAAATCCACTACCTGCCATATCAAAAATATCGCGTTCATTTTTCTCCTGATCAATCACCGTTTTCCCAAGCATAAATGAACTTATATGTGATAAGTGCGACATATAAGCGATATGTTTATCATGTGATTCTGGTTTCATATAGCGAATACGCATCCCGATATCCGTAAATAATTTCAAGGCTTTTTCCTGAAGTTTAAATGCAGTTTCTTCTACTTCGCATATTATATTAGTTTTATTTTGGAACAAGTTATATATCGCTGCTTTAGGCCCAGAGAACTCAGTACCTGAGATAGGATGGGTTGCCAAAAAATTACGTCGCTTAGGGTGATTTGCAACGACTTTACAAATATCTGATTTTGTCGATCCAACATCGATGACTAAACCCGTATCTGAAACCTGATCTAGTATTGTTGGTAATAACTTAACTGCAGCATCAACAGGGATCGACAGAATTACTAAATCTGCCTTTTCAATATTCCTTAGTTCCGCTTTATGGTCTATTAGTTTTTGAGACAAGGCTTCCTCTAAATGCTCTGGATTATTATCTATACCATAGATAACCACTTCTGGGTTTAACTTTTTAATATCTAAAGCTAAACTTCCACCAATTAATCCAATTCCAATAATGTAAATATTTTTCATTTCCCTCTGTCTTTTATAGACATCTTCCCAATAGGAAGAATTATTATATTTATACTAATATTTGCTGTTTAACTTACCTCTGTACTACTACAATCATCTGCATACTATTTTACTCTAGCAATTGCTTCTTCTAAATCTTCAATGGTTGCACATAAAGAAAATCGGATATATCCTGCTCCTTTAGTTCCAAAAATAGTTCCAGGTGTTATAAAAATATGATTGTTTTTAAGGATTACATCTATATACTCTTCGGCGTCAATTAAAGGTGGTAGCTTTGCCCAAATAAATAGTCCTGAGGCATTTTTATCGTAAGTACAGTTTAATGCATCGGCTAATTTCCAAACGAGTTCACGACGTTGTTCATAAACACTATTCAAACTTAAATACCAAAGCTTAGAGCAATGTAATGCTTCAATTGCACCTTTTTGAATCCCGTAGAACATTCCCGAGTCCATATTACTCTTCACTTTAAGTATATTACTAATATGCGCACCATCTCCTAACACCATTCCTACTCGCCATCCTGCCATATTAAATGTTTTACTTAAAGAATTAAGTTCTAAACAAACTTCTTTGGCTCCTTTTACACTTAAAATACTTTTAGGGGCGTCATTTAATATAAAACTGTAAGGGTTATCGTTAATTATTAATATTGAATTTCGCTTGGCGAAAGAAACCAACTCTTCAAACATTTTATAAGTCGCATGCGCTCCAGTTGGCATATGTGGATAATTAAGCCACATTAATTTCACCTTGGTTAAATCTAATTTCTCCAAAGCTAGAAGATCCGGCAACCAATTATTAGCTTCATCTAACTCATAAAATACTGGTTCTGCACCTAACAACTTGGTCACAGATTGATAGGTAGGATATCCAGGATTTGGTATAAGCACTTCATCACCTTCATTTAGGTAAGCCATAGAAATATGCATAATACCCTCCTTGCTACCCATCAATGGTAGTACCTCAGTCATTGGGCTTAGAGAAACCTGAAAATGTTCACGATAAAAATCTGCCATTGCTTCTCGTAACTCAGGCAGTCCCTGATAACTCTGGTACTTATGTGCATTTGAATCTTGAAAACCCTCAGTCAATGCAGTGATAACCTTTTGAGGCGGCTGTAAATCGGGGCTCCCAATGCCTAAATTAATTATGGGCATGCCCGCTGCTTTAAGGAGGTTAACCTCTCTTAACTTTTTAGAAAAATAATATTCTTCAACAGTATTTAATCTGTGCGCTGCTTCAATCATAATTTTGCGTTTTTGTACTCGCCTAAAATTTTAAAATCTTGGGCCATAATCTTCATAATAGAAATAGCCTTTTTATAATCTTCATAGGATTTAAATGTTACGTCTACAAAAAACGCATACATCCAAGGAGTCTCAATTTTTGGTAAAGATTGAATTTTAGTAAGGTTCAATTTACAATCACTTATCACATTTAAAATAGATGCTAAACTGCCTCGCTTATGATCCACGTCAAATTTTAAAGACGCTTTGTTAATTTCATTTTCTGGAATTTCAGAATTTGTGCGTTTAACAATCACAAATCGCGTTTCATTATGTTTTATCGTTTGAATACTAGGCGCAAGCACCTCTAATTCAAATATTTCAGCAGCCAAAGCACTCGCAATGGCAGCAATATTTTTTAATTGTCCTTCATGAATTCGTCGTGCAACCTCAGCGGTATCCTTGTCCTCAATCAATTTAATATTCGGGTATTTTTTAAAAAATTCCTTACACTGCAATAATGCCATTGGATGCGAATAAACCTCTTTTATATCCTCGATATTTTGACCTGATAGAGCCATCAAATTATGCTGAATGTCTAAGTATTTTTCTCCTACAATATGTAAATGATGACTATCAATTAAAGCATAGTTAGGAATAATTGAACCTGCAATAGAATTTTCTATAGCCATAATAGCAGCATCACATTCGGAACTAATTAAACTATCTACAACCTTATCGAAAGTTAAACATTCTTTGGCAATTATCTGACTATCAAAATATTGTTGAGAAACAATATGATGGAACGATCCTTTTACGCCTTGTATAGCTACTGATTTAATCATAGGCAAAAAAAAAGTCCCGATTTTCATCGAGACTTACATTTTAATTTATATTTATAAATTACACATATAATATCTCGTTTCTTTTGCTAAAAAAGAAATAAAACCAGTTATGATATGTAAAATTTGTTGTTGTCATTATATTATATGATTTGGCTAATGTAAATAATATTTTTAAAAATCAAAATACTAAGTCTCTTTTTTTGAAGTTTTATTTAAAGTTTTAAAGATTTTACAGTAAACAGATATATAAATTATATAATGTTTATTTTTGAGCATACAATTTTATCATGTCAATTGAAGTACAACAGATTACAAAAATTTACGGCGATCAAAAAGCGTTGAACAAGGTCTCTTTCAAAATTGAAAAACCGGAAATTGTTGGTTTTTTAGGACCAAACGGTGCTGGAAAGTCTACAATGATGAAAATTTTAACCACTTTTATTGATGCCACCGAAGGATCGGCAACTGTAAATGGGTATGATATTGTTTCAAATACACAAAGTGTACAACGCAGTGTTGGGTATTTACCTGAACACAACCCATTGTACCTCGATATGTATGTCAAAGAATATTTAGCATTTAATGCTAAAGTATATAAGGTTTCCAAAGCACGTATTGCTGAAGTTATTGAACTCACAGGGCTTTCATCTGAAGCTCATAAAACTATTGGGAAACTCTCTAAAGGCTATCGCCAACGTGTTGGGCTAGCCAATGCTTTGTTACACGATCCAGATGTCCTCATTCTAGATGAACCTACTACAGGATTAGACCCAAACCAATTGGTTGATATTAGACATTTAATAAAATCTATAGGTAAGGAAAAGACGGTGTTTCTATCAACACATATTATGCAGGAAGTTGAAGCAATGTGTGACCGTGTTATTATTCTTAACAAAGGGAAAATAGTAGCAAATAAAACTTTACAAGAATTAAGAGAAGGTAATGCCCAAACCGTAATTGTTGAATTTGACTATCGGGTTGAAGATGCCTTTTTGAAGCGACTTCCAAAAGTAAAAGGAGTAGTTAACACTCATGGATTTGTTTACGAAATTACTTTTGATACTTCTAAAGACATGCGAGCTCATGTCTTTGATTTTGCTCATGATAATGATCTAAAAATTCTTCAGCTAAATCAAAAAAATGCAAGTTTAGAAAGTTTGTTTAGAGAATTGACGACTGAATGACAGGATCATAACAAATGAATTCTCAAAATCAAGCCTAATATTTCGATTAGCTCGTCTATACCTATTTATTCATTAGTGCCATCTCTCCTTATTAAAACAACTCAGCAGCGATAGCTTTAATATTATCACTTTTACCCATAGAATAGTAATGCAATACAGGAACACCCGCGTCCAATAATTCTTTAGATTGTTGGATACACCACTCCACACCAACTTGTCTGACCTGCTTATTCCCATTACAATTTTCTACAGCAAGAATTAAATCTTCCGGCAGATCTATTTTAAAAACCTGTGGTAATAATTGCAAATGGCGTTTGACTGCTATGGGTTTAATTCCTGGAATAATAGGTACAGTAATCCCTGCTTTTTTTGCGGCTTCAACAAACTTAAAATATTTCTGATTGTCAAAAAACATTTGTGTCACCACGTAATCGGCCCCGGCATCTACCTTTTCTTTGAGACGTCTTAAATCTGTTTGTAAAGAAGGGGCTTCAATATGCTTTTCAGGATAAGCTGCCACACCTATACAAAAATCGGCTTTGTGATTCGCCTCAATAACCTCATGCAAATACTTCCCTTTATTCAAATTCTGGATTTGATCAACTAATTGTGTTGCATAGGTATGCCCTCCTTTTGTAGCTTCAAAATATTTTTGATGACTCATCGTATCACCACGCAAAGCCATTACATTTTCAATCCCCAAATAGTGACAATCCACCAATAAATATTCTGTTTCTTCCTTGGTAAATCCGCCACATAACACATGCGGCACGGTGTCAACATTATATTTATGTTTTATCGCCGCACATATTCCAACGGTCCCTGGTCGCATTCTAGTTATTTTCCGATCTAGAAGCCCTTCTTTTTCAATATATACATACTCTTCCCGAGATGTGGTAACATCAATAAATGGCGGATTAAACTCCATTAAAGGATCAATATTATTATATAAATCCTGAATATTATTTCCCTTTTTTGGCGGAATTATTTCGAAAGAAAACAATGTATTTCCTTTAGCTTTCTTTATGTGATCTGTTACTTTCATGTAATTATATCAATTGCTTTTTAATGGTTTCATAAGCTTCTTCATATTCCCAATAAATCCATCGTCCATCAATGTAGTCTGTTAAAATATATTTTTCACTCAATGATTTTATTCTGGATATTGCGATTACTTTTTTTGAGAACCCGTCAACATTTACGTCTTCAGTAATCTCTTTATTATTTATTTCATAGCCATGTGAAATTTTATGGCTCCCTAATGATAACTCTATAAATTTTGTGTTCATCATATTTATTATTGATCTTAATCCGTGATTTTTACATACCTCACAGGTTTTAAAACTTGCCAGGATTCTAAATGGCAAGATTAGGATGCAGCCATTTCCTTGCTTTATCTTTAGTGATGCCTTTTCGGGTCGCAAAATCTGAGACCTGGTCATCGGTAATTTTCCCCAGACCAAAATATTTTGCTTCTTGATTTCCATAATAGCATCCAGAAACCGATGCTGCAGGCCACATGGCTAAACTTTCTGTTAATGATACCCCTATTTGGTTTTCTACATCAAGTAATTCCCAAATAGTTTCTTTTTCCAAATGATCTGGACAAGCAGGATATCCTGGTGCTGGCCTAATCCCTTTATAGGTTTCTTTGATTAATTCTACCTTCGATAAATTTTCTAATGAAGCATATCCCCAATGTTTGGTTCGTACTTGTTCATGTAAATATTCGGCAAATGCTTCCACAAATCTGTCGGCAATAGCCTGCGCCAAAATAGCACTGTAATCATCTTCTTTTTCTTTATAAAAAGTAGCCAACTCCTGTGCTCCAAAAATCGACACACAAAAGGCTCCGATATAATCTGTTTTTCCAGTTTCTTTTGGTGCAATGAAATCAGATAAAGCGATATTAGGCACACCTTCTCTTTTCTTTAATTGCTGACGCAAGGTTCTAAAAACTGTGATTTCCTTTCCGTTTTTCTGAACAGAAATATCATCATCATGAATGGTATTTGCTTCAAACATTCCAAACACAGCTCTTGGTTTCAATAATTGTTTCGCAATGATATCCTGAATCATTGCTTGTGCATCATCATACAACTGGGTTGCCTGTTCTCCAACGATCACATCAGTCAATATCTCAGGAAACTTACCGTGTAAATCCCATGAAATAAAGAATGGCTTCCAATCTATGTACGGCAACAATTCTCTTAAACTTAACTGCTGTAATACCTGAATACCCAGGGCTTTAGGCTTTACAATTTCAGAGGTTTTCCAATCTATTTTGTACTTCTTATCCCGTGCTTCCTTTAATGATATGTATGATTTTGTTTTACCCCGTTTTAAAAACTTTTCACGAAATTCTTCATAATCCTTATTTAATTGAGTAACATAGTTATGCCCTGTTTTTTTATTTAGTAAATCTCCAACAACAGTAACTGCTCTTGAGGCATCATTGACATGAACCACTGCATTTTTATATTCAGGATTTATCTTGACTGCTGTATGTGCTTTTGAGGTTGTTGCCCCTCCAATTAATAAGGGTACTTTAAAATTTTGACGTTCCATTTCCTTAGCCAAATACACCATTTCATCTAATGAAGGCGTAATTAATCCTGAAAGACCAATTATGTCTACGTTTTCCTTTTTTGCTGTTTCAATAATCTTTTCTGGTGGCACCATAACCCCTAGATCTACAATTTCATAATTATTACAACCCAGAACCACACTCACAATATTTTTCCCAATATCATGTACGTCCCCTTTAACAGTTGCCATTAAAATTTTGCCCAATGCCCGTTGCTTCTCTCCTTTTTCGGCTTCAATAAATGGATTGAGGTAGGCTACAGCTTTTTTCATGACCCGTGCCGATTTCACTACTTGGGGTAAAAACATTTTCCCCTCACCAAACAAATCACCAACAACATTCATCCCTATCATCAAATGCCCTTCAATAACTTCAATAGGTTTTGAAGCTTGCTGCCTTGCCGTTTCTATGTCTTCTAGAATATATTTATCAATGCCTTTTACCAAAGCATGAGTAATACGTTCTTGTAACGCATTTTCTCGCCAGGACTCATCTAGCACTTTTTCTTTTTTGGAGCCTTTTACAGTTTCAGCAAAATCTAATAATCGTTCAGTAGCATCTTCACGCCTATCGAGTATGACATCTTCAACATGATCTAATAAATCTTTTGGAATATCATCATAGACTTCTAAAAGTGCCGGGTTTACAATACCCATGTTCATTCCTGCCTGGATGGCATGATATAAAAACACCGAATGCATTGCTTCACGAACGCCATCATTTCCTCTAAATGAAAACGACACATTACTCACACCGCCACTAACACTTACATTTGGTAAATTTTGACGTACCCACCGAGTTGCTTCTATAAAATCGACGGCATTTTTACGATGTTCATCCATTCCAGTTGCGACTGGGAAAATATTTAAATCAAAAATAATGTCTTCCGAAGGGAATCCTACTTTATCCACTAAAACGCGATATGAACGCTCTGCAATTTCTAGACGTCGTTCATAATTATCTGCTTGACCATCTTCATCAAAAGCCATAATGATTACTGCAGCTCCATATCGTTTAATTTGTTTTGCTTGCCAAATAAAATTGTCTTCACCTTCTTTTAATGAAATTGAATTCACCACACATTTGCCTTGAACAACTTGCAACCCTGCATCGATGATGTCCCATTTAGAACTGTCGATCATTATTGGAACTCTACAAATATCGGGCTCTGCAGCAATGAGGTTTAAAAACCTTACCATTGACTCTTTACCATCAATCAAACCATCGTCCATATTAATGTCGATAATTTGCGCACCACCATCTACCTGATGCCTTGCTATTGCCAAGGCCTCATCAAATCTCTCTTCTTTAATTAATCGCAAAAATTTTCTTGAACCGGCAACATTAGTACGTTCTCCAACATTTATAAAATTGCTGTTTTCATTCAGGACTAAGGGTTCCAATCCTGACAATCGCATGTATTTTTTCTGACTAGTTTTCATTTCTTATGATGCTATTGATGTGACAGTACCCACAAATTCTCGAGGTTGATATTTAGTGGCTAAATCTGAAATTACTTTGATATGTTTTGGTGTGGTACCACAGCATCCTCCAATAATATTAATTAAATTTCTTTTTAAATAATCTTCTATTTGCGCTCCCATTTCTTCGGGAGTTTCATCGTATTCACCAAAAGCATTTGGCAATCCTGCATTTGGGTGAGCGGAAATTGCAAAATCTGTTTTTGAGGCGATCGCTTCTAAATGCGGTTGCAATAAATTGGCGCCTAAAGCACAATTAAAACCAACTGACAATAGGGGGATATGAGATACTGAAATCAAAAAAGCTTCAGCAGTTTGGCCTGATAATGTTCGACCACTCGCATCTGTAATGGTCCCACTTAACATGATAGGAACATCTATATTGCGCTCGTCTTTAACTTCTTCAATAGCAAACAATGCTGCTTTAGCATTTAAGGTATCAAAAACAGTTTCAACTAACAACAAATCGACACCGCCATCAATTAATGCCTCTACTTGTTGTTTATATGCAACACGTAATTGATCAAATGTAATGGCTCTAAACCCCGGGTCATTAACATCTGGCGACATACTTGCCGTCCGATTTGTAGGTCCAATTGACCCCGCTACATATCGTGGTTTGTGAGGTTCTTTTGCGGTGAATTCATCAGCTACCTCTTTAGCAATTTTAGCTGATTCATAATTAAGTTCATATACCAAATCTTCCAATTGGTAATCGGCCATAGCTATTGTGGTACCAGAGAAAGTATTGGTCTCCACAATATCAGCTCCTGCTTCAAAATATTTCGCATGGACTTCTTTAATCGCTTTGGGTTGTGTAATAGACAACAAATCGTTGTTTCCTTGTAGTGGAATTGGAAAATCCTTAAATCGTTCGCCTCTAAAATCTTCCTCTGAAAATTTATAGGCTTGCAACATGGTCCCCATTGCGCCATCGAGTACCAAAATTCGTTTTTGTATGTCTTTCCTAATATCTACCATAATAATGGGTGCTTTTTAAATGTTTAAAAAGTTCTATATGCAATACCTATTAAATTTCAATAGATATAAGATGTTAGCAAGAAAAAATATGGGAAAGTGTATTTATAAAAAAAACACACTTGGTTATCTATCCAAAAATCACATTTGATTAAGGTAGAATGCAGCACCTACTTTATTACTAAAGGGTTGCTAAGGCGTCATTGAGTCTAATCCCTCGGCCTTTCTTGATAACATAAAATACATGAATGAACTAAGATGCAAATTAACGCATTTATTTTTTTAAAACCTCGACTTTTTATAGGTTTTTTAATCAAACAAATCAGACGACAAATAACGATCCCCTCTGTCACAAATTACGGTTACGATATTTCCTGAATCCAATTTTTCGGCCAATTTTAAAGCACTCGCAACGGCTCCACCACTACTCATCCCAACAAAAATACCTTCTTCTTTAGCCAAACGTCTAGTCATTGTTCTTGCTTCTGCTTCACTCACTTCAATAACAGCATCAATTTTAGTACGATCAAAAATAGTAGGTACATAGTCTGGTGACCATTTTCGAATCCCTGGAATTCTAGAATTATCTGTAGGTTGAGCCCCAACGATAGTAATATTCTCATTCTTTTCTTTCAAGAACGTAGAAACTCCCATGATGGTTCCTGTAGTTCCCATTGCTGACACAAAATGCGATATTTCTCCTTGTGTATCTCTCCAAATTTCAGGACCAGTAGTTTTATAATGGGCTTTCCAGTTGTCAGGATTTTCAAATTGGTTAAGCAGTACATATCCTTTTTCGTCTCGAAGCTGAAATGCCAAATCTCTTGAGCCTTCAATCCCGATCTCAGAGGAGGTCAATATTACTTCTGCACCATAGGCACGCATCGTTTTTATGCGCTCCTCTGTAGAATTCTCAGGCATAATCAACACCATTTTAAGTCCGAGTATTTGCGATATAAATGCTAAAGCAATTCCCGTATTACCACTTGTAGCTTCGACCAAAGTATCTCCTTTTTTTAAATCACCACGTTTTAAAGCCTCATTTATCATATTGAACGCAGGTCTATCTTTAACGCTTCCCCCTGGGTTATTCCCTT
>CAJXVU010000021.1 GCA_913062555.1 uncultured Bacteroidota bacterium
AAAAAAGCTCTGAAATTTCAGAGCTTTTTTTATTCTATTCGTTTAAGACCTTCGAGGTCTTCTATTTTTATTTGTTTTCCTGATGTAGAAATAAGGCCATCTTTTTTAAACTGAGACAATACCCTAATAGCCGACTCGGTGGCCGTACCAACGATACTCGCAAAATCTTCACGTGATAACAGTACACTTAAAGTACCATCAGCATTGGTTCCAAAACTTGCATTAATACTAATTAAGGCTTCAGCCAATCGTTGTCTCACCGATTTTTGAGCCATATTTACAATAATATCATCAGCCTCTTTCAAGTCACCTGCCATATCCCTTAAGACATCCAATGTAAATTGATTATTCTTTTGAAGGTCTTTTAATATTTCAGACTTAGGGATAAAGCAAACCTCCATGTCATTTAAGGCTACGGCCTGTAAATTGGTACGTTCCTCACTAACAACCGAGCGCTGTCCAAGAAGCTCTCCTTTTACAACCAATTTAATAATTTGATCTTTACCATTAGCGCTTAACTTAGTGAGCTTACAAATACCATCTCTTACACAATATACACCATTGAGCATTTCGCCTTCTTCAAAAATGATATCTCCTTTTTTAACTACCATTGAAGTTTTGCAAGAAGAAATTCTCATCAACTCCTCTTTAGACAAAGATTTAAGTGTGTTAAATTGTTTAACTATGCATTGCTCACATTTACTCATAAAAATCTTTTTTAGAACATTGACAAAATTAACTAAAACATGATAAATATCATATTATATTTTCAACTAACTCTTAACCTTTGCATCAGGTATAAATGAGCAAATAATTATGGAACATAAAACATGCTTCCACTGTGGGTTAGATTCTGAATCTAATTCCATAACATTCGATGACAAATCATTCTGTTGTAATGGGTGTAAAACTGTATATGAAATTTTTTCAGTTAACAACCTAAATTGTTATTACGATTTACAGGAGGCACCTGGCGCTACACCTAAAAAAATTGAAGGCAAATATGACTTCTTAGATAATTCTAAAATTGTAGAAAAGCTCCTAGACTTTAACGATAACAATACTCAAATAGTCACATTATACATTCCGCACATTCACTGTAGTTCATGTATTTGGATACTAGAAAACCTAAATAAATTACAAACAAAAATAGACACATCAATAGTGAATTTTGGGAAGAAAACAGTTAGAATTACATTTAATAACAAAGCCTATTCATTGAAAAAATTAGTAACCCTGCTAAGTAGTATTGGTTACGAACCCCATATCAGTTTAGAGGATTTCGAAACTGAAAAAAAACAAATTGATCGCTCGCTTATTTACAAACTTGGCGTTGCAGGCTTTGCTTTTGGCAATGTTATGTTCCTGTCATTTCCTGAATATTTTCAAGTCGAAGGTTTTTGGTTAGAACAATACAAACCCATATTTAGATGGCTAATGTTCTCCTTTTCACTTCCCGTGGTATGCTATTCTGCTCAGGATTATTTTATTTCAGCCTACAAAGGGTTGCGTTCAAAAATATTAAACATTGATGTCCCAATTGTTCTAGGCATCTTAGTATTATTTTTACGAAGTACGGCCGAGATCATTTTTAACATGGGCACTGGCTTTTTTGACAGTTTAACAGGCTTAGTTTTCTTTTTACTAGTTGGCAAGTTTTTTCAGAAAAAAACCTACGCATTTCTATCATTTGAGCGTGATTATAAATCGTATTTCCCTATTGGTGTTACTAACATTTCTTCGGAAGGCTTAGAAGAATCCATCCAGGTTTATGATATAAAAAAAGGGGATCGATTAGTTATTAGAAACGAAGAGCTAATTCCTGTGGATTGTATTTTAATTAAAGGAAAGGCACGCATTGATTATAGCTTTGTAACCGGTGAATCTGAAACCGTTTCTAAACTATCTGGGGATAAACTATTTGCTGGTGGGAAACAACTCGATGGCATTATTGAAGTGGATGTTTTAAAATCGGTTGAACAAAGTTATTTAACACAACTTTGGAGTAATGATGTTTTTAAAACAAATAAAGAGAATACATTTACCTCACTAACGAATAGTATTAGTAAACACTTCACAATTGCCATATTACTAATTGCTTTTATAGCCACGAGTTTTTGGTTATTTACAGATTCCAGTAAAGCTTTAAATGTGTTCACTGCAGTTTTAATAATTGCCTGCCCATGTGCTATTGCGCTTTCCGCTCCATTTACTTTTGGGAATTTATTACGCATTTTTGGGAAGCGAAAATTTTACTTAAAAAATGCAAGAGTTATTGAGCAGTTGGCTAAAATAAACACCGTGATATTTGACAAAACTGGAACTATAACCGCCAATAAAGAAACCAAAATAAGCTATGAAGGAACAACACTTTCAAATACACAGGAACTATTGCTAAAAAACACCCTTAGAGGATCTAATCATCCTTTGAGCAGAGCGCTATATAAGCTACTAAATCAAAATGACATCATTACTTTAGACCATTACCAGGAACATGTTGGTCAAGGCATTGAAGCCAATTATCAAACGGACAACATCAAAGTTGGCTCTGCCCATTTTGTAGGGTTAAAAACTGAAACCGCTAGCTTAAACACAGCGGTACACATAAGTACAAATGCTAATTATAAAGGGAAATTTACTTTTTTCAATGCTTATAGAAAAGGCTTATCTGCATTATTCAACAAACTAAAGAGGGATTATGATTTGGCTATTTTATCTGGAGATAATGCAGGGGAAAAAGAAAATTTGAATAAATTATTACCGGCTAAAACTAAATTACTATTTAACCAGAATCCAGAAGACAAATTAGAATATATAAAATATCACCAAGAGGAAGGTGCAAAAGTGCTCATGGTAGGTGATGGATTGAATGATGCTGGTGCATTAGCACAGAGTGATGTTGGCATTGCTATTTCAGAAAATGTAAATGTATTTTCTCCGGCTTGCGATGCGATTCTGGATGCTTCAAAATTTAATCAATTATACAACTATATAAAAGCATCAAAATCAGCAATAAAAATCATCAAATGGAGTTTTATGCTCTCATTTTTATATAATGTTATTGGATTATATTTTGCTGTAACGGGTCAATTAGCTCCTGTAATAGCAGCTATATTGATGCCTTTAAGCTCTATAAGTATTGTGGTATTTACAACGATAGCCACAAACTATGTTGGAAGGCATTTAGAATGATAACAAATAAGAAAACATGACAAATATCATTTTTTAAAAAAGGATATAAAATTATTTTTGAACATTATTTCAGGTAGGTATGAGTGTCATTTACGTTTTATTAGCTATAAGCATTGTTATAGCTGTCGGATTTTTTATTGCTTTTGTATTAGCCGTAAAAAGAGGACAGTATGATGATAGCTATACCCCTTCCGTTCGTATGCTTTTTGAAGACGAACTCGTAAAAGAAAATTCCAAAAAACAAATAATAACCAACAAAGATTAACACTTTTAACTATGGAAATGCAACAGTTTCAGTACGATAATAAAATCGTTAAAAATTTTATTTATGCAACCATGCTATGGGGGGTTGTAGGAATGCTAGTAGGTTTACTACTTGCATTTTTATTTTTATTCCCTAATTTAACCGATGGCATCTCTTGGCTAAGTTTTGGTCGTTTAAGACCATTACACACCAATGCCGTGATTTTTGCTTTTGTAGGTAATGCTATTTTTGCAGGTATCTACTATTCTACGCAACGATTATTAAAGGCTAGGATGTTTAACGACTTACTCAGTAAAATCAACTTTTGGGGTTGGCAATTAATTATCGTAGGTGCTGCTATAACGCTTCCTTTAGGATTTACAACATCAAAAGAGTACGCCGAATTAGAATGGCCTTTTGATATTGCAATTGCTTTAATATGGGTTGTTTTTGGAATTAATCTTATTGGAACCATATTAAAACGAAGACAACGCCATTTATATGTGGCCATTTGGTTTTACCTGGCAACATTTATAACAGTTGCTGTGCTTCATATATTTAACAGTTTAGAACTTCCTGTAAGTGCTCTTAAAAGCTACTCGGTATATGCCGGTGTCCAAGATGCTCTTGTACAATGGTGGTATGGACACAATGCGGTTGCCTTTTTCTTAACGACACCATTCTTAGGATTAATGTATTATTTTGTGCCTAAAGCAGCAAACAGACCTGTATATTCTTATCGGTTATCAATTGTTCACTTTTGGTCGTTAATCTTTATTTACATTTGGGCTGGTCCTCATCACTTATTATATACTGCATTACCAGATTGGGCTCAAAACTTAGGAGTTGCTTTCTCTATAATGCTATTAATGCCGTCTTGGGGTGGTATGATTAACGGATTATTAACGCTTCGTGGTGCTTGGGACAAAGTGCGAACAGATCCTGTTTTAAAATTCTTAGTTGTCGCAATTACAGGTTATGGTATGGCTACTTTTGAAGGCCCAATGTTATCACTTAAAAATGTAAACGCCATTGCCCACTTTACAGACTGGATTATTGCTCACGTTCACGTTGGTGCATTAGCATGGAATGGCTTCTTCACTTTTGGTATGATCTATTGGTTAGTCCCCAGGATGTTTAAAACCCGTTTATTCTCTACAGGGTTAGCGAATCTACATTTCTGGATTGGGACCTTAGGGATCATAATGTATGCACTTCCAATGTACGTTGCCGGATTTACTCAGGCAAGTATGTGGAAACAATTTAATCCTGATGGAAGTTTAGTATATGGTAACTTTTTAGAAACCGTAACTGAAATCATGCCAATGTATTGGATGCGTGCAATTGGTGGAACATTATTCCTAACAGGAATGCTTATCATGGTTTACAACATTATTGCAACTATTAAATCTGGTAGTAAAGTAGAAGATGAATTAGCCGAAGCTCCAGCATTAGTGCGCGTTTCTAAAAAACGTGTCGCAGGTGAAGGATGGCATACATGGTTAGAACGTAGGCCTGTTCAATTAACTCTATTAGCAACTGTAACTATACTTATTGGTGGTATCATTCAAATTGTGCCAACCATTATGATAAAATCTAATATCCCAACCATTTCAAGTGTACAACCATATACCCCATTAGAATTGGAAGGGCGTGATATTTATATTAGAGAAGGATGTGTTGGTTGTCACTCTCAAATGATAAGGCCTTTTAGAAGTGAGGTGGAGCGTTATGGCGAATACTCGAAGGCAGGAGAATTTGTTTATGACCACCCGTTTCTTTGGGGTTCTAAACGTACTGGGCCAGATTTACATAGGATTGGTGGAAAATATTCCGATAATTGGCACCTTAACCATATGTATGATCCACAAAGTACTTCGAGTGGTTCAATCATGCCAGGTTATAAATGGTTAATTAAAGATGAACTTGACAAATCATTAACTGAAGCGAAAATGAACGCGATGGTTAGCTTAGGAGTTCCTTATACTGAAGATGATATCGCGAGTGCTCAAGAAGACATGTTAGCGCAAGGAGCACAAATTGAAGAGAATTTATATACCGATCCAGATTTTGCCTCAACATATGAGGAAGACAAAAAAAATGGTGGCGAAGATTTTGTAGAGATGAGAAACCGAGAAATTGTGGCATTAATTGCATACTTACAACGACTAGGTACAGATATCAATGTTGAATCTGTTGATGAATAAACTAAAAAATAAGTAATCATGTTAAAATATATAAAAAACCATATGGAGAGTATTACGGGTATTGAGGTTTATCCTCTCATATCTTTACTCATCTTTTTTATCTTTTTTGTGGTCTTATTTTGGTGGGTTTTTACCGCGAAAAAAGACTATATAAACACAGTTAGCAATATTCCATTAGACAACCAAAACGAAAATTTATTATGAGACATTTAATTCCATCCTACATAAGAGTTCCATCTTTGTTCTTTATCATTTTTGGAATTATAGAATTATTGATAGACTCCGGTGAAAAGCCGGCATTCATAGAATATCCAGCCGTATCATTATTTTTATTTTTAGTTTTATTAATCCTTATTTCAATAGAAGCAATTGTTGGTGCCTTAGAAAATGTAATGCTTCATAAAATGGATGCCCAAGCTAAAGCTAAATTTTTGGCTAATAGAGACCGTAAAATTGAATTTACCTGGTTGAAAAACACATATATAAAACTTTTAGGTTCAAAACCTATTGAAGATGAAGGTGAAATTATTTTAGACCATAATTATGATGGTATTAAAGAATTAGACAACTCTTTACCACCATGGTGGGTCTATAGTTTTTATATCTCAATTATTTTTGCTGTAGTTTATTTGGCAAGATATCACGTTTTTGATGGAGATACTCAAATTGATGAGTTAGAGACAGAATTGGCAGAAGCTAAAATTGCGATAGAAGCTTATAAAAAAACAGCTAAAGATCTTGTAGATTTCAATACGGTGACTTTGCTAACTGAAGCTTCAGATTTAAGTGCTGGTAAAAATATTTTTGACACCAATTGTGTTGCTTGCCATATGGCAGATGGTGGTGGAGGTATTGGTCCTAATTTAACTGATAAAAATTGGATTCTAGGTGGTGGCATCAAGAATGTATTTAAAACAGTTTCTGAAGGTGGACGATCTGGAAAAGGTATGATTCCTTGGAAACAGCTCTTAAAACCAGTAGAAATGGCACAAGTTTCGAGTTATTTGTTAACATTTGAGGGTACAACACCAGCTAATCCTAAAGCAGCAGAAGGTGATGTTTGGGTTGACGATTCTCAAGAATAAGAAGTACGTAAAACACATTAAATAACAGTTTTGGAAACACCAGCAAACCAAAAATTTAGAGATTCTATCGCAACGATAGACGACAAAGGAAAACGTGCGTGGGTATTTCCTAAAAAGCCAAAAGGCAAGCTATACGACTATAGAAAATTAGTGAGTTATGGATTACTACTATTTCTATTCGCCTCACCTTTTGTAAAAGTTAATGGTAACCAATTTTTAATGTTTAACGTTCTCGAAAGACGTTTCAATATTTTTGGGTTTCCATTTTGGCCTCAAGATTTTCACTTGTTTGTCATTTCTATGTTAATTGGCGTCATTTTTATTACGCTCTTTACCGTGGCTTTTGGGCGAATTTTTTGTGGTTGGATTTGTCCACAGACCATTTTTATGGAAATGGTTTTTAGAAGGATTGAATATTGGATTGAAGGTGATAGAGGTAAACAAATACGCTTGGCAAAACAGTCTTGGAATGCTGAAAAGATAAAAAAAAGAAGTTTAAAGTTTATCATATTTGTTATCATATCATTTCTAATTGCAAATGTATTTTTAGCTTATTTAATTGGTAGTGATAGACTTATTCAATATGTAGTTGAGGGACCAATGCAACATGTAAGCACCTTAATATCGCTTGCTATTTTTACCGCTGTTTTTTACTTTGTATTTGCATGGTTTAGAGAACAAGTTTGTATTATAGCCTGCCCATATGGACGATTGCAAGGTGTGTTATTGGATAATAAATCAGTAATTGTTGCTTACGATCATAAACGAGGTGAAGCCGATTCTGGTAGAAAAAAGATTAGAAAAAATGAAGACCGTCAAGCACTGGGACATGGTGACTGTATTGATTGTTTTCAATGTGTAAATGTATGTCCTACTGGAATTGACATTAGAAATGGAACACAATTGGAATGTATTAATTGCACAGCCTGTATTGATGAATGTAATATCATCATGGAAAAGGTGGATTTACCAAAAGGCCTAATTAGATATACCAGTGAAGCTAATATTGAGCAAAAAACACCTTTTAGACTCACTCCTAGATTGAAAGGATATATAGCGGTACTATTTATTCTTATGGGTGTTTTAACAGGGATGCTATTTTTAAGAAATGATGTTGAAGCTAATGTGTTACGACTTCCTGGACAGCTCTATGAACGAAAAGACAACAATATTATAAGTAATGTATTTACTTATAATTTATTGAACAAAACGAACGACGATATTGAAGATATTAGTTTTAAATTATTATCACATGATGGTACAATAAAGCTGGTATCAACTAAATCGAGTTTTATTGTTGAAAAACAAGAGATCTCAAAAGGGACCTTTTTTATAGAAATAAATAACTCAGAATTATCGGGCGATAGAAACACCCTTAAAATTGGAGTGTTTAGTGGAGAAAAACTAATAGAAACAACGAGTGCAAATTTTTTAGGCCCTCGAAGTTATAATTAAGCCTCAGTGTCACGTAGTGAGAGTAAAGAGGCAAACTAAATCCTGTATGGTTTATTAAACTTTATAGGTATATAATGAAATAATTAACACGCATTAAGGATTGAAGCTTTGTTGGAGCTCTTTTTATTTTGATTACTTGAGTTTGAAGTAGACTATAAAAGTCACCAAATAAAAAAGCGACTGCTGAAAGCCTGACCTGAGACCCTACAAGTTCTTAAAGAACTTGTAGGTATTTGAAGGGAATGCCATAAAATAATTAGTCATGAAAATAAATTGGGGAACCGGAATCGTAATCGCATTTATAGGCTTTATTGCCTTTATTATGTATTTCGTAATTAACATGAATGCGAATGACAAGTACAATCATGATTTAGTTACTGAAGAGTATTATAAGGAAGAACTCAAGTATCAAAACGATATTGATAAACTGAATGCTGCCAAAACTCTAGAAGTTGATATTACATACAGCAAAACTAATGAAGGATTAGTTATAGAATTCCCAAAAGGATTTGATGCTGAAAAAATTACTGGAAAAATGTTCCTTTATAGACCATCTAACAAACACTTAGATTTTGAAACTACAATTTCATTATCTAAAATACATTTGCTCATACCTGACAAACGTTTGGTAGATGGTCGCTGGAACATTAAAATAGATTGGAAATATAATGGAAAATCTTATTTATATAAAACAGCTATAGTGTATTAATTATGATAATCTCGGCATTTGTATTAGGTTTATTGGGTAGTTTTCACTGCGTTGGCATGTGTGGACCTATTGCTTTTATGCTTCCTGTAGACCGTACAAATCCTTATAAAAAAGCCTCACAAATTGCGATATACCATTTTGGAAGATTACTCGCTTATAGTATCATAGGACTAATTTTTGGCTTAGTTGGTAAAGGCCTATACATTTTTGGATTGCAACAACAACTCTCTATTATTATTGGTATAATAATGATTTTAGTTGTGTTAATCCCCTATAAAACTTTTAATAAATACAACTTATCTAAACCCATTTATAAATTAATTTCTAGAGTTAAAACTGCTTTAGGGACCGCACTAAAGAAAAAAACACCTGATACATTTCTAACTATTGGTTTCCTTAATGGATTTTTACCCTGTGGATTAGTATATATGGCCGTGTTTGCAGCAATAGCTACAGGAAGCACATTACAAGGGAGTTTCTACATGCTTGTTTTTGGTCTTGGGACAATTCCATTAATGACTACAGCTATCTATTTTAGTCATCTTTTAAAGGGTACGATGAGGCAACGCATACAAAAGGCAATTCCTGTTTTTGTCGTATTAATAGGTGTTCTTTTTATTTTAAGAGGACTGGGTTTAGGAATCCCATACCTCTCTCCTGCTCCTGTATACGATATTGCAAATGCTGCAATGGATTGTGCCATGCCATAAAAAAAGGAACCTTATAATTAAGATTCCTTCTTTCTTTTAACTAATATAAAAATAATCGTGTTTACTTTAAATTTTAAATGTAATTACCGGTAATGAAGAATGGTTTGCAATATCTTCACCTATACTCCCTGTAAAAAAATGAGAGACCCCTTTTCTTCCATGGGTAGGAATCGCAATTAAATCGGCACCAACTTTATTGGAATAATTAATAACACCTTGTTCAACACTATAATCTGCTTGATAAGCCACATCATCAATTCTCTCTAGATTTCCATCAGCTACAAGTAAAAATTCTGCAATTTGTTTTTCAATTTCAACAGAACTTTTAAAATGTTCATTTGGTAAATTCACATATAGTAAAATTAGCTTGGTCCCTAAAACATCAAACATTTTTGTTGCATCGCGATATGGCCGCACATTTTCTTCATCAAAATTGGTAGCAAAAACAACGGTCCCAAAATCAATAGTTGCTACATCATGTTTTACAACCAATACTGGTATATCTGCGTTTCTAACGACACGTTCGGTATTAGATCCAACAAAAAATTCCTTAAAGCCACTACTACCATGAGATCCCATTACAATGAGATCTGCATCATTTTCTCTTGCGACATCGTTAACTTCACTAAACACTTTAAAATGTTTAATTATAGGTATAACTGTTATCCCTTTTAAGTATGGTTTGTCTAAAAACGTTGTAAATCTCTGTTCCACCAGCTTTAAAAAGAAAATAGCTTTTTGTTGCTGCTGACTATCCGTTTTTGTGAGCAAAGTCTCCGACATTTCGAGCATATGCAAAGCCAATATTTCGGACTTATTCTTTTTTGCCAACTTTGCTGCTGTTCTCAGCGCATATTCAGAATACTCGGAAAAATCTATAGGTACTATTATTTTTTTCATGGGTATCTGGTTTTTAGTTAAATTATATGGTCATTGAGAATAATTGCACTTCGGGCTGTTTTCGTTGTAATAACATATCAAACGCCATACAAATATTTCTAACAAATGGGTAGCCTTTCTCGGTAACGGTAATAGATTTACTACCAATACTTAGGAGTTCATCGACCTCCATTTCCTTCAGCATTACTAATACCTCAGGAAGTTCTTTAAAACAAAGATAATCTTGACCCCAAGAGGTTTTAAAATGGCACATTAAATTAAGGATATGCCTTCTAATAATGAGGTCTTCATCATTTAATATATGCCCTCGATAAACTGGCAAAATATTTTCATCCAATAATTTATAATAGCTTTCAATATCTTTTACATTTTGAGCAAACCCATACCAGCTATCACTTATAGAAGACACCCCAAGTCCAATCATAGCCTGAGTTTTAGAGGCAGTATACCCCATAAAATTTCGATGTAAATCACTACTAACCATGGATTTATACAAGGAATCAGAAGGTAATGCGAAATGATCCATTCCGATCTCATAATAACCAACTTCACTCAATAACACTTTACCAACCTCATATTGCTCTCGTTTTAAATCAGGAGAAGGCAAATCGTTATCATTGAATCCTCTTTGTCCATTACCTTTTATCCAAGGTACATGTGCATAACTATAAAATGCTAATCGATCGGGCAATAACTCCTTAGTTTTTAGAATAGTGTTTTCAACATGCTCTAAGGTTTGAAAAGGCAAGCCAAAAATAATATCATGACCAACTGAAGTATAGCCAATTTCTCGAGCAAGCTCAGTCGCTCTTTTAACATTTTCAAAAGGTTGAATTCTATGAATGGCCTTTTGTACGGTCTCGTTATAATCTTGCACCCCATAGCTCACACGTCTAAAACCTACATCATAAAGTGCCTGCAAATGGGCTTTGGTTGTATTATTTGGATGTCCTTCAAAACTAAATTCATAACCATCTGCGAGAGTTCCTCTGCTTACTATGCTATCAATCAATTTAGTAAGATTCTGAGGGCTAAAAAAGGTGGGCGTACCGCCTCCAAGATGAAGTTCCTTAATCTTAGGTTTTGCACCTAATAGATCACAATATAAACCCCATTCTTTTAAAACAGCATTAATATATGGAGATTCAACTTCATGCCTTTTGGTAATACGCTTATTGCATCCGCAGAATGTGCATAAACTCTCGCAATATGGTAGATGAATGTACAGACTAATTCCTTCATTATCATTACTTTCATTAAATGACTTTATTAGGGAAGACTCCCAGTTATTTAATGAAAATGTGTCATTGTTCCAGTAGGGCACAGTTGGATAACTTGTGTACCTTGGACCAGCAACATTATACTTATTTACTAATAAATTATTCATACCTAACAATTATTAGGCAAATTTAACCTGTAACTCAGAAATAAAACATGATTTATGTCATATCCCAAATTGCTATTAGCTAAATATTACTTAATTTAGTTCTCAAATTATTAATTATAACACTAATCATGAAAAACAATTCCATAATTGCTTTAGCACTTATATTTATTTTAGCTATTGCCTGTAAAACGGATAAGAAAGAAACTGATGCAAATGCAGAATCTAATGTTGAATATCAAGAATCAAATGATGCCAAAGATTCTAGTGCTGATACCGATAAAAAAGTTCAGGTAATGCTTAGTGCAAAAAGCGGAAGTAATGTTACTGGAAATGCAATTTTCAAGCAAAAAGGAACCCTTGTATCTATGACTGCTATTATCACGGGATTAGACGAAGGTGTTCACGCTATACATTTACATGCTGAAAGTGATTGTTCATCTGACGATGGGAAATCTACTGGAGGGCATTGGAATCCTACAGCACAACCTCATGGGGAATGGGGAACTGAAGCAGGATATCACAAAGGAGATATTGGAAATTTCACTGCCAATGCTAATGGGCAAGGAACAATTACTTTTGTTACAGACCAATGGTGTATAGGCTGTGGTGACGAAACCAAAGACATCTTAGGAAAAGGAATTATTGTACACCAAGGCACAGACGATTTTATTTCACAACCATCAGGAGCTGCAGGAAGCAGAGTAAGCTGTGGTGGGGTTATTGAATAAAAAATGTTTTATAAAGTATATTTTAAGCTGCTTTTTAGCAGCTTTTTTTATCTTCAATTGTAAATAAATAACTATGAACCCTTCGGCCAGTGGTTGGATTAAGAAATTGCAAAAAGAGATGTCAAGGCACATTTCTATTTTGAAGTGCCCGGAAGAGTCGTTTTATGATGGACTTAGAAACTGTGGTTTTATTTATGGAAGCAATATTACAGTTACCCATAATATCATAGAAAAAGGAGATCTTTCAGATCGGGAAATAGGGAAAATCAATCTTTTTTTAGCCCTTTCATACGTTCATGCTAATTCCAATTCAAAAGAAACGCCTATTAATAGTATCATTGGGTTTTACACCCAAATTAGCGCACATAAAACCTCCTTTTTTCAAGAACTTTTAAGCGGTAAAAAAACAGCTCAATTAGAAAAAATAATACACAAACGCATACAGATTGATGATAATGTATTTACAAAAAACTTCAGATATTTTGTTATCAATGCCCTATTATTTGTAGATGTCCTAGCTTATGATGAGTATCTTAAAACTAAACAGATTTCTAGTGCTTATATCAAAAATTTAGAAGCTTCAATCGAAGCAATTTCATTAAATGTATTACAGGCGAAATTAGGTAAAACTGAATATGATGAAAGTTTAATAAAGTTGTTTGAGTCATCCAGGAGATATCAAGGGACTACACAAATTAATTATGGTGAAGCTGTTGCTTTACTAAAATCTGATCTGGAGAAATTTTACATTCTCGATATTGCAAGTATGGCTACTTGGGGAGATAAAAAAATAGATCAAGACGAACAGTTGTTTTTATTTCAACTTGGAGCCGACTTAAATCTAGACCGCACAAAGGTTGAGCAATCCATTAAAAATGTCATTTTATTTTATACCTCAAATAAAAATAATATAGCGCTATTAAGTTCTAAAAACATTGTAAAAAGTTTTTATGACAACTCTAGTAAACTGGTCAGTAAATTAATTTCGAGAAACGGAAAACGTCTGAAAAAGGAATTAGCTCAAAGTAAGGAACTTATGATTTTACTCTCTCAGTCTACAATTAGAGATTTAACTAAGTCGGAACAAAAACAAGCACAGGAGCAATTATTGGATGTATTTAAAGCTATCCCAAGTCTAGCGATTTTCATATTACCCGGAGGGGCATTACTCCTACCCTTATTTGTAAAGTTTATTCCGAAATTATTACCATCGGCCTTTGATGACAATAGAATTGAAGATTAAATCAATTCGAATAAAGTTCCAGTTTTTCAGGTATTTATAGCGATAATTGCATAATTTAGATGTTACAAAACAGGACGTTTTCAATACATAAATAATGTCACAAAAGCACTCTAATAATAACATAAAAACTGCATTCTTCTTAAATCTCACATTTACAATATTTGAAATTATTGGTGGGCTTTATGTAAATAGTATCGCCATAATTTCGGATGCCGTTCATGATTTAGGAGATACTTTATCCCTTGGTACTTCTTGGTATTTACAAGAAAAGTCTCAAAAAGAAGCTACAAAATATTTTACTTTTGGATACAGACGCTTATCCTTACTTGGTGCATTAATTAATTGTATTGTACTCATCATAGGCTCCATTTATATAATCTATGAAGCGGTGGGGCGAATTATTGAACCCGAACATTCCAATGCTACAGGCATGTTTGTTTTTGCAATCATAGGCATTGTTGTTAATGGCTATGCGGCATGGAAAATGTCCACTGGAAAAACACTCAACGAAAAAGTTATTTCTTGGCATTTATTAGAGGATGTACTTGGATGGTTTGGAATTCTAATCGTTTCAATTGTTTTATTCTTTAAAGATATTCATTATCTAGATCCAGCACTATCTCTTGTCTTTACAGCTTATATTTTATGGAATGTTGTTAAAAGGCTAAAAGAAACCCTTTATCTTTTTTTACAGGTCACTCCAAACAACATTGATAAAGAAAACATAGAACAAGAGCTGTTAGAAATTGAACATATTGTGTCTATTCATCACACACACATATGGTCTCTTGATGGCGAACACCATGTATTTACAACACATATTAAACTTGACCAAATTAACCATATTACTACGGTCCTTTCGGTGAAGAATCAAATCAAATCAATTTTGAAAAAATACGCTTTTGAACATTGTACTATTGAAACAGAACTGCATGACGAAATATGTACAATTAATAAAAATAATTAGATGAAACGACGATTGATAATTTTATCAGATTTATGGGGTTTCGAAGCAAATGATTGGATTAGGTATTATCTCAATATTTTAAATACTAAATATGATATAAAATGTTATGATTGTTGTGAAATTGGAAACATTGACAAGCGTAACTTCACAAAACAAAATATTCATTTACAATTTATTAATCATGGCATTGATTCTGCTACTGATAAGCTCATCGAATTAGAACCTAATGCGGTTGATATTCTTGCATTTAGTATTGGAGGAACAATAGCTTGGAAGGCTGGACTTAAAGGATTAAGAATAAATAACTTTTATGCAGTATCTTCTACAAGATTAAGATATGAAACAGCACAACCAAATTGTAGTATTAAACTTTTTTATGGCGAGAAAGATAAGTTTAAACCTACTACAAGCTGGTTTGACACCATGCAGATAAACTTGGAAATAATACAGCATCGCGACCATGATATGTATAGCAGTGAAGATTTTGCAATGCAACTTAGTGAAGTATTAAAAGTACCTCATTAAAATTGACTTAAATACATGACACTTTAAAAACGATGACACATAACTTCTTTATGTTTAGGTGGAAGCTTAACTTGGAATATTCTAGCAAGTTCACTATTTTGGTAATGTAATTTAATCGTTTTTCATCAAATACACCATAAAAACTAATACCGGCGTATTGCTTTTTACTAACCAACAAATTAAAATGATCAAAACACCGTTCAAAACAAGATTAGTTTCTGCCATCATCGCTGGACTTTCTTCAATACTACTTTGGTCTTGTAGTACCCCCAAAACAGAAAAACCAGCTAAACAACCCAACGTCATTATTATATTAACAGACGATCAAGGATGGGGTGATTTAAGTATGAGCGGCAATACAAATATCAAAACGCCTAACATAGATAAATTAGCGCAAAATGGTGTCGTTTTTGACCGATTTTATGTGAGTCCTGTATGCTCACCTACTAGGGCTGAACTTTTGACTGGGAGATACCATGTTCGTGGTGGTGTTTATTCAACATCAGAGGGAGGTGAACGATTGGATTTGGACGAAACCACAATAGCGGATAATTTCAAACAAAATGGTTATCAAACAGCGGCATATGGTAAGTGGCACAATGGGATGCAATACCCCTATCACCCAAATGCCCGTGGGTTTGATGATTTTTATGGCTTTTGCTCTGGACATTGGGGAAATTATTTTAGTCCGATGTTAGAACACAACGGTAAGGTCGTAAAAGGAGATGGTTTTTTACCTGATGACTTAACCAATAAAGCCCTTAATTTTATTGAATTAAATAAAAACAATCCATTTCTATTGTACATTCCTTTTAATACACCACACAGCCCTATGCAAGTACCAGATGTATGGTGGGATAAGTATAAAAATAAAACCATTAACAAAACACATTCAAATTATGGTGAAGAAAACATTGAACATACAAAAGCCGCATATGCTCTATGTGAAAATATAGACTGGAATGTTGGGAGAGTTGAACAAAAACTTAAGGATTTAGGTTTGGAAGAAAACACCATTGTAGTTTATTTATCAGATAATGGTCCAAATGGGCGAAGGTGGAATGATGGTATGAAAGGGATTAAAGGGAGTACTGATGAAGGTGGTGTAAGATCCCCTTTAATTATACAATGGAAAGGAAAAATAATCTCTGGCAAATCTGTTGAAGAAATTGCTAGCGCCGTGGACTTACTACCTACCCTTGCTGAGTTGGCAGGTATTAAATTAGAATCTAAAAAACCATTAGATGGTAAAAGTTTGAAATCCTTAATTCTTGAAGAGCATGTGAATTGGGAAGATCGTTTTATTGTTAACCATTGGAAAGAGAGGACTAGTATTAGAAGTCAACAATTCCGACTAGATGATAAAAACAGGCTTTTTGATATGAAAAAGGATCCTGGACAAAAAGAAGATGTGGCACAAAAGCACCCCGTCCAATTGAAAAAAATGATACAATATAAACAACAATGGAAAACGGAGGTGTTAATTGAACTTCCCGCCAAAGATTTGCGCACTACCCCCGTAGGTCATCCTAATTTTAAATACACCCAACTACCTGCTCGAGATGCAACAGCCCATGGTAATATTAAAAGATCTAACAGGTGGCCAAATGCTTCATTTTTCACAAATTGGACAAGTGTTAACGACAGTTTAACTTGGGATGTTGAAGTATTAGAAACAGGAAATTATGAAGCCATTGTATATTACACATGTAGTGAAGATAATATTGGATCTACAATTGAAATTCGTCAAGGTAATAATGCAATTCAAAAAAAGATTAGCATTTCACATGATCCACCATTAGTTGGATTTGAAAAGGATAGAGTTAAGCGCCAAGAGTCTTATGTCAAAGATTTTATACCATTAGAACTTGGGATTCTAAAATTAAAAAAGGGATCCGGCACACTTAGCTTAAAAGCGCTTGACTTAAAGGGAAAACAAGTGATGGATTTCCGTTTAATGATGTTGAATAAGGTTCGATAAAAAAAAGAAAACAGTTTATTTCTTAATGGCTTTTAAAATATAATCCATGACAGGATCCGTATTAGAACGATATGCCTTAATTGATGGTGGTATATAAATTGAAGGGGCAATCCAATGACGCTCATCCCAAGATACCGAACGCTGCCAATAAGCATTAGAAATACTGATATTTAATTTACTATAAGGCAGTTCAACAAAATTTGTTTCTCCAACAAAATTAGGGCTAGACCCTGTTGGTTCCCCAATAAAAATAGTGTTTGTCCATTGCTCCAAATCGGTCGCCAAATTCATAGCTGCCGAAAATGTTTTACGTCCAATAATGGTATATAAATTACCAACTTCTTTTAAGCTCTTTTTACGTATGATGTGTGTTATCAATTCCTTATTATTAAATGAATTTCCCCCAGGGCAATTTCTTATATCTAATATTAAATTTTCTACTTGTTCAGCATCCATAAAAGCAAAAACTTCATCATAAAATTCGTCAATATCTTTATCGGGCTTAGAGAAATTAATATTCAATTGTAAATACACCGCATTTTGCTCTGGTAAATGTTTGTACCAGAAATAGTCATTTGGGTTAGAACGATAAAGAGGCAATGCTTCTTTTGTTGACGATAGCTTTGTATTCCATAAAGCGGGATTAAAATTACTCGCTTCTATAACTCGTGTTATACTTTTTTGCGTTGGCGTTTTAAAAGTAAATGACGCCTGTGTACTATTATTAGTAATTTTCAAGGTTTGAAGAATTTCAGAAAACATCATTAAATACACATTCTCTTTGTATCCCATGTCGTTATCTACACTCAGTACTGTTTTGAATTTATTTAAAAATCCAGCTATTGGATTCCCATCAATATGGGTTAATTCACTACCAACCAAATCGGCATATTTATCATTAATTGCAGTTACAAAAACGCCTTCTTCAAATTGATACAACTGTATGGGATAAAAATGAAATCCGTCATCACCCTGCAATGGAGGACGCACAAATGTATGCCCATCACCGACACTAGCCACTAATTGCATTAATTTGACAACAATAGTAGCATCATCCAGCTCATCAATATGCTTAGAAATTTCATCAATGGAAGCATTCCAATCATGGGTAGATATCTGTCCATGCAAATTATAATGAATTGTTTCAAAGGTCAATTTAAAAAATTCTAAATCTGTTTTCCAACGCTCCAATCGTGTTGCATTTTCTAGAAGTTGCGGATATAAATTATTAAAAGCCGGAAGCACCCTTAAATTTTCAAAATTTGGATCCGTCTTCAGGTTTGAATAATAAATACTCTTCGGAGTTTTCAACCCTCTATTTACCCATTTTAAAGCTTCATCCTTATTATTTAATAGTGCATAATTGCTAGCGATAAAATAAATACAACGTCCTTTTTTATAGCCAATTTTTAAACTCTTTTTATAAGTCTTTATAGAAGATTTATATTGTTTTTGTTTACGAAAAGAAGTTGCCAATTTATAATAATAATCACCATAAGTAGGATTGTCAAGAGTCAGTGCAGAAAAGCTCTTGACAGCCGCTTCCCATTGCTCAGAATCATAGTGTTTATTTGCGGTTTCTACTTGTGTTAATTCTTGAGCTGAAATTAATCCACAACACGACAATACCATTACAAAGACTATATTTCTCATATCTTAATTGATTAGTTATATATCTGACGAATCATCGTGCCATATGTTACAAAAATAACAACTACATTTGCGCTATGGGATTAACAAATAACGACATCTTTAAAAAACTTCGCGTGGCTCACAAGCTCCGTGATGACGACATAGTAAAAATTTGTGCTTTAAAAGATTTTAAAGTTAGCAAAAGTGAATTAGGAGCTATTTTTAGAAATGAAAACCATCCAAAGTATATGGAATGTGGTGATCAGTTTTTACGTAATTTTCTCGATGGATTAATTATTCATTTACGAGGTCCCATGCCTCCAAAAAAAACTAAAACTGATTTAAAATAAATAGCTGCTTTACAAAAAGTCTTTAACAAAATTTATACGTAGAGCAAAGAATACTATCTTTATTCTATGAATACAAATAATTCTAAAAATTTCGAATCTCTTGATCCCCAAGATTGGGAACAATCTAAGGCTCTGATGCATCAAATGGTAGATGATGCTTTTAATTATGTACAACACGTAAGAGATCGTAAAATCTGGCAAGACATGCCCGAACCTGTATTAAATTCTTTTAAAACAGCCTTACCAAAACAACCAAGTACAGCTGAGCAAGTCTATACAGAACTTCAAACCAATGTATTGCCTTACCCCATGGGGAATATCCACCCACGTTTCTGGGCTTGGTATATGGGAAATGGCACTATTTCGGGTGTTATGGGAGATTTTTGGGCCTCTATACTCAACCCTAATTTAGGCGGGGGAAATCATGCTGCACATAAGCTAGAAGAACAAGTTATTAATTGGATTAAGGAAATTATAGAATTTCCCATAACTTCAAGCGGACTTTTAGTTAGTGGTGGTTCTATGGCGAATTATTCGGCTCTGGCTGTAGCACGGAATGTAAAAGCGGGTTATGATATTAGATCAGAAGGACTGAAAGCAAATAATTTGGTGTTTTATGGATCCACCGAAGTACATAGTTGTAATATTAAAGCTATTGAACTTTTAGGGCTAGGTACCAAAGGACTCAAAAAAATTAAGACTAATGCTGATTACACTATAAATATTGAAGCATTAAAGCAACAAATAGCCGATGATAGGACTAATGGATTAAAACCCATTTGTATTATTGGAACCTCAGGTACAGTAAACACTGGAGCCGTTGATAATTTAAATGCCATCGCAGATATTTGCGAACAAGAAAATTTATGGTTCCATGTTGATGGTGCGATTGGTGCGATAGCAATGCTCTCTGATAAGATAAAAACACAGCTCACAGGCATTGAACGTGCAGATTCGGTTGCTTTAGATTTACACAAATGGTTACACATGCCTTTTGAAGCTGGTTGTGTAATGATTAAGGATAATGCCGGACATAAAGACACCTTTTCACTTATTCCCGAATATTTAGCAAAAAACACGAGAGGACTGGCTTCTGGTGAAAATTGGTTTAGTGAATATGGGTTACAATTATCGCGACGATTTAGAGCTCTAAAAGTATGGATGTCACTAAAAGAACACGGTAGTGATCGTTTTGGAAGAATGATAAGTAGGAATATAGAACAGGCTTATTATCTCGGAGACCTGGTAAATAATCATGATCAATTAGAGCTTATTGCACCTATAGGAATGGATATTGTATGTTTCAGGTATAATCCAGGGAGTTTAGATCTGGAAGCACTTAATGCCTTAAATAAAGAAATCAAATTACAGATTGAAGAACGCGCTATTGCACTTCCTGGATACACAACCTTAAACGGCATGTATTGTATTCGTTGTGCTATTTCCAGTCACCGCGTTACCAACACCGATTTTGATGTGCTCATAGAAAATGTTTTAAGCATAGGGCATGAACTTAGAAACTGATTCAAAGCATTTTAATTTGCTACCGAAATGAAACAACAACTACATAATTATTTAAATCGTTATGTTACATTTTCAGAAGAAGAAGTAAATTTATTTTATAATTATTTAACGCCAAAAACATTTCAAAAAAAGGAATATCTCTTAAAAGAAGGTGACCTCTGTAAAGACAAATTCTTTATCACAGAAGGACTTGTTCGCATCTATAAAATTGATCTCAAAGGCAAAGAAAAAATAGCCCATTTTGGTATTGAAAATTGGTGGACAACTAATATGGAAAGTTATATTCTTGAACAGCCATCACAATTATACATTCAAGCACTTGAAAATACATCAGTTCTTTCTATTAGTAAAACCAATTTAGAAAAAGCATTTAAAAAGCTTCCAAAATTGGAACGTATGTTTAGAATTATTACTGAGAACATGTTTGTTGCAATAGAGCGTAAAAATGAACTATACATGAAATTTAGCGGGAAAGATCGTTATCAAAATCTAGTAGATCGTATCCCTGATTTTGCACAAAGAGTTCCCCAATATATGATTGCGTCCTATCTTGATATTACACCGGAATATTTGAGTGAGATTAGAAAAAACAAGTAGAATATTTTATTTCTTAAGATACCTTAATCTTTTTGAGTGCTCATTATTCTAATTTTGTTTCATAATAAAAAAATACAATATAATGGAACGAATTTCATACCAGGACATTCCTGACGGCATGTTTGAAAAACTAAGAGATATTGAAGATTATTTGGAAAATTCATCAATAGAATTAAAATTATTAGAACTTATTCGATTACGGGTAGCTCAAAAAAATGGTTGCGCCTATTGTGTGGATATGCATCACAAAGAATTGAAACATCTGGGAGAAACTGAGTTACGATTATCGTCATTATGTGTTTGGAAAGAAACTCCATATTTCACCAATAGAGAAAGAGCAGTCTTAACATTTACAGATAGCTTAACAAAACTTAGTCGGGAGCCAATTGCAGATGAAATATTCAATCCGTTATTGGATTTCTTTAGCAAATCTGAAATTTGTTATCTTTCTCTATCTATTTCACAAATAAATACTTGGTCAAGGTTGATGAAAACCTTTAAATTTGAACCGGGAAACTATAAGGTTAACAACTAATATAACACTATAAATATGGAAGGTAAAATAATAAAACTCTTTTTAAGATTAGCAATTGCAATTGGATTCCTCTCGGCGGTAGCAGACCGATTAGGCTATTGGCCAGAAGAGGTCTCTGCTTGGGGTAGTTGGGAAAATTTCTTAGGTTATACCGAGCTTATTAATCCTTGGATCCCCAGTAATACAATTCCATTTTTTGGAGCCAGTGCTACCATCGCAGAAGTTGTATTTGCCATCTGCTTAATCATAGGTTTTAAAACCGAACTATTTGCAAAACTCAGTGGCTATTTAATGTTATTATTTGCCTTAGCCATAACTTTTTCAACTGGTATAAAAGGCGCTTTAGATTACTCAGTATTTGCTGCAGCTGCAGGAGCGTTTGCTTTGAGTGTAATGACATCTAAATACCTTGAAATTGATTTAATATTAAATAAAAAAGCATAATTTTTGCCACATTCATAAATTGCTTGCGTCTTTAATACGTATTAAAAACGCAAGCATGAAAACAATTGTAATACTTCTTATTTCTGTCTTTTTTTCCATAGCATCAATTGCTCAAAACAAAGAACAGGACGAAATTTTATTTAAATTTATTAAAGCACATAACACAGGAACCGAAAGTGCAATTGCTCAATTTATAAAAGAAACCTATCACCCAAAGGTCTACGCTAAATTAAACTTAAAGTCACATATCGCTTTCTATAACCAGATTGTTCAAGAATTTGGGCCCCTAAATTTTCTGACTTACGAAACAATTGAAACATCAGCTTCTCGCCTAGTAGTTCATCTTATTAAAAAAGATGAAAATATTCAAAATAAAAACATAAACCCACTCAATATTTTGGTTGTAAAAATTGATATCAGTAAAGCTGACAAGAATTATATGCCACATGGTTTAGGTTTAGGATCGCTTGTTTGCGAACAAAGAAAAGAACAATAGTTAAAACAAATCAAATTTCTACATGTACAATATCGCTTCAAAGATCAAAGTAATTACACTTTTTATTACTATTCTAATTATGGGTTGTGGCAATACTGAATCCAACTCAAATGACTTTCGAATCTCAGGAACAATCTCTGGTATTCCTGATGGCTCCATTGAGCTTGCAAAAGCTGGTGATTATTTAGGCATCACCTATGATAATGTTACTTCCACGAAAATCACTAACGGAAACTTTGAAATTAATGGTAAAATAGATGACTCTGAAATGTTTTACCTAATCACGAAAAAAAACCAAATCATTCCAATCTATTTAGAAGCTTCAGATATTAAAATTGAAGCAGACATCACCGTCATTGAGAAAGCAAAAATTACGGGTGCCATTCTCCATGAGCAATTAAAATTAATTGAAAATAAAATTGATCTTTTAAAAACCGGTAAAGAAAAAAAATTGACCATAAACACATTTATAGCTAAGAATCAAAACTCTACAATTTCAGCATATTTAATTTTGAATCATATTTATTATGATGCTGATTATGCCGAATTAAAAAAAGTCTATGATTTAATGAGTGTCGACTTAAGCACACATCGCTATAGTCAACGGATTAAAAATCAGCTCATCACATTAGAAGCTGTTCAAATTGGAAAACAAGCGCCAAATTTTGTTTCAAAAGACAGCCTTGGAAATAACATTAAGCTTGCATCGTATAAAGGATCCTATGTGCTATTAGATTTTTGGGCGTCCTGGTGTGGGCCTTGCCGAAAAGAAAACCCAGAAATGGTCAAAATTTACAACGAAATTAAAACAGCACAAAATGACTTCGAAATTATTGGAGTAGCGGCAGATTTTGTAGATACACGTTGGAAAAATGCCATTAAACAAGATAAGCTCCCATGGGTTAATGTTTCTGACATCAAAGGCTTTAAAGGTCAAGCATACAGCCAATACGGAGTTACTCACTTACCTTATACCATCCTTATAAACAAAGAAGGAGAAATAATTGAAAAAGGATTAACAGGTGACGCTTTAAGAGATAAATTAAGAACTATTTTCAAATAATTAATCATCTCAAGAAACATTATTCCAACCAAGATTTAAAATCTTTAACACGCTCGCGAGCTACAATAACCTCTTGCTCATTATAAGTATTAAGTTTTATTTGTAGACGAGAGTTGGTATAACTAACCATATCTTTAATGGCATTAATATTCACGAAGAATTTTCGATTAATTCGAAAAAATGTTTGTGGTTCCAATTCGTCTCCTAAATCTTCTAATGTGGTGTCTAATAAATAATTTCGTCCCTCTTTGGTATGTAAGTATGTCCCTTTATTTTCACTATAAAAACATTCGATATCATCAATATTAATAAGTTTTAAATGTTGCCCAACCTTTATCGAGAATCTTTTTTTGTATTCACGGTCTACAGGGTTAACGAGTAACTTTTTGATATCATTAAAATCTAAGGTAACTGCTTTCTTATCTCCAGACCGTTCTTTATACTTTCTAACGGCTATACCTAGTTCATCCTCATCAATTGGTTTTAATAAATAATCGATGCTATTTAATTTAAAAGCTTGTAAAGCATACTCGTCGTATGCAGTAGTAAAAATTACTGCAGAGTCTATATCAACAGTTTCAAAAATTTCAAAGGATAATCCATCGCTCAACTGGATGTCTAAAAAAATGAGATCTGGATGGTCGTTTTTTTGAAACCAATCTAAAGATTCTTCTACAGAATGCAACATGGTTTGTGCTTCAACACCTATGCGACTCAGCATGCGCTGTAAGAGACGTGCTGATGGTTTTTCGTCTTCTATTATTATTACATTCATTATTATTGTTGTTTATCTTTATCCATAAATTCTTTAATCTTGCGTTCTTCCCAATTTTTTCCAAAAAGCAAATTAGCACCAAATACGCCTATAAAGTGAAAGCTCAAGCCAATTCCCCAAAAGAATGGTGTAGCGAACGTGCCAAAATTCCAGATACTTCTATCGTCATCTGTATTGGTAATAATCATTATTACTAAAAACGTATTCACAATAATATATGAGGCCAAATGCCAATAGAAGCCAACTACTTTTTCTAATTTCTTTTTAGCTCTTATATAGCTATCCTCTTCGCGATACCTTTGCTCATTAAAGCTATCTCGAGTTGTATCTTTATTTAATCTTTCCATAATTTATAATTTTTATTCCCAACGGTCTTGAGAATCCTTTTTCATATATTCCTTTATTTTATCCTCTTTCCAATTCTTACCCATTATAAATGATATGCCAAATACTTTAAAGGCATGAAATGCTAATCCAATTCCCCAAAACAACCATACCTCCTCGGTTCCAAAAACATATACATCGCCATCAATCATGTCATTATAAATTTTAACTCCTGAAATGCCAATATTTACTATTAAATACACCACTAAATGGAAATAGAATTTTCTTATTTCTTCCACATGCTTTACAGCCCTCTGGTATCTGTCTTCTTTTTTTAAGTTTTTCATAATGGTTCTTTTAATTCCAACGGTTACCTTCTTCTTCTTCTTTGCGCATAAATGCTTCAATTTTCTTACGTTCCCAATTTCTTCCAAATGCACCATTGTGTACAAATACGCGATATGCCTGTATGCTTAGTCCTAAGCCCCATCCAAGCATTGGAAACCAAAACCATTGAATGGTGTTTCGAGAGTAGGTATACCACATAAAAACTATAAAAGGCATAACTACGACATAGGCTATTAAACTATAATAAAATCCTTGTAATTCTTCGACGTGCTTCCGAGCTCGTACGTAACTAGATTCGTCTAATTCTGTGGATGTTGGTGATTGTGTTCTCATGATTGATATTTGTTTTGTTAGCATTGGTATTGCCACTGCAAAACGGTCTGCTGATTGATTGATATGTACTCTTTTATCTGATAATATTTGGTAACGTTGTTTAATATTTTCTAAACCTACCCCACTACTCTTTTTTACAATTTGTTTAATTTGCAAGTTATTCTCTACAACCAATACACCATTATCTTCAAATATTTTAATGTGTAATGGTTTACTACTAGTAACCATATTATGCTTCACCGCATTTTCTAATAACAATTGCAATGATAAAGGCACTACTCTACTTTCTGGGTTTGATGCCTTCTCTGGGATTTCGAAAATAATACTGTCCTCAAATCTCATTTTTAATAAGGACATATAAGTTTTAGCAAATTGCAACTCTTCGTCTACCGTAACCAGGTCTTTATTTTTTTGCTCCAACACATAACGATATACTTTAGATAAAGCCGTTGTAAATTTTTGAGCCCCTTGTGGGTTTTCATCTATTAAACTCGTCAATACATTTAAACTATTGAATAGAAAATGAGGATCTAACTGATTTTTTAGTGCATCAAACTTTGCACTCGCTGTGCCAGCTATAACCTTTTGCTCTTTCAATTTCTTTTTCTGAAAGTCGTTATAATAGTAAATAACATGAAAAACAATGACAATAGTTATGGTAATCCATAAACCAAAAGTATAATTTCCTAAGCTCTCATTTGCAATAAACTTCTCAAAACTACTCCCAAAATAAACCACTATTGTAAATACTCTCAGAAAGAAAAGTCCAATCAAAGTTATTATTGAGGCCCCAATTAAACCAATTAAAAGTCGTTTAACTCTATCATTTGATTTCCATTTTTGTTTGTCCAAATAATCGAAATAAGCCATATTAGAATAACCTAAAACAAATGAATATAGTTGGTAAAATAAAATGTCTTCAAGGAGGTCATTTACAGACTCATATTTAAAGTCGCCATAAATTCCTGTCCCAATTATGAAAACTACAATTCCAATAATGAATACAATAAGAATTTTTCTAGAGGTGTTATTCATGATTTATTTCTTCAATATTAATATTACTTGCATTCCGCCAATACTTGTTGCGCACGTTCTATCCCCCAATTTGGGTGAAATAGTGATTCTGGTTTAAAGTTAGCAAAAAGTTCCAAAGCGTGTTCCACATCTTTACAAAATGGTGCTGTATCCTGCCCAAAAAACCGCGCACCTCCCATGGCCCATTCGGCTTTGTTTAACACTACTCTAGGATTATTGGGGGCAATCTGTTCAGCTTGTTGATATAAGGCAACTACCTTACCTGATAGTGTCATTCCATAAGTAGCCCCATCAAAAGCAACCCAAGCTGTATGTAATAGGGCTTGCATTACCAATATTTCAGGGTTATTTTTCGATATAGCGGTAGCATCATTTATTAAATCTTGTGCTTTTGCCAATTGTGCCGTTAATTTGTCCTTATCAGTCTCGCCGAAACTATTTAAAATAATAACCCGAGCAGCATAATAACTTGGCAGCCAATTATCAGGTTCAGCTGTTGCTATTCGTTCAAATAAATTTGAAGCCTCCATTGGGTTGGTTACTGATAGTTCAAATGCCTTTTGCATTCCTTTTTCATAATTCGTCTGGGCACTTAATAAACTTGTAATGAATAGTGCTAAGATGATTGCTAATTTTTGCATAATAGTTTGTTTTTTATTGATAGGACAAATATCCTGAGATTTCTCTGTTTTATAAAAAGAGACTCACTGAATTGTAATTTTTTATGGACGACTTGTAGTTTTCACAAAAAACAGCATAAAAAAGGCTACCTTAGTCAGCCCTTCTTTTTACTTAATAGCTATAACTTTTTAATAATAAACCAACCATTATGAAAAAAACAGTGACTACTATTTTTGCGCTTTTATTAATAACTTCCGTCTTTGCTCAAACAGACAAACGATTAAAAAGTGTTGACAAAGATCTAGAAGCTATTCTGGAAGCAACACATGCAGCAGGGTTTGCTGTTGCCGTCGTAGAAAAAGATAAAATTATTTACGCTAAAGGATTTGGTTATAGCGATGTAGAAAACAAAACACCAAATGATGCAAATACACTATTTGCAATAGGTTCAAGCACCAAAGCATTTACCTCATCTATATTAGGGCAATTACGAAATGAAGATAAACTCTCCTTTGATGATAGTCCGATAAAACATATTCCAGAATTAGAGTTCTATAATGATGATATGAATAACAACATCATTATTAAAGATCTCATGAGTCATCGTACTGGATTACCTCGTCATGACTATTCCTGGTATTTATTTCCAACATTTGACAAAGACAGTTTAATGCAACGTATTAAGCATCAAGAACCCTTTACTGGTATTCGGCAACAATGGTATTACAACAACTTTATGTTTTTAACTCAAGGGGTTATTACAGAACGCATTACTGGTAAAAGTTGGGAAGACAATATTAGGGAGCGCTTTTTCAAGCCACTAGGGATGATAAGGTCTAATCTTAGTATTGATGAACTTGAAAAAAGCACAAATGCCGCTCTAGGCTATCAAACCGAAAAAGATAACTCTAACAGTAAAATGGATTACTACAAAATAGCGGGTATGCGTCCTGCTGGGAGTATTAACAGTAGTGTTAATGAAATGTCTAATTGGTTAATTACTTGGATTAACAATGGAAAATTTAGGGACGCAGAGATTATTCCTGAAGCATATGTTACTGAGGCCATGAGCTCTCAAATGGTTATTGGCGCTGCACTTCCAGATAAGGATATCCCTGACGCTCATTTTGCTAATTATGGATATGCTTGGATGTTATCTTCCTATAAAGGGCATTATCGTGTTGAACATGGTGGGAATATTGATGGGTTTTCAGCAAGTGTTGCTTTTTTTCCTAGCGATAGTATTGGTGTGGTGGTTTTGGCGAATCAAAATGGATCTAGAGTCCCTGGATTAGTTAGAAACACCATTGCAGACCGAATGCTTAGCGAACAAAAAACCGACTGGGTTAAACGGTTTATAGACGCGCGAGAAAAAGCAAAAAAGCAACAAGCAGAAGTTAAAGACGAGAAAAAATCAGCTCAAATAAAAAATACAAAGCCTTCACATATTTTACAAGAATATGCAGGATCATATTCACATCCTGGATATGGGGCCTTTGATGTAAAAGTAGAGCGAGATTCACTATTCGCCCAATTTAAATTAATGAAAATGTGGCTAAAACATTATCATTATGATGTTTTCGAACCTTTTGAAGTTGAAGAGACTGGTATTGACACAACTGAATCGGGACCATTACGATTTAACTTTAAAACCAATGATGTTGGTGATATTTCTGGCTTGGATGCTAAAATAGAAGCCGCCTTACCAGATCCAATAGGCTTTAAACGTACGCCAAATATAATTGATGTTGACAAGAGCACTTTAGAAAAATATGTGGGTGAATTTGAACTATCTGGTATTACTGCAAAATTCTACATCAAAAATAATGAAACATTATATTTATTTGTTGCTGGCCAACCAGAATACGAATTACTTCCTACCGCTAAACATAAATTTGCTCTCAAAATATTAGAAGGATTTAAACTGGAGTTTTATGAAGATGACGATGGGAACATTAATGAAGTCTTAATGATTCAACCTAATGGCTCGTTTAAAGCAACTCGAAAAAAAATAGACTAATTAAACGCGTAAACAAAATTTTATTAAAGAAGAAAGGGGATGCAGCTTTGCTTCCCTTTTTCGGTTAAAAGAAACAATTTTGAACTAATTTAATTATTATTAGGCCATTTTATTGCATTAAGGTGAAATAGGAATACAAGAATTTTTAATGGAAATATTGAAACTATTTATCTATTTTAAAAAGTTGGCATCTAAAAACTTCTGAAAGTTTGCTTTATATTTTTCTGAAACTGGAATGTACTTTTCTCCAAAAATAATACGACTACGCTCTATAGTTGTTACCTTTCTTAAGTTCACAATAAAAGAGCGATGTACGCGCATGAAGTTTTTACCAGAAAGTTCTTCCTCCAAAGATTTCATACTTTTTAGAGACAGGATCGGCTTTTCTGATTGAACAGTGTAATATTTCACATAGTCCTTGAGACCTTCAATGTATATAAGATCTTTCAAGTCTATTTTAATCAACTTATAATCAGATTTCACAAAAATATAATCTATGGTATTTGTGTGTGCCTCAATATCTATAGGCATATTTAATATTTGCTGTTTCGCCTTATTAGCAGCTGAAAAAAATTCAGAATAGTTAATAGGCTTTAGCAAATAATCTATGGCATTCACTTTATACCCTTCTAAAGCAAATTCTTCAAAGGCCGTGGTAAAAATAATCTTTGAGCCTTTATTCAAGATCATTCTTGAGAATTCCATCCCCGATAAATTTGGCATTTGGATATCTGTAAAAATTAGATCAACATCTTCTTTTTCCAATATTTCAATTGCAGCAATGGCACTAGTACACCTTGCCACCAACTTTAAAAAAGGGGTCGCTTTTACATAGCCCTCTAATACATCAAGTGCCAAAGGCTCATCATCAATCAATAAACATGTTATCATCATGACTTAAAGTTAAGTATTAATTTAGCGCTATATTCCATATCAATCTCTTCTTCTATCAATTCAAAACTACCGGGATATAATAATTCGAGTCGTTTTTTTAAATTTTCAAGTCCAATTCCAGAATCAGTAACTTTGTCTTTTTGAGGAAATGAAGAATTTATAACACTGTAATGCAAAGCATCTTTCTCAATTGTCAATTTAATTTTAATATGACTTGGGTGCATGGCATCGATCCCATGTTTAAAGGCATTTTCGACAAAAGTAATTAATAAGAGGGGGGCTATTTGTATGGGTTGATTAACTATAGGAAAACTTTTCTCTAAGCGTAAATTAGAAGACGTTCGTAATTGCATTAAATCGATATAGCGTTCCAAAAATCCAATTTCTTTAACTAAGGGTACTTTTCTTGTTACAGAATCGTGCAGTAAATAGCGCATCATTTTACTCAAGCTGTGAATTGATGTTTTCGCACTATTTGGAGAACTATCAATTAACGAATAGATATTATTCAATGTATTAAAGAGAAAATGTGGTTGAATTTGATATCTCAAATATTTGATCTCTGCATCTAATTGTGTTTGCTTTACCTTTTGCAAAAGCAATTCATTTTTTGTCCATTTTTTATTAATTTTCAAACCCACACACATCCCAATTCCCAAAATCATTGGTAAAATAAGTTGTATGGATGACACTGTGCTACTGCGTACTTCCCTCATTCTGAGACCATTAATGGTAGGGCTAAAGATAATTAGTTTTAGGAGGTGCTTTACTAAAAAAAATACCGCAACAATTGCCAAAAAATTCAAGATATAAAACAAGGCCTTTCTATTTTTAAAAAAGTATTGATCTACTAATACAAAATAATTAATATAGAACACTACACAAAGACTAGAAGTAGACAACCAATTTCTATTCACAACATATTGAACCTGCGAAAGTTCTTCATACGACAACAGAGGCCATAAAAATACAAGGCTCCAAAAACCCACATGCATCAGAACTGTATAGACCTGTGGTGTAACTATATATTTTTTAGATTTCATCTTTTGTTTACTCAAATGAGTTTGCTGCTAAACTAAGGAATAGAAATATTTAAAATAATTTATTCTAACAATTTTAAATTTATTTCTTGCCAGGGTTTGATCACTTCTTTAAATTTTATCAATCAATATACCATATATCAGACCTACAATCCTATAATTTTCGGATTGCAGGTCATTATATTTATAAAAATCTTCTTTTTATCATACAGGTTACAATTTAATAACTTCTCCCGTTTTTCTGTGTACCAATTTCTTTCCTTTTCGGGCCGTTCTTTGACTAAGTCTACCTGAATAATAATCTTTTCCAACGTAAGAACTAAAATTATAAACTATATCATATTCTGGTTCAGATTTAGAGGCTTCCGTATAGGTATATTCGAAAGCTTCATGTTCAATATTTGAATAATTTGAAATGTCTGTAACTCCATTCAAATCTTTTATTACATGACCCATCATATTCATAATTCCGCGTTTTAACTCACCATAATTAGGTACGCGGGTGCCTGGTATTATAGCAATGACATTTGGATAGCCGTCATCGGGATTACCAGTTACAGATTTTTGAGCAGGGATATCTGTCCACTTACTTTGTTCGTCGTTAGCCCCCCCTTTTCGGTCTTGAGCAAAACTGATTGAGGAAATAAATAAGGCTAAAATTAAAAATGTATGTTTCATATTAATAGGAATTTTATTTTGTGTTATGTTTAAAATATATTTCGTTCAGGTTTATTTTATTGTTGTCTAAGCACATTAATGCACACTATAAATTATATTTAATACTAAATACAGCATATCGAGGTTGCACAAAATATTGTGATGAGCTGGTATATTTTTGATTAAAATTATCTCGATTTAAAGATGAGGTATTCAAGATATTAGTAAGACCTAAAGTATACTCCCATTTACTATCCTCATGTTGATAATATAAATTAGCATCCCAAAAGGAATAAGTATTAAGGGATTCATTTTTATTTTGGTAATTATAGAAGCTATATTCAGACTTTAAAGAAAAGTGTTTTAAAAATTTAGCCTGTACATTCGCAAATGGTTTGTCAGTATAAAATGTTGTTTCGGTATTGGCATTACTATAGTCGTTAATAGTTCGTGTATACCCAACTTCAAAGTTTGGCCACTTCTTATACTTAGTAAGCATACTGACCGTATAGTTTTGATTAAATGATTTTGATTCTTGCTGGGTATCATTAATAATATTATAATAATTTGCCTGCTCCAAATTCATTCTTAAGTTTACTTTATACTTTCCAAAAGTTTTCCCCCAATTTATATTTGCAGAAAACGTTTCATCGGCAAATAAAGAATTTATGGGTGTAGACACCGTATTAATCTGATTAAAAACCGTATTATTTTTTACATCATTATTCTTTTTTGAATAACTTAAACCTGCATAAACATTGGTGTAATTAAACAAACTAAAACTAGAATAACTCAGTCTATATTTATCATACAACCCATTTTCCAGCGCCCTGTTTCCTTGAAATAGTGAATTATAGTTATTAAAAATATAGCCTTCTGCTATTTTATTGATATCTGAATACTCTGCTTTTTTTGAATAAGTGAAGCGTAAGCTTTCAGATTTTTGAAGCTGTAGGTTGATATAAAAACTTGGCAATACTTTAGTCTCATTTGAAGACAATACACTTCCCAATTGTTCATTTTTTAAAGTGTAATGATGAAGGCTGATGCCAGGATTAAACATAAACTTCCCTAAGGCTAATTTATAATGAAGTCCCAGAAATACATCGGAAAAATTATATATTACATCTTGGTTATTAAAAATTGTATCGGAAAAATTTTCAATACTCCCATCGTCTAAAGTTTGAAATATAGACGAATTGAATTTTTGACTACTTAGGGTACTCCCTAAGCTGAAGTTTAAATTGCTCCAGTCGTTCAATAAGTAATAATAATCAACTTTTGCATCCAATTTATGAGTTTGAATCGATTTATCCTGATTAATAGTATAGTCCTCTTGATCGAGGTCATAAGGAAATAGATTCGAAAATGGCAGTGCTGTGTTAGATGGATTAATGCCCAAATTCACAAAAGAAGCATTGTAAAATGGATTTTCCTTGGCTAATTCATATTGTATGCTAGATGCTAAAATATTATCACTGTTAAGTGTATAATACATATTAATGTTTTGTTTTATCGAAAAAGGATTAGAATTCATTTTGGTTATAATCTCATTTTCTACATCATAAAAACTTGAAATTAAACCATTAGTTTCATCTTGTTTCGATAATTTAATAAACAGATCATAATCAAACTGAAAATTCGAATGCGGTTTAAAAGAGCTACTAATTTTTGCTAATCCCAATGTGTTATTCTGAGCGGATTCTTTTTCGTTTCGTTCTATTAAATTATCTATTGTATATTGTGTTGTAGACTTTTCTAAAAGATCGACTTCGTTTTTAGAAAAAATAAAAAAACCACTTATATCCCAATTTTCACCAGCGATATAGCTAAAATTCGCAGCTCCAAAATTGGTTAAAACCGATTTTGCTTTATTATTTTTCAATAGAGACAAGCCCAAATTATCCGATGACATATTAAAGGAAGTTCCCGAGCCAGAAGAAGATTTACTCAAGCCTCCTGTAAAGTTATAATAGTCCTTAGGCGTAAATGGGATGTCACCTATATTATTGAAATCTGTAAATATATTAATACTTTTTTTAGGACTGTAATAGAATAACTTTGGGTGTAAAAGGAATCGATTTTCCCCGCCACCGCCAACGGTGAGATCACCAAACCAAAAGTTCTTCTTACCTTCTTTTAATTTTAAATTAATCACGATGTTATCGGCGTTATTGGCGACCGCTTTTAATTGGCTGATTTCACTAAAGTTTTTTAATATCTCTATTTTATCCACAGCATCAGATGGAATATTTTCAGCAGCTAATTTTGAGTCACCATCAAAAAAATCCTTCCCTTCTATCATCACTTTCATGACTTGTTTACCCTCAACCTCAATTTGGCCATCGGTATTTATTTCTACACCTGGTAAATTTTTCAAAACATCGGCCAATTTTTTTTCGGTTCCGTTTTTAAAGGAGTCCGAATTATAAATAATAGTATCATTGTTAACTGTAATAGGCATCTCATAAACCAAAACCACTTCGTTTAACTGGTTATTATCTTCATAAAGTGTGAAATCCTTAACCAGATCTCCTTGACTTGTACTTTGAGAAACTCCGAAGGAAATGGATTCAAATCCAATAAAACTAACTTTTAAAGTATAATTATTACTGGGATCCAACATAAGCCTATACTCGCCTTTCGAATTGGTAATAGAATACGATTTTAAGGTATTAGTATCTTTATCTAATGCAATTATATTTGCTGATTCTAAGACATTACCAATACTATCTTTTACGATTCCTGAAAGTTTTATTTCTTGAGAAAAAACGCTTAATACACACATAAACATAAAGACAAGAACGCCCTGTTTCTTTTTCATATTATTCATAATTATAAATTCGTTTATCGATTAACTCTAGGGATTAATTAGCATGTCTATCTTTTAAGTCTTGCAACTTTTGGGCAAATAGTTTATCGAACTTTTGATTTGTAATTTTCTTTCCTGCCTTAGGCGCTGTGATCACAATATCATCGATTTTAGAAAGCTCAATTTTCGAGCAGAGATACACCACATCTTCGGATTGCACTTCTAAGATTAATCCTGGCAAACCCCAGTACATTCCAGGACCTTGGGACACAGGAATATCCAAAGTATACCAAACAACAACAGTAATTGTTTCAGCTTGATTATCGTCATCATCATATTTATTTGTATTAGCAATTTGAGCCGTAGCTTTAAAACAAACATATTTTCCGATAGTCTTAACCTCATCTGTTTTTTGCCAATTGATAGTTTTTAATTCATCTTGTATTATAAATTTTTTCCCAAAGAGATCTTTTTGATTCACATACCTTTTCGCTATTAAGTCCTTGTAGAAATTCCCAGGGTTATTAATTAAATTCATGCCTCCTCCAGTTCTCATTGGCCGAGTTGGAAGTAGACTTAGCTTAATGTCTTCAGTAAATAAGGAGTGATTTTTATTAAATTTTAAAACATATTTTTTTGCAGATGCCACGTCCTGACCCATCTTAATGGCAGCCTTTTGTTCTTCAGTAAATCCATCCATACTCTGTACCGAATGGACTTTCGCTTTAGAACTATAATATATTTTACCTTGAAAACTTTGTGCTGAAGCTGATAGTGATACCAACAACAGCATGGTGCTTATAAATATTGACTTTTTCATAATATTAGATTTAGTTATTAATACTACAAACTTGAGTAAAACTAAGTACGCCTTAAAATGAAATAGAAGTACAAGGCGTTTTAATAGACGTTTTGATGGATTCTGTCTATTTAAAAAAAAGGACTATATCAATTAATTAGTTTACTTTATAAAATAAATGCGACAAATCAATTTTATCTACGTTATACAATTGTAGGCCTAACCAATGATCCCTTTTGAAAGAGAAAGAATTAATACAACATTGTAAAAAAAATAGCTATAAAGCACAGATGCAGGTATATAATTTGTACAAGCATATGCTATATAATGTTAGTTGGCGGATTTTCAGGAATAGACAAGATGCCGAAGATGCGGTTCATGACGTATTTATAAAGGGATTTCAAAAAATACATCAACTTAAAGACGATGCTAATTTAGGAGCTTGGTTAAAACGAATAGCGATCAATCACTCGCTGGATATAATCAGAAAAAGAAAGCAAATATGGATAGACGATGTAGAGATAGTAGACACAGATGTAGAAGAGCCCTTTGACGAAGACGATTCAATTTCTATTGATTTTATAAAACAATGTGTTGATCGTTTAGATGAAAAATATCGCATCATATTAATACTATATCTCTTTGAAAATTACACACATATTGAGATTAGTAAGCATCTGAAAATAAAAGAAAGTACCGTTAGAAATCAATACAGAAGAGGAAAAATTAAGTTGTTACAATTGATTAAACATAATAAAACCCATGAGTTTAAAAACCTATATACAGAATCATAGTACCGAAATTGACGACGAAAAAATGTCTATTCAAGCTGAGGCTATATTTGAAAACCGTTTGAAGGCAGAGTTACACAAGCCTTCTAAAGGCAAGCTAATGTATTTAAAATACATTTCCATTGCTGCATGTGTAGGATTATTAATCACATTAAGTATTCAATCTATAAACTATAAAAAAGATAAAGCAGAACTCATAACAAATTTATCAAACGATTCGGCTGGAACTCGTTTAGAAGGTGTCTATCATTTTGATGATGCCTACAATAAAGAAGACCATCAAATTATTGATACGCTAGTTAAAATATTACACAACGACACCAATGACAATGTAAAAATTGCCACTGTCGATGCCTTATTAAAATTCCCGGATAACGAAACCATTAGAACCAACTTACTTATTGCCTTGGGAACTGAAACATCACCGTTGGTTCAAATTAAATTAATCAAATCATTAATCCTTTTAAGAGAAAATCGTGCACAAAAACCTCTTAAAGAAATTATTGAAAACGAACAGAACATACCCATAGTTATAAGTAATGCAACTTTAGCTATGAATAAATTAAATCTTTAAAATTATGAAAACACATATCACACTTTTATTATTGTCAGTATTTGTATTGACACAATCCATTAGTATTGCTCAAGAAGGCACAAAAATACCTTTTGATAATGGCGTATTAAAATTATGCTCCTCAAAGAATTTTATCATAAAAGGTTATGATGGTAAAGAGGTCGTTATAAAAAATCTAAGTACAGGTACTGAAGGCCGTATTGTTCGTGGATACTTGAGTAGAGCAGTTTCTGGCAATGTTGTTACAGGATCTAACCAGGGAATTATTAGAAAATCCAATAGAACTCCAGTAGTGGGATATACACCCAGAGCGAGTATTGGTGGTAAAACAGATTCTACTTTAGTTAGTTTTTTTCCTAGAGGTCAAGATAAAGAAAGAAGTGCAGGGCTTAAAAAATTAGGCAAAAAGGCTGCCGCAGCAGAAAGTGGCATTTATCTAGTCATTGAAAAAACAGGAAATGAGCTCATTATTAAGGACGATGTTGAAAACATGTTTATTATGAACAGTAATGAAAAATATGAAATTATGATTCCAAATTCTATCAGCTTGAACTGGAACACTGGCGAATGCAAGACAAAATCACTACTTTATTTCAATTCAAATACATCAGAAGTAAAAAACTTTAAAGGAGAAGTTGAAATATCGTCTGCCTTAAATAACTTGAACTTGTTGGATGTTTCCGGTCCAGTATCCATTAATACCATTGGGGGTAATGTCACGGTTAATTTTGATAAAACTACCCCAAATGAACTCTATTCCATATACAGTAATAATGGCTATATTGATATAACGCTGCCAAATACTTCTAATATTCTGGTTGATGCTACAGCAGCTGAGATTTTAAGTGACCTAGACTTTACAGTAGTTTCAGAAAACGAAAAAAATGGCGCTCAAAAAATGAGTTTAAAACTAAATGCCGGTAAAGTAAAAATGAAGTTGGATGCCGATTTAGGGAATATTTATTTAAGAAAACAATAAGCACTCTCTTTATGAAGTAACTGTTACTTGCCTTATTAATTTTAAATAATTTAAACTTAATAGGGCAATTTTTAAATTACAAATGTAGCACTCAATTATAAAAAAAACATCGATAATTACTTCAAAACCGATAAAGTTCATAAGGTAATTCAAGTACTTGATGAACTACAAAATGTAGTTTTTTAATTTTGATAAAGTGCCTTTGATCATGTATCATTATTCTTTTCCAGAGTTTGAACTGACACATGAATTTACATCAATTGAAAAATCGTGAATAAATTATTAAGAACACCTGTACACAAATGCCGGTGGTAAATTAGTAAGCGTAAATCCTAATTTAACTTCGCTAAAAATATTTTTTAAAAACTTATATTTATTTAGGCTGTATTGATATTGTAAAAATCTACCATCGGTAGCTAAATACTTCGGTATTTTTTCAAATAAGATTTCCAAGTCATCATTGGGAATCATAGCAAGCGGAAGACTAGAAACAAGATAATCAACCTTATCGACCTTCAATTTCTTCAAAAGCGTATCAAACTCAATTGCGGAATGGTTATAGATTTCAAAATTTTTATAATCGCTAAATTTAGATTTACAGTGATCCAAAAAAGGGGTATTAATTTCTAAGGAGATTAATTTAGAACTAGCAGGCAATTGCTTCAAAATATGTTTTGTTATTGCTCCATTTCCAGATCCAAATTCCAAGACAACTTGATTTTCTTGAAAATCAATATGTTTCACAATATTATTTGCCAAATATTTTGAGCTTGGTGCAATAGCACCTACGTTTTTAATTGAAGTCGCAACTTCCTTTGCAAATAATTTCATTTAATAACTTTAAATATTTATAAAAAAAACCCATCCTCATCCTCCAATATACAATACGACGACATTACGGGGAATAAGTTACTAAAATATTGGAATAACCATCAATCCTTATAATTATTGTTAATCATTTTCTGTAATTTCACTACATAATTAATTGTAGTGTATGATTGACAATAATACTGTATAACATATTATTCTATCCCCTATAGCATTTTTAATGCTATCCAGTTTTACGTCAAATTTAACAATATTAAATATAATCTATCAATTTAATGTGTAAAAACTGGGCTTAGAGCAACTATTTATTTAAAACTAATAATGATTAAACCATCGATGAAACCTTATATTTTATTAATAATAACAATACTTTTAGTCTCCTGTAAAACTAAAACTAAAGAATCTCAGGAAACTCAAGCTCTGGAAATCTCATCTTCCAATCAAGAATTAGTCAATGTTTTTAATTGGGCAACGAAAAAAGCTCTTGGCTTTGTACAAACTGGAAAATCTGGGCCTATCAATATTTCTGAAAGAAATGAGGCTCCAACTGAAGCCTCCTATATACCAAGCTATTGGGCCGGTTATCCGCTCAGGACGGCCTTCTACTCACGCGATTTTTGTCATCAAATTGTTGGTGCTCATCTCCTCAATTTAAAAGAAGAAAATATGAGTATGCTAAAAGCCTTTGCCGCTTCAGCTAATGAAAATAAAAAGTGGTATCCCCTTTGGGCTATTAATTTTGATGGCTCACCATACCAACTTGATTACAGAAATGACAACGATTTTGTTCGTGAAGTCCCTGCTGTATTTGAATTAGTTGAAAAAGCATATGCCCTGTATCAATGGACTGGGGACACACGCTATCTCAAAGACGAAGTCCTCTGGAACTATTATTCAAAAGCGGTGACCGATTTTATCTATTTACATGATAATTTCATGCCAAATAAGGTGGCAGAAGGCTCTGGAACAGGAAGCATTTTTAAAGGCACTGCTACATTTAATGAGCAACGTGACCATCCTTTTATTGAGGCAGGTGATGGTATTGCATGCCAATACAAAGCCCTTTGGGCCTATGGTAAAATGGCAGAAGCACTTGAAAATTATGAACTATCTGCCAAATTTTTGCAGCAAGCAAAAGATTTGAAAACTTATTTTAACACCAAATGGGGAACTGAAAACACCAATAGTTACAATAGGGGCTATACTCTAGACAAATCTCCTTATAGTGGTTGGGGAAAGGAAAATTCGTGGTTCATGCCCATGAAGAATATTACTATAAGTACTTCAGAAAAAACCCAAGACTATTTAACGTTTATTGATGAACGTTTAGAGTCAAAAGATGATATTCCAGATAATATTGAGGCCATCTCATACATACCTGAACTTTTTTTTCAATATCACCATAACGAAACCGGTTGGAAATGGATGAAATATATAATCTCTAAAATAGATCAAACCCATGCCATGTCTAATTTAACAGGAAATAATGGAAACTATCCAGAGGTCTCTTATGTACTAATAAGTAATGTTGTTGAAAATTTACTTGGTGTTCAACCTGATGCAGCGAACAACAAAATAACAACGCTCTCCCATTTACCTCTAGCTATTGAAGATCTTGAAGTTCGTAATATTATAATTGGAAATTCAATTATTAATCTCCAACACAATAAAAAAGAGCAAAGCAAACTCCATTATAAAAAAGGAAAATCACCATTATCATGGGAAGTCCGATTTTCTGGAACTTTTGAACATTTGTATATCGATGGAAAAAAAATAGCCTGTTCTCAAGGACAGGAGTATGGACAAGATTTTAGCTATATTTCAATCAAGTTAGATCCAACTCAAGAAGTATTAGTGTCGACACGTTAAATTTTAGAAAATTAAAAAATAGCCATATATTTATTAAAAATTAGAATGCTATGAAGCCATATGTTCTTTTGTTACTAACTCTTGTGTTTTTCGCCTGCAAAACTGAAAAGCAAGCCAGTATTATTGATGACGCCTATAAAATTGAGTTTAAAGATTATAAAGCGGCCAGTGCAGAAAACCGAATTAACTATTTACAACTCACTGGTTTATTTAAATTAGATTCTTTAGAAAATACTTTTGGTAAAGCTCCAGAGAATAATTTCGTTTTAAACATCGATGCACTACCATCTCAAATTGGAACAATTTCTAACTTAAAAGATGGTGTTACTTTTTCTTCGGCAGAAAAAGTCATTATAAAAACAGATACCGATTCAATTATAACACAGATGGATTTAGCATTGAACACCTATGGGAGCTCAATAAAGTTGTATCACGAACAATTAAATTGGCAAGTTATTACCCGGTCAGGCCAACGCTATCTTAGAGTTTGGGACATTGTAAATACAGCTGTTGCAGCATTCAATGGATTTGAACTGTATGACCTAAACCCAGAATTTATTCTGGAAGGCCAATTCACTTATTATGAACAGGCCAAATCGGAAATCGTGAAAGCAGAAGTAGATGGAAAACGAAGGACCAAATTTATTGGCAAAGTGACATTTGAAATCGAAGGTAAGTCTCATTCTCTTGATGTTGGTGAAGGTGGCTTTACCATGGTAAGTGATGATACCACTGCAGACGACACTTATGGTGGCGGTCGTTATATTTATCTCGATTTACCAGATAATGATGGACCTGTAACCATTGATTTTAACCGATTATATAATCCTCCTTGTGCTTTTTCAGAATTCACAACCTGTCTATATCCGCCTAGACAGAATGTCTTGCCGTTTAAAATATTAGCCGGAGAAAAAATAATTCGTCTCTAATTAACCAATCCATTAACCTAATAGAACATAAAAACAATCAAATGAAAAAAATAATTTTTCTAACTATTTGTACAATTTCTTGCTATGCCATAGCTGCACAAGAAAAAAAAGAAGACACTAAATCAATTCCAGAAGCAAAATCCTTTGTGACGAACCATCAGGCTTCTTTTGGTGGTAAATCAATAAAATACAAAGCCACCGCTAAGGAAACTTATTTAAAAAATACCGATGGTGAAGCTGTTGCTTCAATGTGGTCTGTAGCTTATATTCAAGAAAATGTGACAAATACATCAACACGACCAGTGACTTTTGTATTTAATGGAGGCCCAGGATCGGCTTCGGTATGGTTACATATGGGCATGTTTGGTCCTCAAATTGTTAAGGTAAATTCTGATGCACAAATGGATGATGGTGCAGCTCCCTATCCGTTAGTCGCAAATAATCATGGCTTATTAGATGTCACTGATCTTATTTTTGTCGATCCAATTGGCACGGGATATAGTCGTGTTATTGGCAAAGGGAAAGTAAAAGATTATTGGGGACTAAATGAAGATGCCAGTTCCATTGCCAAATTTATGCGACAGTGGATTACAGAAAATAAAAGATGGTTTTCACCAAAGTATATTGCTGGAGAAAGTTATGGTACTACTAGAGCTGCAGCAGTTGCAAATACACTAGAAGGTGGCGGGCAAAATATGGCCCTTAATGGCTTGATATTAATTTCACAAGCCTTAGATTATGATGGCTCTACCTCTATCCATGATAATATTACTTCTTACCTTACCTATCTTCCAAGTATGGCAGCAACGGCATGGTATCATAAAAAAGCTGGAACAGGAAAATCAATCGAATCATTTGTTGAAGAGTCCAGACAATTTACATACAACACTTATGCTCCAGCACTTTATAAAGGGGGCTTACTTACTAAAGACGAACAAAATGTAATTGCCGAGAAACTATCTTATTTTACAGGATTAAATAAGGCATATATTTTAAAATCCAATCTCCGAATTTTAATGCCTCGTTTTCAAAAGCAACTATTAGCAGATAAAGGACTTGCTATTGGACGACTAGACGGCCGATTTATGGGCGATGAAGATGATGATGTTTCAGAGAGTCCGCGTCTTGGTGATGCATCATCCTACCAAATAAGTTCTGCCTATACCGCTGCATTAAACCATTACTTTGCTTCTGCTTTAAATGTAAACATGGATAGACCATATTTAACTTCCAATGGACAAATAGGATCAAAATGGCGTTGGCGAACTGTTCCAGATGGGCAATATTGGGAACCAACACCTGTCAATACAGCAAGGCAATTAGGTGCTACAATGCGAAGAAATACAGATATGAGAGTATTAGTTGCCAGTGGATATTACGATTTAATCACTCCTTTTTTCGATGCCGAATATACTTTTGCGAGAAACAGCATCGTAAAAGAACGCGTAACAATGACCTATTATGAAGCTGGACATATGATGTATACCCATGAACCAGATTTTGTAAAACTAAGCCAAGATATAAGAGCCTTTTTAACACAATAAAAACCCTAAAATGAATTCTTTATTTTACAATTTTCGCAAAGTCATTTTATCCGTTTTATTAATTAGTGTTTCTAGCTGTGATACTCATATTGAAGAAGGTATTAAAAAGAGCGATTTAACTAAAGATGTTGAAATGGTTACCGATTATGGAACCATAATTATGCGACTATCTGATGAGACGCCTAAACACCGTAACAATTTTATAAAATTAGTGAACCAAAAATATTACGATTCCTTGTCCTTTCATCGTGTCATAGAAAATTTCATTATTCAAACTGGTGATCCTAAAACTAAAGCACAAAATTTAGATTTGGATGTCAATATTAATAATTTGCCCGAGCTTATCGATTCAGAATTTAAACCAAACCTATTTCACAAACGTGGAGCTCTAAATGCCGCAAGAATGCCAGATAACATTAATGCAAGTCGCGCTTCTAGTGGGTCACAATTCACAATTGTTCAAGGTAAAAGACACAATGATAGCACATTAAGTGTTTCTGAAAATCGAATCAATAATTGGTTGGCCTACAACAATGTACTAAACAGTCCTCAATTCAAAGTAGATGTCGATAATTATCAAAATATCATAAAAAAACTACAACCAATAAAAGAAGAAGATTTTAGTGAAGCAGACGTCGCCTTATATAAGACTTTAAAAAGCAAATTTGAATCATTTAATTTTGATTCATTGGCGAAAATTGAATATAAATCAATGCAAAAATATTCATACCCCGATGCACATCGAGAGATTTACAAAACTGTTGGAGGCGCTCCACATCTAGATCAAAATTATACGGTGTTTGGTGAAGTAGTCAAAGGGATGGAAGTCGTAGACAATATTGCTGCCGTAAAAACTGAGGGGCGCAATAGGCCAATTAAAGATGTTCGGATTATTACTGCCCGAATGATAAAACGAAAATCATATAATGATTAAAATAATTCATAAATATAAGTATTAACACTAGTTAACACTCATATTGAATCAAAACATATATCTTTCTATCATTAATCAAAAAACACTAAAATGAAAATCAAAAAATTAATGTTTCTGCTTCTATTTGTAGGCTCCGTTTCAGTAATTCAAGCTCAAGAAACAACCAATGAAAATGAAGCTGTAGAAAAAGCAGTATTAAACTATATAGAAAATTTTTTCGAGAATAAATTTGATGCCATGAACAGTTCTTTACATCCAAGATTGGCAAAAAGAGGCCTAAATCCTGATGGAACTATTTACGAAGATCTTCCTCCTGCAAAACTAAAAGTTATGATGGCAGAAAAAAAAGCTTTGACATTAGAACACCAAAAAAATACTGTTGATCAAATAAGTGTTTTCGGAAAAATGGCCAGTGCAAGCTTAACTACGGGATATCCTAACATGAAATGGAAAGAATATGTTCATCTTGTAAAAGAAAAGGGAGACTGGAAAATCATTAATATTTTTTGGGAATATTATCCAAGGAAAGCAAAACAAAAAAGATAATCGCTTAATAAGGCCTAGTTTTCCAACTAGGCTTTTTTATTGGTTGCTGAAGGTAAAACTGCTAACTTGCATTTATTAGCTAAGGCCATTCTATGAAAATTAAAGTTGCTGTTGTACAAGATGCTCCTGTTTTTTTTAACAAAGAAAAAACACTAGATCAGGTTGAGAACATTACCACTCAATATGCCAGTCAAGGCTGTGAACTTATTGTATTCCCAGAATCATTTATTCCAGGTTATCCCAGAGGATTTACTTTTGGAGCCAATATAGGTAGTCGTACTGAAGAAGGCCGGCAACTCTATTCAGAATATTATAATAACGCTATCGATTTGGAGAGTAATGACTTAAAGCGATTGGAAGTGCTCTCAAAAATAACAAATACCTATATTGTAATTGGGGTTACCGAACGTCAAAATGCTAATGGTAGTTTATACTGTTCAATGCTGTATCTCTCCCCTTCAAAAGGTTTATTAGGAGTGCATCGAAAAATTAAACCTACTGGTACTGAACGATTAATTTGGGCAGAAGCAGCAGGTGAATCACTAGTTACTTTTGATACTAATATAGGGAAACTTGGTGGCCTTATTTGCTGGGAAAATTATATGCCACTAGCTCGAATGTCGATGTACATAAAAGGGGTTGAAATATATATTGCGCCTACAGCCGATTCTCGTGAGCAATGGACTGCCACCATGCAGCAAATAGCTCTTGAAGGACGCTGTTTTGTATTAGGCTGTAATCAATACATGACCAAAGCTATGTATCCTGAAAAATATCAACATCTTATGGCAAATGAAAAGGACAATTTTTGCCCAGGTGGAAGTGTAATTGTATCTCCCTTGGGGCATATTATAGCAGGCCCTCTTTTTAATGCCGCTGGTGTATTAGTAAGTGAACTGGATCTTGAAGACATTAAACGCAGTAAACTTGATTTTGATGTCATTGGACATTATTCAAGAAACGATATTTTTGAATTTAAAGTTTCTGATCAACCTGAAACACTAAAAGAATAGAACTAATGTGAAGAATAAAACCCTTTCTGAAACAAAACAGAAAGGGTTTTAAAATTGAAAATGCCTAAAAGCATAAATCTAGATGGTTAGCTAGTTATTTCAATCTTATTCATAAGACAGTCCAAACCCGAAAGGATATAACGGATTTTCAGAATCATAGGGTACATCTTCCAATTGCTTAAGTACCGCTTCCCAGGTAGAAGGAAGTTCAAATGGTAACTTAGCAGTTGGATTAATTTCGCCAAATAATACATCTGCCAATACCTCATCGGAGGTTCCAAACTCCGCAATCAACCCTTTACTCGCCTCACTAATTTCGGTAAGTATGGTTGGTCGCTCTAAATTTGCAACTACTATTGTTGGTTTTTTATTTATTAAATCAAGCATTACTTTTTTCTCTTCATCAGAATAATATAATCTTCCCTGATGGAAAAACTGCTCTAACAAATATTCACTTCTAGGATCAAATGGAGTTAAAGTCCGCAACACAATCACATCGGCGTCCTCTGCATTAGATACAACCTCTCCGTATTGATTAAACACACTGGTATCCAACATCCCTTCAGCATATATTTTTGTGCCCTTTTTCAATGGCAGAATATTGTCATTCTTTAAAAGAACAGTAGACTTTCCTTGTGCATATTTACCTCTGATTCTAAAAGCTTCTTTTCCCGATATTTTTCCAGCCGCATTTTCGTCAACATAGGGGTTATCAAATAATCCCAATCTAAATTTATCTTTTAGGATTCGTTTTACTGAAGTGTCAATGCGATCCATAGAGACCTCACCAGAATTAACCAGTTCCATGATTAACTCAGGAGACGCTTCACCTCCAAATTGATCACATCCAGCATCCAAGGACTTTTTAACACGTTGTAAAGGCGTTAAATCTTCAACTCCCCAAGCTCTGGCTTCACCCATTGCACTTTTTGTAATAACATTCCAATCCGTACAAACAACTCCTTCAAAACCAAGTGAGTCTCTCAATAACTCTTGAATTATTTTTCGATTAAAAGCGAAGGCTACATTCTCATCTCCTTGATCCACAGGAATTCCATAATACGGCATAATCTGAGCCGTTTTTGCAGGAAAAGCACCATTGATAAAGGGTTTTACATGATAATCAAAATTATTTCCAGGGTAGGTCTGTTCTTTTCCATATGGAAAATGTGGATCTTCACCATCCTTTTGTGGTCCTCCACCAGAAAAATGTTTGGTCATGGTAGCTACACTATTTCTTTTGAGCGAATCACCCTGAAAACCTAATACATATGCTTTAGTCATTATAGATGATAAATCGGCATCTTCACCAAAAGTACCATTCGTTCTTCCCCATCTAGGTTCCGTCGCTAAATCGGCCATTGGGTGTAACGCCAAGGTCACTCCTATTGAGCGATATTCTTGCCTTGCTATATCTCCAAACTCCCTTACCAGTACCGTATCTCTAGAAGCCGCTAAGCCTAAAGAAGTTGGCCACTGTGAAAATGCTGGTGTGTATAATGCGGCGCCAGGATTACCCTCAGTACCATGTCTAGGATCGGTAGCAATGGTAATTGGAATTCCCAATCGTGTTTTCTCAGCCAATTTTTGAACATTATTATTAAATTTTGCCATGATACTTGCATCATAAGAATTGATAATATTAAAGCTATTCATTTTTCGTTTGGCTATCATATCAGAATTCCTCGATATGAATAAGTTCAACATCAAATCAAGAGGATTTGTTGACAAAAACGGGGTGTTAAATGGATCTCCATTAGAGCGCATTCCAGTCATGGTAATAAACATTGTTCCGGCCTTTTCCTCAATATTCATTTGTGAGACAAGGTCATCAACTCTATCATCCAAACTAGCATTGACATTTTCATAAACATCACGTTTGCCATTTTTATTCAAATCACGAAATTTTTGTCCAGATTCTACTAAAACTGGAGCTTCATCACCAAGCAATTTGTATTCACTTCTTACTTTTCGTGCCGTGTTTAAATAAAACACAAACCAAGCAACTACTAGCAAGCCTACAAGAATGCCTAGTACTTTTAAAATGATTCTAATTATTTTCATTGTGTTATTTTTACACAATAGTACAAAATATTTTCAATTTGTACAAATCACACAATAAAGTTTCTTAAATTTGGTTTGTGAAAAACGAATCAATTTTAGATAAATTTGAAGAAAGCTTAGAGGATTTTATTCCTTCGCTTTCAGTAGATTGCGTAATACTTGGTTATCAAAATAGCGCATTGCATGCTTTAGTTCTCCGTTGGAAGGACACCAATAATTGGTCTCTACCAGGCGGATTTGTAAAAAAGGCTGAAGATTTAGATCATTCTGCTTTTCGTGTTTTAAAAGACAGAACGGGTTTAGACATTTCTTTTTTAAAACAACTTCATGTATTTGGTAATAAAAACAGAAGAGACATCCCGGCCTTGTCAACTCAGTTGAAAGAGATGAATGCATCTCCTAAAATAATACAGTGGTTCCAACAACGTTTCATTAGTGTTACCTATCTAGCTTTGGTCAATCCAGAATCTTTTATTCCAATACCAGATTATTTGAGTGAAGCATGTGAATGGTTGCCTATAAAGGATATCCCGCAGTTATACTTTGACCATAATGAAATGATCGCAAAAGCAAAAGAGTACACAGCAACTCAGATAAAGTACCAGCCTATTGGCTTAATGCTCTTGCCAGAAAAATTTACTATGAAAATGCTTCAAAAATTATATGAAGTCATACTTGACAAGCCCTTAGACCGTGGTAATTTTCAAAAAAAGATTCTGAAATTAGATATATTAACTAGACATGAAAAACAAATGAGTGGTGCTGCACATAAAGCCCCTTTTTTATATTCGTTCAATACCCCTAAATATTATGAATTTCTAGAAAGAGGCATTGGTTTACTTAGTTAAAGACTATGTGTTTTTGTAAAAATAGCTTTTACCTTATATTCATTTATAGATTATCAAGTTGATTGCTCTTTTTATCCTCACTAATTGTCCAAAAGAATCCAACAAAAAAGAATTGGTCTGCTGCTGGTTTTAAAGCTCTTCGATTAAAATTACCATTCAAATCAGGTGTATTGGCATATTGATAACCATTAATATTTTTAAATCCAAAAGCATTATTTATAGAAAAATATAAAATCTTTTGTTGTGATATTAAATAAGCCCAGTTCAAACTTAAACTATTATAAGTCTTAGTTTTTTGATTTAAAAACCCGTCCAAATTAGGATTAGTATAGCTACGTCCAGATGCAAGGGCATAGCTAAATCCTACCTGACTTTTCCAATCACTGATAAAGTACTTCCCAACCACCGATAAGTTGTGTGTATTTGCAAAGTTTGGTTGTGCCTCCATTGAATAATTTCTGTATTTACGCTTCGTATCTAAATACGAATAGCTGACCCAGTAATCAATGTTTCTAATTGTTTTACTGTCTCTCCAAAACAAGTCAAGGCCTTTTGCAAATCCATGACCATTATTTGCAATTGTAGTATCAAAATCTACGAATTCAGAATCATAGGTAATTAAATCTTTATAGTTTTTGTAATATGCTTCTGCCCTAAAAATTCGCCCATCGTCATTCAATTGATAATTCAAAATATAATGTGACGTATTTTGTGCTTTCAACTCTTGATTAAACTTTAAAACATTACTCATGGGGTTTTGATAGAAGCTTCCATAAGCTAAAGACACCTGCCCTTTTTTGGAGGTTTTATATGCTAACGAAACTCTGGGAACAATCGTAAAATCATTAAACATTTCACTATACTCAGCCCTCACTCCTACTTTCGTTGCTAATTTTTTAGAAAAGAATATATCTGCTTCCGTAAATGCTGCTGCAATATTATTATTATAGCCAAAATGTACTGGTGCTATTGATGAATTTGAAAATTTTTCGTCAAATTTAGTTGCGAAATATTCCGCTCCAAAATTGAGTTTAAATCGGTTACTAAAACGCCTTTTAATCTTCATTTTTGCATGAATACTGTGCTCTACATCATTTATATTATTGTCTAGAAAACTAATTTTTTCATCACTATTGGTATAACTTAATCCTCCAAACACCGTCCAAACTTCATTAATCATGCCTTGATAACTTCCATTAAAATATAGATTGTCATTTTTCAATTTAAAATGAACCCCTTCATTATAGTTTATATCCTCCTGAGTAAGCTCGAAATTAGTAGCATCAAAAGCAGCATACAGTTTCAAGATACCATTGTCAAATTTTTGTCTGAATACCGTTTCTCCTGAAAAACCTTCATAAGGTTTCTTCCAATCATTTCGATCTGAAAACACAGCATTATAGGGTGCCAAGTTGATATAAGATCCATTAAAACTTAAAGAACTTGAATTCCATTTTTGCGTATTTCCCAGCGTTGCTCCTACACTCATAATACCAATATCTGTTTTTTCCTGATCCGGTTCATCAATGGTATTTAATAATAAAATACTTGAGAGTGCTTGCCCATACTCCGCCGAGTACCCTCCAGTAGAAAAGGTGATTCCATCGAATAGAAATGGAGAATAACGCCCACGTGTTGGAGCATTATTAGTGGTTGGCGTGTAAGGCGTGAACACACGAATACCATCAATAAATATTTGTGTTTCTTCAGCTTCTCCTCCACGGACAAACAAGCGACCATCTTCAGCAACTGTCGTTGTACCTGGTAATGTTTGCAAAGCCCCTACAAAGTCACCCAAAGCACTTGCCGTAGTTACTACATCCAATGGCTTTAATACGGTTACTTTGCTATTATCTCCTGCTGCAAATGTTCCAGCCGATAGTACCACAGCATCCAGCGCATTGACATCTTCGCGAAGTTCAATTTTTAAATCCTTCATGAAAGAGATATCCCCATACATGGTGAATGTTTCATAGGACACATAGGATGCTATTAATTTTTGAGATCCTTTTTCATCTGTTTCAAATAAAAACTTCCCGAATTCATCAGTGGTTGCCCCATCGTAAGTGCCTTCTAAGTAGACATTGGCACCAATAATTGGAACTCCTTTAATATCTGTTACAATACCGTTAATGGTTGATTGAGCGCTTAAATTAAGACTCAGTGCAATAAATAATATGCTTAGTAGTGATTTCATTAATATAGTTTTGTTCGTTTTTGATTGATGGGTCAAAATTGCACCAAGAACCTGAACTCTTAAACTTATAATGACCGAATTGTAAAAATTTAAGGACGAATTGAATATATTTGAGACAAACAACTCACTATGACGCTTTCAAAAGCTGAAAAATCATTTACCCTATTATTCTTTCTAATTGTAATTGCTGAACTTATTTGTGGTAGTATTCAAAGCCTATCTCAGTTGCATTACATCACAAAACCATTAATTCTTATCGTATTAATGGTTTTCTTTTGGAAACACAGTATTCATTTAAGTCTAAAAACGAAAACGACAATGGTCTTTGCATTAATGTTTTCTTTACTGGGAGATATTTTACTCATGTTTGTAGCTGTTTCTGCCAATTACTTTATAGGTGGATTGGTAGCTTTTTTGTTAGCTCACATCATGTATGTTTTTACCTTTTTAAAACAGCGCTCATCGCGTAAAATAAAACCCGCCTTTTTAATTGTTGTGCTGGTCTACGCTATTGGACTTTTATATGTTCTATATGATGGCCTTGGAGATATGCTGATTCCTGTCATTGTGTATATGACTGCAATATTAATTATGGTCATTTCTGCATCATTACGTAAAGTTGCTGTGTTGAATAACAGTTACAACCTTGTATTCATGGGTGCTTTATTCTTTATGATTTCAGATAGTCTACTTGCCGTGAATAAATTTTATCAGGCCATTCCCCTTTCGAGTATTTTAATAATGACTACCTATGCCTTAGCACAATATTTAATCGTTAGAGGGATATTGAAGCACGAAGATTAATTCTGTTTAATATTATTGGTAGCCCTTTTTAAATTCTAAAGGTGTCGTATTCGTTTTTGTTTTGAACACTCTAGAAAAATATGCATAATCCGAATAGCCTAAAATATCTGCAATTTCTGATAACGAATTTTTAGAATGAACCATCAATCGTTTCGACTCCAGTATTACACGTTCAGTAATTAAATCGCTTGTTGTTTTACCAACGGTAGCTTTAACAATTCTATTCAAATGTTTTGGAGTGATATGTACTTTATTTGCATAAAATTTTACTGATTTTTCTGTTTTATAATGTGTGTTTATTGCCTTTTCACAGGCTCTTAGTGTTTCAATATAAGTCGACGACGATTTGTTTATATTGGGTTCAGAAGCCACATAATAGCGTGCCAAATCTATATAAGTTGTATTTATTAGGCTCGAAATTTTTTGCTTTTTAAATGGAAGATCCTCATAATATTCGCTGTTAAGATCTTTAAATCGAGATTCTAACAAAAGCATTTGATTAGGTGTTAATGTAAGTGCAGGGATACTTTCATAAGCATAATAAAATGGAAATTGTTCCAGTTTACTTTTCGAAAAATGAAGTTCATAAAAATCTTGAGTATGAAAGAAAATATAACCTTCTGGTAAATTGTTGAATTTCCAATAGTGGGTCTGACCAGGTTTTAAAAAGAACACACTCCCTGGTTGTACCTCATAAGTATTGAAATCTATTTCATGAATACCTGTTCCTTTTGAAAATAAAACACAAAGGAAAAAATCATGACGATGTGGTTTATGAAAGAAATTTTCATTTTGTTTCAAATGCCTTCGCAAATCATTACTATAAAAATCAGATAGAGGAACCTCTTGCTCGAACTGTTTAATATTTAAGATTGGTATTGATTTCATAAAACGTAATTATGTCCTAAAAGTACAAAATTTGGCGAATAAATGATGAGCAATAATTTAAAAATATCCTATAAATTTGTAGGCTAATCTTGAATGCAATATGTTGAAACTAATACCAATTCTAAAAGGAAAATGCCCTCGATGTAAAGAGAAAAACATCTTTAGATCGAATGGTCATTCGTTATTATTTCGAATTCCTGAAATGTATAAAACGTGTGAAAACTGCAAATTTAAGTTTGAAAAAGAACCGGGCTTTTTCTTTGGAGCTATGTTTGTGAGTTATGCTCTTGCTGTTGGTGAAATTATTGCACTTTTTTTAATTTCCTATTTTGTTTTAAAGCTATCCGTTTTATATACATTTTGCACAATAGTACTGTTTGCGATTTTGTGCAGCACGGTAAATTTTAAACTTTCTAGGACCATCTGGATCTATCTCTTTTATAAAAAAATGTAATTCTAAATACAATTATATCTATTGCTTTTTCTTGTAATTTTTCCAAAAGTCACCACCTTGAATGCTTAGCGTATCTTTAATAACCCTGAATGGCATTTTAATTCTATTCTCAAATTCAATAGTATAAATCACATCTGCACCATTAATTCTGCTTTCATCAACAATATACTTTGATTCCAATACAATGCTATCATTCACTTTCTTTATGTAAGTCCAATCTGTTTTAAACTCAACCGACTCAACATCTTGAGCACTGGGATACCAACAGCCACCGGTGAATCCGCCACAACTAGAAACCCAATCCCATGTTCCAACTAAACGTGAAGTATTTGTTTTACTTACACCAGCTGAGCTACAAGAAAACATGCTATATGAGCATAGTAGAATAAATATTATTTTCCGCATTAGAGTCTATTTTTAGTGTGAAGCATTAATTAATAATTGGTCGATATCATTAAACGTACCAAGAGTTTTCCTTATCAGTTCAAGAATCTTGCCAATAATTCCTACATCTACATCTCCTTAAACTTCCTTTTTAAATGGTCGAATTATAAGTCGTGCAGCTTTATCAAAATTGATATAATTATAACTCCAGTTAAAAAATACAATCACTCGGTTACGGAATCCTACCAGAGACATGAGATGAACAAACATCCAAACAAACCAAGCAAAAAACCCAGCAAACTTAAAACGATGTAAATCTACTACTGCTTTATTACGACCAACAGTTGCCATGGAGCCTTTATCCCTATATGTAAATGGTTTCAGAGGTTTTCCATTTATTAAATTCTTAAGATTCTTCCCTAAAAGATAGCCTTGCTGAATGGCTGGTTGCGCGACTTGTGGATGGCCAAAAGGATACGATTCAGTAGCCATAGCAGCAATATCTCCTAATGCAAAAATATTAGTATAGCCTTCAACTTGATTAAAACGATTTACTTTATAACGATTGGAACGTTCCATAAGTGCATTAGCTTGTAGTCCATTTACAGGTGCACCTATAACTCCAGCAGCCCAAATAAAAGTTTCGGATTGAAGTTGTAAATCCGAATTCGTAATGACCGTTTTGCCATCATAATCTTTTACAATCGCATTACAATGTACGTGTACCCCTAGTTTTTTCAAAAACTGCTCGGCCTTTTTAGATGCGTGTTCACTCATTGGAGGCAATACTCTTGCGTTCCCTTCTATTAAATGTATTTGCATAGCATCAGCATCCAAATCTGGGTAATCACGTGGTACAATATGGTTTTTCAATTCGGCAATTGCTCCTGCCAACTCTACCCCTGTGGGGCCACCACCAACAATCACAAAATTCAATAAGGCCTTACGCTCCGCTTCTGAATTTGCAATAGTCGCTCTTTCAAAATTCTGTAAAATAAGACTTCGAATATTTAAAGCTTGTGGCACTTTTTTCATTGGCATACTATGAGTTTCAATAGCCTTATTGCCAAAATAATTCGTCTTTGTTCCAGTAGCGATTACCAAGTAATCATAACTCAGCGTTCCAATATTAGATTCAACAATATTATTTTCAGTATCAACACGAGTTACATCAGCCAATCGAAAAAAAGAATGCCGATGTTTTTTAATGATTTTTCGAAGTGGATAGGCAATAGAATCAGGTTCTAATCCTGCAGTAGACACTTGATATAATAAGGGTTGAAATGTATGATAGTTATGCTTGTCTAAGAGCACAACTTGAATTTTCTTATTAGCCAATTGTTTTGCCATGCTAATCCCAGCAAATCCACCGCCAATAATCACAACTCTAGGTAAATTAGATTCAGGTATATTCATAGTGACATTATCTATAACAAAAATAAACAATGTTGAAGATTTAATATAAGAGCGAACCCTTTATATTTGTATACAACTATAACTAACTACTATCATGAATCTGTTAATCTCAAGTGCACAATAAAATCTAGAACAAACATTGAAAGATCTGGGGTCACAAACTTCTTTTTAATGATGTTTGCTGCAAAAGTATTAATCGGTACAACCACTGAATTATTCTCTAACACCAATATAATTGAAAAAGCTAAAACTGAATTTATTAAATGCCGAGGCACCGATTTTAACTACATTTCACTACTGGGTAACCGCGCTCCAGCATTAGATTATAGAAATTAATTAATATTTATTTTGACTTCTGCGTAACGTTTTATTATTTAAAGCTACTTACAGTTAACTAACTTATCACATTGAATAAAGAACTAGAACATAGTTTTGTTGAATTGCTGGAAAAGCATCAGAATATTGTACACAAGGTATGCCGTTTGTATACCAACAATTATGATGCTCACAACGATTTATTTCAAGAAATTACCATCCAACTTTGGAAAGCATATCCAAAGTTCCGTGGTGATGCTAAATTTAGCACCTGGATGTATCGCGTGGGATTGAACACAGCAATAACGCTGTATAGAAAGTCTAAGCGGATAATTAATACACAAGGTTTTGATGCAATTCAATTTAAAATTAAAGCCGAAGACTATGATGATACCGAAGAACAGCAATTAAAATTGTTGTATAAAGCTGTACATCAACTGAATGATATTGAAAAAGCCCTTGTCTTTTTGTATTTAGAAGACAAAAACTATAAAGAAATTAGCGAAACAATGGGTATAACTGAAGTGAATGCAAGAGTGAAAATGAACCGAGTGAAAACAAAACTTAGAACCATATTAAATCCGTAAATTATGGATGAATTAGAATTATTAAAAAAAGATTGGAAGAAGGAAGATCAAGATTACCCAAAGTTATCTTATAAAGAAATTTATAAAATGATTTTGAAGAAGTCCTCTTCAATCGTAAAATGGATTTTTATTATCAGTCTACTTGAATTTGTGTTCTGGGCAATAATCTCATTGGCGCTGAAAGACTCCAATATGCTTGACGGAGTTAAAGATTTAGACATGAATAATATCATTATTCCTGCTTCAATTATTAGCTATGCTATCTTAATCTATTTTTTCTATTTATTTTATAAAAATTATAGAAACATTATAGCTACAGATAGCACTAAACGCTTGATGGAAAATATTTTAAAAACAAGACGCACCGTTAAATATTATGTGGCATTTAATTTGGCCTCATTAGTGGTCGGTACCTTTATTAGCCTTTTTTATGTTTTAAAACACGATGGAAATGCAATTTCTCAAATAGAACTAGCTAGTGCCAACGGAGAATTATTTAAAGTATATGCAATATATATTCTTGTTACCATTCTCATATTAGCCGTAGTTGTTGGTATTTTATTATTGTTTTACTGGCTGGTATATGGTATTTTATTAAAACGCCTGAATAAAAACTATAGAGAACTCAAAAAGTTGGAGGTATAGTGCAAAAAATAGTATTTAGTATTGAGATTGGAGGCTAAAAATCACCATTCTCGTTGTTTATTTATCTCTTCTTGAGCTAGTAATTCTTTTTTAGAAATCACTTTTGAAAATGAAGGATGTTGCTCTATCGCAAATTCAATTTTTTTTACAATATCGGGAATACTTTCATTGTCATAATCAATCTCCAAAGGCTTCTTTATTTCAAATGTTTGTAAAATATTTTTCTTTTTTATCCGAAGGCCCTTCTTATCAAATGAACGCCTAAATCCGTCAATCACAATAGGAACTACAATTGGTTTATATTTTTTTATAATGTGCGCGGTGCCTTTTCTAATTGGTTTAAATGGGGTTGTGGTCCCCTGAGGAAAAGTAATAACCCATCCATCATCCAGAGCTTTCCCTATACTAGAAATGTCACTCATTTTTACCTGTCTATTTATATTTTTCCCTTCTGCCCTCCAAGTTCGTTCAATACTAATGGAACCTACATAAGCTAAAATTTTTGGCAACAATCCAGACTTCATGGTTTCTTTTGCCGCTACGTAATAAATATTTAATTTGGGTTGCCATAAGTAGCCCACATTTTTAATAGAATCTACGCGACCGCTTAAACTTGCATTAAATACATGAAACATAGAAACGACATCGGCAAAGTAAGTTTGATGATTGGAAATAAATAACACATTTGTATCTGGTAGATCTTTTATAATTTCAGAACCTTCAATGTGCAATTCATTAAATCCTCTAAAACGACGATGTGTTATAGTTCCAAGAATTCTTATGAGCCATTTCTTAAAGAAAAGTATATGTCCAAAAGGATTTCGCTTAAATAATCCCATAAATAGTCAATAATTAGTTAGAGAATGCAAACCTACATATTTTATGTTTTAAATTTAAGAGTAAAATAAAAAACCTTAATCTAAATTTGCGTTCAAACATAAGTATAAATGTAATAAAATATTAAAGCTAGAGCATTTGTTTTAACAAGTCTTTAATTTCACTGAGCATCATTGCTGTCGCACCCCAAACAATATATCCATTCAATTTATAAGCAGGTACTTCAACTTTCACACTATAAGACGTCTTTACTATTTTCGAAATTAACGCTGCATCATCCATAAAATGGACTAGTGAAACTTCAATAAGTGCTTCAACTTCACTTTCTTCTTTAATAAATTTTGGCGTTGATCTGCAAATACCAATAAATGGGCTTACATAAAAATTGCTAGGTGGAATATAAACTTCAGTTAGTGATTTTAACACTTCAATATCTTGAATAGGGACCCCAACTTCTTCATATGTTTCTCGAACGGCCGCCATTTCATAGGAGTCGTCTTGAGCTTCTAACTTTCCTCCTGGAAATCCAACCTGAGCAGAATGGACACCATTATAGGTTTTACGCAATATTAATATCAACTTTGTTACCTGATTTTCATCAGGATAAAATAAAGCGAGAACTCCGGCACGTTTCGGATTTTTAATAGCCGCTTTTTGACGTTTCAATAATTCAACCCGAAACGGAGGTGACATTTTAAACTGAGAAGCTTCGCCTGGAAGCGGTATATTCTTTATTTTTGATATGGCATTTAAGAATGTGTCGAAATTCATCTATAAGACCTCTTTGGGTATTTAAAATTAATTGAATGAAAAAGTATATTGTCTATTGTTTACTTCTATTGGTATTGAACTGTGAAGATAAAAAAACTGAAAAGAAAACTTCAGAAATACCTACTGAAACTAAAGTAAAAGTGGTTCCCAAGAAAAAGCCAGTGGTCACTACAGAACGAGAATTCCCATTACTTACAAGTAAAAATGTTATGGATTTCTTTTTAGAATATGAAAAACATAATAAAGAAAACAAAGTTCGCATCCTCACAGATTTTGGTAATATTGAAATTTTATTATTCGACAAAACGAAGTTCCATCGGGCAAATTTCATCTTTTTGACCAAGCAACATTATTTTGATAATACACAATTTTATAGAGTGATTAATAACTTTATGGTACAAGCGGGAAACAGTGATACCAGAGCAACAGCTGGGAAGCGCACAAAAATTGGAAGATACCTTTTACCTACGGATACCAAACGTGGTTATAAACACGACAGAGGTGTTATAAGTATGCCTAGTGGAGAAATTGACAACCCTTATAAACTGGCTTCTCCATTTGAATTCTTTATTGTTCAACAGCACGGTGGATCACATTTTTTAGATGGTGATTATACCATTTTTGGAAGAGTAACCAAAGGCATGTCTGTTATTGATAAAATTGCAGCCGCTAAAACTGATGATGCCGATTGGCCTCTTGAAAACATCTATATTAGAAGCGTAGAAATAATTGATTAATCCTTATAAATTCTTGGTAAACTTATTTTAAATTTAACAGCGAGTAGTCTAATGACTATTACAATAAAACCAGCTATAGCAAATACAGCATTAGTATCAATTGGTAATTTACGCAATATAAAATAGGCAACACCTCCTAAAATACACGCGGTAGCATATATTTCTTTTCTAAAAATTACTGGAATTTCACCGCACAACATATCCCGAATTACTCCACCAAAACACGCGGAGATGGTCCCTAATGCAATACAAATAATAGGATGTAATCCTGCATTAATCCCTTTTTCAACACCAACAACAGTATATAAACCAATCCCAATAGTATCAAACAAGAAAAGAGAAGTTCGCAAATAGTTAATTTTACGTTTAAACAGAACTGCAAAAACTGATGCCCCAAAAATGGCATAGGCAAAATTCATATCTTTCATCCAACTTACAGGAGTCTGCCCAATGAGTATATCCCTCAAAGTCCCCCCTCCTACAGCAGTAACAAAAGCGATGATTAAAATTCCGAAAAGATCCATTTTTTTATGGATAGCAACAAGTACTCCGGAAATAGCGAAAGCAATAGTACCTAGAATGTCTAGCGAATAAAACATTATTCTTTATATTTTTTAATATCCCACAATATCAGGAATAACTGGTTATACAATTTAAAATAATTTTCTTTCAATAAAGCCCTTAAACCCACTTCTATCGCGCTCAGGTTAAGTGATTTACATAATTTTACTTTGTGAAACAGATTCTCTACTTACATATTTTGAGTATAATAGTTATAATCTTTCAAGATGGTATTAATAAACGCAACGTCATTACTTTGACGCACTTCCTTAATGTCAACAACCTCCTTTATTTTATTCCGGAGTTTAATAAGTGTTTGATAGTCTTTTGATGCTGTCGCAGTTGTAAAAGTATCTTTAATAATTCTCGCATCATTATCAGACAACTTAATTACATTAGGATATGTTGGAACGTAATTCTCCTTTAAATTTTCTAAAATTGTATGACTAATATTTACATTATTCTTTAATGCAATTACCGATGTTCCTGCCGTCATATCACCAAGCCTCTGATTTTTCTCACTTGTAATTATTGCAATTAATGCAACAGCACCGGTCATCATATTTAGATCTATTATTCTAAAAAACCATCGAATAACAAAATCAGACAAAGAAGCTTGATAACCATCAATTTTTACCACTTTAATTTTTAAAATTCGTTTCCCAATGGTTTGCCCATCAAGAATAGTTTCAAAAATTAAAGTATAAAACATGGCTGGTAAATAAAACAACGCATAGATTGCCATTTGGGACCAGCTATCCATGTTTGCGACAATCTCATCAATTTTAAATAACTTAAACATGATCATGAAAATAACCACAGCATAAGCGATCTTAATTATCCAGTCAATGCCATAGGCCAAAATTCGTTCTCCTACACTTGCAGCAGTGAAATTGATATTGACATTTTGAGTGGTATTTATTTGTAACTCAACCATTTATTGGGTATTGTACTTCATATAATTCTATTCTAAAATATTGTAAGAGCCAAACTACAATACTATTTTTTTATTCAGCAACAATTAATTAGGAATAAAAAAAAATACGTAGCTTTGAATGCATATGAGAGAGGTTGCGTTTATTAAACATAATAAAGAAAAATGGCTGAATTTCGAAAAAGCTATTTTTGGAAAAACGCTTAAAAATCCAGACGAACTCGCTTCTCTTTACGTTCATTTAGTAAATGATCTTTCTTACGCTCAAACTTACTATCCCAAAAGTAAAACAATTCTTTATTTAAACAACTTAGCAGCAAAAGCTTTTCAAAA
>CAJXVU010000022.1 GCA_913062555.1 uncultured Bacteroidota bacterium
AATGGTGTTGCTCAAGGATTGTCTTCTGCAATTATGACCAATGAAATGAAAGAAGCTGAAAAGTTCTTATCATATGCTGGTTCAGATTGTGGTATTGCTAACGTAAATATTGGAACTTCTGGTGCTGAGATTGGTGGCGCCTTTGGAGGTGAGAAAGAAACCGGTGGTGGGCGTGAGTCTGGATCTGATGCTTGGAAAGTTTATATGCGCAGACAAACAAATACAGTGAACTATTCTGATGAATTGCCTCTAGCACAAGGGATTAAGTTTGATCTTTAATAGGGCTAAAATAAATGATAAAAAGAACCGTTTCAAATGAAACGGTTTTTTTATGGGAAAAAAGTACATTTTCAGACTACTGGGAATAAGTTTTTTACTCTGCAATGCGGTTGCTTTTTTAGACGAAGGGCTATATTCATTGCACTATTTAACTCAGCCAGACGGTTGGGGAGCCCTTATCATTTATACCGTTATATTTATGCTTGTTCCGATAACCTTATTTATAAGTATTAAAAAAAATGTTCAACTCAGATTCTATATTTCGCTACTGGGATTTTTACCAGTTATGATTCTTATTTTGTATATGATTCCTTATGGGTTTTAATTAAATTTAAGGACGCAACCATTTTCTTTATATGGCATCTACAATAAAAAGATAAGCTATGAAAAGTTTAATACTCTCCTTTTTTATATTATGTGCTGGTTGCTTTTGTGGGGGTGATGATGATGAACCTAGAATTTGTACAGAACAGTTTGTGTATGGTCTTAATGTTACCATAACAAATGCATCTGATAATGCGGTTATTATTGAAGGTATTGTAGTAATTGCAACTGATGGCGATTATAATGAAATATTAATTAATCATCCAAATACGGATAGTTTTGTTGGTGCTGGAGAACGTCCTGGAAATTATAGTATTAGCGTAACAGGAGAAGGGTTTGAATCTTTCACTTCTGATGTTGTAACTGTTGATATGACTAGTGATAACTGTCATGTTATTCCAGAAACTGTTGAAATTAGCTTGGGAGGGATTTGATCTATGTTTTTAATACTCAGCACTATTTATAAAGCCTCGACTAGGCTTAATTATTCAAAAACGGCTTAAGTTATATCTGGTTTTATGCTTGTCCTTTATCGGCTAAGAATAAAATAAAGGCAATTATTGATAGAATCCCAACGACTAAGAAAAAGATCTTCCAAAAGGAATATGGGCGTTGTCCAGAAATAACTCCAGACTGTCCATTTACAAAGAAATTATAGCGTTTGTTTTTAAAGGTATAAGCACTTATATATACTGGAAGTAAAACGTGCTTGAAAGTTTCTTCAGAGAGTTTCATATCTAGAGTTGATATGGTTTGTGTATCACCACCAATATCGCGTTTTGCCCATCTCGTTGCAATTCTGTAAGCCTCTTTTTGAGATTCCAAATGGCCGTTTTTTAATGAAATGGTATATTTTTCAGTAATAAAACCCGATAAAAAACTACTGTCAAAAGCCTGGAGTAAATTTAAATCCCAACGGGCAATTTTAGAAGGGATAACCCCAGTTCGTTGTTTGGATGCTTTTTCTAAGGTGTCGTCAACAAACCCACTAATATGTCCACTTGCTGGATACCACCGTGTTCTTCTTTCGGTAACCGTTCTTCTGTTTTTGCCGCTACCTACAGTTCTAGTGACATAATAATATTGGCCTCGTTGCCCAATATAATCAGCGTATAACTGCGCGTCAAAAGTCCAATAAGGGGCATAAAGCCCTTTTGTTTTTTCTGGGTCTAAACTTGCTTTTTTTAATTTGTTGGGAGCAAACCACAAACTGTTAACCCATTTTTTGAAAATGGCATGTGCTTCTTTTTGATCAAATTGAAAAGGCAATACGGCTCCTGGAGTAATCCATTCATCTTTATAAGCATCTTCAACAATAAGCGGCATGCTACAATAGATACAATGAAAGGATTTATAGTGCTCTTCAATATGCTGATTTGCACCACAGTTTTTACAGTGCAACATCATAATTTCTTCGCTGTGGGATTGGCTTCCCATTTCGCTTAAATAACCTTTTAATTCTAATTCTTCAAACCCGTTTTCTGAGATTAAAATCGCTTCTGTATGATCACAATACTCACATTTTAACGATGTTGTTCCTGGGGCATATAGAAGTTCTGAACCGCAATTTACACAGGGTTTTTTTAATTCAGATTTTTGAGATGATTTTGTTTCCATTTCTAATTTTACAGAGTCTTCACTTCATATTATGGGGGTGCTATTATTTCTAATAGACCGGTATAATATCACCTGAGTAGAAAATAATATTATATTTTTGGAAGAGGCGGAGGCGTATTTCCTCCTAAAAATATTTTAAGTTCTTCGACATCTTTAATAGCGACCCAATTTGTCATGCCTTGTTTCCATACCAAGCTGTCTTTATTTACAGTTCTATTGGCAAATAAGCTTTTCAGTTGTTCAAAAGTAACCGGGCCTGCTTGTTGCCCATTTGAAGCATAGAAGTAAGTTATCGCTACTGGCATTGGTGGTGGCATCATACCACCTTGTTGCTGCTGTGGCATTTGTTGTTGCACACCCATTTGTGGTTGCATCATACCGCCCATTTGCTGTGCTAGTACAAAACCCATTCCCATTCCCATTCCTGCACCAGCAGTTCCACCATCATTTAAAGCTGCTGCCTCAATGGCTTTTGCAGTTTTAAATTTGGTAAGCTTATCTAAATCTAGTTTTTCTATTCTGCTATATTCAAAGATTTCTTTTTTTAGATCTTCGGGCATTGAAACGTTCTCAATAAAAAACTTTTCAAGAGCAATCCCTACACTATTAAATTCAGGTTGCATGACTTCTTTACAAGTTTCAGAAAGCTCTGTTGTATTGGCAGCATACAATTCAATAGGTAAATTGGCTTCACCTACCGTATCTGTAAAACGAGTTGCTATGAGGCTTTTAAGGTGCTCGTTGATCTCAAAATTTGTAAAATTATCATCCGTTCCAACAATATCAACAATAAATTTTCCCGCATCATTAATTTTAAACGCATAAGTACCAAATGCACGAATTTCTACAAGTCCAAATCGCTCATCATTTAGAGTAATAGGGTTTTTTGTTCCCCATTTTTCATCGGTAAATAAATGGGAGTTTACAAAATATACTTCGGCTTTAAACGGACTGTCAAATCCATATTTCCACCCTTTAAGAGTGGTTAAAAGCGGTAAATTTTGAGTGTTTAAGGTATAGGTGCCAGGTTTAAATACATCAGCCAACTGACCTTCATTTATAAAAACAGCGGTTTGTCCTTCACGAACAATAAGTTTGGCATTATTTTTAATTTCATTTTGATAGCGTTCATAACGATGACAAATAGTATCGTCTGTATAATCAAGCCATTCAATAATATCTATAAATTCGTGACTTAATTTTTCCTTTATTTTATCGAAAATCCCCATGATATTAATTGTTTAATTTGATTTATAAAGGTAGGTAAATTCTTTATAGTTCTCTTAACTATATTTTACTTTCCGCAGTACACGAATTGACTCTTTGTATAAAATATAAACTTCGTTACTATATGCTTTTAGATAGGGCTTGGCTTCATGTAATTTATCTAAGGCATCATGAAATTGATTGAGGTAACATATTAAATAAGTAACTGGAAGATTTTTTAAATCTTGCTCCTGATTTTTATTAAGTTCAACACCTTTTTTTAATTTTTCTAAAAGTGAATTGTTGGTGTTAAAAATATGATGTAATACTTTTTTGTCATATTGGGGAGGTTCAAATAAAAGATTGGTTTCAATAGTATAACCAGCGTTATCTTCAAATTGGATTTGAGTTTCTTCTAATGGATAATATTTATTTGAATTTTGAAGGCCTAAATTTACATACTCAATAATTTTAAAAGAGTCGTCATTAAACGAAATTGAGACTTCGTCTAAGGTTGAAAAAAAGAGTCTTACCTGTTCATTTATAAGCTCAATATCAACTCTGGAAAAGAAGATTTCTTTTTTTACTTCTTTTTTTTGTCCAGCCCAACACATCACGAAGTACTCCTTAAAAACTCTATACTGCGGATTGTAATCTTTACGCTTATTTAAAAAATCAAAAACACCATCTAGGGTATATTGGATATTATTTTGGGCATGATTCTCTATAGCTGAAACAATTTTTGAATTGACATCTTTTATTTCAATATCAAATACCTTGGGCATACTCATGCTGCCATCTCTAAAAAACACAGAACCCCCATAATATTTCCAAATGTTTTTACGCAACGATGTGATTTCGTCAATAGCTCTAATGGTGACTAGGCCTACAACTTTATCATCTGTTAAATGTGGAAACGGAATATTCTCATATTGTACTATTGGTGGATTTGACAAGTATGCATTGATGAGGTTTTGAATTTTACTATCATCAAAAAAATCGACGCCAATAATTTTATTGTCTTCATCTTCCACACCAATAACAATAAATGAATTGTTTTTCGGATTAGAATTTGAGAGCGCACAAATATGTTTTAAAAACTTGGCTTTTCCTTCTTTAATGCTAATATCAATTTTTCGCTTTTTATCATAAAAACTGTTCTCATCATTATGAGCTAGTAAGTGTTTTATTAAAAGGCGTTTATTGATCATGGATGATTAATTATTCTTTATTTTCACCGCTTCCATAACCTTCGGCAATATTGTCCATAATTGAAATAGAAGAAGCATTTTTAAAAATCATTTAGATTTTTTTATGATGGTTGAAGAAGCCTGTGCTGTTGGCAGCACTAGTACATCGGCAATATTAACATGAGCAGGCCGTGAGATTGCAAAGTAAATTATTTCGGCGATATCGTCGGATTGTAAAGCTTTATATCCTTTATAAGCATCGTTTGCATTGGCATCCCCTTTAAACCTGACCTCCGAAAATTCGGTTTCAACCATTCCGGGATTAACTGCACATACTTTTATGCCGAACGGATTTAAATCTATTCTCATGCCTTCTGTAATTGATAGCACGGCAGCCTTACTCGCACAATACACATTTCCTTTCGGGTAAACTTCTTTTCCTGCCAATGAGCCAATATTTATTATATGTCCCGATTGACGTTCAGTCATTTGTGGAGTAATTGCTTTGCTAACATAAAGCAATCCTTTGACATTAATGTCTATCATGGCATCCCAATCATCTAAATTTCCAGTTTGAATAGGATCCTTTCCATATGCATTTCCTGCATTATTAATTAGTATATCAATGGTTTTAAAAGATTCGGGAAGTGAAGTAATAGCCTCTAAAACGCCCACTTTGTTACGGACATCGAAATTTAAAGTATGTACATTAGTACTGCTCTCAAGGGTTGCTTTTAAAGAGTCAAGACGCTCTTGCCGACGGCCACAAAGAATTAAATTAATGCCATGTTTTGAAAACTCTAGCGCCGTTGCTCTACCAATACCACTTGTTGCTCCTGTGATTAAGGCAACTTTATTTCGAATTTCATCTTTCATTTAAATTTATTGTTTAATGGCCTATTTAGTTAGGGGACTCGATGTCCTTGACTGGCAACTAAAATTAAAAACCAGTCTTCCAGTTCTAAATCTAGAGCAATCGCTTTAATGGCATTTGTAATTCTGGTTTTATTTGTTGTTCCAATAACAGGATGTATTCCTGAAGGATGTTTTAATATCCAAGCCAATAGTAGTTGATCCTCAGTGGCGCTGTATTTTTCACTAAGGGTCCCTAATAGTTTGTTAATTCGTTGGGTTTGTTCCGTATCTTCTTTAAAAACAATCCCTAAAGGAGACCATGCCATCGGACTTATTTTTTTTAGGATCATTTGGTCTAAAGACCCGTTGTGCATTGCCTCATGATGGGTTAGTGAAAATTCAATCTGGTTGATAGTTACTGGAACTTCACTTGAAATTAATTCTATTTGTGATGGTGTAAAATTAGAGACTCCAAAATCATTAATTTTCCCTTCTTGTGCTAGACTCGCTACGGCTTCCATAACTTCATGGGGGTGCATTAATGGGCTTGGCCTATGTAAAAGCAACACATCTAAATAGTCCGTGTTTAGATGTTTTAATGAATTTTCAACGGACTGAATGATATGCTTTTTTGAATATTCATAATAATTAATAGCCCCAATATTTGGATCTCTAAAATGAATGCCACATTTTGAAATAAACTGAATAGAATCTCTTTTAATTCCACTTTGTGAAAAAGCAAGCCCAAAGTCGGCTTCGGTGCTGTAATCTCCATAAATGTCTGCATGATCAAAAGTTGTAATTCCATTATCAATACAATGATGCATGAGAGATACCATTTCCTTAGAATTCATTTGTTTTCCCCATTTCCCCCAAGTCATAGTTCCAGAAATGATTCTTGAAAAGTTATTTTTTGCCATAGCAGGTTTATTTTTTGCCCTAAAAATAGTGAAGAAAAGGTTAAAAAGTCTCATATCTACTGGAATATTTAACCAATAATTAACAGCAGCGCATTAATTATTTTAACAATTTGCGATGTTAAAAATAGTGAGTTATATTCACGCTTTCAAAAAAACTAAAAAATGATAGAAGATTCGGGTTCAGTTGATATTAAATCGATTAATGAGAAAATAGAAAAGGAAAGTGCATTTGTTGATTTACTTACTTTAGAAATAAATAAAGTGATTGTTGGTCAAAAGCACATGGTTGAGCGTTTGCTAATTGGTTTATTAGGTCAAGGACATATTTTACTAGAAGGTGTTCCTGGTCTTGCAAAAACATTGGCCATTAATACTTTGGCTCAAGCTGTAGATGGCGAATTTAGTAGAATACAGTTTACCCCAGACCTATTACCGGCAGATGTTGTTGGTACCATGATTTATAATATAAAAGACAACGATTTTACGATTAAAAAAGGTCCCATATTTGCCAATTTTGTTCTTGCAGATGAGATTAACAGAGCACCAGCAAAAGTACAATCGGCTTTGCTGGAAGCTATGCAGGAAAAACAGGTTACCATTGGTGATGAAACTTTTATTTTAGATAAGCCATTTTTAGTAATGGCAACACAAAACCCAATTGAGCAAGAAGGAACATACCCATTGCCAGAAGCTCAAGTTGACCGGTTTATGCTAAAAACAGTTATTGATTACCCAAAAATGGCTGAAGAGCAATTGATTATAAGAGCGAACCTTAAAGGAGGCTTTGAAAAAGTAAATCCAGTGGTTTCAATTAAGCAAATTCTCAGCGCTCAAAAAGCAGTTCGTGAAGTATATATGGATGAAAAAATTGAAAAGTATATTCTTGATATCATTTTCGCAACACGTTATCCAGAAAAATATAAACTAGCAGATTTAAAACCTCTAATCTCATTTGGAGCATCTCCACGTGGAAGTATAAATCTTGCAATGGCGGCTAAGTGTTATGCATTTATTAAACGTCGTGGTTATGTTATTCCAGAAGATGTTCGCGCTGTAATTCATGATGTATTACGACATAGAATAGGAATTACTTATGAAGCTGAAGCTGAAAATGTAACTTCAGAAGACATCATCAATAAAATTGTAAACGAAATAGAGGTGCCTTAGTATTTCTGATTTAAGAATGACGAATGACGATTTTTGATTTCATTGATAATGTAAATCGTAAATCAAAAATTTACAATCATAAATTTTGAAATGGATACTAAAGAATTACTAAAAAAAGTACGTAAAATTGAGATTAAGACACGCCGGTTGTCTGATCATATTTTTGGAGGTGAATACCATTCTACCTTTAAAGGGCGTGGGATGACTTTTAGTGAAGTCCGGCAGTATCAATATGGGGATTCTGTTCGTAATATTGATTGGAATGTTACCGCGAGATATAACGAACCATATATTAAAGTATTTGAAGAGGAACGAGAGCTAACCATGATGCTTATGGTTGATATTTCTGGTTCTGAACTTTTTGGTACTGAAGATCAATTTAAAAATGAAATTGTAACAGAAATTGCAGCAACTCTTGCGTTTTCAGCAACACAAAACAACGATAAAATTGGACTCATTTTATTTTCTGATGTAGTAGAATTATATATTCCGCCAAAAAAAGGACGTTCTCATGTCCTTCGTATTATTCGTGAATTAATTGAGTTTCACCCTAAGAGCAAGCAAACAGATTTTGCTGAAGCTTTGAAATTTTTATCTAGTGTAATAAAGAAAAAAGCCATTGTATTTGTGCTTTCCGATTTTATTACTGACGATTATAAACAAACACTTAAAATTGTGTCTAAAAGACATGATGTTACAGGAATTAGAGTTTACGATAAGGGAGAAGAAGCTATTCCAAATTTAGGAATGGTACAGATGCAAGATGAAGAAACGGGAGAATTACTTTTAGTAAATACAGCTTCAAAAAAAGTGAGGCATAATTACAGTAAATTCTATCATGAAAAAGTAGCTTACTATAAAGATAGTTTTACAAAATCAGGCGCAGGAGTTATTGACTGCCGAGTCGATGAAAGTTATGTTAAAAAGCTTTTAGGATATTTTAAACGAAGAGGATAAACGGATTTAAGAATGACGAATTACCAGTTTAGAAATAAAAATTTTAATTTAGAAATGAGAACAACTAGAGCTTTCCGTTTGCGGTTTGGCTTTCTGTTTTTTCTATTTTCTCTTTTCTCAGTTGTTTCTTTTTCACAGCAAGTATCATCATCTATAGATTCTACTACAATAAAAGTTGGAGAACAAATCACCTATAATATCCAAGTTGAGTTAGACTCAACAAACCTTGTTGTATTTCCTGAAGGACAAACATTTCTGCCTCTTGAAATGATAGAATCATATGCCGTAGATACCACAAAACGGAATGACAAATTTCAACTGATTAAAAAATATGGATTAACACAATTTGATTCAGGAGCCTATACAATTCCAAGGCAAAAAATTATTATTGGTAGTCGAACGGTTTTCACAGATTCTATTAAAGTTGAGGTAAATACTATTGAGGTCGATACAACAAAGCAACCATTATATAACATAAAACCAATTATAGGAGTTGATAAGAGTACAAGTAAATGGTGGATTTACGTTTTAATAATACTTTTAGTTTTAGGATTAGTTGGCTTTTTATTGTATTGGTTTATTTGGAGAGAAAAACCATTAAGTGAGGAAGAGAAAGTAGCATTACTTCCACCTTATGAACGTGCTAAACTAGCGTTACAGGCGTTGGATAATACTGATTATTTGGAGAATGAAGAAATAAAAGAATACTATTCAGAGCTTACAGGAATTATAAGGATATATCTCAATGAGAAGGTTTATGATCATGCTTTAGAGAGCACCACAGAGGAATTAATAAATAGATTGTACTTACTAAAAGAAGGCAATCAAATAGACTTAAGTAAGGAAGACATTATTAATATTGATAATATTTTAAGACGTGCAGATTTAGTGAAATTTGCTAAATCTAAACCTGATATTGCCTTGGCGCAGATTGATAGAAATACTATTGATGTGGAAATTGATCATGTTAAGGAATCACTTCCAGAACCAACGGAAGAAGAATTATTAGCGGATTTAAAATATCAAGAAGAGCTTGCTCATAAACAAAAAAGAAAAAAAATAATTATTACAGTCGCCATCTCTGTGTTCCTTTTAATAGGAACCTTTGTTGGGTTCGGAATTCATTATGGTTTTGACTATGTGAAGGATAGTATCTTGGGACACCCAAGTAAAGAATTATTGGAAGAAAAAGATTGGGTTACCAGTGAGTATGGTGCACCAGGTATAACAATCACTACGCCTAAAGTTTTAGAACGTAAGCTAGTAGAACTTCCAGAAGCCCTCAAAGGAAAAGTGCAAGTGCTTACGTTTGGTTATGGTGGGCTTAGCAGCAATCTGGATATCCTTGTGAGTTCATCAAAGTATGCCAGTAGTGAACCCCCAGGACAAGGTCAAGGAGAAAGTCAAAAAGAACCAGAAATTAACTTGAATGAAGCTGCTGGAAAGGTTGTTGACAATCTAGAAAAAAATGGAGTTGTTAATATTATTACATTAAATGAGCAGTTCATAACTCCAAACGGTCAAGAAGGAATAAAAACCTATGGTACGGCAGATTTTCCTATGCCGATCTCTGGAGAATTAGAGAAAGGGAACTATGTTGTTCTAGGCTTTACCGCCGAAAATTTATTACAACAAGTCATCTTAATTTGGAAACAAGATGATGTATATGCGGATCAAATAATTGATAGGATATTAAATTCTATAGAATTAATAAAATTAGAAGACGAAGACTAAATGTTTGAAGGAATAGATTTTTTAAATAAGCAAATGTTCTGGGTGTTTTTAGCAATTCCATTAGCACTTCTATGGTATGTTTTAAAGCATAAAAAACAAACCGCTGAATTCAAAATATCAAGTATTAAAGGATTTAAAGTAGGGAACTCATGGTTGCCAAAACTTAAACACCTCTTGATTGTTTTGCGCTTATGTGCTTTAGCTTTACTCATTTTGGCCCTTGCCAGACCTCAAACGGTAGATGTGTCTACAAAAACAAAAACAACTCGTGGTATAGATATTGTAATGGCAATTGATGTGTCAGCAAGTATGTTGGCAAAAGATTTAAAACCAAATCGATTAGAAGCCTTAAAAACGGTTGCAGCCGAGTTTATTCAGGGACGACCAAATGATAGAATAGGATTGGTTGAATATGCTGGAGAGAGTTATACAAAAACTCCAATTACAAGTGATAAAGCTATTGTTTTACGCTCGCTAAGAGATATAAAATATAATACTATTATCGAAGGGGGAACCGCTATTGGGATGGGCTTAGCCACTTCAGTCAATAGATTAAAAGATAGTAAAGCAAAAAGTAAAATTATAATTCTGTTAACTGATGGGGTTAATAATTCTGGGTTTATTGATCCGAACACAGCAAGTGAATTGGCTGTAGAATATGGAATTAAAACCTATACTATCGGATTAGGAACTAATGGAATGGCATTATCACCAATAGCACTAATTCAAAATGGGACTGGGTTTCAATATGGTCGCTCTCAAGTAAAAATAGACGAAGATTTATTAAAGAATATCGCAGAAGTCACAGGGGGTCAGTATTTTAGAGCTACAGACAATAAGAAGCTGAAAGAAATATATAAAGAAATTGATAAGCTCGAAAAAACAGATGTTGAAGAATTTAAATTCTACAATTATGAAGAGAAATTTAGACCATTAGTGCTTTTCGCCGGCTTATTATTACTAATAGAGTTGTTATTACGATTTACAATCTTTAGAAGTTTTGTATAAGTAGCAAATAGTGTTTTGAACCAAGTACTGTTATTGGAAAATTTGGTTTTAGAAATTTATTATAGAATATGTATCAATTAGAAGAGAAAATTTGGTTCTGGTTATTACTTGTCATCCCGGTGATTGTGGTGCTTTTTTTGGTGCTTCAATTGTGGAAACGTCATGCACAAAGAAAGTTTACCAATAAACTAATATTAAAACGATTAAGCCCAAATAGATCCTTATTCAAACCCATTTTAAAATTGGTTGTATTGTGTTTAGCTTTTGCCTGTTTATCTATAGCGTTGGTTAATCCTAAAATTGGAACCAAACTAGAAACTATAAAACGTCAAGGCGTAGATATTGTTTTCGCTGTGGATGTGTCAAAAAGTATGCTTGCCGAAGATATAGCTCCCAATAGATTGGAGAAGTCTAAACAGTTAGTCACACAAATAGTAAATAATCTTGCAAGTGATAGGGTGGGTATTATTGCCTATGCTGCTAAAGCATTTCCGCAATTACCAATCACCACAGATTATGCAGCGGCAAAGATGTTTTTACAAAGTATGAATACAGATATGTTGTCCTCTCAAGGAACAGCCATTGACGAGGCAATACAGCTGGCTAAAACATATTATGATGATGAAGAACAAACCAATCGTGTGCTAATTATAATTTCTGACGGCGAAGATCACAATAATATTGCAGCCAATGTCGCCGAGGAAGCAAGTGAAGAAGGGATTAAAATTTTTACCATTGGAGTTGGTAGTGCAAAAGGCGCTCCAATACCAATTAAGCGAAATGGCATTGTTCTTAATTATAAAAAGGACAATACAGGAGAAACGGTAATTACTAAGCTAAATGAAGAAACTTTAATTAGTATTGCAGATGAAGCTAATGGACAATATATTAATGGAAACAACACAAATGATGTTGTCGAAACCATTAGAGAGATTCTAAATAAAATGGACAAAAAGGAATTCGAAGCCAAGGAATTCGCCGAATATAAAGATCAATATCAATGGTTTTTAGGACTAGGAATTTTCTTTTTATGTATCGATATTTTTCTATTAGAACGTAAAACGGCCTGGTTAAGACGCTTGAATTTATTTAACGAAAACCTCTAAAGTAAGAGATAATAATTGAGTGCAGTGAAGCATATTAGAAGAAATAAAATAATTAGAGATTATAATTTTATAAAATTTTTAACTCTATCAAAGCAAAGTGTTTTATAATTTAGTTAATACAATGAAACAAAACATACTATACATATTATTAATATTAACCATTACGGTATCTTTTGCACAGCAAAAAGATAAGGCACTTCAAAGGTCTAATGATTTTATCTATGAAGGAAATACGATAGTGTCTGATGATTTTGTAGCAGCCGAAATGGAATACCGAAAAGCAATTTCTAAAAAACCTAGTAATACTACAGGAACGTATAATTTAGGAAACGCCTATTACGAGACTGGAAATTTTGACGAAGCCCTGTTGCGTCATATAGAAGCAGCAAAATCAGCCTTAACGAAAGCTGAAAAACACAAGGCTTTTCATAATATAGGAAATGCTTTAATGAAGCGAAAACAATGTAAAGAAGCCGTTGAAGCATTTAAAAATGCATTGCGGAATGACCCTACCGATGAAGAATCAAGATACAACTTCATGGTTGCTAAAAAATGTGCGGAAGAACAACAAAAAAACGAAGATAAAAACAAAGATAAAGACAAGAAAGACGAGGATAAGAAAGACGAAGAAGACAAGAAAGACGATGGTGATAAGAAGGAAGATGAAAAAGATGAAGGCGATAAGGATAAAAAAGAGGGTGATGATAAAAAAGATGAAGACGGGAAACCTAAAGATGAAAAAGAGGATAAAAAGAAAGGTAAACCAGATAATGAAAAAAAGAAGCAACAGCCACAACCTGGAAAATTATCTCCTCAACAAGTTAAAAATTTGCTAGAAGCAATGAGTAATGAAGAAAAGAAGGTACAGCAAAAAATAAACGCCAAAAAAGCTAAAGGGAAAAAAGTTAGAGCCGAGAAAGATTGGTAAAAATTTTATAGGCTGTAAGATGTGGTTGACATGTTATTGCAAGGATTAATATACTTGTAGTCATTAACGATTATTTTAAAATGAAATCTATTAAATACATAATAATATTTATTCTAGGCTTAGCAACAAGCTCGGTATTTGCGCAAAGTCAAGTGTCCTTTGAAGCAAAAGTGAGTAAGAGAAAACTAGGAATTAATGAGCGCTTACGAATAGACTTTATAATGAACAAGGATGGTGATAATTTCAACCCTCCAAGTTTTGAAAACTTCACAATTGTCGGGGGCCCTAGTCAAGCCATTAATAATTCATGGATTAATGGCGTAAAATCATTTTCAAAAACTTATAGCTATTTTTTAGCACCTAAGAAAAGAGGGGAATTTATCATTTCACAATCTACAATTGAAATAGATGGTAAATTGTATAAAACATCACCAATAAATATTCAAGTTACAGCAGCGGTAGATAAACCAAAGGATCCCAACGATCCCAATTATATAGCTTCTCAAAATATACATCTTGTTGCAGAGGTTTCAAAAGTAAATCCATACCTAAATGAAGCAATTACCGTAATCTATAAACTTTATATTTCACCAAATACAGGCGTAGAAACCTGGCGCGAAATTGACAATCCGAGATATAGCGATTTCTGGAGCCAACATATCAACATGAAAGGCTTAAAGTTGGTAAATAGTACTTATAAAGGGAAAGATTATCGTTATGTTGTATTGCGTAAAACAGTGCTTTACCCTCAAAAAACGGGAAAACTAAATATAGAGCCTTTAACTTTAGATGTTAAGGTACAAGTACCTTCAAATAGACGTAATATTTTTGGAGATCGCCAGATGCAAGTTGTACATAGAACCGTTGCTGCTGGGAATAGAACTATTAATGTAAAACCCCTGCCAGAACAAGGAAAACCTCTGGACTTTACAGGAGCCGTGGGAGATTTTAAATTTGAAGTCACTACAAATAAGAGCGAATTAAAAGCGACAGAAGCTTTAGAAGCAAGAATCCTAGTTTCAGGAAAAGGGAACCTTAAATTATTTAAGCTTCCTAAGTTAACATTGCCGAGTTCATTAGAAGTTTATGAGCCAGAACATAGTGAAAATGTATCGACAAACTTGGCGGGAATGCAAGGAAACATATCAGATTCTTATACGATTGTCCCTTCCTTTCAAGGGAACTATCCTATCCCTAGTGTGAGTTTTTCTTATTTCGACTTAAAAAATGATCGTTATAAAACAATATCATCAAAGGAACTTATTGTTAATGTAACTGATGGCCCTATAAATGGAGATTCAAATAAAAGTACAGATGAAGCTAAAACTAATAGTAAACAATCTGTAACTGTTTCTAATAATCAATTTGCTTCTTTTAAAACAAACACCAACTTGGTTGCGATTGATACAGCTTATTTTTTTAAATCTAAATTGTTTTGGAGTATTTTATTATTGCCATTTTTAGCAATTCCACTCGCTATTTTTGTGAGACGTAAAAAGGACCAAAGAGATGGGGATGTGGTTGGTAATAGAATTAGAAAAGCTAATAAATTAGCTCGTAAATATTTAAGCGAAGCAAAAAAGGCTTTAGGCCAAAAAGAATCCTTTTACAATGCGCTTGAAAGAGCGTTACACAACTATTTGAAGTCGAAATTAAATATCGTAACTATTGAATTTAGTAAAGATAAAATTCGGGAATTATTAAACGAAAAAAGGGTAAATACGACTACTGTTGTTGAATTTAATGAACTTTTGGAAAGTTGTGAGTTAGCCCGATATACACCATTTTCTAATGTGGAAATGCAACACGATTACGATAAGGCATCAAGTGTTATAACGGCATTAGATAAACAAATTCGATAAATAACATTTTGAGTAAAGAGATCCATTTCATGAAAAAAATAGTATACATACTTACACTTTTAATCAGCAGCATCTCCTTTGCTCAGAACACTGCCTTATTTGATAAAGGAAACGTAGCTTATAATGAAGGGAATTTTCAAGATGCAATCACTATTTATGAAAGTGTTTTAAATAAAGGAATACACTCTAGTGAGCTCTATTTTAATCTTGCCAATGCCTATTACAAACTCAATAGAGTGGCCCCTAGCATTTATTATTATGAAAAGGCACAACAGTTATCGCCACATGATAAGGATATAAAAAATAACTTGTCTTTTGCCAAAAACATGACCATCGATGCTATTGAAAGTGTACCGGAAATTGGCTTTTCTAAATTGTTTAAATCTGTGATTAATAGCTTTAGTTCTGATATGTGGGCCATTTTGGCGGTGGCTTCGGTATTGTTATTTGTGATTTTATTTCTGTCTTATTATTTTTCATATAATACCAATAAAAAACGCTTTTTATTTTTATCGAGCATTGCGTCGTTATGTGTAATGGTATTAACATTGGCATTTGCCTTTCAAAAACAGGCCTATAATCAAAATGATAATCCCGCGATAGTATTTGCTCAGGAAAGTGATATAAAAGCCGAACCTAATTTAAGAAGTGAAACAGCATTCGAACTTCATGAAGGCACGAAAGTTCAAATTATAGAATCCTATAAAAAAACTTGGACAAAAATTAGACTTTCCGACGGCAAAACAGGTTGGATTGCAACCCAAGATATTAAGGCATTGTAGTTTAGCTTGTTTTTAACATCTACTAAAAAAAATATACTTATATTCGCCGTTTTAATAACAAAAAGTCAATGCCAAAAAGTAGTATACATCTTTTTTTCTCTTTAATTTTCATCGCATTTTTGACGGCACCAGCAATTGTCCCTTTAGTTGATGAAAGTATCGACATTTCAATCTTTTATGGATTAAATGAAGAAGAAGGCGAAAAGGAGGGACATGAAATTACTAAAGACATTGAACTTATTGTTTCACATTTACATGATTCTGGTGATTCTTTAATCAGAACAAAACGGAAGGTAATTCCATCAAAAAATCGTTGGTATTTACCGTTTTATTTAAATATTTCCACACCACCACCCGAACAACATATTTAATATTTCGATTTAATTATTTAGGGTTTTAACCCTTCTTTTTACTAAATACCCTTGATTTGAAATAAATCATCGAGAGCTTAATATTATTATATGTTTAAATTTATTAAAAACGACTTGCCCGCGAGTATTGTCGTATTTTTTGTCGCACTACCCTTATGTTTAGGGATTGCATTGGCTAGTGGAGCGCCTTTGTTTTCTGGAATAATTTCTGGAATTATTGGAGGAATTGTTGTAGGTGCCTTGAGCGGCTCTCCATTGGGAGTTAGTGGTCCTGCTGCTGGACTAGCGGTAATAGTACTTGGTGCTATAGCAACTTTAGGAAGTTTCAATGATTTTTTATTAGCCGTTGTTTTGGCCGGAATAATTCAAATTATTCTTGGCGTCTTAAAAGCCGGTATAATTGGATATTTTTTCCCTTCTTCGGTAATAAAAGGAATGCTTACTGGAATTGGAATCATCATTGTTTTAAAACAAATACCTCACATATTTGGGTATGATACCGGTCTTGAGGGCGATTTCGCATTTTCTCAAGTTGATGGTCAAAACACTTTTTCTGAATTGATAAATATGCTTAATTATATTACTCCAGGAGCGTTGATTGTTTCGGGAGTATCTTTAGGGATTCTATTATTTTGGGATTTGTATTTGTCAAAAAAAGCAAAAGTCTTCAATATAATACAAGGACCATTGGTGGCCGTTGTATTTGGAATTATATATGCCGTTGTGTCAAGTGAATATGGAACAGGTTTTGGATTAAAAGCAACTCAATTAGTTAGTGTTCCAGTACCAGAAAATGCCGCATCCTTTTTTGAGCAATTTTCAACACCAAATTTTGCGGCAATAGGAGATTCTCAAGTGTGGTTGATAGCTTTTACCATTGCTATTGTAGCTAGTTTAGAAACTTTGCTATGTGTTGAAGCTACAGATAAATTGGATCCTCGTAAAAGAGTAACACCAACAAATAGAGAACTTTTTGCTCAAGGGACAGGGAATATAATTTCGGGTTTAATTGGAGGCTTGCCAATTACACAAGTTATTGTTAGAAGCTCAGCAAGTATTCAATCTGGTGGGAAAACTAAAATGACAGCCATTTTACACGGGCTATTTTTGTTATTGGCCGTGATATTAATCCCGAATTTACTTAATTTAATACCTTTATCTGTGTTAGCCGCAATTTTGGTTATAGTTGGATATAAGTTGGCTAAACCATCTCTTTTTAAGCAAATGTATGGTTTGGGGAAAAAGCAGTTTTACCCATTTATTATTACTGTTGGAGGAATTGTTTTTACCGATCTTCTAACAGGGATAGCATTAGGGCTTGGCGTTGGGATTATTGTTATTTTAATCAAAAGTTATCAAAACTCACATTTCTTGCATAAAGAAGATACAGATAATGGACATATCAAAATGACACTTGCCGAGGAAGTAACTTTTTTTAATAAAGGTGCTATTTTGAAAGAATTGGATAGATTGCCATTCAACTCAAACTTAGAACTGGATGTTAGGAAAACCCGATATCTAGATAATGATATTGTTGAGATTTTAGAAGATTTTTCAATAAAAGCCAAGAACAGAAAGATTAATATCGCAATTATTTCTGAAAGAGGCATCGTTGAAAACCCACCGAGTTATATAGATTTTTTTAAATTGAGACCAGTAATTGCTTAGAATAGTATTAAAACAAAATAAATGACAGTACTTGGACTGAGTTTCGTTGAAGTCTGATAATCAAAAACATTAAACATAAACACATGACATCACATACAAAAGATTCGCAGTCAAACATGACTCCAGAAACTTCAATACAATCTTTAAAAGAAGGAAATATTCGATTTCAAAATAATCTTCAAGTAAATAGAAATTTACTTGAGCAAGTAAAAGAGACCAGTAAAGGGCAATTCCCTTTCGCAACCATTTTAAGTTGTATTGATTCTCGAGTGTCATCTGAATTAATTTTCGACCAGGGAATAGGAGACATTTTTAGTGCCAGAGTTGCTGGAAACTTTGTTAATGAAGACATTTTAGGAAGCATGGAATTCGCCTGTAAACTAGCAGGAACTAAACTAATTGTGGTATTAGGACATACGAGTTGTGGTGCCATAAAAGGGGCTTGTGATGATGCTAAATTAGGAAATTTAACAGCCCTTATTGCTAAGCTAAAACCAGCGGTAAGCGCCGTAACATCTCCAGAAGATGAGAGCCTTAGAAATTCTAAAAATTTAGAATTTGTAGATGATGTTGCCGAAATGAATGTGGCAATGACCATCGAGAATATTAGAAATCAGAGTGAGGTGCTTCAGGAAATGGAGCAAAACAATGAGATTATGATTGTTGGCGGCATGTACGATATAAAGACGGGAGGCGTTACATTTTTTGACACAGAGCAAAATTAAAACATGCCTAAGACATATATATTAATACTCACTATCCTAACGCCATTTTTTATGGTCGCTCAGGATAGTGATTTAGGAAGTTGGTATTTGTATTTGGGAAATAAAAAACTCAATAACCAATGGAATTTACATCATGAAATTCAATATCGAAATTATGATGGGATAGGAGATCTTGAACAACTGTTATTACGAACAGGAGTGGGTTATAACCTCAAAGAGAATAATAACAATTTACTATTAGGATATGGTTATATACTTTCGGAAAATTATGTGGATGATTCAAGCGAAAAACAGTCTGTGATAGAACATCGAATTTTTCAGCAGTTTCAAACCAAGCACGCCTTGGGTGTATTTAAATTTAAACATCGTTTCCGATTTGAGCAACGTTTTATTGAAGATGACTTTAAAAGCCGTCTGCGTTACTTTTTGAGTTTAAGCATTCCTCTTAATAGTCTGGAAATTAAAAAAAACACCTTATATCTATCGGTATATAACGAATTATTTTTAAATACTGCCTCTGAATTAATTGATAGAAACAGACTTTATGGTGGGATAGGGTATAAAATTAATGATACTCTAAAATTGGAATTGGGCTATATGAATCAATTTTTTGAAACATCAAGTCGAGATCAAATAAACACGATAATGTATATTAATTTCTAAAAAAGACAAGTAAAAACACTTAACTTTAAAAAATACAGTAACATATGAAACAGTTTTTTTCGAATTTTAAAGGCGATGCTTTTGGTGGTATTACCGCAGGGATTGTAGCATTACCCTTGGCTCTTGCCTTTGGAGTGTCCTCTGGACTAGGCCCTAGTGCAGGGCTATATGGTGCTATATTTTTAAGTTTTTTTGCTGCCCTCTTTGGCGGAACTAATACACAAATTTCTGGCCCAACAGCACCAATGACAGCCGTAAGTATGGTTGTTATTGCTGGTATTATTGCTATTAATGATGGAGATATTTCTAAAGCACTTCCTGCAATACTGATGGTGTTTTTATTGGCGGGGCTAATGCAAGTTGGACTGGGTTTAATTGGGCTGGGAAAATATATTAGGTATATTCCTTATCCTGTAGTCTCTGGATTTATGACCGCTATTGGTGTAATTATTTTAGTCACACAAATATTTCCTGCCATTGGTTACAATCCAAAGGAAGATGTAGAATTTGTAAATCAGTTTAAACCCCAAGCTGAAGAAGTGATCCTTGAGAATATCTTAAAAGAAGAAGCCGGTGAGGGGATTTTAGTTTTAGAGAATTTTAAAGAAACGATCAATCGCGCAGAAAGTATTACTGATGCTCAAATATTAGCAGAATCACAATCTTTAGCTTCCAAAGAAGCCTCAGGAGTACTAGGCGCTATAAAAGTACTACCCCGCGGATTACAACACATAAATTGGTTGGAGCTTATTTTAGCTTTAAGTACAATTATAATTATTTATGGATTTAAACGCATTACTAGAGTTATTCCGAGCACTCTTGTTGCTCTGATAGTTGTATCTGGTGTTGCCTTCGGATTCAATTTGGATTATCTGCCAATTGAACAAATTCCAAGTGGGTTACCTATCCCTAATTTAGAGATGTTCACGGGATTTAGTATTGAATCCATCGCACCTTATGTTTTTACGGCATTAACCTTGGCGCTTCTGGGAGCCATTGATTCATTATTAACCAGTGTTGTGGCCGATAATATGACAAAAACTAAACATAACCCCAACAAAGAGTTGGTGGGTCAGGGTATTGGAAATAGTATTGCGGCAATTTTTGGAGGACTACCGGGTGCAGGGGCAACTATTAGGACTGTTGTAAATATCAAATCGGGAGGAAAGACAAAACTGTCAGGAATGATTGCGGGGATTATGTTGTTATTTATTCTACTCGCTTTAGGACCTATAGCTTCAAAAATTCCATCGGCAGTATTGGCAGGAATACTTATAACTGTGGGAATAGGTGTTATGGACTATAAAGGACTAAAAGCAATTCCGAGTTTGCCAAGAGACATGAAAGTGGGCCCAATTAAGTTAAGTTCAGAAGTCTTAATAATGCTCGTGGTAATGGTATTAGCTTCAGTCTGGAATCTGGTATTTGCTGTTGGTATTGGTTTAGTGATTGCGTCACTAATGTTTATGAAAAAAATTGGAGATGTCGCCGCTGAGCGCTCCGATGTAAAAACCTTAAAGAAAGAAAAAAAATGGGACGATGAGATTGATTTCCCTGAAGATTTAAAAGATGAAGTATTTATAAAACACATTAAAGGCCCGTTATTTTTTGGGTCAACAAGTGATTTTCAAAGTTTGGCAGCACAGATCCCAACAACCGCATGTGCCGTCATTATCAGATTAGGACGTATGCAATATATGGATCAATCGGGATTATACGCCATGGAGGATGTGCTTCAGGAATTAAGAAAAAATGATGTCGAGGTGTTTTTTATTAATTTATTGAAACAACCAAGGTATATGATGGAACGAATTGATATCATTCCAGATTTAATACCGCAATCACAAATTTTCTCCGATTTTAATGAGTGCTTGACACACGTGAAGTCAAATTTGGAAGAGAAATTGGATCGATAATTTCACTAGAAAGAACTTCTCTGAAAAGGCAGGCATTATTGTTTGAGTTGTCAGAGGAGAACTTTTCAATGATTCAATGGGCATTTTAACGATATGACAATTTTCTTCAAAAGGGACAATAAGAGGATTAATATATTGAACGATTAAGCTAAAGAATTGGTTTTACTTTTCAACATCATCAGAATCCCGATTGCCATCATCTTTGATTATATAGGGAAAAATCATTGGAGCAATAGATCGTACCGGTTCATAAAGCATTGAACTTTCCAGCTCATCATCATCAACAAAAGGAATGGCTTTGTCCATTAAATGGAGAACCAAAAGCACTACACTAAGTATTAGAGCGGTTTTTAAAGCTCCAAAAACGCCTCCTAGGATTTTGTTTATGCCACCAAGAGCAGCAAAATCGGCAAGTTTTGTCAGGGCTTTCCCGGCCATGGCAATTACAACCACAATAATTATAAATGTTAAGGCAAAGGCCGTGATATTGATTAATTTTTCATCCCAATCTACCCGACTTTCAAGAAATCCAGCAGCGAAATCACTAAAATGAATCGCGCCATAAATTCCAGCAATTAGCGCTACTAACGAGGCTACTTCAACAAAAAGGCCTTTGGAAAGACCACGAACAAGGCCAAATAGGATTAGGGCTCCTAAAATAATGTCAATAAGATTCATAAAAGTTGTGTTTTAACAAACCTACATATTTTTATTTCAATACTGTTAAAATAAATAAATGCAATGTAAATATAACGACAATGTTTCATTTGTATTTTATAAGGCTGTAACTTTGTGCTTTATTCTATAAAAAAAGAATCCTGACTTTACAGGAAATCAGTATGGCAAGAGACGAGCAATTAAAAGAACGCTGGGACGAAGTAGTTCAAAAATTATCTTCACAATTTGCAGATGGAGACCATCTGGATTTGGATGCAATTATATATTTAATAGGGGTTCAGGAATTGGGGCAGCTCCATCGCACTTTTAAAAAAGACGATAAAATAAGCCTGATGCATATCGCTATTTGTAAACTCTTAGAGCCTTATGGATATTATGAATTTGACTATTTTGATGAGCAAGGCTGGCCACATTATACTACTAAAGCCGAATTGCCAAATTTAAAAGCGGGCGAACAAAGTGTACTCATGAAAGAAGCTGTAGTCAACTATTTTCTAGAATTGAAGTTTATAAAATAAGGGTTTAGAATCCCTTTCAGTTTCCATCGGTATTTTTAAAGCTTTATAAATTTTGGTTTTGAGCCAATTAACATAAAATAAAAGCCTTGAATCCTTAACGCTGTTCTCACAAATATCATTAAATTTGCCTTTTATTTTGAAAGAGATATCATGATTGATAAGATTAAAGAACTCATAGAAGAAGCCGAATTATTTACAGCGCAAACAAAGGAAGAAGTTGAAGCGTTTCGTATTAAATATTTAGGTAAAAAAGGATTGTTGAATGACTTTTTTGCAGAGTTTAAAAATGTGGCTAATGATCAGAAAAAGGATTTTGGTCAGATTGTAAATAAACTTAAGAAAACTGCCGAAGATAAAGTTGCTACGCTCAAAGAGGAACTTGAAAGCAAAGAAGATGATAAAGGGCTTTTTGGAGATTTATCACGTCCAGGAGAACCTATTAAAATTGGTGCTCGTCATCCAATTTCTTTAGTTAAAAATCAAATTATAGATATTTTTTCTCGCATAGGTTTTAATGTGAGTGAAGGCCCAGAAATTGAAGACGACTGGCATAACTTCACCGCATTGAATTTACCGGAATACCACCCTGCCAGAGATATGCAGGATACCTTCTTTATTCAAACCGATCCTGATATATTATTACGTACTCATACCAGTTCTGTACAAGTGCGTTATATGGAAAATAACAAACCACCGATCCGTACCATCTCTCCAGGTCGTGTGTACCGTAACGAAGCGATTTCGGCACGTTCACACTGTTTTTTTCACCAGGTAGAAGGACTATATATTGATAAAAATGTGAGTTTTGCCGATTTGAAGCAGACCTTACAATATTTCACTACTGAAATGTTCGGGAAGTCTAAAATTAGACTACGTCCGTCTTATTTCCCATTTACAGAGCCTAGTGCTGAAGTTGATGTGTATTGGGGACTGGAAACAGAAACCGATTATAAGATGACTAAGGGAACTGGTTGGTTAGAAATTATGGGCTGTGGCATGGTAGATCCTAATGTATTAGAAAACTGTGGAATTGATTCTAAAGAATACTCTGGTTTTGCCTTCGGGATGGGTATTGATAGAATTGCTTTATTACTACACCAAATTAGCGATATCCGTTTGCTAAGCGAAAATGACGTAAGGTTCTTAGAGCAATTTAAGTCGGCTTTATAATACTAATATACCAAGGAAACTTAAAATAAAAGCTTAAATTTTTGAGGTGTGTTAATCTATTGGTTTATCCCTAGTCTTTTACTTTTAAGGACCTGTTATCGCTTTTTATAACTTAAATATTTGCTTCCATATATCTACCAATAATAATGGAAATAAATACTAGTGCCGTGGTTTTTAAGTTGTAAATGTTTAAGACTCAGCTGGGGAAACGAAATGAAAATTTAATAATATTTTCATCTAGTAAATAATAATAGCACTAATTAAGTATACAATGTCAAAGAGTTGTTTAAATATTTTTTAGTCTAAAATTCAATAGATAAAAATTAAAACCAATACTCGTAAATCCAAAAATTAAAGCAGTTATTTGCCAATATAATTCTTTTCCAGATTTAAACCCTTCCTCCAGTAGTGTAAAGTTGTATATGCAGAACCAAATTACCGATAAAATTAGCAGGAATAGAATAAAAGACTTTAAGCGTGATAAATGCTTCTTAGAGGCTTTTTCTTTTAAAAGAATAATGTAACCTGAAAGAAAAAAAGAACACATTAAAATATTACCAAAAACGGAACTTATATTCATTTCAATAAGATCTCCTGCATTAATTAATAGATCAAGGGAAATATAACTGTAAGCGCAGAGGATTAAGAAACTAATAGTAAATAACACTAAATATATGTTCTTGTTTAAATTCATAATAGTTTACATTTTTTAATTCCAATATCATTATTTTTTTCCGCCACAAGCAATTATCATGCTGGCGTATGCAACGGCAGCTCTTGCGACAGCTATCGGACAAGCATAAATGGTTACTGGATTTGGAATGCAAGTTGAACCTACAAAAACTATGGCGGCTGTAAAGGTAAGAATAGCTAAAGCACAAGCCCAACCACCTCTCGATTGCAAAGATATATTTTTATTATAATTTGATTTTGTCATCATCAATACATTGACAAATTCGTTGTATTTGGCAAATTCTGTACTTGTGCAATTTAAGGATAGCACGTTTTTTTGATAATTATTAAGAGCAAAATCAAAATTTACAGATTGTATGTCCTTATCAAGTTGTTCAATTAAATTAATATCATTCTCTTTGAAAAACCCTTTCTCAAGACCTATTTTTTGGATATCAATAACATCTAAAGTTATTAAATTTAAAGCCTCATTTTCTAGCAAGGAGGGAGTCTCAAATGGTCTGTTTGCATAATCCAAAACCGCTTGATAGATATTTGTTCTTGAATTGTATTGGTTAATATGAATAGGCTTAAGGTTAAGAAAGTAATCTTTACTATTCTCATACAATGAATATTCAAATTTATTTACTGAAATTAATTCTTCCTGAGGATTATTTGAACATGAAATAAATAGGATTATAATTGTCATTATAATTGCTAATTGTGGCTTTCTTATTCTTTTTAAAATAGTCATGGTTATTGAATTTTAAGGAAAATTTATTTGAACTTTCATTTGTTAACAATTTTTCCTAAGTGTTCGAATATTCGAAACTCCATTTACTTTTTATTGCAAATTATTAGACTTCTATTGATTTAAAAAAAGAAAGAAAAGTCTGAGTGAATAAGTCCGATATAAGTCCGGATATAATAGTTGATTAGCAATAATTGATTATAAAAGTTTTGATACTAGAGTGTTCTAGTTGGAAATATTGGACTGTGTAATGATATATCTTAACGTTTTTGAAAACCGTGGCATTGATTCTAAAGAATATTCTGGATTTGAGTTTGGAATAGATCGTATCTCATTTTTATTGCATCAATTTAGCGATATATGATTGTTGAATGAAATAGATGTACATTTCCTTGAGCAGTTTAGGTCTGCTTTGAAATTCTATCGAGATGTCGCAGAAGCTTTAACAGACATGCTTAACAAGAATCATAAGATAAAGTAACCGAGTTGTTTCATTCGATTTTGTTTTTTAACAGCGTAAATGGTTTATTTTTGCATCTCATTTGAAAATTCATGCATAAATAAGAAATGAAAAAAGACATACAAATTCCAGAGGTATCACACGTTTATATGGCGGTGGTACAAGAGCATAATGAAGTTGATAAAACCATGGACTGGAATGCCTATATCATCAATGATAAGGAAAGTACTTTAGAAATGGTGCTTATTGTATCTAAAGGATTTACCAGCGATAAGGAGACTTCTACCATGCGTCACAAACTGGAGAATCTTCCATCTAAGAGTTATGCCAAAATAGAATTGATACAAGATGATGTACTTGCGCTTAATAATGAATTTAAAGTGTCCTTTTTTGAAGATAACAAGATGTTCGACAAAACTTATCTGTTTAGAAAAAACACGATTAATGATAGCACATTACAAGTCATTCCGTTAATGGAAGTCAAAGGTGTTTTGGTGAAATAAGAATTTTAAAATAGAGTAATAATTCGTCGGGAAGCTAATATTTTCAACGCTAATCCAATTTATCAGTTAGTTTTTTAAATACTTTTTTAGCGTCTTTGCCTTCGTATAAAATACCATAGACAGCATTGATAATAGGCAATCTGGTTTTCTTTACATTTTTTTTATTGAGCAAAAAAGCACTTTTTGTGGCATAATAACCTTCGGCAACCATATTCATTTCCATTTGTGCCGATTTTACAGTATACCCCTTACCAATCATGTTCCCAAACATTCTATTTCTAGAAAACACAGAGTAACCAGTGACTAATAAATCGCCCAAATAAGCCGAGTTATTAATATTACGTTTCATTTTATGCATCTTTTTAATAAAACGTTTCATCTCTCTAATGGCATTACTCATTAAAACACTTTGGAAATTGTCACCATAGCCTAATCCGTGAGCAATTCCAGCAGAAATAGCGTATATATTTTTTAGCATTACGGCATATTCTGTTCCAATGATATCGTCGCTAATTTTTGTTTTAATATAATTGCTTGAGAGTTGGTTTGCAATTTCTTGAGCCTGGTTTGCATCAGCACAAGAAATAGTCAAGTATGATAAGCGCTCTAGTGCAACTTCTTCAGCATGACAGGGCCCAGCAATGACCCCAATATGATTAAACGGAATTTTATACTCCTTATGTAAATGTTCACCAACCAATAGCCCAGTTTCAGGAATGATACCTTTTACTGCAGACACCGAAACCTTATTTGAGATATCAATGTTTAATTTTTGTAATTCAGCATGAATAAAAGCAGAAGGAATTACAAAAATGAGTACATCGGCATAATTGGCAATTTCATTAATATCATTACTCAATTTAAGTTGTTCCATATGGAATTCTACAGAACTTAAATAATTAGGGTTGTGCTGGTGCTTTAAAAGATGTTCTTTGGCATAAACACTACGCATATACCAACCAACTTCATCGAGGTTTTCGCAAAGCATCTTTACAATGGCCGTTGCCCAACTTCCACTTCCAAAAACAGCATATTTTAATTCTGAAGCCATATAAGATTAAATTTTTAATAGTCAAAAGTACATAAAAAATCACGCTTTGGATCCTATTAATTTGTGCTTCGTCAATTTTTTGGCACGCAATTTGAAAACGCTATAGTATAACAATAATAAAAAGTGCTTATGAAGACTCTAAAACTACTTTCTAGATTTACCTTAATGGCCATAATATTTACCTCTTGTTCTTCTGAAATCATTATTGAAGATGAACCAGGGATTTCTTTAAACCAATTATTAAACACACATGAGCTATGGTATGTGGATATTAACCAGACTGTAGGTTATGGTGAAACACCTTTTTTACAAATAGCATTTACGATTTCGTTTAGAAACGGAACACTTTATGCCAATAATAATTTGGTTGGTATTGGTAGCCAAGGAGGCGGTTTTGGTATCCCAGTTGGTGCTTATGACGCTTATGATATGATTTTGGACGTGAACCATGAGATTGATGGTTATGAAACTTTTGATGTGTATCAAATTGATGATAATACGATAGAGCTCTATAACCCAAATAATGATACGTCCTATTTTTTACATGGATACCAACGGAGTAATTTTGATTATGACTTCGTGTTTTATGATAATATCCACTATTTCTTGCAGGAATATGAGGCCTGGGAAAAAGTATATACCAGTGAGGAAGGCGTCCTTAATGAATTTGATAATGAAAACTATTTGCAATTTCTATCAGGAGGAAATGATGATACATTTAGAAGCTCCCAAGATATAGATATTGCTGATGTAAGTGAATTGTACTGGGATTATACTGGGATTTATGGCGTGCAAGACGTGTCTGGAAATGACTATTTAAAAATTTTAACACTAGATTATGATTACTTCGACAATGAATATTTCGAATTGAACGTTATAGATGATGGGCTCATTGAATTGTATCACGCAACTTCCGGTACCTATTATGAATTTGAAGGAAGCGGATATATTCAGTTTATGAGAACATCTGAAAGCGCCAAAGGAAAGTCGAGTTCTACTGAAGTTAAAAAACGTAAACAAAAAACAGATAAAAAAGGAAACCCACGGGTTAAAACGAGGAACTAAAGTTTTGGTTGGTTATTTTAGTTTCTTAAACTGCTTAAAAGATATAATTTTTAAGCAGTTTCTTTTTGTCTAAAAAGTAAGATAAAGCACTTCACGAAGTCAATTATTAGATTATGTTTTTATGTGCTAAGTGTTGTTTTGAGAGGATTATGACAAAATCTGTTAAACTGGTTGTGATTTCTAAACTTCAAATTGAGAGCCTTAAATTTACTACATATTTATAAGCCTAGGGTGTGACTTTATTTTTTAAACGGGTCTAATGCATATACAATAACCCGGAATATTCTATTGTTAATTTTCATTTTCCAGTAAACTGATCATGACAATGGGTATTCATTAATCTTAAAAAAAAAGATATGTGCTTATTTTCATTTATTAAAAATGCAGGAGCAAATGTTTTCGGAATTGGAAAAACTGTAGAAGAAGAGGCTGCAGAGGCGCTAGCTGCAAGACAAAAAGCAGAGGCTACAGCAGCTTCAATTTTGAAAGAAACAATAACTAATTTGCAATTGAAAGTAGAAAATTTAAAGATTCATATTGAATATGATTTGGCAACCATTAGAGGCCTGGCATATAACCAGAAAACAAAAGAAAAAGTTGTTTTAGTGATTGGGAATTCTAAAGGAATTGCTTCTGTAGATGATCAAATGAAGGTAGACCATGAAGAGCCCGAGTCTTTGTTTTATACGGTAGTAAATGGAGACACACTTGGTAAAATAGCAAAAACATATTATGGAAATGCGATGAAATATCCCGAACTATTTGAAGCAAATAAACCCATGCTTAAAAAGCCTGATTTAATTTACCCAGGACAAGTATTACGAATTCCAAACTTATAAAATTGAATCTTGATACTTATTTTTATTGTAAACCTGTGTATGCAGGTTTTTTTTTGCTCCAGATTAAAAACAGAAAGAAAATAATTATTTGTAAAAATTCATTTCATCTAAATAATGCCATACATTTTCAGGGAGCATTGGCTTTATGTTTTTGCCTTCTTTTATAGCACGTCTTATAAATGTAGATGATAATTCCATGATGGGAGATACTACACGAATTACTTTTGGGTTATTATTAAAAACAGATACAACAGTACCACTTGAGATTCTTGGGTAAACATATATGAAAAAGCGATCCAAAATAACCTCGAAGTTTTTCCATTTATGAAAGCTTTTTAAATTGTCTTCTCCCATAATCAAAGCGAATTCATGACCGGGAAATTTTTCTTCTAAATGTGTAAGCGTATTAATAGTATAATTTGGCTGAGTTAAGTTGAATTCAATATTCGATGGCTTTAACTTTGGATAATCCTTAGTTGCCAAATACACCATTTCTAAGCGTTGGTGATCGTCAAGTAAAGTGCTTTTCTTTTTAAATGGACTATGGGGTGTCACTACAAACCAAACTTGATCTAAGTCACTCTGCTCTGCTAAATGATTTGCGATTGTTAAGTGCCCTACATGAATGGGGTTAAATGTTCCAAAGAAAAGCCCAATTTTCATATGCTAAAATTTAATTTGCTGTTACAAAAGTATTTACCAATTGGTAAGCTTCGTTGAGTGCTTTGTCTAAATTATCATTTTCAATAATAACATCAAATAATGGAGCAGTAGCTAATTCGGCAGAAGCTTTTGCTACTCTCATATTTATTTTGTCTTCACTTTCTGTTTTACGTTTTTTGAGTCTTATTTTTAACTCATCAATACTTGGTGGCTTCACAAATATGGACAATGTTTGCTCAGGGAATTTTCGTTTTATTCGTAAGCCTCCCGAGACATCAATATCGAAAATCACATGCTTCCCTAAGGCCCAAATACGTTCTACCTCAGTTTTTAAAGTCCCATAAAAGTTATCGCGATACACTTCTTCCCATTCCAAAAATGAATCATTTTTTATATTACTTTTAAAGTCTTCTAGTGATAAGAAGTAGTAATCTTTACCATCAATTTCAATACCTCGTTTTTCACGTGAGGTGGCCGAAATAGAAAATTCTAAATTTAGTTCGTTTTGTTTTAATAAATGTCTAACAATAGTCGTTTTGCCAGAACCAGAAGGGGCCGAAAACACAATAAGTTTGCCGTTATTCATTCGGAGATATTTTTAAAAGCCAAAATCTTGACTTATTATAATACGTTTAAAAGTTGTTCCTTAATTTTTTCAAGCTCATCTTTCATTTGAACCACTAATTTTTGCATAGGAGCATGATTAGATTTTGAACCAATGGTATTGATTTCTCTCCCCATTTCCTGACCAATAAAGCCCAACTTTTTCCCGTTTGAATCATCAGAATTTAAAGATTTAATAAAGTACTCCAAATGGTTCTTAAGTCTGACTTTTTCCTCGGTAATATCAAATTTTTCTATATAATAAACCAACTCTTGCTCAAATCTATTTTCGTCAACTTTTTCCTTTAATTCAGAAATCCCTTTTCGCAATCGTTCTCTAACACTTTCAATACGTTCAGGGTCTATGGCAATAACCTCATTTAATAAGTTGCTTATATTCTCAACGCGGTCTATAAAATCATTTTCTAGAGCCTGACCTTCTTCGCTTCTATAATTATATATTTTAGATAAAGCATTGTCAATTTCTTTTTGAATAGATTGCCATTCGTTTTCATCAATCTCTTCGCGTTGGGTATTTAAAGCATCCGGCATACGAAGAGCCATTTTTAGAAGTTCGGTTTCATCTCCGTTTACAACGGCCTTAAGCTGTTCTATGTATTTTTTAATAACAGGTTCATTTAATTGAGTTGAAGTTTCTTCTCCTGTCATTTCCATATATAATGAAAAATCTATTTTACCACGCACAAGTTTAGAAGCAATAAGTTTTCTAATACTTAATTCTTTTTCTCTATATATTGAAGGCATTCTAGCATTCAAATCTAGGTTTTTACTATTAAGTGATTTTAATTCAATAGAAATTTTTTTAGTAGGAAGCTGTAAAACAGATTTTCCATAACCCGTCATTGATTGTATCATTCTCAAAATTTAAAAGTTGCACAAAGATAACTAAAACACCTTAAGTTTTATAAAAGATATAAGGAAGGTAGGTAAATACTTAAAAGTTTAACTTTGCTTTTAAAAATTTAGATAATGTATACAAAACAGTTTGATATTAGGTGGAGTGATATTGATGCAAATAAACATTTAGGGAACTCAACATATATTGATTATATGAGCCATACTAGGATGGCTTTTTTTACAAAAAAAGGCATCGGACTTGAAACTATGGAAACATTTGGGTTAGGCCCTATTGTCTTTTATGAGCATGTATATTATTTTAAGGAAATATTGCTTGGAAGTCCAATTACTGTCAGTTTAGAAGTTTCGGGTTATAGTGAGGAAGGAAATTTTATAAAGTTTGAGCATAATTTCTATGATCAAAAAGGAAAAAATCTGGCTTTTAGTGAAATGTTGTTTTCATGGATTGATTTAGAAACACGAAAATTAGGCGCAGTTCCAAGCGAGTTATTACAAATAATTGAAACTTTTCCAAAGTCTGAAAACTTTAAAACATTAACAAAAGCCGACACCAGAAAATTTGGTAGAACTCCAAAAGACCTCATATAGATTTTTAGGTACAAGATAAAATTCCGTAATTTAATAGGATAAAATACTAACACTAAAACTAATAATTATGGAAAACATGAATTGGCTAGCGCTAGTTGCTGCAGCATTTTCTGCTTTAGTAACAGGGTTTCTTTGGTACAACCCTAAAACATTTGGTACAGTCTGGATGAAAGAATCGGGGATGACTGAAGAAAAAGCAAAAAACATGAATCCTGCTAAAACTTATGGATTAGCGGTGATATTTGCATTTATGGCAGCGGTATTCTTACTAGGAGAAGTAATGATTGGTGGTGCTAATGGGGAAATTCATGGAGCAGAACCTTTCTTAACATTTAAACACGGAGCCCTGCATGGAGCAATGGTGGCTTTATTTATTGTATTGCCTGTTTTTGCTACAAATGCATTATTTGAACAAAAATCATTTAAATATGTAGCTATAAATGTGGGTTACTGGGTCGTTACCTTTGCCGTAATGGGAGGCATCGTGAACGCTTGGGTATAATCTGAAACACATTAATTTAATGAGAGGCTGTTATGGCCTCTTTTTTAGTTTTAAATGCCGTATGTTGTTTGTGTTCTTTAATTTTAACACGCCTTATTAAGAATCGGATAATGGTGTTTATTAATGGTCTTTTATGCCTAATATAAACCGTTAAATCTGCTGGTACTGCGCCAATCGTACTCTTAATTTCTGAAGCTGTTCTTCCAAAATTTATATGAGAAACCTGTTTCTCAATTCCGATTCTAACATAGTCATTTAAAATTCTTGGATATATGGCGTACTTTTTATTTAACTCATAATTTAACCCGATAAAATGGGCGTCTAAATGATTGTTGTTTGCTAATGCAGTAAGAAAACCGATGAGTTTGTCTTCTAACAGGTAAGCCTTTACAATAAAATTTTCATGATAAATTGCTCTCAGTTTTATATAGGTATTCAAATCTAGAACTTGTGCATTGAAATTCGCATTTGCAATCGTGTTTTCGTATAGTTTTTGAAGTTCATCTTTATAAGTTGCAAAATCAGATTCTGAAAATATACGAGTTATTAATGTATTACTGGTTTTATCTGCTTTATTCACTTTGACTCTATATTTTGATTTCAAAGCTTTTTTGTAATCCTCGTACGTTTTCCAATTTGAATCGAGTTCCAAAATCATATTTGGTTCTACTCGCATCGAGGAAAACCCGAAATTCTTGAAATGATTTGTTAAACCAAGGGATTGATTTAAAAAGTCCTTAACCAAAACGGCATGTAATGGTTTTGTGCTATTTGCTAAGGCATTAATTTCTTTAGCGATTGTTGTTAAAACAGCTTTCTTGTTTACTTGATCGCCAATAAAAACACCATGTTCCCCACTTAAAAAAATATTCCCACCAAACATAATTCGAATACCGCTGTTACAAAATAGAGCGTGAATAAAGCGCTTTAACCGTGATGAGATTTTTATGTTTTTTAAAATGGCATCAACACCCAATTCAATAGTCTGTGTTAGTGCTATTGCAACCGCGGTATTGTGATTCGAAATTAAAATGTACTTGAAACTAATTTTTTTATTAGAACTTTCAAAAGCATTTAAAAATTCAGGGCTGAAATAAGCGTTATGGGTACAATTTAGGTCTTCCCAATGCTTAGAAGGGATATCATAAACAGCGTTGTAAATAGTACTAGTAAATGAATCCATTGTTGTTTAGTCGCAAATTTATTTAAAACTTAAAAGCTACGATTTTTCAAGTTCAGTCTTTGCTGCTTTAATGTTTTTTTGTGAATTCCCAATAAAAATTTTAGAACCTGAAAGGATAACAGGACGCTTCAAAAAGGTATAATGTTCTAGTAAATAATGTTTGAAGTCGCGTTCAGTTAAATCTTGGTTTTTTAAATCCATTTCTTTATATAGTTTAGCTCTTTTACTAAATAGGGATTCGTAACTGCCCGATAGCCCGTGCATTTCTTCAAGTTGGGTTGCCGTTATTTCTTGTGCTTTTATATCTTGAAGTACAAATTCAGAAGAAGGATTAAGTTCTTTTAAAATTCTAAGACAAGTATTACAAGTTTTTAAGAAGTATATTTTTTTCATGACCAACTAATATTAACTTTACAAAGAAAATAAATTCGACAAGAATAGATGCTTTTTTAAATATAAATAATATGCAATACGCTCTGGATATAACCCTGAAAAATAGAAAAATATTGAATTCTATTATAGAGAAATTTTCTTTAGAAGAATTGAATAAAGTACCTGATGGCTTTAAAAATAATTTAATATGGAATATTGCTCATGTTATAGTTACTCAGCAGCTTTTAATATATAATTTATCAGGATTGCCAATGTTAACGAGTGATGCCATGGTTGTGACTTATAGAAAAGGATCAAAAGTAGAGCGTGATTTAAGTCAAGACGAGATCAATGAAATCAAGGAACTGTTGTTTACATCAGTGGAGAAATTAAAAACGGATTATGAAGCAGGTTATTTTAAAACCTATACGGCTTACACAACGTCTACAAATAGTACAATGACCAATGTAGAAGAGGCTATAGCTTTTAATAATTTTCACGAGGGCATACATTTGGGATATATACTCGCACTAAAAAAATCAATCTAGAGGAATGGATTACTATGCAATTGCTACGGTATTAATAGTGCTTTCTGCACTTTTCGGATATATTAATGTGCGTTTTTTAAAGCTGCCAATAACCATTGGATTAATGGTGCTCACTATTATTTTTACACTAATCTTAATTATAATTGGACAGTTTGACGACACCCTATTATTGCAAGAAAGAGCATTTATAGAAGGGATAGATTTTAAAGCAGTATTGTTTGATGTTATGCTTTCTTTTCTATTGTTTGCTGGTGCTATGCATACAAATTTCGAACAATTAAAAATTCAACGTTGGCCCGTTTTAATATTTGCAACATTAGGTGTTTTGGTCTCTACTTTTTTGGTAGGTATTATAATGTATTTCGTACTTCAATTAGTAGGTCTGGAAGTTGCATTCATTTATTGTTTGCTTTTTGGAGCTTTAATTTCACCAACTGACCCAATTGCAGTGTTGGGGATATTAAAACAGGCAGGGGCCCCTAAAAAACTAGAAACTAAAATTGTTGGAGAATCCTTGTTTAATGATGGTGTTGGCGTGGTTGTGTTTTTAACACTTTTAAAAATAGCAGAGGGAGGTAATCATGTTACTATTGGACATATTGCTGAAATGTTTGCAGTAGAAGTGCTTGGAGGGGTTGCTCTTGGTCTATTTTTGGGTTGGATAACCTATAAACTGATGAAATCTATTGACGATTATGATGTAGAGGTTATTATAACAATTGCTGTGGTTATGGGCGGGACACTTCTTGCACAAAAATTTCACATATCGGCACCATTAGCAATGGTTGCTTGTGGTTTAATGGTTGGTAATGATACCGTTAGAAATGCGGCAATGTCGGAAACTACAGAAACTTATGTCGATAAATTCTGGGAGCTTATTGATGTGTTATTAAACACCATATTGTTTGTGTTGATAGGAATGGAAATGCTAATATTAACTTTTCAAGTAAATTATATAATCGCAGGAATTTTAGCTGTACCTATTGTGCTTTTATGTAGATACTTATCATTGTGGTTTCCTATTAAATTCTTTGCAAAAAAATTGGATTTTGTACCCAACACAAACTTAATTATGACCTGGGGAGGACTTCGAGGAGGTATTTCAATTGCATTGGCACTAAGTTTAACTCAAGAAATGCACAGAGAACTATTTTTGGTAATTACTTATATTATTGTTGTGTTTTCAATTATAGGACAAGGACTAACCGTTGGGCCTCTAATAAAACGATTTGCTAAATAAAGTATTTTAATTTACATTCAAAAGAGCAGCTGATTCATTATAAGGAATCGTAAATTCTGTAATGCCCATTGCATACGCAGCAATTTCATATACATTATAAAACAAGTTAACACCGTCATTGTTAAACCCAATATTTTCTGGTAATTGAAAACCTTCACCAAAAAAATAGTCTTCAAAGTTTATTCCATCTGAAGTTTGAATGGCTGCGTTAAAATGTTGTTGTGAAAGATTTGTAAATGCCAATTTGTTAGCAATCAAATCATCAATTTTTAATAATTCCCCAGTACTTGGATTAAAATTTAAAAAAGTCACGTTCATGTTACCATGTGCCCCGCCAGTGTTAAGGTAACTGGTTAAGGCTATTGAAATTATTTCTGAAGACTGGTACGTTACTTCACCATCAAAAGTTGCTTCCCAAACTAATGCATTTTCTTCAAAATCATTTTTAAAAGTTTTATATTCTGTGTCAAACTTTTCTAGTGCATCTGCTAATATTAAGTTGGTTTGGTCATCGCTAAAGTTGAGTGTATTTGAAATATGATTTTCTATTGTTACATTAATTAAATCGCCAATAGCGGATTCACCGTCTACTCTAGGAGCATTTATTTCTATAATTGAATTTTCACTATACTCTAAATTAAATTCTGTAAAAGATAGAGACACCTCTTCATTACAGGAGTAAACAATGATTAGAATCAAAAAGGATAAAAGAATTTTCTTCAAAGTGAATTGTGTTAATGATTAAGGTTGTTTAAAGATATTGTATACTTTTGAATACAACGAATTATAAACGAAATTTGTTGCAAACAATATACATCTATGAAATTCAATACTAAAACGATTCACGGAGGACAAGAACATGATCCTGCATACGGTGCTGTAATGCCGCCTATTTATCAAACAACTACTTATGCACAAACAACCCCAGGAGGACATAAAGGTTTTGAATATTCTAGAACTCATAACCCTACTAGAAAAGCTTTGGAAAATGCCTTTGCGAGTATAGAAAACGGAAATTATGGTTTGGCATTTGGTTCAGGTTTAGCGGCTATTGATGCCGTAATTAAACTTTTGGAACCAGGAGATGAAGTGATTTCTACTAGCGATTTATATGGTGGGACTTACCGTTTATTTACTAGCATTTATGAAAAGTTTGGCATTAAATTTCATTTTATTGGCATGGATAAAGCTGCAAATATTGAATCATATGTTAATGCCAAGACTAAATTAATATGGGTAGAAACCCCAACAAACCCAATGTTGAATATTATTGATATTAAGGCGGTGTCTAATGTTTCTAAAAAACACAATCTTTTACTTGCAGTTGATAATACCTTTGCAACTCCTTATTTACAGCAGCCGTTAGGTCTAGGGGCAGATATTGTTATGCATTCCGCAACAAAGTATCTTGGCGGGCATAGTGATGTTGTTATGGGAGCGTTAATGGTTAATGATAAAGATCTGGCAGCGCAGCTTTATTTTATACAGAATGCAAGTGGTGCTATATGTGGGCCTCAAGATAGTTTTTTAGTACTTAGAGGGATTAAAACACTTCATATTAGAATGCAAAGACATTGTGAAAATGGCAGGGCTGTTGCAGAGTTTTTAGCCTCACACCCAAAAATTGAAAAGGTATTTTGGCCAGGCTTTGAAACACATCCTAATCATGCTATTGCAAGAGATCAAATGAATGACTTTGGTGGGATGTTGTCATTTACAACCAAAGGGAATAATTATGAGGAATCGATTAAAATAGTAGAAAAGCTGAAAATCTTTACGCTAGCCGAGTCTTTGGGAGGTGTAGAGTCGCTTTCTGGTCATCCGGCGAGTATGACACATGCTAGTATACCAAAAGAGGAACGCGAAAAAACTGGAGTTGTTGATTCCCTAATACGATTAAGTGTGGGTATTGAAGATGAAGAAGACCTTATTAATGATTTAAAACAAGCCTTATCGTAAATCAAAAATCTTCTATTTTAAGTGTCGAAAAAATATTGCGAAATTTTAAAAAAAAGGGGGTTGTTTTTAAAGATAACGTATATTTGTGGACACAAAATTCAGTAAAATATAATTACTACAAAATTTTATAGATGAAAAATAAAATAGATGGTTTTTTAGATCTTGTAAAAGAAAGAAACGGGAATGAACCAGAATTCTTGCAAGCCGTTGAGGAAGTTGCAGAAACGGTGATTCCTTATATCGTTAAGAACAACATTTATCACGGTAAAAACATTTTATTAAGAATGGTAGAGCCGGAACGTGCATTGACTTTCAGAGTTTGTTGGGTAGACGATAGCGGTGAAGTTCAGGTTAACAGAGGGTATAGAATTCAAATGAATTCGGCGATTGGCCCTTATAAAGGAGGCTTACGTTTTCACCCAACTGTGAACATGAGTATTTTAAAGTTTTTAGCATTTGAACAAGTGTTTAAAAATAGTTTGACAACCCTTCCAATGGGTGGTGGAAAAGGAGGAAGTGATTTTGATCCTAAAGGAAAAAGTGATAATGAAATTATGCGTTTTTGTCATTCTTTCATGAGTGAATTATTCCGTCATATTGGCGCAAATACTGATGTTCCTGCTGGTGATATTGGTGTTGGTGGGAGAGAAATTGGGTTTTTATTTGGAATGTACAAGAAATTGCGCAATGAGTTCACAGGTGTTTTAACGGGAAAAGGAATGACTTGGGGAGGTTCTTTAATTAGACCAGAAGCCACAGGATATGGAAATGTGTATTTTGCTCAAAACATGCTTGAAACAAAAGGTGATTCTTTTAATGGAAAATCGGTAGTAATTTCTGGTTCTGGGAATGTTGCTCAATATGCAGCCGAAAAGGTAATCCAATTGGGAGGTAAAGTACTTACTTTATCTGATTCATCTGGATATATACATGATGCAGATGGTATTGATAGTGAAAAGCTAAGTTTTATTATGAATTTAAAAAACGTAAAACGAGGTAGAATTAGCGAATATTTAGAAGTATATCCTAATGCAACTTTTGTAAAAGGAAGTACGCCATGGAGTGTTAGCTGTGATATTGCATTACCGTGTGCAACTCAAAATGAGTTGGATGGAGACGATGCTGCTGTGTTGGTGAAAAACGGTTGTATTGCAGTTAGTGAAGGTGCTAATATGCCGTCTACCAAAGATGCTGTTGAAGTGTTCCATAAAGCAAAAATATTATTTGCTCCTGGGAAAGCATCAAATGCTGGTGGAGTTGCGACTTCAGGATTAGAAATGACTCAAAATTCTTTACGTTTCAATTGGACGAGAGAAGAAGTTGATGAAAAGCTAAAAGATATTATGTCTAATATTCATGATGCCTGTATTGAATATGGTAAAGATGAAGATGGTTATATAGACTATGTTAAAGGTGCAAATATTGCAGGATTTGTTAAAGTAGCAGATGCTATGTTAGCTCAGGGTGTAGTATAACACTTATTTATATTGACGATTAAAAGCTTTCAGAATTTATTTTGGAAGCTTTTTTATTTTATAAAACATATGATATCAAAGCAATTGTCGTTAGATATAAATATATTTGAATCTTGAATCTTATTTGATGAAAAAGAAAAGGCTTTTATTAGTTATTGTGTTTTTATGTACGGTTAGTATAAAAGCACAAGACTTTACGGCGTTATGGGAAGGGCATTTTTCATATTTAAAGATTAAAGATGTTGTACAAGGGACTGATAAAATTTATGCAGCCTCAGAAAACGCCATATTTAGTTACGATTTAGAAACATTTCAAATCGAAAATATTACTACTGTTAACGGACTCTCAGGGGAGTTTATTTCTACATTATATTATAGCGAAAATTCTAATCAGCTAATTATTGGTTACGTTAATGGCTTGATTGAAATTATCCAGGAATCAACAGATGAGGTGATTACTATTATCGATATTGTCGAAAAGCAAACCATTCCTCCTAATAATAAAAGAATTAATCATTTTAATGTGCATAACGATAAGGTGTATATTGCGACTGATTTTGGAATATCGGTGTATGACTTGGCGAGATTGGAGTTTGAAGACACTTATTTTATTGGTAACGGAGGTAGTCAAATTCAAGTTGGTCAAACGGCTATTTTTGAAGATTATATCTATGCGGCATGTGCAGATAATAGCGGAATTAGAAGGGCTTTATTAAGTAGCCCTAATTTGATAGATTATCAAGAATGGACTCAAATTGTATCTGGAAATTTTTCAAGAATTGTAACAGCAGTTGATAAATTATATGCCACTTCCACTAACAACCGGATATATGAAGTAGTCAATGCGAGTCTTAATCAATTGTTTACTTATACTGAGACCACTTTAGATTTAAAGAGTTTTAATAATTATTTAATCGTGACAACGAAAGAAGAGGTGTTTGTGTACGATAGCGACTTTAATTTATTGGCAAGTCCAAATGTTATTCCAGAGTTTGACACAGAATTTACAGCTGCTATAGCGACAATGGAAGGAATCTTTATTGGAACTGAAACTTTTGGAGTTTTAAAAACTACTATCAATGAGCCTGATGAATTTCTTGAAATTCATCCCGAAGGGCCATTAAAAAACAACACCTTTTCTGTCCAATCAGGATTTGGAAGTGTTTGGGCTACTTATGGTGACTATGATGTATATTATAATCCAACCCCAATTAAAAGGCGTGGTATTAGTCGTTTTTATGACGAAGGATGGACAAACATTCCTTACGATAGCTTGCTAGGAGCTACAAGTTTAAATACTATTTCTATTAACCCATTTAATCCGGACCAAGTTTTTATTAGTTCTTTTCATAGCGGATTATTAGAGATGAATAATAATGTCCCAATAAAAAGACATGATAACACAAATAGCGGACTTGAATCACTTATTTTATCTGGATCTCCAGGTTATGTTAGTATTCGTGTTTCTGGAACAGCCTTTGATACTAGTGGCTTATTGTGGTCAATAACATCATTGGTTGAAAAACCATTAAAATCATTTGATTTAAACTCTAACCAATGGCGAAGTTATGATTTTACAGATTTAATCCTAGATCCCATCAGTGATAATCTTGGATTCGAAGAATTAATCCTTCACCCTTCAGGGACAAAATTTATTGCGTCATTTTCACTAGGAGTCATTGGGTTTGATGAAAATGGCGGCAATCAATTGTTGAAAAACATAAATGTAGAGGAAGGCAATTTACCGACAAACATTGTAAGGTCTTTGGCTTTAGATAAACGAAATCAATTATGGATTGGTACAGATAAAGGATTAAGAATATTATATAATACTTCAAATTTTTTTACCGATGAAAATGTAACTACCTCTGCTATTATTATTATGGAGGATGGGATTCCAAAAGAACTTTTGGCAGAACAGTTTATTTCTGATATTAAAGTAGATGGTTCTAATAATAAATGGGTAGGAACTATTGGAGCTGGATTGTTTTATTTTTCATCTGATGGGCAACAAACAATTTTTCATTTCACAAAAGACAACTCTCCATTACCATCAAATAATATTAATGATATTTCAGTCGATAATGAGAGAGGTGTTGTTTATATAGCGACTGATCGAGGTTTGCTTTCTTTTAAATCAGGAGGGTCGGCACCTTTAGATGGTTTGACCAATGCTTTTATCTATCCAAATCCTGTACGTCCAACTTTTAATACCGCTTCAGATAAAATTAAAATAAAAGATATTAGTGATAATGTTAATATTAAAATAACAGATATCGCAGGTAATTTAGTTGCCGAAGCACAGTCTAGAACCAACTTAAGGTATAAAGGCTATAATTTGGAAATTGATGGTGGAACGGCATATTGGAATGGAAAAAATTTAGCAAATAACATGGTAGCGTCTGGAGTGTATTTAATAATGCTTTCTGATTTAGATACTTTTGAAACTAAAGTATTAAAACTAATGATTGTTAGATAATGCTTATTTCTACAAAAGCCATAGTGTTATCAAAATTGAGGTATAAAGACAATGACCTTATTATAAAATGTTATACAGAAAACTTTGGCATATGCAGTTATTTAGTTCGCAATGCTCTAAAGACTAAAAAAGGTAAATTTAAACCTGCATATTTTCTGCCTTTATCCCTTTTGGACATTGAAGCAGATCATAAGGACAATCGCTCGCTACAGTATTTTAAGGATATTAAATTGTATTGCAATTATAAGAGTTTGCATACAAACATTATAAAAGGTGCTATCGTAATGTTTCTTTCGGAGTTGTTGTCATCAGTGTTGATTGAAGAAGAAGAAAATCAAGCATTATATAATTTTTTAGAAACAGCATTAGTATGGTTTGATGAAGGAGATGTCAATGCAAATTTTCACTTAATGTTTTTGGTTGAACTTACTAAATACTTAGGGTTTTATCCTGAATTACCACAGCAAAATTCGAAATACTTTAATTTAGAAGACGGGAGGTTTCAAACGGTGCCTTCGAGTGTATATTCTATTTCTGGAGATAATTTTAGCATTCTTAAACACCTATTAGGTATAAAATTTGATATAAGTAAATCATTAGAAATAAATTCAAATCAAAAACGAGAGTTTTTAAGTATGATTTTACTCTATTTTAAGCTACATTTGGACGGTTTTAAACAACCTAAATCTGTAACAATATTAAATCAAGTTTTTAACTAAAATATGAAGAACATTATTGTCTTTTTTTTATGTTTAGCATGTTTTATAATGCAGGCTCAGGAAATTACAGTTTTAGATGAGGACTCTAAAACTCCTATTCCAGGGGTGGCGGTTTTTAACAATTCTAAAACAAAGAGTGCGGTTTCAAACCTGGAAGGAAAATTGTTTTTAGATGTATTTTCTAAGAATGAAAGAGTAATTTTTCAACATATCTCCCATATAAGGTCCGTTTTTATAAAATCAGAAGTTCCAAGAGTGATTTATTTGAAGGCTAAATCTCAAGATTTAGGTGAAATTGTCATTTCAGCTTCTAAGTTTGAGCAAAATAAAAAAGAAGTTCCCCAAAAAATTATAAGTATTAAGGCCGAAGACATTGAACTTTCAAACCCACAAACAAGTGCAGATGTATTGCAAAACAGCGGTCAAGTTTTTATTCAAAAAAGTCAACTGGGAGGAGGAAGCCCTTTGATAAGAGGGTTTTCGACAAATAGATTATTGCTTTCGGTTGATCACGTGAGAATGAATAATGCCATTTTTAGAGGTGGGAATGTTCAAAATGTAATCTCTATTGATCCGTTTGTAATTCAAAACACTGAAATAATTCTGGGCTCAGGTTCTATTATCTATGGTAGTGATGCTATTGGTGGTGTTATGAATTTTTATACCAAAAAACCAAAATTATCTCAATCGGATTCGCTCTTTTTTAAATTGAATTCAGTACTGCGGTATGCCACTGCCAGTAATGAGAAAACAGGACATGTAGATTTTAATTTAGGCTTTAAAAAATGGGCTTTTTTAACCAGTGTGAGCTATACTGATTTTGATGATTTGAAAATGGGCAAATATGGTTCATCGGATTATTTAAGAACAGAATATGTTATTACCGTTAATGGCATTGATGCTATAGTTCAAAATAATGAACCAAGAATTCAGAAGTTTACAGGGTATAATCAAATTAACCTCTTGGAAAAAATACGTTATGAGGCCAATGAAAAATTAAGTTTTGAATTGGGATTGCATTATTCAGCAACCTCAGACTACCCCCGGTATGACAGGCTAATCCGCTACAGAGAAGAAGATTTGCGTTCGGCAGAATGGTATTATGGTCCCCAGAAATGGTTTTTGGGAAATCTTCAAATGACTAAACTTGGTAGTGGTTCAAATTTGTATGATAAGCTGAAAGTTACAACAGCATTTCAAAATTTTAAAGAAAGCAGGATAGATAGAAATTTGTATTCAGAAAATCGAAGAGAAAGAAAGGAACGTGTTAACGCTTTTTCTGCAAATATTGATTTTGAAAAAACAATTTCCGAAACTTCGAAAATATTTTATGGGGCTGAATATATTTATAATACTGTAGGGTCTTATGGTAGAGAAATAAATATACTCAACAATGAATCTCAGGCCATTGCTTCGCGTTATCCAGACGGCTCAACATGGCAGTCCTGGGCGCCTTATGTGAGTTACAAATACAAACCCAATAAGAAGTTTACATTTCAATCGGGCATTCGCTATAATCATATTGCTATACGTGCAGATTTGATAGATAATAAGGTATTTTTTAATTTGCCTTTTAAGGATGCGAATATAAACACCGGTGCAATTACAGGAACAGCAGGTCTTAATTGGGCGCCAAATAACATCATATTATGGAAACTGAATACCTCTACTGCATTTAGAGCACCTAATATCGATGATATTGGTAAAATATTTGATTCGGAACCAGGATCAGTTGTGGTGCCAAACTCTAATTTAGAACCAGAATATGCTTATAGTGGTGAGTTAGGCTTAGTTTTAAATTTCAATAATGATATTATTTTTGATTTGGCAACCTATTATACGTATTTAGATAATGCATTAGTGCGACGGGATTTTAGTATAAATGGTGAGAGCCAAATGTTGTATGATGGAGAAATGAGCGATATTCAGGCAATTCAAAATGCATCTAAAGCCTGGATCTATGGATTTGAAGCTGGAGTAAAAATTGTCTTTAACCAGCGTTTAAAACTGAGTTCTCAATATAGTATCGTTGGCGGAACAGAAGAAGATAAAAATGGAATAGAAGTCCCCGTTAGACATGTAGCGCCTAGTTTTGGAAACACACACCTTATTTGGGAAAAGAATAAATTAAGATGGGATGCTTTTTTAAATTATAACAGTGAATTAAGCTTTAGTCAATTGGCGCCTTCAGAAATCGATAAAGATTATATTTATGCCAAAGACAATAATGGGAATCCATATTCACCATCTTGGTATACCTTGAACTTAAGATCCCAATATCGAGTCAATTCGACAACCTCAATTGTTGCAACTGTTGAAAATATTACCAATCAACGATACAGATCATATTCTTCAGGAATTGCGGCACCAGGATTAAATTTTATTTTAGCATTTAAATATAGTTTATAAAATAGATAGGACTGAGGCTTAAAAGTCAGACTTAGAATTTTATTTTAATGGACTATTGTTATTTTTGAACTATGTTCCCTAAAAAAAAGACTTATACAGTAGATGAGGCGAAGAAGAAATTAGCGTCCTATTGCGCCTACCAAGAACGCTGTCATAAAGAAGTTACTCAAAAATTAAAAGATATGTCTATGATTCCAGAAGCCATAGATGTTATACTCGTTTATTTATTAGAGCATAATTTTCTAAATGAAGAACGATTTGCCAAATCCTTTGCAAGGGGAAAGTTTAGAATAAAAAAATGGGGAAAACGTCGGATCTCTTTAGAATTAAAGAAAAGAGAAATTTCTAAGTTCAATATTAATAGTGCTCTTACTGAAATTAACGAAGAAGAATATCTAGAAACTTTTAATGAATTGGCCGAAAAAAGACTCTTTTATATTAAGGAGGCCAATAAATTAAAACGAAAAAAAAAGCTAGTTGACTATTTACTGTACCGTGGCTGGGAGTCACCAATGGTATATGAAAAAGTTAATGTATTAATAAAATAATCACTAAATTTCATATTAAATAAAACTCTAAAGGATGAGAAAGATACTTACATTATTAATGTTTTTAAGTTTAACAGCGTCAAATGCACAAGTTCAAAGTGGCGCACAACATTTTTGGAATTCGCTTCAAGAACTTTGTGGCAAAACTTTTGAAGGCACACTAGAATTGCCTGAAAATGACGAACAATTTGGCGGGAAAAAATTAGTAATGCATGTGCGTTCTTGTAGTGAGAATGTGATAAAGATTCCTTTTTTTGTTGGTGATGATAAATCGAGAACATGGGTGTTTACAATTAAAGATGATCGTATAACTTTGAAACACGATCATAGACATGAAGATGGGAGCGCAGATGAAATAACCATGTATGGAGGGACAACTACCAATTCGGGTCAAGAAACAATTCAACTATTTCCTGCGGATGAAGAAACGACTAACTTAATTCCTGCGGCATCAACTAATGTATGGTGGGTAACATTAAACGATTCGGAGTTCACTTATAATTTGAGACGCTTAGGGACACCACGTGTTTTTCGCGTGAGTTTTGATTTAAGCAAACCCATAGAAACTCCAGAGGCCCCTTGGGGCTGGAAGGATTAATTATCCTTGAAATATAAATGAAATATAAAAGAGGTGATTGTGATTTTAATCGATCTGTTTTTGACCTTTTATTTTTGCAATTTAGCACTAGCTTTTGCCTGTTCGTTACGTTCAATTTTATGATCTGGACGGGTCCATTTTGGTTTTTCACCTAAAGCTTCAAACTGTGAACTATTAGCTTCTACAGTTTGTGGTTGTACTTTTTTAGTAAATGGTTTTTGCGGGTTTAATCCTAAAGTATCAAACATTTTCATGTCTTCATTAACATCTGGATTAGGTGTAGTAAGTAACTTATCACCAGCAAATATTGAATTTGCACCAGCAAAGAAACACATCGCTTGACCTTCTCGACTCATTTGAGTTCGGCCAGCACTTAATCGTACTTGAGTTTCTGGCATTATAATTCGAGTAGTTGCTACCATGCGAATCATATCCCAGATTTCAACAGGTTGCTCGTCTTCTAAAGGAGTTCCCTCAACAGCGACTAAGGCATTAATTGGTGTAGATTCTGGTTGTGGATTTAAAGTTGATAACGCCACTAACATTCCGGCTCTATCTTCTATTTTCTCACCCATTCCAATAATCCCACCACTACAAACGGTGACATTGGTTTTACGAACATTTCCAATGGTGTCTAATCGATCTTGATATCCACGAGTGGAAACCACTTCTTTATAATATTCTTCTGAAGAGTCCAAATTATGATTGTATGCATATAACCCAGCTTCTGCTAATCGTTGTGCTTGATTTTCTGTAATCATACCCAGCGTACAACAAACTTCCATATCTAGTTTATTAATGGTACGAACCATTTCTAAAACTTGATCAAATTCTTCGCCATCTTTAACATTACGCCATGCCGCACCCATGCAAACTCTAGAGCTCCCTGTAGATTTTGCGCGTAGAGCCTGAGCCTTTACCTGCTGTACAGTCATGAGGTCATTGCCTTCAATATTGGTGTGATAACGTGCCGCCTGCGGACAGTACCCACAATCTTCTGAACAGCCTCCTGTTTTGATAGAAAGTAGTGTAGATACTTGTACAACATTTGGATCGTGATGTAAACGATGAATTGTTGCAGCTTCATACAGCAATTCCATCATAGGCTTATTATATATCTCTAGAATTTCTTCTTTTGTCCAATTGTGTTTTGTCTCGCTCATTTGAAATGAAATTTTTACAAAAGTAATTATAATGACTAAGATACCTCAGGTATGTTAGTAAAAATTATCATAAAGATCTGTAAGATTTCTAAAACTTGACAGGATTCGATATAGTCCTTCGGAAAGATTCAAGATATAGAATAATTAACCTATTTTAGTTTCATGAATAAATTGCAAAAGTTGAGAATTGCACTAATTGGATTGGGAGATATTGCTCAAAAGGCATATTTGCCAATTGCAGCTAACCATGCAAAAGTCAGCGCTATACTTTGTACAAGAAATTTACAGGTATTAAAAAAACTTGCATTGCAATATCGAATTGATGAAGCTTATTCAGATTTAAATACTTTGATTAAACATAGGCCAGATGCTGTAATGATTCATAGTACAACCGAAAGTCATTTTGAGCTTGTATTAAAACTATTAAATGCTGAAATCCCGGTGTTTGTAGATAAACCACTTTGTTATTCTATTAAAGAGGTGGAAGTATTATTGAATTTGGCAACTCAAAAACGAACCCTACTATATATTGGGTTTAATCGTCGTTTTGCACCTCTAATTCAGTCTTTATCACAACAACAACAAAAACCGGTTCTAATCGATTGGCAAAAAAACAGGGTTAATTTACCTACAAACCCAAGAGGTTTTGTTTTTGACGATTTTATTCATGTAGCAGATAGTCTTCGGTTTTTAGCCAAAGGAGCGATTGATAATATTCAGGTATTTTCAAAAAAACAAAAGGGGCAATTGGAAATTTTACAAGTACAATGGCAACAAAATGAGACCTTGTTAAGTGGCACTATGAATCGCATAAGTGGTGGCGCAGAAGAACGTATTGAATATTATACTCAGGATAACAAATGGCAAATAGACGAATTAGTTTCTGGAGTTCATTATCAAAACGGAAAACAACATCCGCTAGTTTTTGACAACTGGGAAAATACTTTATATAAACGTGGTTTTATAGGTTTATTTGATGATTGGTTGAATGCTTTGCAAACAAATAAATTTGATGATAACCGTATTCAGGATATATGGGATACACATGATTTATGTGAATGTATTGTGAGTAAAATTGTTTGATACAATATAAAATCCGCTTCTAAAGCGGATTTTATATTGTAATATTTATTCAGAATCTTTAGAGTCGTCTATGATTTCTGTGATTTCTGAGACTTCAGGATCTGCTTTTTGATCTTTACCTTTTAAATATTCCGGTAATTCCATTCCAGCCATGTTAAACATTTCTTGTAATCAATTTCAGTAAAACAGAATTAAAAAAAGTGCTATTTTGAAAGTAATATGGTCACTGCATTTCCTCCAAATCCAACAGCATTTATGAGTATATTATTGATACGCTTAGGGGGCGTTCCTTTAGAAAAAGGGGAAGGTACGAATTGTTGGTTTTGGAGCATTAATATTGCAAACTCAATACTTAGCATTCCAGAAGTACCTAAAGTATGACCTACTTTCCACTTATTAGTAGTCAAAGAAGGAATTTTGCTACAAAAAACTTTTTTAATTGCATTAATTTCTGCAAAATCTCCTTTAACCGTTCCTGGTGTATGGGTAATGATAATATCAATGTCGTCTGGTGAAATTTCTCCTAATGCCATGCGCATTGAACGCTGGAAACAGGTGCCTTCAGCCGATAATGATACATTGTGTTCTAAGATTTCGGTAGCGTAACCAAGGCCTTTAATAATCGCTAGAGCATTTGCTTGTACTCCTTGTTCTAAACAAGCCATAGAGGCACCTTCGCCAAGCACCATTGAATTTCTTGTTTTGTCTAGATCTAAAGCACGACAAGGGTAGTCGGAATTGGAGGTCGAATAGATTTTTAAGGCTTGCATTTGTGCAACGGTAAATGGTGTTAATGGCGCTTCACTTCCACCCACTAAAAATTTAGAGCACATTCCAGAGTTGATCCATGCAATGCCATTTAACATAGCATGTAGTGCTGTTGAGCAGGTTATAGAATGAGAAATCTCTGGGCCTTGAGTTTGTAAATCGTGCGCCACCCATGACGAAATATTTCCTAAGGTTGTTGTTGGAGATGCTAATGTTTCGGCAGTGTGTGAATTTAAAAACTGGTCGTAATAAGTTTCAAAAAGTTGAGTTGCACCACGTGACGATCCTATATTTATTCCAAAGTTATCGCGGGCATTCCATTCTGCTTTTTGAATAGCCTCACGAGCAGCATAAATGGCAAATAACACGGTGTCATCTAAGGATTTGTATTTAGCATCAGAATGTCTTAGACTTTCAATCTCTTGTTTGGCTCCCAAAGGAAGTTTGGCAACGAACGCACTGAAATTTGGAAATGCTTTATTTGCAATACAATGTGTATTGTTTTGATAGTTTTTCCAGGTCTCTTCTAATGAAATTCCTAAAGGAGACACAGAAGCAATAGCTGTAATGGAGATGGGTTGTTGCAAGCGTTTTTTAATTTTCAACAAAAATAAGACTTATGGATTTTAAATCTCATTTTTTTTGAACTTGAAAGCGAAAATTATAAGGCATGTAACAAATGCATCAGTTTTACTACCTATCTTTAAAGAAATAACAGCAGAATTATTAATCAACGCAATTAAAAACAGAAGTTATTGTACTTTAGGATATCAAGTGACGATTAATAGTTATAAATCAATAGAGAGCTATACATATGGAAACACAACAGAAGAAAAGTTGGTGGGGTAGAAATTGGCCATGGGTATTACCCGTAGGGGGCTGTTTAACAGTAATTCTCCTGTTTGTATTTGGAGTTGGCGCTATATTTTTTGGGGTCACCAAGGCTTTAAAAAATTCCACACCTTATGAATATACCGTAGAATTAGCAACAAATGATCGGCAAGTAATTGCTGTACTGGGAGATGATATCGATACCGATGGTATGTTTAGTGGGAGTATTTCGCTTGATGATGATGGTGGAGAGGCGGACTTTGTAATTCCGTTAAAAGGCGAAAAAGGAAAAGGCTCATTGGTGGTTAAAGCCAAAAAAATTGACGGGGAATGGGTTTATGAAAAATTACATGTGCTTATCAAAGATACTCAGGAGCAAATTAATTTACTGGATAAAACTTTAGAAGGTATTTAAGGGATTACTGTATTTAAATTATTTCTAAAGCATCTTCAATGCTGCGATATACTTTTTCTAATTGAGTATTTGTAATTACATAAGGCGCTAAAATATAAATGGTGTTTCCTAAGGGTCGTAAACAGACGCCATTGTTCATGAAAAACTTAAACAATTTGTTTCTTAAATCGCCATAACGATCCATTTCTATATTTAAATCGAGAGCGTAAATAACACCTAACTGACGGGTTTCAGCAACTTTGGGATGATTTTTTATGTGGTTATCAAACGCCTGATGTGAAGCGCTAATACGAGATATATTATCTTGAAATTCTTTAGACTCTAATAATTCAATCCCTGCTAAAGCAGCAGTACAGGCAATAGGATTTGCAGAATAGGTATGTCCGTGAAAAAAGCCCTTAGAAATATCATCACTTAAAAAAGCTTCATAAATTTTCTGAGAACAAGATGTTATTGCCATAGGAACCATACCTCCGGTTAAAGATTTTGCTAGACAGATAATATCGGGTTGCTCTGTTAAATGTTCAGACGCAAAATGTTTCCCTGTTTTTCCAAAGCCAGTCATCACTTCGTCTGCAATGGCTAACACATGGTGTTGCTTAATAATGCTTATTAATTCATTTAAAAGGGATGCATCATACATTTTCATAGCTGCGGCACCTTGAACTAAAGGTTCATAAATAAACGCGGCAACGTTCTCCGTAGAAAGGAGTTCACTTAGTTGTTGTTTAACGATTTCAAAATTGCTTTTTGTTGGGACAGGGATTCGTGCCACATCAATGAAAAACTCTTCAAAAGGGCCATTGTATATTGATAATCCGGACACACTCATAGCGCCAAAAGTATCGCCATGAAATCCGCCTTCTAAAGCGATAATTTTACTTCTTTTTTCGCCCCTATTAAAATGATATTGTAATGCCATTTTGATGGCTACATCAACCGAGGTAGAGCCATTATCACTAAAAAATAATTTATTTTGATTCTCGGGAAGAATTTTAATGAGTCTTTCCGATAATTTTATGGCAGGTTCATGGGTGAATCCTGCAAACACAACATGGTCCAATTGGAGCATCTGCTCATGAATTTTTTCAATAATATAGTCATTACTATGTCCATACATACAAGTGTACCAAGACGCAATACCATCAATATATTCGTTTCCTTTGTCGTCATACAACACGGCGCCCTTAGCTTTGGTAATCGCCAGATGATTTGGATGTAATTTATGCTGTGTTAATGGGTGCCACAGGTGTTTCTTATCGCGTTCTTGTAAAGACATTTATTTGCTATTGAAAAGATAGGTCAAATGTACAATACTAATACATAAAACCACTCCTAAATAAGCCACAAACAACAGCCACATTACCGATATAGCAAAGAGATGAGACATGGTGTTGGGGAATACAAGGATTAGTTCTGAAAAAAGGACAGCAATGCCATAGACCATCCATGTGGTTTTAGTTATTTTTTGAGGCATTTCTACCCAAATAAAAGGGATGAAAAGCCCTAAAAATAATAAATGAAGCCAGGCAATTAGAATGAAGCGATTGTCTTCAACGAGTAAAGCAACCGTTGGAATGCTGCCTACTATATTTGCAAAAGCAATAGTTAGAAGGATTCCATAAAGTATTCTATATTCCTTTTTTGATGCTAGAAAAGCCTTTTTCAATGATAAAATGAGCAGGAAAAGAAAAATGGACCCTAAGCCACCAACAACATTAATACTCCAATGATTAAAACTGTAATCCAGTGAATGCGCATAGAGACAAACAAGGCTTAAGGTGATGATGATAAGATGTTTTTTATTAAGAATTACGGTTGATTTTTGTAATAATCCAGCAAGTAACCATAAAAATAAAGATCCGAAATATTGAAAATGTAAATAGAAGAAAATAGCTTGCTGATACCATGGAGAATCCTGCATTTCCATTGCCATTAAAGGCCCTAAACAATAGGGGCCAATCGAGGATATGAAATGAAAAATAATGCCTATTTTTATTAAAGAGACAATGAACTTATTACCTTTTAATCGTTTCCATAATCTGATTAGTAATATATAGCTCAGCCATAAATGAAGGGTAGAAAATAAAATTGTAAACAGGGCGTATCCTTGAATAATAAATGCCACTAGCATCACTGCTACACAAACTTGAAGTGCGATATAATACCTAAAAGAAATTCGGTCTATACCCTTAGTAAAGTTGGTCCAAAGTAGAACAATTAGAGCATTAAATAAAAGACCTAAAAGCATCACATGCGAATGGGAGTGCAACACATTTTTTAACGGAAATTCAGGAATTGCCTCAGCAAAGGCATATCGCAATACTAAACCTAAAGCAGCACCTAGAAATCCGAAAAGGACAGGGTAAAACCAGAGATGTTTTGTTGTAATGGGCTTCATCTATAATTTTTCTAATCTTGCTCTAAATAAATCAGCGTATTCTTTAATTACATTAGTGTCAAAATAAGGCTCTTCGTCCACCCGACCAATGATGGGAACATTCGTCATTTTTGAAATGATATGTTCAGTGGTTTTATGTTCGTTTCCCGAAAATATAATAGCAACCTCAAAGCCTTTTGATTTAAGAGTATTCACTGTTAGGAGTGTGTGGTTAATGCTGCCTAAATAATGTCTGGACACTACTATCACTTTATAATTTGCTTGGATAATATCTAGAATTGTTTGAGTCTCGTTTAAGGGAACCAATAAGCCTCCGGCCCCTTCAATGACCAGGTGGTTCTTAGTTTTGGGAATTTTAATTTTTCTTAAATCAATTGAAACACCATCAATTTCAGCTGCTGCATGAGGACTCATTGGGGTATCTAATGCATAACTGTTGGGATGAAATTTTGAGGTCGTATTGGAGATTAATTGTTCTACTTTTTTAGTATCACACTGATCTAATTCTCCCGCTTGTACAGGTTTCCAATAATCGGCTTTTAGAGCTTCAATAACAATAGCTGAAACTATTGTTTTTCCAACATCAGTTGAAATTCCTGTGATGAATATTTTTTTCATTTTAAATCAAATTCTTTATTACAATCTTCACATTTATACTTGTATTTGCTGTGAAAAGGTAATGTTCCAAATAGAAACCCAAGAATGAAAGCAAAAAAGGATTTAATGTCTTTAATAGTTGAAAAAAGGGACACTTTTTTACTATTACATTTTGGGCATTCAATAAGCTCTCCTTCATCGCCAATAGAATATTTCTCAATAGATTTGAGTATGTTTTCAGCTTCTTCCGATTGACTGGTTAATACTTTAAGTTTTACACCGCCAATTGCATTACTGATCAATGGATCAGTATCAATAGTTAAATTGTCTGATAGATAAACTTGGATGCCATCTGCTTCTAAACGCCCTTTTATTATTTGGGCTTCTGAAGAATATTGAAACTTGGCAATCGTTTTAAATGTTTCATTCATAGAGATGCAAATTTACTTAACAAGAATAAGACTTCTGTAATTTGTTGTTCAGAATTATAACTGTGTAGACAAAAACGTAGCCGTTCCTTGCCAGCAGGGACCGTGGGAGATAATATCGCTTTTACATCAAACCCTTGTTCTTGGAGTTTTGATGCAATTCCTTTTACATGATCATTCCCAGAAATAATACAACAATGAATGGCAGAATCACTTTTAATAAAAGCATGTTCAAGTTTTAGTCGTTGAAGTTCTAATTTGAAAAATTCAATATTATGAGCTAATTGTATAATTGCAGGATGAGAGACTTCACCTCGGTTCGATATGCCTAATTCGCTGTACGCTGATTTAATGGTGGCTAAAGCATGAGGAGGCAAAGCCGTTGTATAAATAAAACTTCGTGCAAAATTGATTAAATACTGTTTGAGTGTGTTGTTTCCTAAAATTACTGCGGCATGACAACCTAAGCCTTTTCCAAAGGTAACTAGTCGGGCAAAAACATCGTTTTCCAAACCTAATTCTTGAATTAGTCCGGAGCCATTGCTATTAAAAACGCCTAAAGCATGCGCTTCATCTACAATAAAATGTGCCTTGTGGTTTTTGCAAAAAGCTGACATTGCCAGCAAGTCTGGGCTATCGCCATCCATAGAGAATACTGATTCTGTGACGATGTATATTTCAGTTTCTAAGGGATTTCGACTACGCTCGGTTTCACATTTTTGCTTTAAATCCTCCAGATTATTATGTCTAAACTTATAAGCTTTAGCATGACTCATTGTAATCCCATCTCTTATAGAGGCATGTATAAATTCATCATACAATATAATATCACCGCGTTGTGGTACAGAGGAGAAAAACCCAATATTTGCATCATATCCAGAATTAAATATAAGTGCTGCTTCAATATTATGAAACTCACAAAGCATCGTTTCAACACTGTTAAATAATTGATAATTTCCCGAGAGTAAACGTGATCCTGTAGAACCGTTTTTTGATATTTTATGCGCCGCTAAAAAATTGTGAGTGTTCTCAAATATGACTTTAGATTTTGAAAACCCTAAATAGTCATTGGTTGAAAAATCCACCAAATTATTTTGAATACCAAGTTGTCTTAGCGCGTTTTTTGTTTTGCGATCTTGAAGTTTTGATTGTAGTTTTTCAGGAAATGTACTCATCTTAAAACAAAGATATACAATGCCTTTGCAATAGTTAAATAATTAAACTCAAAATTCAAAAATTATCTTTTTATAATAAAAAATTATTGTTTTACGATAATTTTATTACATTTGCAATATCAAAAAATTTTAAAAATGAATTTTAATCAATCAAAAAAGGAACATTGGAGTTTTAGTTCTAAAATAGTTTTCAAATTTATCTTCACCTATTTTGTTTTATTTATACTCTTGTTATTTTTATCGCCCTTTTTGGAAGGTCCAATGCGATGGTTCGCTGAAAATATTCTGAATTGGGGTGCTAATTTTCATATGGATAGTACGGGTAGCGGAGACCGGTCTTTTGATTATGTGCGTTTAGGGTTAAATGTAATTTTAGCGTTGATTATTGGAGTGATATGGTCAATCTCAAAACGAAAACGTGGCTCCTATACCAGCTTATTGTATTGGTTTCACGTGTCACTTAGAATTTTTCTATTTGGAGCTATGGTGCTTTACGGAATGGTTAAAGTATTTAAAGGTCAATTTGGAGGCCCGAGTTTAGAATTACTTCTACAACCGGTTGGGGAGATGTCTCCTATGGGATTGGCTTGGACCTTTATGGGGCATTCTATGGCATACAATATTTTTCTTGGTTTTGCCGAAGTATTAGGTGGTGTATTACTGCTTAACCGTAAAACACTTACTCTAGGGAGTATGATTATTATTGGTGTAATGACCAATGTAGCGATAATGAATTTCACATATGATATTCCTGTAAAATTATTTTCTATACACTTGGTTTTAATGGCGCTCATTCTATTCATGATAGATGGAAGACGCTTCATAAAGGTGTTTTTAAAAAATGAAATCGCTGAAAAAAACATTCATTTTGTTCCTGCTATTAATCCAACGATTAGAAAGTTTATATCTGGCACAAAAGTTTTTGTAACTGCGCTACTAGCAATTGTTATAGTTGTGCAGTGTTTTGTGAGATTTGATATGAGAGATCAGCTTAAAACAAAATCGGAACTATATGGAATCTGGGAGTCGCGGGTATTTGTAAAAAATAGTGACACCTTAGCGCCGTTGCTAACAGATGACTATCAATGGCGTTACTTAATAGTGGATTTAAAGAAGAAGGCGGTTATAAAAAAGATGAATGATACTTTAGACAGGTATATATTAGAAATTAATGAAGATCAAAAACGCCTTGTTTTAAGTCGTGAAAGTGATACGCTACCACATCATTTTTTGTATGAATTAGTCGACCCTGAGACCTTACAATTAAAAGGGCTTTTAGATGGGGATTCACTTTATATTCAGTTTAAACACAAACCAAAATCAGATTTTAGACTCCTCAATAGAAAATTTCACTGGGTGAATGAATCTACATATAATTACTAATAACAGACGTACAAAATGGATTCAAAAACGAGAATAATAAAAGGGAAAAAATTAGAATGTGTTATTTGTAAAAATGATAGGTTTTGGGCTAGAAATACATTGATGAATACACCAAAAATGACTTTTTTTAAGTTAGATTGGGCTAATAAATCGGCACTAAACTATATTTGTGATCATTGTGGCTATGTACATTGGTTTATGAATAATTAAAATATAATAACATGAAAAAAGTAAAACTCTTATACCGTCTTCTGGTTTTTATAAATATTTTGACTATTATTTTAATTGGAGTTCAAACTGTTTTTTTGGTAATTCCAGATCTTTTCCGTGCTAAGGCTTATGAAGAAAATGTTTTTGGGTCTTTTAACCATCTCGTTTTAACATCGCTTTTAGCGTTAATTGTAACAGGATCATTTAAGATACAACAAGGGATACATTACATTATAAAAGACGGATTTTTTAATCCCAAAAGTGAAATGAAATTTAATTTGGCAGGGAAGATATTTATTGGTTTTGCACTGAGTAGATTGCTTTATATTATCATTACGATGGGCACATTTAAATTAAATGAAATAATCAACGACTCGATTCTAGCTTTTGTAGTGGTATTATTGGGTATTGGGTTATTGATCTTTGCCGATTTTATTAAAAATGGTGGAATTTTAAAAGAAGAAAACGAATTAACAATATAGTTATATGAAGACCATTAAGATTTTAAAAGTATTAATAAATATATTATATGTTTTATTAATTGCGGTATTTGGACTAGGTGTTGCTTTTTTAATAGCAGTACTCTTTTTTAATGAGCAGTTACCATTCTTTTTACAGGGATATAAAATGCTGTTTACTATGTTTAATTGGAAATTATTTTTAATCCCGTTCACAACGGTAATTAATTTTATTTTGTTTGTAATAGCTATCTATTTTTTAAGAAAGTGCATCAAACCCTTTGATACTTCAGAGTTTTATTCAATTGTTGTTATTAAAAATTTAAAAAGAGCTGGAGGCTTGTTTGTGTTTATAGGTATAAGTACTATAGTTTTTAGATTAATAGCAATACTTTATTTTCAAAATCAAATGCCAGTAATTAATGGATATACTGGGCTGAAAACTACTGGGGCTATAACGTCATCAGTTGATATATCCGTTTTATTTTTAATCATAATTGGCTTGTTCTTTTTACTTTTTAGTAAAGCATTTGCAAATGCAAAAGAATTAAAACAAGAAAACGAATTAACCATTTAACCTATGGCTATAATTGTAAATCTTGATGTGATGCTTGCTAAACGCAAAATGAAAAGCAAGGATTTGGCAGAAATTGTTGGAATAACCACCGCAAATTTGTCCATCTTAAAATCTGGAAAAGCCAAGGCTATCAGGTTTTCTACCTTAGAAGCTATTTGTAAGGCACTAGACTGTCAGCCCAGTGATATTTTGGAATATGTTGAGAACTGAAGAGAGGTCTTTTATGTGTTTCTAGTCATTTTGGCTAAAAGGAGAAACCCCCTTTGAGTAAACCAATTGGGATGAGATTTCTCAATCGTCTCTCTTTCGAAATGACAGATTCTATCTATTGACAATTCATTTTTTTTAGGAGACATCATTTTTATACCTTCGATTTTTTTTATACTCATTCTCAAATAGACTATTTTAGTCACTTATTTACTGATAATATTTTAATACTTAACAAGGGTTTTAAAAACGAATTGTAACATTAAAATAAAATCGTTGTCTTTAGTGAAATATTATAATTGAATTAATGACATTCAGTGATAAAATTAAAAACACTATTCAATCATGAAATGAGCCATTTTGAATAAATGGCGAATTTGATTTGACAAACACTAAAATAAATAACTTCCAGATGAAAAAAACACTGTTATTATTAGTCTTATTGGCATTTTTTAATTGCAAAGAAACGACCACCGATGACTCTTCAAAAGGGATATCATCAGTATACACTATTTCTTTTGAGAACGCGGTACACCATGAAGCTACTGTAGATGCAATATTTACAAATTTAGAAGCTGGTGAAGTAGAATTTAGAATGAGTCGTACCTCTCCTGGACGTTATGCCTTGCATGAGTTTATGAAGAATATCTATGCCGTAAAAGTAACTGATGGCAAGGGCAATGTTTTGGAAAGTACACGACCAGATCCATATTCTTGGAAGGTTAAAGGACATGATGGAACCCTAAAAGTGAGCTATACCTTGTTTGCTAATCGCGGCGGAGGAACTTATGCTCAGATTGACGAAACACATGCACATTTAAATATCCCAGCTACATTTATCTATGCACCAAGTTTAGAAAACGATGAGATTGAAGTGACCTTTAATGTTCGTGAAGATTTGGGGTGGAAAGTTGCTTCCCAATTAAAACATGTAGAAGGCAATACTTATAATGCTAGAGATTTACAGTATTTTATGGATAGCCCAACAGAGATAAGTAATCATGGGGTGCGTTCTTTTGATGTTGATGGACAAACGGTAAATTTAGTATTACACCATAATGGAAC
>CAJXVU010000023.1 GCA_913062555.1 uncultured Bacteroidota bacterium
AATTAAGGCCTATAAAAAAAGTATAATAATAGAAAAGGAACTATGATAAAGAAATTAATTTTCATCTTTTTAATTGCGACTACTAATTGTGTTGCACAATATTATAAAACTTATGATTGGAGTGATATTCCAGAACTTCACAAACTTTCAAGTACTGATGCAAAAGCATCTTCTATTGGGATTTTAAAAAAGAATATTGTAGAATATCAACCGAGTCTCTTTTCACAAGAATTAAAAAGGTTTGAAACCCAACACACCATTGTAAGAGTTAATGACGATAATGGTATTAGTCGCCATAATACTGTATATATTCCTATGTATGCTGTTAAGGAAGTAATTGATATTAAGGCCAGAACTATTAATATTGACGGTAAAATCACACTGCTCAATAAGGATAATATAAAGGAAGTAAAAAATGTAGAAGAATATGGGGATTTTAAAATTTTCGCTATTGAAGGTGTAGAGAAAGACTCCGAAATAGAAGTCCTATACACCGTTGAGAAGATGTATGATATGCATGGTACTGAAACTATACAAAGTGATTATTTAATAAAAGAAGCGCAGTTTGTATTTATAACTGACGATCTCAATTCGGAAATTAAGGCCTACAGAACAGAAACGAAGTTTGAAAGTACAACAATGGCTGGAAAAAGAGCGAAGCAAATTACATTAACAAATGTTCCTGCAATGATTGAAGAAGAATACGCAGCGCCTAATGCTAATAAAATTGCAATTGCTTATCAATGTTATCCCAAAGATCAAAACATTACTCAAGACATGTTTTGGAATAATGTTGTAAATAATATTGGCGGTAATTTTTTTCCTGAGCAAGCTTCAGAAAAGGTTAACGACGATATTAAAATATTCACTAAAGATCAAGGTGACTTAAGCGTTTTTAAAGTAGCTTCTCTGGTGGATAATTTTATTAAAACCAATTTTACCATTGTAAAAAATAATAATGCCGAATTGACTGATTTAGATTATATCTTAAAGAACAGATCTGCCAGTGAATTTGGGATCATTAAGGCTTATGCTCATTACTTAAAAGCGCTACAAGTTGAATATGAATTTGTAATAACTTCTGATAGATATCAATATAAATTTGACCCTGATTTCTTCACGCCTAACATGTTACGTGATTTTATTATTTATTTGCCTACCGAGCAAAAGTACCTGACCCCAAATCGAATAGAATATCGAGTTGGAGAAGCACCCTCTAATTTATTGGGTAATTATGCCTTGTATATTACAAAGGACCTTCAGTATTATTTTAGTAAAATCATACAATCTGATGAGGACTATAGTCGAATTAAAAGAATTACTGACATCAGTTTTGATGACGACATTGAAAGTGTAACGCTAAAACAATATCAAGAATATACCGGACATTGGTCTACAACCAATAGAATGGTTATGAATCTTTACCCTGAACTCAATGTAAAAGAATTTGAAGATTACTTAACGGGTTCGGGTATAGAAGATAAGATTCAATTGAATATGGAAATGGAAAATACTGAAATTAACAATACTGAATACAATTTACCCTTTATTGTAAAGTCTACAATTTCTTCGGAATCTATACTAGAAGAAGCTGGCGATAGTTATATTTTGCAAATTGGTAAAGTTATTGGTACTCAAAGTGAACTCTATCAAGAAAATGAGCGTATAAACCCTATTGAAATGACTTATCCAAATCAATACGATTATACAATTACTGTTACTATTCCTGAAGGCTACACCGCCGAAGGCCTTGAAGCTTTAAAGATTAATGAAAGCTATATTTCAGTTACCGGTCAAAAGGCTTGCAAATTTGAATCCAATTATAGTTTGGATGGAAATAAGCTAGTGATTACAATTCAGGAATTTTATAAAACAAATGAATTTGATTTGAATCGTTACGAAGAATTCAGGTCTGTGATTAATGCGGCTTCCGACTTTAATAAGGCCTCAATTTTAATAAAAGCCATCGAGTAAATAAATTACTTAAAAGACAAACTATCTTCAAGGAAATGCCTAGAGGACTTCTTTTCTATTAATAGAGCTTCTCAACTGAGAGGCTTTTTTAATATGCTCTAATTATCTTTTGCAGGGATTTCAATAGTTCCAAACAATTTCCCTTTCCAATCATTCCATTTATATTTATATGCAAGGATGAGTAAGATAATAGGATAGATAATAAATACAGGCATGATAATTTCTCCTAAAGAGCTTGATGCTTCTTCGGCAGTATAAATAAAAATCGCATCCGTTTGCAATGCAGACCAATTTGATGTAACAAGTATCGCTGCAAGCAAATTATTACCAAAATGGAATCCCAAAGCTAATTCTAATCCGTCATCCATTAATGTCATAATCCCTAAAAGAAATCCAGTTCCAATGTAAAATATCATGACTACCCAGCCCATTTCTGCTACCTCAGGATTTGCACCATGAAACACACCAAACATCACTGATGTAATTATTAATGGCATCCATCTGTTTTTTGCGAATGCGCCTATATGCTGCATCAAATATCCTCTGAATAAATATTCTTCTAATCCAATTTGAAGCGGAAACAAAACTAGACTTACAACAAATAAAATAGCAAACTTAAGGGGGTCAAATTGCAATTCAATTAAAGAAGGGTCTAGTGCATAGCCAATCCCAAATGTCACAATTGTAATTATAACTATTAAAGTAAATGAAAAACCTACTCTACGCCAGTCTATCTTGGGTCTTGCCGTAGAAAGAGATAAGATACTTCTTTGGTGCAAATACTTTACAAGTAAAAAAAGCAAGCCCAATAGAAAAGCAAAAGGCAGTAAATTTACAGCCAACCAGAAATTTTTACTTGGAATAATTTCCAATAATTTATTCTGTTCTTCAATAATATCAATGCCATCTCCAAAAAACAAAAAGAAAATTAAGTTTGCAATAAATATACCAGCTACTAAAAATGTTGTTATAACAAACATCCAAACTTTATTATCTCCTTTAAAAGCTTGTTGAATATAGTTCATAGTTCTATTTGATTTAGGTTCCACCCTTGTTTCGATTCGTATCGCAATGTACCATTTTCTACTTGTAATGGTGATGGAAAATTATTTTTATATAAACTCCCTGTCCCCAGCCCCTGTGGCATAAAATTGCTTAATGAATAAGTCCATTGTGCGATTGCACTCAAGCCAACATTACTCTCTAAAGCACTGGTAATCCACCATTTAATGTTTTGATTTTCTGCCATTCGAATCCACTCACTACTTTCCTTAAAACCACCAACTAAACTCGGTTTTAAAATTATGTATTGCGGATTTATAATTTGTAGCAATTCTATCCTTTTCGTTACATCAAAAATTCCAATTAATTCTTCATCTAAGGCAATGTCTAGTGGCGATGACTTACAGAGTTGTGCCATTGCTTCAAATTGCTTGACTTTAATTGGCTGTTCTATAGAGTGTAAATTGAGTTCTGATAATAATTTCAACTTCTCCAAAGCATCTTCTGGTGAAAATGCACCATTGGCATCAACTCTAAGCTCTACATCATTAACTGAGAACTCGTTTCTAATTGATTTTAAAAGCTCCAATTCGGTTTCAAAGTCTATAGCTCCAATTTTCATTTTAATGCAACTAAAGCCTTGATTAAGCTTTTCTTTAATTTGTTGCTTCATAAAATGCTTATCCCCCATCCATACGAGACCATTGATTGGAATAACGTCTTCCCCTTGTGTAAACTTGGATGGAAATAAATCGAATTTATTATAACTTTTAAGTGACATTAATGCCATTTCAACTCCAAACTGAATTGAGGGGAATTCAATAAGTTTATTTAATAAATCATTTAAATCTAAATGTATGTTATTGCAAACCCATTTTAATTTTTGCTCATAATTTGGCCGGTCATCTATGCTCAGCCCTTTTAAAACACCACATTCACCTATGCCTTGCTTTTCCCCATCATCTATAACTATAAACCAGGTTTCTTTTTGTGTTAACACCCCTCGCGAAGTGCCTCCAGGTCTTTTAAAATCTAAAATATATTTATGGTAGTATGCTTTCATTTAAAGTTCAATAGATTCTCCAATTTCTAAGAGCATTAAATCCTTACCATTCTCAAAAAACTTACGTTTAGCTTCATCATGATTTATTTCAATATACCCAAAAGTATCAAAATGATAGCCCAATATTTTATCACATTCTACAAAATCTGCAGCAATTATAGCATCATCAATTCCCATAGTGAAATTGTCTCCTATTGGTAAAATGGCCAAATCTAATTTGGTGCTCACAGGTATGAGTTTCATATCGTATGTCAGTGCCGTATCTCCTGCTATATAAATGTTTTTGTGTTCCCCTTCAATTACAAACCCACCAGGTTGACCACCATAACTTCCATCTGGGAATGAGGAGGTATGGATGGCGTTTACATATTTTATGCGGCCAAAGTCAAATTCCCAATTCCCGCCATGATTCATGGGATGTCCCTGAATGTCCAATGTTTGGAAATGGGATACAATTTCGTAATTGGAGATTATGATTGCTCCTGTTCGTTTCGCAATCTGTTCGACATCTAAAATGTGATCTTGATGCGCATGTGTTATTAAAATATAATCAGCGTTTAATGTATCTACATCAATATGAGACGCTTTAGGGTTTCCAGAAATAAATGGATCAACTAGTAAGGTGATATTTCCAATTTGAATTTTAAGGCTTGCATGGCCAAGAAAAGAAATCTTCATTGTAAAAATTTATTTGCAATTGAAAATACAAAAAACCTGATTATAAAACATTAAAGATATATCCAAATCCTAATAAAAGTGAAAGTCCAAAAGTAGATAATGCCAATACCTTAAGTTGTGGATCCAATAACTTTGCATCTGTCGTTTTCAAAACGGTAGTTAAATGTTTTATCAATGGTATATACATGATAAGAAATATAAAATTTATTGGGGCTCTATAATACAAAACACCAAACAATAAAGACAGCACTAATGCCGAAATTATCAAAAATGCATGGTATCTCTTAGCGCGTTTAAACCCTAATTTTACAGCCAAAGTAATTTTATTAGACGCCTTATCGGATTCTATATCCCTGATATTGTTCAGGTTTAACACTCCTGTACTCAATAGTCCTATGGTACAGGCCGGAAGAATCAATAGATGATCTAATTGCCTAGTATATAGGAAATATGACCCTATAACACTTAGCAGTCCAAAGAATAAGAACACCATAATATCTCCTAATGCTCTATACCCATATGCTGTTTCTCCAACGGTATATTTTATTGCTGCGAACACACATATTAAACCCAGAAAAAAATACAATAAAGAATACAAAAAATGCTGAGTTCCAAAGGCACTAAGAATAAGCAAGAACACAATAAAAATAACAATGAGAATATTAATTCTTATTGCCATAAACATTTCATTCGGAGTTATCTTTCCGCTTTGTATAGCACGTTCTGGCCCTATCCTATTTTCGTTGTCTGTTCCTTTAATTCCATCACCATAATCATTAGCGAGATTAGATAATATTTGTAAACTTATGGTTGCTAAAATAGCAAACACAAAAATTAAAATATCAAAAAAACCATTGTAATAAGCCAAACAGCTTCCTACAACAACTCCTGAAACAGAAAGAGGTAAAGTCCTCAATCTAAGGGCAGATATCCAAGGCTTTATGTTATTCATATCTTGTATTGCTTAGAATTATATCCATCATGGAATCCATTTTTTATCAAAGTTAGGTTTACGTTTTTCCAAAAAGGCATCACGTCCCTCTTTAGCTTCGTCAGTCATATATGCCAAACGGGTAGCTTCCCCAGCAAAAACTTGCTGTCCTACCATCCCATCATCAGTTAAATTCATAGCAAATTTCAACATTTTAATAGAGGTTGGTGATTTTGCTAAAATCTCTTGTGCCCATTCATAAGCAGTCTCTTCTAATTCATCATGAGGAATCACAGCATTTACCATTCCCATCTCATACGCTTCTTGTGCGGAATAGTTTCGACCCAAGAAAAATATTTCTCTAGCTTTTTTCTGTCCTACCATTTTTGCCAAATATGCCGATCCATACCCCCCATCAAAACTAGTAACATCAGCATCCGTTTGTTTAAAAATTGCGTGCTCCTCACTCGCTAACGTTAAATCGCAAACTACATGTAAACTGTGTCCGCCACCAACGGCCCAACCTGGAACAACAGCGATTACCGCTTTTGGCATAAATCGAATAAGTCGTTGCACCTCAAGAATATTTAATCGATGATATCCATCTTCACCAACATAACCTTGTTGTCCTCTTGCTTTTTGATCTCCTCCACTACAAAAAGAATAAATGCCATCCTTAGTAGACGGTCCTTCTGCACTCAATAATACAACTCCAATAGAGGTGTCTTCTTGGGCATCATAGAAGGCATCATATAACTCCTTAGTCGTTTTTGGTCTAAATGCATTTCTAACATTAGGTCTATTAAATGCTATACGTGCAACACCGTTGCATTTTTTATAAGTAATATCCTCATATTCTTTGGCGGTAATCCAATTCATAGAACTCATACTTTCTTAAAATTTAAAGATGTAAAAATACATATTAAAAAATACTATTATTCAATTTTATCTTCATTGTTATTAATATAATTCTTAACATTATCAAATATTTTTAAATCCCAAAACTTACCATTGCGCCCACTTTTAGCCAGTAAGGCTAATTATGTTTGCAATTTAAATACTGATAATTTATATTTTTTGATAACTTTCTAATCGTAGAGGCTCACGAAGGGATCATTATAGAAAAAAATGATTTGGTGAAAACCATGACTCTTATCGATAACCATTTATATGTAGATACACCCTATTGGCTTATAAGTTATTGTATAAATTCCTACTCGGTCAATTTTTTTGAGCTATTCCAATAGCACATAAATTTGGTGTGTTAGTAACCAATGCTGTGATTATATATTCTGAAATAGGTGTAAAAAATTTCGGGTTTGAAAAGCGCACACTTCAGCTTAAAGGCCAGTGTTTTTTTTAGATATTAAAAACGGATTGCAGTATATAAAATGAATTAGAATACGCGCTTAAGAAAAATAATACAAGTCGTAATTAGATACTACAATAGTCGTAAACCATCTTTATCAATAGAGATTAACCGTTGTTTATACAATGTGCCAATAGCCTTTTTAAAGCTCTTCTTACTCATTTGTAAGACGTCTTTAATGTCTTCTGGTGTTGATTTATCTGTTAAGTTTAAAAACCCACTGTTATCATGAAGTTCATGCATAATTGCTTCAGCATTTGGTTCAATATTTCTATAACCAATTTGTCCTAAGGAAATATCTAATTTATTATCAGGTCGGATTTTTTTAACAATGCCCTTCATTTTATCTCCAACACTAAGGTCTTTGAAGATTTCATCTTTAAATATTAATCCTAAGTGCTGATTGTTCACAATAACATTCATCCCTATATCTGAAGGGTGAGACACAATTAAATCTACAGTATCAAACTGAGCTACTGTAAGCTCTTTGTTGTCTAAAAAATGATTGGTTTTACTAGATGCAACTAATCTACTGGTTTCTTCATCTAAATAGCAATGTACCAAATACCAGCCTCCCTTTTTCATTTTAAAGGCTTGTTCTTTAAATGGACAAAACAGTTCTTTTACCAGTCCCCAGTCTAAAAACGCACCATGAGTTGTCACTTCATTACAGCGCAGTACTGCAAATTCGCCGCGAGTTATATAGGGCGCATCGGTAACAGCTACCAAGCGTTCATCATTATCAAGATAAACAAAGACCTCCAACTTGTCCCAAATTTTAAACTCTTCTGGAACATATCTATTTGGAAGTAACACTTCATTATTGTCTTCGTCACTTAAAAATAATCCGGGATCCTTTTCTCTAATAATTGATAAAGTATTGTATTCTCCAATGTGTATCATGGTGCAAATGTAAGGATAATAAAAAATTGAAACCAATTAACTTAGACCTTATCTGTATATGTTTTTCTGGTCAATATTTACAATGATAAAGTAGTGTGAAGGACACTTGACTATTCCTAAAAAAAACATCCGAAAAATTGAATCTCTTTAATAGTGTTTTATGCCATTAATAAGCTGATTCTTTTCCAAAATGCTTCGTTAATAAATAATATACTACGGCTCTATATTTCTTTCTATTCGTTCTTCCATATTGATCCATAATATTATCGATGCCAATATTTAAATCTGGAACATCTTTTAATCCTAACTTTTTAATTAAAAAATTATTTTTCACTCTTGCAATTTCAGAGGCATCACTACTTGAGACTGTTGATGAATCAGCATTATAAATAGATGGGCCACAGGCTATAGTAACTTTCTTCAATAAATCCATATTAGGAGTTACACCACATTTGTCTTTTAAATCTGCTGCATATTTTAAGATAAGTTCATCTCTTTGGTTCATATTGTTTAATATTAGATTGAAATAAAATAATTAGACTACTCTTTTTATGACACATATATTATTATAAAGTCACATCATGCCATTACTATTTAATATTTTTAAAGTAATTAAGCAATACAGTGTCATTAATTTGTCTCGGTGTAAAAACCTCAAGAAGTTTAGGATGTTCACTGGAATCATAAAACGATTTCATCTCATCACTTAATTCAGAACTGTTTTTAGCAGTTGTATATTCAAAACCATGCATGCTACATAGCTGTGTTGCTGTTAATTGGTGTTTTGTTTCAAAAAAGGTGTCAAAATTGTCTGTATTCTTATGCCCAGGTAGGATTCTAAAAATACCTCCTCCTTCATTATTGATTAAAATAATTCTGAAGTTATTAGGAATATAATTATTCCATAAGGCATTACTATCGTAAAAAAAACTTAAATCTCCAGTAATAAAGCTTGTGCTTTTTTTACTTGTAGTTGATGCACCAACAGCTGTTGACGTACTCCCATCAATGCCACTAGTTCCCCTATTACAATAGACTTGTAGCGTTTTATTCAAATCAAACAACTGTGCATATCGAACTGTTGAACTATTCCCCAATTGTAATATGCTATCGTTAGGAATTGATTTTAAAACAGCATCAAAAACGTTTAAATCTGAATATGCTATTGTTCCCAAATAGATATCATGCTTAATGCTTCTATCACGCTTTACAATTTGCCATTGTTTTTGATAATTGCTTTGGGCTGAAGTAACATTATTAAAAAATAATTCAAAAAAACTATTTACTGATTGTTTAAAATGTTTGCTCAAACAGAAAAATGTATCATTAGCTTTTTTAGTATCGATGTGCCAATGCTCCTTGGGTTGATAATTTCTCAAAAAGGCTTTTACTTTTTTTGAAACGATAAGGCCTCCAAAAGTCAATAGAATATCCGGTTGTAGCTCTTTAAGATCGGTTTCATTTAAAGGCGCAATAATTTTATCAATACTTGGAAAAAAATTATCGTGATGCAAATTTGAAGTGGTCTCGGTAAATACAATGACACTATCGTCATTTGCCAGTAAGTCTAAATATTTTTGTTCAACTTTATTTGGTGAATTCACCCCTACAAGAACCATCTTTTTTTGAGATCTGTTCCAAGTCGTTCGAAAGGAATCTAAAAGCTCCTGTTTTTTGATATCATGGTTGTAAGATGACTCAGGGAATTCTGAAAACACATCCACCATATCATATAAAGGTTCATTAAACGGAATGTTTATATGCACTGGGCCGCGTTGTGCTTTTGCAATATTCAAAGTTAAATTTATCCTGCTCTCATTGATTTGATGTTCATCATCAGTCAAATTTGTAGCATGCAAAATATGATTTGCAAAAACATTATCCTGATTTATAGTTTGTCCATCTCCAATACCAATTAAATGCGCAGGGCGATCTGCCGATAACACCACTAATGGAATATCACTATAAAAAGCTTCGGCAATAGCTGGATAATAGTTAAGCAAAGCACTCCCTGATGTACATACTAATGCCACTGGCCTCTCTAATTGTTGTGCAATTCCTAAAGCAAAAAAACCAGCACAACGTTCATCTACAATACTATAACAATTAAAATAAGAATGATTTGTAAAGCCAATGGTTAATGGGGCACTTCTGCTGCCAGGAGAAATAACAATATCCTTAATGCCTTTAGCCTTACATAGCTGGATTAGGGATTGAGCAAGTCGGTTTTTTGGTAGTTTCATTGAATGTCCAAAGTTATTCAATTTGTAGCGCTTTAAAAAACGATAACGCTTTTTATTGTATTGGTTTTATTAATTGTTTCATTCCATTCATCCTCTGAGTTCGAGTCTTTAGTAATTCCTCCTCCAACAAATAATACGGCTTTGGAATCTTGCAATTTCATACAGCGTAAATTCACAAACAGATGTGTTGATCGCTTTTGATAACCATAAGCTCTATTTTCAATATTTCGTCTTCCCGAACGCGGTTGTATTTTTGTTTCTTTATTAAGCTCTCCTAAAAAACCCGTATAAAATTCGCGATTATAATCTTCATTATCAAATATAAATTGCATGGCCTCCCGCTTAGGAAAACCACAAACCGCAGGTGTGGGATGCATCGTAAGAATTAACTTTTGCATACTATTTGTCCCCGTCTTTAACTGCCCCTGTATATCCGTTCTTAAATGAAGTAATTCCCCGGCTTTAACCGTTTTTGTTTCAGAAAATTCAATATTTTCAACGAATGGATTTAAAACATCCTTAACATAGTCGGTAACAAAATTTTGTTCATCTTTTTCTTTATCATTCCATTCAACTTCAAGGGTCCCCTTATAATCCTGTGTTCCTGCCAACGCCATAGTCGAAAATCTATTTCGCTCAACATTAAGCAAAGTCTCTGGAGTAGCTCCTAACCATAAACCAACATTTGGGTGATACCAACAATAAACAAATGCTGAATTATGGGTGTTTAATAATCGCTTAAATGATGCTATAGGGTTTGATTTTGACAGGTGTACGGTTTCTGTTCTGGAAAGTACTACTTTTTCTAAATTAGTTTCATTAATTGTATTAATCCCTTTAGAAACCAAGGCTATATGTTGCGCCTTATTATTTATAATTTCAGAATCTATAACTTCCGGCTTTTCAACAATAACATCATCTAGTGTTAACAATTTTCTAGACTTACTATATGGAATTATAATGGCGTCTTTTCTAATGTCAAAAGGAGAAAACACAAAGCCGCTTTCTTCAAAATTCTCTATTTTATATAAGGTATTATCCTTTTGTAAAACAGCATTAATCTCAAATGTATTAGGCATACTGTAAGCTACAAAAGGTAATTCTTTCTCGTAATGTTCTATAATGTTATTAAAAAAATCTTTAGAGGTCATTTACTCTATTTGGATTTAGGTAGTGAAATGGTTGACAACTTACAGGATGATATCAATCGGTCATTTTCATCGGTGATTTTTATATCAAAAAGCTGTGTTGTTCTTCCTTTATGAATAAATGTAGCTCTTGCATAAATAATTCCCGATGTGACACTTTTAATATGATTGGCTGTGACTTCAATACCACGTACAAAATATTTTTCTGGATCTATAAAAATATGAGCTGCAAAACTCCCAACACTTTCTGCTAAAGCAGCTGTAGCACCGCCATGTAATACGCCATCAGGCTGATGTACTCTAGAATTCACAGGCATTTTAGCAACCAAAAAATCATCGCCAACGTCACATATTTCAATCTCTAGCGTCTCCATTAACGTATTCTTACTCGCCGCATTTGCTCGTGCTAATATATCTTCTTTAGTAAATTGCATACCTTTGATTTAGATTTGTAAATGTACAGAAACCAAGATTAAAAATGAATTCAACAGAAAAAGAAATATCATATCGCATTACTAATTCATATTCTATATTAAACACCCTTAATGAGCAAACAAAAAACGTTTGGTTTGTGTGTCACGGCATGGGGTATTTAAGTCGTTATTTTCTAAAGTATTTCAAAGCGTTGAATCCTGAAGAGAATTATATTATTGCACCACAAGCCCAAAGTAAATATTACATTAAACCTGGCTTTAAACATGTTGGTGCGAGTTGGTTGACAAAAGAGTATACGCAAGCTGAAACTGAAAATGTAATGCAATATTTTGATGCTGTTTTTGAAGCAGAACAATTGACTGATGATGTTAATCTAATCATTTTGGGGTATTCTCAAGGGGTATCCGTAGCTATGCGCTACCTTGCAAAACGTCAATTACAATGTAGTCAATTGGTTTTAATGTCGGGTGGGATTCCAAAAGAATTGGTTGAAAACGATTTTACTTTTTTAAATGCGAAGATTTCGTTAATTTATGGTACACAAGATGAATACCTCAATAAGGAGCGTATTGTTTATGAAACGAATCGTATCAAAGAATTATTTGGAGATCAGCCACACATTATTCCCTTTGATGGTACTCATATTGTCAATGTTGATTTAATAAACAGTTTAGTGTAATAATTGTCATTCTTGTGATTTGTGATCAACCTGGTCGAAGTGAGACAAGAATTCACTATATAAGTTTCAATTAATAAAATTCCTGCATGGGCAGGAATGACAAAACTATGACAGCACCAACTTTAGAAAACGATTTCGTAAAACTCTCGCTTTTAGATCTTAGCAATTGTGAGTATTTACTGGATATTGCCAAGCAAGAAGAGTTAATACAGTACTCCCCAAGTGATATTAATACCTTGGAAAAATTAAAAACATATGTTCAAACCGCGGTAGATGGCTATTACCACAAAACAACAATTCCATTTATTATATATGATAAACGGACACAAAGCTATGCTGGAAGTACGCGTTATGGATACATAAATGTACCTAATAAGGTGTTACATATTGGTTGGACCTGGATTGGGAAAGAGTTTCAAGGGACTGGACTCAATACCCATATGAAATTTTTAATGCTACAATATGCCTTTGAAGCATTAGAATTTGATAAGGTAGAATTTCGTATTGATGAGCGCAATACGGCCTCTAGAAAAGCGGTTGAAAAATTAAATGCGACACTTGAAGGTATTTTACGCAAAGACACCTTGATGCTCGATGGTTTTAAACGCTCTACCTGTTGTTATGGTATCTTAAAAGAAGAATGGCCAGAAATTAAACAGGCTGTATTTGTAAATTTTTAGCAAAGGTTTTGCAATGACAATACAATAATTTTCTAACTACTTTGCAATTGTATCAGGCGCTCTAATTTATCCGTGACTTCAAACACCGAAAAACTTCTGACAAAGCGATACTGTTCTTTATGATCCATTAAAATAATTACCACTGGAAGGGTAAACACCAAATGTTGGGCTGCGAATTCCAATTGATTACTCGTATCAATAACCTGCACAGCTATGTTGGAAAATTTTGATGTCACTTCATCAAGCAGCTTGGGTTTAAGTGCCTGACATATGCCGCAATGTTTTCCAGAAAAAAATAATAGCTCTATCATTTCACATTACTTTGATCAAATTACCATCGGGGCATCCAAAATCTAAATAATTGCAATTTTCAATGACACTACTATTTTTCTTTATCCCAATTGGTAAGTTCTAATATTTTATGGAAAATCTCATTATTTTCATACACTCCTGAAAACGCTTCTGCTCCAGGACCATAAGCAAATACCGGGATTAATGTTGCCGAATGTCCTCCAGTTGAAAACGATCCTGTGATCTCGTTGTAATCGCTATATGATTTACCTTCAGCATTTGTTTTTGGAGTAGAGGCTAATGTAAATCCTCCAGTTTCATGATCGGCAGTTACAATAACCAATGTATTACCATCCTTTTCGGCAAAATCCAAGGCTTTGCCAATGGCATCATCAAAATCTATCAATTCTGAAATAAGGTAGTCGGCATCATTAGCATGCCCTCCCCAATCTACTTGAGAGCCTTCTACCATCATAAAAAATGAAGATGAATTTTCTTTTGCTCTTGCATTTAAATATTGAATGCCCAATTCAGTCGCTTTAGGTAAAAAATCACCACGTCCTTTCGCCACCGGTTGCATGTGATTTTCCGCAAGAAAATAGGCCACTTTTGAATACTCCTGAATACTAGCAAAGTTACCTAAAGCAGTCGTATCAATAGTATATGCTTTCGCTTCCAATTCAGTTAAAAGGTTTCTACCATCTTTACGGTTATTAAAAAACTTTGTTCCACCACCAGCGACAAAATCAACATTAGAAGTCACCATGTATGCCGCAATTTCTTCTTGCAAACCTCTACTTATAGTATGTGCATAAAAACTAGCAGGAGTTGCATGTGTAATGGAAGATGTAGAAATTAATCCAGTTTTAATATTTTGTTTAGCAGCTATTTCTATTAATGTTGGGACATGAGTAGAATCGTCAGCTACACCAATTGCCCCATTATAAGTTTTAATTCCAGAAGCAAAAGCTGTTGCACCTGCTGCAGAATCGGTGATATCCTCACGAGAAGAAGAAGTATTAATAAGCCCTATCTGTTTAAAACGAGCATAATTTGGATCGGTTTCTTTAAAAAAGAATGCTGAAGAAATTTGGGATAATCCTGTTCCGTCTCCAATTAGTAATATGACATTTTTAGGCTCTTGTGGAATTTCTTCCTTTGCTACTTGTGAATTGCACGAAAACAAAGTTATGATAATAACTAAGCAAATTAAGTTTTTAAATTTCATCGGTTATATTCTAATTATTTATCGAAATTAATGTTTATTTAAATAAGAATGAAGTCGTTCTTTAATAAAATAATTCCAGCCAGCCAATCCGCTTTCATATCTAAACTCTGGTATGGCATCATCAAAATCTTCAACAACTTTAGTTGTTAGTGTCAATTGAGTTTGATTAGCAACTTCTTCCAATTCAAAAATCACAAACGAATCTCCTTTAAAGCCTTCATATTTCCAATTGGTTACAATGCGTTTTTGTGGGATCATTTCTGTAATTTCCCATAAATGCATAAAATCTCTACTTGGTGCTTTTATATTAAACTGAGTTATAAATCCAACCTCGGCCTTAAAATCTGGTATTTCCTCAAAAAACCATTGTACTAATTGATCCTGCCGGGTAATGGCGGCCCATACCTCATCAACGGTTCTATCAAATAAATGAGTAATTATAATTGGTGGGTCGCTTGTTTTCATGGCATTATATAATAATCAAATATACTTATTTCGAAATAATTTTTACAACTGGAAGAAACCAAATATTCAATTAATTAAACCTAATAATTTATGTGTATCACTTTCTGTGTTTTTTCATTAGCATACCCCTCCGAAATGACAATAACTCAAAGTTGCTCAATAAATAAAAATAAACTTCGCAAGATTGGAAAAGTTTGTATCTTCATTTCAGTATACATTTGACCTATCAATACAATGACAATGACAGCGAAACAAAGCAACAAAGCCTTTTATGAGCAAAAGCTAAACCATATTATCGAATACATTCACCATAATTTGGATAGCAAAATTGACATCAAAACGCTGGCAGAGATCTCACATTTTTCGCCATTTCATTTTCATCGTATTAGTAGAGCCTTATTAGGAGAGCCCATTGGAGCTTACATTTCCAGAACGCGCGTGGAAACGGCTGCAAAAATGATTCGCTATACCGCTTTAGGTATAGAAGACATTGCTTATAATGTTGGGTATGAAACACCTTCATCATTATCAAAAGCTTTTAAGAATCATTTTGGTATTTCACCTATAGGGTATCGCAAGGACAAATTTTATACAATCAAAACAATGCAAACAATGGAAACCACATTAAATATTAAAAAACCAAAAATTATTGATGTAGACGATAAACAATGCCTGTATTACCGAATGCAAGGGGCATACAATACCTTAGATTATGGAAGTGCCTGGGTAAAGTTATGGGGAGAAGTAAAAGCACAAAAGCTATTTACAGCTGGTATAGAACATCTTGGATTACCACATGATGATCCCAATATTACCGAAGATGATAAAATACGCTATGATGCCTGTTTGGTTATTCATAAAAAGGCCAATCCTTCAGGTGAAATTGGAGTAAAAACACTTAAGGGAGGCAAATTTGCAACTTTCTTATATCAAGGGAGTTACTCAAACTTTCCAGAAGTATACAACTATATATTCAACGACTGGTTACTAAATAATGATTACGAATTACGCGATGAACCTGTTAGAGAAAAATATATTAGTAATCCTGAACGTGTCGAAGAACACAAACTAAAAACGGAATTTTATTTGCCACTAAAATAGAATGCTCTAAAAAGTCACTTCAAACCTATTCATATAGGCCAGTGATTTCAACACTGAAATTGTATCGAGAAATCTAACAATAGGAGTTCTCGATACAATTTATCTATCAAAACACTTGTCTAACAAGTATAACTGATATCGTTATAAATCTTTTTGGTAACGCTGTTCCATCTCAACCTGAGTTTCTATAATTCCATTTCCTCCCAATTGATCTTTTAACATTTCTCCCATGGTTGGAAAATCAGTACGCTCAATCTTAGTGTCTTCAAGCCATAATTTAGAACGCATTAAAGCCTTTGCACAATGCAAAAACACTTCTTCAATTTTTATGACAATACAGGCTTTGGGTGGATTATTTTCAGAATTAAATAAATTTAAATGCTCGTAATCTGTAGAAATATAAGCAGTCCCATTTATGCGTAAGGTTTCGTTAATTCCAGGAATTAAGAATAATGTCCCAATACTTTCGGTTTCAACAATATTAACAAAACTATCCAGTCGGTTATTTCCTTTAGAATCAGGAATTACAATAGTAACGGCATCGAGTACCTTTACAAAACCTGCGACTCCTCCTCTAGGAGAAACATCCATTTTTCCAGCTTTACTAACAGATGAAAGTGTTAGAAATGGTGAATTTTCTATGAAATTAACCGCGTGCTTATCCAATGATGCTAGCAGCTTATCTTTCGCTCTCCCTCTAGGGTAGCCATATAATTCTCTAAGTTGTTCGTGAGTTTTGATCTTCATTAAAAGTGTGCTTAAAATCGAATCCAAAGTTACACTTAAAATATTATTTTACCAGACGTTCTACAATCTCCTTAGTGGTTGAAATTTTTGTAGTATATTCAATACTTGGTCCTGCCACCCAAACTGTTTTATAGGTCGCTTTTGTTGCCGCATTTTTTGTAGCATTCATGCCTATCGAAAAACGAATCATTTTAACCCATTTTTTAAGTTTTTTATTTTTATTTAAAACCGATTCTATCCAGGTTTGCTTAGTCCCTATTTTTTGAACATAAGGGGTGTTAATGACGGTACAAGGAGTCCCAGAAATACGTTCAGTCATAATAATATCATCAGCTCCATAGTCGACACAAGCCTGTTTGTATTCTTGTGTAACATTAGCTTCTGTTGCAGCAATAAACGGACTCCCAACAGAAACACCTGCAGCACCATAATTCAACATTGCATCAATATCAGCCTTACAACCAACACCGCCTGCTGAGATTATTGGAATATTACAATTAGCAACCAATTCTTTAATTAAGACTTCTGGGGTTGAGTTTCCGCGATGTCCACCAGCTTGATCATTTACAGCAATGATAGCATCTCCACCTAATCCTTCAACTTTTTGAGCAAACTTTAGATCAACAACATCACAAAATACTTTAATTCCTACTTTATGGGCTTGTTTAATAGTTTCTTCCGGGCTTCCTAAAGAGGTAATGATAAAATCACAACCCTCTTCACATAAAACCTCTAACTGGGCTTTATACTTTAAATTCGATTTATTGACAATTAAATTAAATCCAAAAGAGCCTCCTTCAACCTTTGCGGCTTTTAATTCTTGAATCGCTGCTCGTAATTCTTCGAGAGTTCTATAATTTAAGGCAGGAATACATCCTGCGATGCCACCTTTCATTGCTTCAATAACCATTGCTGTATTGGATACCAAAAACATTGGAGCCTGAATCACTGGATATTTTATATGTAATAGATTTGTAAGCATTGTCATTTCATAAGTTTATACAAATATAATAAATATTATGCGCGCATAACAAATTATTGAATTAACAAGTCAAAATCGCAAGTAGACGATATATATGCAAGCAAAAAAAGCGTAACCATTTCTGATTACGCTTTTTCAATGTTAAAATAATCTATGTTATATTATAAAATCTAGTCTAATTTCGACCATGCTCAGCATGGGTCTCATTAATGACAAATTATTTTACCTCTTCGAAGTCAACATCTTCAACATCGCTACTTTCGTCTGCACCAGCTTGTCCTTCCTGACCTGTTTCTGGACCAGCTTCTCCTCCTTGTTGAGCATCAGCTTGTGCCTTGTACATTTCTTCACTAGCAACTTTCCAAGCTTCATTAATTTTCTCTAAAGCAGGATCTATAATAGCAATATCCTTAGTCTCGTAAGCTTTTTTAAGTTCTTCTAATGCTTCTTCAATTGGTTGTTTTTTATCATCAGATAATTTCTCGCCAAATTCCTTCAATTGACTTTCTGTTTGGAAAATCATGGCATCGGCGCTATTCAATTTCTCAGCAGTTTCTTTTGCTATAGCATCTGCTTCTGCATTAGCTTCAGCATCTTGCTTCATTTTTTCAATTTCTGCATCTGTTAATCCTGAAGACGCTTCAATACGAATATCTTGAGTTTTTCCAGTTGCTTTATCTCCAGCGGTTACATGAATAATTCCATTAGCATCAATATCAAAAGTCACTTCAATTTGTGGAGTTCCTCTTTTTGCTGGTGGAATACCGTCTAAGTGAAAACGACCAATAGTGTTGTTATCTGCAGCCATTGCACGTTCACCTTGTAGTACATGAATTTCTACAGAAGGTTGATTATCCGCAGCTGTTGAGAATACTTGCGATTTCTTTGTTGGGATGGTTGTATTAGCGTCTATAAGTTTAGTCATTACATTACCCATAGTTTCAATACCTAATGATAAAGGTGTAACATCTAATAACAATACATCTTTTACATCTCCTGATAATACTCCACCTTGTATTCCTGCTCCTAGAGATACTACTTCATCAGGATTAACACCTTTACTAGGTGCTTTTCCAAAGAATTTTTCAACAGCTTCTTGTACTGCTGGAATACGTGTAGAACCACCTACTAAAATAACTTCATCTATATCGCCTTTTGATAATCCTGCAGCTTTTAATGCAGAAGCACATGGCTCAATAGTACGTTTTACTAAATCGTTAATTAATTGTTCAAATTTTGCTTTAGTTAGCGTGCGTACCAAGTGTTTTGGTCCGCTAGCTGTAGCCGTAATATATGGTAAATTAATCTCTGTTTGTGCAGAAGATGACAATTCAATCTTAGCTTTTTCAGCAGCTTCTTTTAGACGTTGTAAAGACATTGGATCTTTACGTAAATCCATACTCTCTTCAGCTTTAAACTCATCTGCTAACCAGTTGATAATTTTTTCATCAACATCATCACCACCTAAATGTGTATCACCATCTGTAGATAATACTTCAAAGACACCATCTCCTAATTCAAGGATAGATACATCATGTGTTCCTCCACCAAAATCAAATACTACAATTTTTTGGTCAGTTCCTTTTTTGTCCATCCCATAAGCTAAAGCTGCAGCTGTTGGTTCGTTGATAATACGACGAACTTTTAATCCTGCAATCTCACCAGCTTCTTTAGTGGCTTGACGTTGAGCATCATTAAAATATGCTGGCACAGTAATTACTGCTTCTGAAACATCTTGACCTAAATAGTCTTCGGCCGTTTTCTTCATTTTTTGAAGTACCATTGCCGATAATTCTTGAGGGGTATATAAACGCCCATCAATATCTACTCTTGGAGTGTCGTTATCTCCTTTTACTACCTTATATGGTACACGGCCAGCTTCTTTTTTAGATTCAGAAAACTTGTTACCCATAAAACGTTTAATAGAATAAACCGTTTTTGTTGGGTTTGTTACTGCTTGACGTTTTGCTGGGTCACCAACTTTGATTTCACCGCCTTCTACAAAAGCAATTACTGATGGTGTAGTACGCTTACCTTCTGCGTTTGGGATTACAACAGGCTCGTTACCTTCCATAACCGAAACACATGAGTTTGTTGTTCCTAAGTCGATTCCAATAATTTTACTCATAACTTTTATTTATTCTTAATTTGTTGAATTTCATTTTTAAATACATCTTCGTATAGTCAATCATTGTGCCATGGCAATAAATATGACAAGCTGTCATTAATTATGTTTAAACTTTGCAGACCAATTCATTTATATTGTTACAAAAGCATTTATATTTGCCCAATACTTAATCGATTGCGTTAGATGGAATGTATCTCTGTTTTTGACATGCTTAAAATTGGCATAGGCCCCTCAAGCTCACATACTTTAGGCCCTTGGCGTGCTGCCGAGCGTTGGATTATTGAACTTAAAGAAGCTCAACTATTCCATAAAGTTGAAACTATAAAAGTAGATTTATACGGTTCTTTGTCACTTACAGGAAAAGGACATGCTACAGATTTGGCTGTAATGCTAGGTCTCACAGGAGCCGACCCTGAAACTATTCCTGTAGCATCTATCAACACTCGTATAACCACGATACAATCTGAGCATATTCTAAATTTAAATGGCGAAAAGAATATCAAGTTCAATCCGGAGACTGATATTATTTTTGACAGAACATTTCTTCCATTTCATGCTAATGGAATGATGTTTACAGCAATCATAGCAGGTAAAGATTACCCTTCGACCTTCTACTCTATAGGTGGTGGCTTTGTTGTAAAAGAAGCGCTTATACATGCCAAAGAAAACATTGAAATACATAAAACATTTCCATTCCCTATTGCAAATGCTTCTGAACTTTCGGCATATTGTATTAGTGAAAACAAACGTATTTCTGACATTGTTTTAGAAAATGAAAAATCCTTACGCAATGAAAAAGCAATAGATTTTGAATTTAGCCGTGTTTGGCAAACCATGTTAGAGTGCATGTATATTGGTTGTCATACTGAAGGAACTCTTCCCGGAGGACTCAATGTGAGAAGACGCGCCTATGATATGCACAAAAAATTACAAGGAGAACTTCCATATAATAATCCACAAGAATGGCTCGAAACTATTCGACATACTGAAGTTAAATTTCGTCAAATTCTGAAATGGGTGAGTTGCTTCGCACTAAGTGTAAATGAAGTAAATGCATCTTTAGGGCGAGTTGTAACGGCTCCTACTAATGGAAGTGCTGGTGTAATACCTGCAGTTTTAATGTATTATTTGGTTATAGAAAACCATAAGGCAGGTTTTAAAGAGATCAAGCAATTTTTACTCGTTGCTGGAGAAATTGGAAGCCTATTTAAAAAAGGGGCAACAATTTCTGCCGCTATGGGAGGTTGTCAGGCTGAGATTGGTGTTTCTTCTGCAATGGCAGCAGCTGGATTATGCGAACTTCTTGGTGGAAGTCCGGAACAAGTTATGATTGCTGCCGAAATTGCCATGGAACATCACTTAGGATTAACCTGTGATCCTATTGGTGGCTTAGTCCAAGTCCCTTGCATTGAACGAAATTCTATGGGTGCCATTAAAGCTATTAACGCCACAGAGTTGGCTTTAGAGACAGACCCTAAAAATGCGAAAGTACCTCTAGACAAAGTTATAGACACGATGTGGGAAACCGCCAAAGACATGAATACCAAATACAAGGAAACCTCAGAAGGAGGCTTAGCCGTTAGAGTGAATCTAGCCGATTGTTAGTCACCTATAATCCTTCAGATATTTTACTCAAGATAAAACTCCATTTAAATAATTACTTTTTTTAACTGGGAACTTAACTGATTTTACTCCTTCTGTTCATTACAGCCAGAACGCTGACGCGTATCTATTAAATAGATAATTTTCCATTTTCCATTGTCATGAAACAATTGAAACGAATTCACACCACAATGACTAAAATTACCATTAAACCAGAATTCATAGGGTGTCCAGGCATTTGCCATATTGCCATCTACTTTAATAATATAATCTTTTAAACGCTCATCCCATTTATCAGTGGCAGGTCTTTTTGCTATCGCAGCAATTAGTTTTGAAGCATCATCTGTTCTTAACACATCCTGTCCTTCTTTATTTTTAAAAGCCGTTTGTGTGGTAAAATTCCCATACATCACAGATTTCATTAAAAGGGTGTCGCCTTTATGAAATCCTTCAAAAAAAGTATCTATCGCAGCTTTCACCTTAGCGGTTTCATCGTTTTGAGCATTAATTGTTGTTGTTGAAATTAAAATTACAACTAAAAGTATTAGTCTTGTCATGGTTGATTTTTTTACTAAAATAAGCCTAATCCATTGATCTTAAAAGATTTTAAAGAAAAGTTTAACAGAACCATAAACTATTTCAATATTTAGTATTTTTACAGCTCAAATTATAGAATTATGTCTACAGCTAAAAAAGAATATAAAAGAGTTACTGTCAAGTCACTTGTTGAAATGAAAAGCAATGGCGAAAAAGTATCTATGCTCACTGCTTACGATTATACCATGGCAAAAATTGTAGATGGTGCCGGGATTGATGTGATTTTAGTTGGCGATTCGGCAAGTAATGTAATGGCAGGACATGAAACGACCTTACCTATAACACTAGACGAAATGATTTATCATGCGTCTTCTGTGATTCGTGCAGTAAACCGTGCTTTAGTTGTCGTAGATCTTCCTTTTGGAACGTATCAAAGTGATCCTAAAGAGGCCCTACGTTCTGCAGTAAGAATAATGAAAGAAAGTGGTGGACATGCAGTGAAACTTGAAGGCGGAAAGGAAGTTAAAGATTCAATTAAACGCATATTAAATGCCGGAATTCCTGTTATGGGACATTTGGGATTAACACCTCAGTCTATTTATAAATTTGGAACTTATACTGTAAGAGCTAAAGAAGAACAAGAAGCGATTCAACTATTAGAGGATGCCAAAATGTTAGAGAAAATAGGCTGTTTTGGTATCGTTCTCGAAAAAATTCCAGCAGCATTAGCAAAACGAGTAGCCGAAAGTGTTAGCATTCCTATTATTGGGATTGGTGCCGGAAATGGTGTTGATGGTCAAGTATTGGTACTTCATGATATGATTGGAATGACTCACGAATTTAATCCGAGGTTTTTACGACGTTATATGAATTTATATGAGGATATGACAAAGGCAATATCACAATACGTTACTGATGTTAAGCAAGTCGATTTTCCGTCGGATGCGGAGCAATATTAGTAGTCAGAAGTCAGAAGTCAGAAGTCAGAAGTTAAATCAAATATTTTTTGAAAAATAAATTATTATCCAATAAATCTAACTTACAGGTTCTCTATGAAGACAATCATCTTATTGTTGTAAATAAACGTGTTGGTGATATTGTTCAAGGTGATAAAACAGGAGACAAACCCCTGAGTGATGTTGTTAAAGAATACATCAAAGACAAATATAATAAACCCGGAAGTGTGTATTTAGGTGTTGTACATCGCCTAGATAGACCAACAACCGGAATTGTAGTTTTTGCTAAAACCTCAAAAGCATTGACTCGATTAAATAAATTATTCGCAGATAAACATATCCATAAAACTTATTGGGCAATTGTTGGCATTAAACCCACAAAGACAAAGGGGACTTTGATTCATTGGCTCAAAAAGAATCCAAAAAACAACAAATCGAAAGCATTTATCAAGGAAGTTAACGATAGCAAAAAAGCCATTCTTCATTATCAAGTTTTGAAGGCATTACAGCGCTATTTCTTGCTAGAAGTAGACTTGGAAACAGGGAGACACCATCAAATTAGAGTCCAACTTTCAAGCATTGGATCACCAATTAAAGGGGATTTAAAATATGGCTTTAACCGGAGTAATCCTGATGGCGGGATTCATTTACATTCCCGAAAATTAGTATTTGTACATCCCGTAAGCAAAACTGACATCATCATTACTGCACCTACACCTTCTGATCCTGTTTGGGACGCTTGCAATTAATATTAGAAACGTCTTTATTTTGCTGTTAGATATTTAGACTTTAATCTTTACCGTCTTATTCCTATATTTATAAAAAAATATTTTGAATATACCTTCCATACTAGAAAGTCAACGTACATATTATAAGACTCAAATAACAAAAGATGTTCCCTATAGAAAAACGTTACTTAAGCTCTTAAAGCAAGAAATTATTTCAAGAGAACAAGAGATATACCAGGCCTTAAATAACGATTTTGGGAAATCGGAATTTGAAGCCTATATGAGTGAATTTGCCTTGTTAATTTCTGAAATTGATTTGGTCTTAAAAAATTTAAGTGATTGGGCAAAACCGAAGCGTATCCAGTCTTCAATGTTAACTTTTCCTTCAAAAGATTATATCTACAAGGAACCTTATGGTACCATTTTAGTGATTGCACCCTGGAATTATCCGTTTCTACTTTCTATAGAACCTATGGTCATGGCTATTGCGGCTGGGAATACTGTAGTATTAAAACCTAGCGAACTCACCACACATACTTCAGCCCTTGTAAGCGATATTATTAGCAATATCTTTCCCAAGGAATATGTGACCACTGTAGAAGGGGGTGTTTCTGTGGCTACCGAACTCTTAGCACAACGTTGGGATTATATCTTTTTTACGGGAAGTGTTAATGTGGGTAAAATTGTAGCCAAAGCAGCAGCAGAACATTTAACACCGGTTACCTTAGAACTCGGGGGAAAATCTCCATGTATTATTGACGACTCCATGTCACTCAAATTAGTGGCAAAACGAATCGTTTGGGGAAAATTTTTCAATGCTGGTCAAACCTGTATTTCGCCAGATTATATCATCGCAAAATCTAATATTAAGTCTGATCTAATAGAAGCGCTTAAAAGTGAAATAAGAAATGCTTACGGTGAAGACCCAAAAACATCATTAGATCTAGCAAGAATTATTAACACAAAAAACTTGGAACGCTTAACGGCGATGCTAAATAATGAGAATGTAGTGTTTGGTGGTGAGTTCAATACTGAAGATTGCTACCTCTCCCCTACGCTTATTGATAGTCCGAGATTAGATAGTAAGGTGATGCAAGAAGAAATTTTCGGACCTATTCTACCTATATTGACTTATGATACTGAAGCTGACATTGAGGCAATTATTTGGAATTACGAAAAACCACTATCTCTTTATATTTTTTCTAAAAAGAAGGCTTTTATCAATAAGTTATTACAAAAATACAGTTTTGGTGGAGGCGCAGTAAACGATCCTTTAATTCACTTTGGCAATCACAGATTACCATTTGGAGGTGTTGGTTCGAGCGGATTGGGAGCCTATCATGGCAAGTTAGGTTTTGACACCTTCTCACATAGCAAATCAATTGTAAAGCGGGGCAATTGGATTGATCCCCCAGTTAGATACGCGCCATATACTGGTAAGTTAAAACTTTTAAAAATGATGTTTAAGTGGTTGTCGTAAGCGCTCTTAATGCAATAGGGTAATGCAGTAATAATTTTGTACCAAAATTAGGATTAGATTCCATACTGAAGGCTGTATGTGTCAATAGTGCTCTACTTTCCATATTAATTAAACCTGAGCCTTTATTAACTTCATTAATATCAAATCCTACACCATCATCTTCAGCTACGATATACAAATCGTCTAGCGTATAAGTCAAGGTGATTTTTAACATCGAGGCTTCAGAATATTTAACTGTATTTGAAATAAATTCCTGAATAATTCTGAAGAGAATAATGGAGTCTCCATTATTTTTACAAACACTCCTGTCACCAGTACTAATTAATTCAGCCTTTATCATATTTATCTTATTCAATCGATCCATTTCAGTTTGAATAGACTCCTGAAATCCCCGACTTAAAATAACATCGCTATTTAAGGTTTTTGATATGGTTCTCACTTCTTCAATAGCATTTAAAACCACATCCTTAGTGTCATCTACCTTTTCCTTAAGATTATCTTTCACCAGAGTAGACATTAAAGATAATTGCATTGTTGCGAACGATAATAATTGCCCCACGTTATCATGCAACTCCTGACCCACATATTTTAGAGTCTGTTCTTTAATTTCGGTTTGGGTTTTAACAAGTTCTTCCTCAAACTTTCTTTGTCTTGCAATTTTATCTAAGAGCAATTTGTTTTTTCGTTTTTGGAACGTTGTAAAAAACAAAATGAACATAGTAACTAATAGCGTCATCGCAATTATACTGTAAATAATTAACGCAATCTGTTCTGAGTTAATTATTTTATCTTGAAAAATGAAACTAGAAATACAATAGTAAAACATAAATACATAACAATATTTGAACATAATAATATTAACTGTCTAATATATATAAAATTAGGATTTGCTAGCCTATAATAATCTGAAAAAACAAATAAGGGAGTTACAACCAATGACCATAACAACATCGTAGAACATATATAGAAATGTTTGGATTTATGAAACTCTAAAATTCTATCGCTTTTCAATAATTCTAGATAATACAAACATCCAAAAAATACAATAACAAGTGATCTTAACATAAAGTTATATGGTATACCATTATAAAAGAATGCATCAGAAAAAGCAAAATAAACTAATGAAAAAACTAAATATATAATTACCAAAAGTTTAATGCTTTTTTGAAAACTTATTTTAGTTATAAGTCTTCTAAAGTATGCGCCAAGAATGATAATTACAACCAAAGAACGAATATTATACAACCAATGATTACTACAAAATGGGCTGTTTTTAATTAAAATAAAAAGCTCATTATCATAGTTGTTTTGCATAAACCTAGCATACAATGATAGGTTTTCAACAAAAACAGTTAACCATAAAAAATAAGCAAAAAGGCGAGATGCTTTATCTTGACTTTTATATACATAAACTGAACATGAAATAGCAGCAAGAATCTCAACAACATAGGTTATGAGTGTATAATAGTTTTCTAGAAATTCATTCATCAATAAAGCAATTATTGTTGAGGATAACTCGCATTTGGAGGCCAACCATCACTACCTCTATTCAATGCTTCCGCTCCTGGAATATCGCCATTATCTTCTTTCTGCATACCAAAATAAAACATACTGGATTCAGATATACTTACACTTCCTGTAGGCGCAAAAAACATGGTGGTTAAGCCGGCTCTCTCATTTGCTTTTGGATGTGCTCCCAAATACAGGCGTACCCCATTCATGGTATATCCCAAGTCTATAGCTTGGTTTTCAGCATAATTTAAATAGTTGCGCAAATCTTGCAGAGACCACCAAGATGATCGATTATCTGGACGCTTTACTATGGAATCACTAATGAGTCGGTGTCTGGAATTAAATCCTTGACTCAAGCCTTCAGCAGTTTGGGGATTAATAAGTCCTTTAGGCTTAACAATCACTTGTTTTGCCATTGATGATTCTACATTTTCACCGCTAAAATAAAAATAGGAGCCCAAAGCTCCAATAACGATTCCGATAAGTACTAATCCAATTTTTCTCATAATTTTTCGATTCATAATGAAACACTAAATTAGACAAAACTTATAACATTTCTAAGAAAAATCACCCTTGATGATATATTACAAATCATTCAATACAAATTGGAATTTACTTCCAATAAACTTTTGTGATAAAATGCCAATTGAAGTGTCTTTTAGCTGTAAAATTCTTGGATACCCTCCAGTTGATTGACAATCTTTCATTAGTATAATAAGCTTCCCAGATGGCGTTAATTGTACTGTTCCCGGCATAACCAATGAGGTAATTATAGCTTTCAAATTATTATTAAACGCTTCATTTAGCTGATAGGCCATTCTACTATTATCTTTTGATACTGTAAAGTGCTGCTTGAATAATTGTGTTTGCTGAACTGCACTAAGTGCATCAAATTCAGGCCCCTTATAAACTTCAATGATTGTGCTGATAAAATGAGCTGTATTTACTTTTAATCCGGCGTGTGTATCACATATGGGAAATACTGGAGTTGTTATTGACATGGTGTCTTCCTTATTTAATCTAAAAGATTTAGTTATGCCTTGATACATGCTCCGGCTTTGCATGACGTTTTCTGTTTGAAACCCTCCTAAAACAGCAATATAGGCTCGAAACCCATAGTTAAGTTTCCCAAACGTTAAAACATCTCCATCTTTAACAGGGATGAGGTAATTTTGTTTCACAGTTTTATCATTAAGCTTTGGAGACAAATCAGCTCCCGTAATACATATTGAAGTCACAGTATTAAACAAAAGTTTAGGTCCTGTCATCGTGATTTCCATAACCGCAGCATCCATCTCATTATTGAGCAGAGCATTTGCTAATTTTGCAGAGTAGACGTCCATAACACCAGAATATGGGACGCCATATGCTTGGTAATCCATTCTACCAAGATCCTGAATTGTTGAATAAAATCCCGAGTCTAACACTTTAATCATGAATCACCTCACTTTCCATTTGATAAACACCTGCATCTACCAATGTTTTAATGTCATCATATTCTGATTTGGAGACCGCATAGAATTGAATTTCATCTCCTGGTTTTGCAAAACAGGGTTCTTTCTTTGTGACGTCAAAAAAAGAAATGGGTGAATTTCCAATGACATTCCAACCTCCAGGACTCTCATTTGGATAGACTCCAGTTTGAGTCCCTCCAATGGCAACAGCTCCTTTTTCAACCCTTAACCGCGGTGTAGATTTGCGAGGAAAATATAACGTTTCAACAAGCCCTCCTAAGTATAAAAACCCAGGCAAAAATCCTATAAAATAAACCGTGTAAATTGCTTCAGAATGAAGTCGAACGACCTCAGTTTCTGTCATGTTTTTTGCTAGTGAAATATCCTGTAAATCTAGCCCAAATTTACCCTCATAACACACCGGTATTTTCCACAAGTTAAAAGCAGATTTATTTGGAGCTACTCTTGCTTCATAATACCCTTTTAGCATCAATACCTCGCCATAGACATCCTCTATAGCGCCATGATAACTCATTAAAATTGAGCTATATGCGCATTTTACCTCAACTAAACCTTTAATATTTGAATTTTCAAGCGTGTTTTTAAAAATTAACACATCATTTAAAACAGATTTCTCAATTTTTGATGGCCATTCTATTAAAATTGAACGCTCTCCAAAAGGTTTATATTTTAAGTTGAAATCTTTCAAATTATTATTGAATTTTAATTCCTGATGCTGTCAATCTTTTTCGTAATTCCCGAGCGAGAATTAATGCCTTAGGGTTATCTCCATGAATGCAAAACGTTGTGGCTTCAATGAAAACTTCCCCCCCACTTATTGACTTAACTTTTTGTCGTTTTATGATGCGATGAACATGTCTAAATACCGACTCAGAATCAGAGATAATTGCATTATCTTTTTTTCGAGATACCAAAGTCAAGTCGTCATTATAATTTCGATCTGCAAAAGCTTCATACATAATTGGTATGTTTTCTTTAATTGCCAGTTTTGCAATAACTGATCCATAAGGCACATAAAGTTCTAAGGGTAATGCAATACTTTTCATAACTTCTACAATCACTTCCGCAGTATTTGTATCAATAGCGGCAAGATTATACAAAGCGCCATGTGGTTTTACATGATGCATAGCCGCATGTTCGTTTCGAATCACAGTCATTAAACTCTTAATTTGCCCTTTAATTGAAGTAAACAAGGCTGTATTGGACATTTCCACTATGCTACGACCAAAGTTTTTAGTATCAGGAAATGAAGGATGCGCCCCAATTTTAACGCGGTGTTGCTTTGCCAATTTCACTACAGCAGTCATACTGGCTTGAGTTCCTGCATGTCCGCCACAAGCAATGTTACATGATGAGATTAAAGGCAACAACTCTGTTTCATTGCCTATACCTTCACCTACATCGGCATTTATATCAATAGAGATTTGATTCATTAGTTAATATTCATCCTTTACATCGTACATATAAAATCTATATTATGATTTACTAAATTAGCTCAAATACTTTGGAGATACTTTTTAAACCTAAAAAGATGGTTATTGCCAAGATAATAATCCCAAATATATTTTGTTTTAAATTGTTTTTATATTTTCCAAGCACAGATGTTTTGTTTACAATCCATATTAGGAACCCAGCAATTACGGGCAATAATAAGCCATTGGCTACCTGGGCAAATTTTATAATCTCAATAGATTTAATTCCTGATGATGATGACAACACACCAACAAATAAAATAAACATCCAAACGGCTCTAAATTTTTTTGTTTTCATATTTGAGGACCAACCAAGACATCCGGTCGCAACATAGGCTGCAGCCAGAGGTGCTGTAATAGCACTAGTTATCCCGGCTGCAAATAATCCGATAGCTAAAAAGTACTTTGAAAAACTACCAAATAATGGCTCAAGACCTTTGGCCAAGTCGGCAACATTGTTAATATCTTGTGCTTGAATAGCTGCAGCGGAGATCATAATGCACATCGACACCAATCCACCCAGGACTACAGCTACAATAGTATCCTTTCTAGCGTATTTTAAGTCACTTTCCTTATGCCATTTCTCTTTAACTAAAGCAGCATGTAAAAAAAGGTTGTAAGGCACCACAGTCGTTCCTATCAAACCTATTATAGTGAATATACTTTCATCTGGAAACTCAAGGGTAAACACACCCTTAAATATTTCACCCAAATCAGGTTTCGTCATAATTGCAGTGATCAAAAACGCGATACTCATTAAAATCACTAAACTAACTAAGGCTTTTTCAAGCACTCTATAATTTCCTATATATAATAAAATAAAGGCGATAACTCCAATCATTAAACTGAAATAATTCAATGAGAAATCTCCTAAATCCAGAGCATTATGACCAAAGACAGCTTCCAGGCCCAGTACTCCTCCACTAATATTTCCCGCTTCGTAAGCTGCATTTCCAATTACAATAGCCGATAAGATCAATATAATCGCCAAAACTTTAAAAATCGGATTTTTTATTTCTGTACGGATAATTTCTGATAATCCTTTTTGAGAAATTATCCCCAAGCGTGCCGACATTTCCTGAAGAATAACAGTCGCTATTATAGAAAGCACCATTGCCCATAGCAATGCAAAACCAAAATTAACACCAGCAACCGTACATAGGGTAACTGTCCCTGGACCAATAAAAGCAGCCGCTACTAAAGGGCCCGGACCAATATTTTTAAACCAATTTTTTATCATAATTGTACATGTATCTTGCTAATGTAAGAATTCAAAAAATAAAATTTTAACTTAAACAAAAAAAGGTATGGCTTTAGCCATACCTTTTTTAAAACAATGCAATAATAAATTACATTTTAATATTAGTAAGTTTTACTTCTTTAGCATCTTTATCTAAAAGCTTAACCTCATCAAAGCCTGCATTTTTAAATTTTTCAAATTGTGTTGCTGCATCACCAATAATTAAATAACCCATTTTCGTGGCATCTAGATATTTATTAGCCAATGCCTTATGTTGCTCTAAGGTCATAGCCCCAACAATTTTCTCTTCCCCTGCAATATAATCGCTTGGTAAATTATAAGCGCTCATATTTTGAAGCATCCCTAAGAGTGACCCTTGTGTTTCAAAACGTCTTGCATTAGATTTTATCATTGCATTTTTAGTGAAATCTAAATCTTCCTGAGAAATACCTTCTTTATATTTTTCAATTTCGTCTTTAAATATTTTAACCGATTCGAAAGTCGTATTTGTTCTCACACTAGAAGATGCTGTAAATGCTCCTCGTATTTTAGAACCACTAAACCCTGTTCTCGCTCCATAAGTATAACCCTTTTCTTCTCTCAAAATCAGATTTACATTTCCAGAGAACGAACCTCCAAGTTTGTAATTCATTACCGTTGCAGCAAAAAAGTCAGGATCAGTCCGTGCCATTGACAAATATCCAATATTGATTACTGATTGCTTAGCATTTGGAATATCTACAAAATATAGAGAAGATTTATCGCGATCTGTACTAATTTCATAAGTTGGAATTACAACATCCTTAGCAGCCCATTTAGTTTCTAAATCAGCTAATACAGCGAGTGCATCATCTTTATTAATATTCCCTACAACATGAAAATTACTTATCGACGGTGAAAAATTCTTATTATAAAAGGCTTTTAAATCTTCCATAGTAATTGATTCTACTGATTCCACTGTCCCTGTTGTTGGGTAAGCAAACATATGTTTTTCACCATATAACAGCTTATTAGCCACATTTCTTGCTACGTTATTAGGGTTTGCCGCTAAACGCTTAATACGGTTAACTGTACTCAATTTAACACGTTTCAACTCTTCTTCGTCCCAACGTGGTTCTAATAAAATCTCTTCTATAAGATCCATTGTTTTATCAAAATTACGCACTAGAGTGTTCCCTCTAATCGTAATTGATTCTCTACCGGTAAACATATTAATATTAGCACCAAGTAATTCAATAGCCTCTTCTAAAGCTTCTGGTGTTTTATTAGCTGTTCCTTCCATTAATATATCCGTCATCAAATTGGCGACTCCAATTTTTTCAAATGAATCCAATAAATGCCCGCCTTCAATTACTAAACTAAAGTTTACTATCGGCAATTCTGACTGTTCAATACCATATACTTTCATATTATTAGAAAGTGTTGCATTCCAAGATTCTGGAATATTTAATTTTGGTGTTTCACCTGTGTCAGGCTCAACTGATCTGTCAAAATTAGATGGTGTTTTTAAAACTTCATCAGCTACATCTTCAATTACAACATCCACATTATCTTTAATTTCTTCTTCAACGACTGCCGCCAATTGAGAATCTTTTGCGGCTAATTCTAGTTTTCCTTTAGGCACAAAACTAGTAATTACATAAGGCTTATCTTTAATATAAGTATTATACACACGCATAATATCTTCTTTAGTTACCGCCTTAATATTTTCAATATCCTGAGTTATAAACCCTGGGTCTCCTGTAAAAGAATTGTATTGTGCTAACTGAAACGATTTTCCTAATACGCTTCCAATAGCATTATAAAAACCAGTTTCTAAACTTGCTTTAATACGTTCTACATCTGTTTCAGAAATTCCTTCTGTTTCAAATTTCTGAAATGACTCAAAAATAGCGGCTTCAATATCTGCTAAATTTTTACCAGCATTTGCTGTAATACTCACATGAAATTCCCCAGCAAGTACTTGCGAGTTATTATAGGCATTTGTATTTGAAGTCAACTCTTTCTCTTTTACCAATACCTTATACATTGGCGCTTTTTTCCCATCGGCTAATAGCTGCCCAAGAAAATCTAAAGCGTAGGCATCATCTTCATAATGTTGTAATGTTGGCCAAACCATGTTTAATTGTGCTGCCGTCGCGAAGTTATCTTCATGATATAATCGCTTTGTTTCACTAAGAACTACCAGCTGTGGTTCTAATGGAGCAACCTCTTGACGACGCTTAATTTCGCCAAAATATTTTTCAATAAGTGTTTTTGCATCTTCAGTTTCGAAGTCACCTGCTAAAACTAAAGTTGCATTATTTGGCCCATAATACTTATCATAAAATTCTTTTACATCTTCAATAGTAGCACTTTGTAGATCTACTAATTCGCCAATTACCTGCCAGTTGTAAGGATGCCCTTCTGGGTATATTGCCTTATCTAGTACCCATCCTGTATGACCATATGGGTTATTATCTACTCGTTGTCGCTTTTCATTTTGAACAACTTCCTGTTGATTATAAAATGCTGATTCTGTCACAGTATTTATTAGAAAGCCCATACGATCACTTTCTAACCACATGATTTTTTCTAAAGCATTATTTGGAACTACTTCGTAATAGATAGTCCCATCTTTCCAGGTTCCCCCATTAAGTGTTCCTCCAGCATCTTGAATTTTTTTAAAAAATTGATCCTGAGGCACATTCTCCGATTCCTGAAATAACATGTGTTCAAATAAATGCGCAAAACCAGTTCTTCCAGTTTTCTCTCTGTTCGATCCTACTCCATATTGAATGGCTAAGGATACAATTGGGTCTGACTTGTCTTGATGAAGGACAACCTGAAGGCCGTTTTCCAATTCGTACTTTTCAAATTCAATAGCGAGTTTATCCCCCGAACCTCCATCTGATTTACAAGCAGTAAAACATAAGAGCAGTCCTGTGAAAACAAGCGCTACTGAACGTAATTTAAGATTGATCATAGTATTTATTATATTAAATTAGAATCTAAAAATAATGAATTTTTATTTGCTTCATTTTCTTACAAAAAAAAGTTTATCAATTGGTATTAATTAGAAGTCAAGATTTATAAATCTCACCGATCTATAGAATTCAAGGCATAAATAGCAAAACTCCCCAGCCAATGACCTCCTTCATAATTATCTTCAACAATATTAGGTAAGGAATAATTAATATGTTGATAGGCAATTTGTTTTAAATGTACATACTCCGGAAGGCCTTCTGCAATTTTATTCAAGCTCCAAGCTCGTGAAAAATTAACACCGTCAAGATGTACTAATTTACCATCAGTTCTATCAGACACTTTTCCAGTTTCTAAATTAAAACCTTTATCCTTGAGTTGTGGCAAGAATTTAGACAACCATGATTTAAATTCTTCCTGAGGCAAGATTCGCTTCATAATAGCTGCTTCTTCCAAACAAGGCGATAAGAAATCGAATCCGCTAGGCTCCCATGACAATGGGCAATTTTGATCATCCATATAAAAATCTCGCGCACGTTGTTCAATACTTTGTTTCAATTGACGATGATTGACCACAACTGCATAATCATAAGCAAACGATAAACCGAAACCCGTATTTGGATGTTCACCTACACGAATTGGATAATTTAAACGTGGTAAAAATTCAATATACTTCTCAATCATTAAATCGGTAAGTGGTTGCAAATTATTTTCCAATTCACGAGCAATTGGGTCATCCCAGGTATGCAACTCTTCAGCGAGTTTAAGCACCCATGCCCAACCATATGTCCGTTCGTAAGACTTATTGTACTTGCCATCAAAGTATGCGACCTCAGTAGCTATGTTTTCTTTTGAAATGCTCTTCAACAATTTTGCTTTAATTTCATCTCTATGGTCTAGATTATCAAACTGTTTCAACAGGGACACCAAACTCCAATGGCCGTGTACTGCCGAGTGCCAATCAAAACAACCATAAAATGTTGGGTGTAATGTTTTTGGCGTTTGTAAATCATCAGCCCCTCCAATAGTTTGATTGAGTTTATTGGGGTATTCGGTATCCATACAGTGTAATGGTAATTGTGCTAGGCGATTGGCTTCCTCAAGATTAAGCACTGGAATTTTAATGGTTTCAGGATCCTGATTATTAATTGTGACTTGTGTTTTTTCTTCGGAAGAATTGCAGTTAACAAATAATGTGAGTGCAAATAGTAAGCTTAATTTTTTCATAGAGCGGACTTGAATAAGGTCTAGTGTTAAACGAAATGCCAAGATAGGAGATTTTTTTAGGGCTGGCAACTGGGAAATTTAAGGATATTATGTTTTTTTTATTTAAAATTGTCCTTTACAAGCTCCTGCTTTAAATCTAAATTTAATGAGAGTACAAGCCACTTCTATCAATACTCTGCAAGATCTTTAAGCCCTAATACTGTTTTAAAACGTACAAATACGGTATTAACACCTCTTCCCTGTTAAATCATTATTTAAGATACTGTTGTCATGATACATTTGTCTGTAAATAATTAAAAATAAATAAAATGATTAAACACTTATTATTAGCAATTGTATTGACATTCTCTATTGGGATGTCAAATGTACTTAACGCTCAAACCGGAGGAGAAACAACAAAAACAAAAACGATAACGATCAAAAAAGGGAATAGCTTAGATTTGTTAACCGCAATTAGAAATCCGGATACAGATGATGCATTAAACACTTATTTCGGACATGTATTTCCACCTGCGACCAAACATGGTTTTAAAGTAGACGCTTCATTTGTACCAATTTCAGCACCTACAAAAGGTAACTTTCACACTAACTTTGTTAGCTTCATGACTTGGCCAAATAAAGAGTCTCGAAACAGTTTTTCAAAAGAAGCTGAAAAACTTTCATATGACTACCTTTCAGAAAGGCGAAAAATTTGGTCTGTTTTTAATTTAACCGAATATGAAAACCTGAAAGAAGATTTAGAGTTTACCGTAAGTAGTGATAAAGTTTATGTCGTTACCGCATATTGGGTCAATGACACCCAATCGTTTCGCAATGCAAAGAACAATGCTTCAAAAAAGATGAAGGCAGCAGGAGGTAAATTTGTGGCACTGCTTGGTAGTGGTAAATCTCCAAGTGGATATCTATACGAGCCAGATGTTATTTCAATCACAGAATGGGATAATAGTGAGACATTCAATGCATACCTAAAGTCGACTAACCAAGAAGTTAATGACGCTGGAACTAGAAATGTTAATCAATGGATTACAAAATTTTTATTTAAATAGTAATACTTTAATTAAAACTATGAGTTTACAGTATTAACTCATAGTTTTACTTTTTTATGGAAAATCTTTTTGCATCTTTAGTTTACTTTGGTTTGTTTCAAGGCTTGTTTTTACTAACAATATTGATCTTTGGTAACCAATTCAGAAAACAAATCAATAGGTATCTCGTGTTTCTAATTACAGTGGTTGTAATTGGTTTATTAGGACGGACACTTCTGCTTTTGGAAATATTTGGATATGAGCCTCGGCTAATTACAATTTCCGAGTTTTCCATGTTCCTTTTTGGACCAGCCTTTGCCCTATTTGTTCGCTCTTCCTTACAACACAAATCGTTTAAGAAAAAAGATTTACTTCATTTCATTCCTGCAGTAATTCACATTTTATACCTCATCAAATATTTCATATTAGCAAGTGATGAAACCATCAATGGACGATTTGCTAGTGGAGAACTTATCAGGATTGTATTAACATTGGGTATTATAGGACTAATCATAAATTTTGGATATTGGATATGGAGTTGGTTGATGCTCTCTCGTTTTAACTCCAAGATGATTAGTGAATTAAGTTATGCCGTGAAGTCGCGGTTTCTGAAAATGTTTCTTATTGCAATAGGCATCTGCCTAGCCTTTTGGTTAACCATTATTTTTATTACCTTTTTTGAATATGAACTATTAGCCAGAGTTGTTTACAATTTTGTTTGGATAAGCCTGACAATGATCATTTTGTTTGTTGGATTTCATTCACTTACAAGACCTGAATTATTTAGCATAGAGTTTAAATCGGCTAAAACAAAGTACAGCAAATCTAAGCTTAAACCTGAAGATATTAAAAATCTAAAAGAAGAGCTTGAAGCCATAATGCAACACAAAAAACCTTATTTGAATAAGAAATTGCATAAAGCCGAATTGGCTGAAATGTTGGGAGTTAATGATCCTGAAATGGCAAGACTACTTAATGAAGGCGTTGGTATGAACTTTTTTGAATTTGTAAATTTCTATCGAATTAAAGAATTTATTGCATTGGTAGAATCACAAGAGTTTAACAACTTTACCTTTATAGCTATTGCTTCAGAAGCTGGCTTTAATTCCAAATCGACTTTTAATAAAGCATTTAAAGACCTCATGGGAAAAACACCAAGACAATATTTTGCCTAGTAGAGTTTGTTGAGAGAAAACTTTTAAACATATTCTGGTCGTTGCCTTTTTTCTTAATTCAAAAACATAATATTATATCAGCGCATGACACTTATTTTGTTTAAGCCATTATGAAGGTTAACTGTAAATGCAATACCAGTCTTTATGTAGATTCCTTAATGTTGTTTTCCAATTTCATGCCGCTGTAGTAAAACGTTAATATAATGGCAAGCACTCCGCCTAAAACAGAAGCTAAAATATCATAAAGATCAAATATTTTATTTCCAGTAAACGTCGGGTAATACTCTTCAATTATAAACAGCAAGATCATGGTTAAAATGATCATGTATTTATAAATACCAACAACCCTTTTTTGATCAGTTAACACGATAGATATTACAAAAACAGCAACAAAATTTGGTAATGAGCCTAAAATGATATCGAATATGTCATTTATACCTACCAAGTATTTTCTAAGAAATGCATTTAATGCGAAACACACAATCAAACCAGCGCTTAAATATTTTAATTGAACATGCTGCATGCTATGAATCATGGTTGTTGGTCTACTCATTTCTAAATTAAATGTAACATAGAGATATAATTACTAGCCACTATACCCATCTAATATAAATCATTTATTTAAAATAATAGAGTCCATAATTTATAACAAACCTACTCCTACCTGTTCTCGGTACAATTTCTTCGAGACAAATCTCTTGAAATCACTCAAACTGACACTGGGATATCAATGGTCACATTGAGCGATTTTTTTATCTACTAATTTTGTTTTTAAAATTCCCTCCTTCTATGAATCTATGCACTTTGCCAGTTTCATCTTTCTCAAAAATAAATTCCTCTCCTAATTCACCATTTTCTTTTATATGACGAAATGTATCATCTTTAATATGCTTATAAAACATCATTCCATTTTTAGGACTATTTTCTGGTAACTGTAAAACCACTAAATCTTCTCCCCAAGTTGAAATGTAGACAACACTATTCCACGGATTCATATTATAGTAACCGGTATAATCATCTAGATTAACGTTATGCTTATTAGTTTGCTCTTCTATAGGCTTTACTTTACTCATAATTTGTTTTATACCATTTAGATACTTAAAAGTAGAGGATCTGTTAGCATTTATCATAATAGCATAACCCATTTTTGTTGTCACATTTAGCTGTAACATAGAGACAAACCCCGGACAGGTACCACCATGCATTACCCAATCATCACCATTCGAGCCCTTTATAATATTAAATCCAAGGCCCCAGGTCGTATTTTCATCCTTACTAGTAGCTTGTATACGGTGCATGCTTCTTATTGTTGAAGGCTTTAAAATTTCTGCCGTAGACGCATCTCGCAATCTAAATTGCCATGAAGCATATTTTGCCATATCATGAATAGTAGTCCAAAGTCCCATTGCAGGCTTCATTGCCTTTGGGTTGAACAAATTAACTATTTCACGAGTTCCATTTCTATTTATAGCAGTATAACCAACTGCTTGACTATTATTCTCTTTTATTGATTTCGTTCCCATATAAGTATTAGTCATATTTAATGGACTTAATACCTCTTTCATAAGAAATGTTTCATAGGGCATGCCTGAAACCGTTTCAATAATTTCCCCTAACAGTGCATATCCTGAATTACTGTAGTTTACATCAGCCCCAACTTTACTTTCAGTTTCCATATCCTTAAATATAGATCGAAATTCAACTTGTGATGGAAAAGCAAAGTTGGGTCCACTAAAATAACTATGTCCTGTATCTCTAGGCAATCCTGAGGAATGTGATAATAAAGAACCTACTGTAACGGCTCCTCCTTCAGGAAATTGCTGATTGACCTTGTAAAAAGGAAGAATATCTTTAACCGGATCTTCTAAATTAAGTTTGCCTTCGTCTACCAATTTCATTATAGCTACAGCAGTAAATGATTTAGTTATAGAACAGATGCTACATATAGTTGAAATATCTGTTTTATTTTCCTGTTCTAAATTTGGTTTGCCAAAAGCTCCTGACCACAGAATTTCTTGATCCTCAACAACCATTGCTGTGATACTTGGGATATTTTCAAAATCTTTTTGAGCATCCAACCACACTTCTATTAATTTAAATGCGTCTTCATAGTTTTTGTCGTTCTCTTGCGCATAGGTAACCGATGCGACAAAACAGAGGAATAAGGATATGCCTATATTTTTCATATTTAAATGATTTTATAATTGTTAAAATTCTATTATTTTGTACTTAGTAAGAAGAGAAATCAGGGTGTTATCATGTTAATAATCCCACCCCTAATTATTAAAGTCCTTCCAGACTTTTAATCTTTAAATCATCCCAAGAGATATCATAAATTTGCATCACACTAGCGAGTGCATTGATTGTGATAGTCTTTTTATCGTTTTTAAATGATGTTATAGATTGCTTTTTTGGGTTTTTAGACAAGGTCTTTAAGGCAAATTTATTAGGTGCTATCAACTTAGTATCTGTGCCTTTATAACTTAAATTATAATCTATTTCAGGGAGTTTGATCCATACTTTTTTACTGTCCTCAACATCAATCAAAACTTCTTTTATTGTAGAAGCGATTTCAATATCTAATAATTTGAAATTGCCCTTAGCTTCAAAGTTTTTTGAAACAAGATCTATAGCCACTGTCGATGTATTAGATATAAGCTTCATATCTTCAACCTGCTTGATTAAGGTGAATTCCGAAAAATTAGTTTCTAGATAACCAGACTTCCAGGTCTCAATTTCAAAATTTGTATAAGCAGCTTTTATTGAAGTTTTACTGCCGTCTATTGTACCTGCTTCAAGTAATACATGACTTAAATTAGCCTTTAAATTAGTAATACTGCTTTTAAATGTAATTTTTCCATGTCTCACTTCTATTTGCAATTGTGCATATTTTGGAATTTTAATTTTCAACGTTTTATTAATTGCTATTCTTTTTTCTGAAAATACACGAACATTAACTTCTGGTAAAACAGTTTTTTCAGGCTTAACTTTTAATTTTAATTTTGTTTTGATATTTTCCTTGACCAAAACGGGGGGAATAATTTTTTTATTAGAATTAGAGTTCGATTTGTTTGCTTTAATCTTTTCTATAAGCGCAATACGCTCTTGTTTTGACTTGTTTTTCCAACGTGGCGCCGCATTGTTTCCTGTTTCTTGTTCCCATTTGTTTAAATATGCATCACCCTTTTCTATATAGGCCTCATTATTAAAACTATAATCTTGCTCGTTATAATTTGAATTTGAATCTTGATTCTTCTCTTTAAGACTATGTCCTTTTTTCTTTTTATTTTTTATATCTGATTGTATTGATTCATGTTGGTCTTTGTCTAAAAAGTACCCTTGATAATAACCGTTTTTATTCATGCTAGATGATAAATCGGACTTTAAAACAGAATTGATATGTATGGTGTTATTTTGCCTGTTAGCTTTAAAATCCCATTTTCCAAAATAATCATTAAGCTCTTCTTTTGAAGCTCCTTGAATTTCCATTACGGCTTCTACCAATACCTTATCTTGGTCTGTTAATTCAAATTCTATATTTGTGTATTTACTATTGAGAACTATAACAGTCCCAGCCTTAACCATAAACTCCTGTTTTGCAGATTTGGTTAATTTTTGTGCATAAGTGCCTGATATTGCCAATCCAAAGATTAACAAAAATATGGTGTGTGATTTAAATGATGTCATGATTGTTGTTTTTTACTTTCGTTAATTGTGTTTTTAATTCTTTTAATAATTCTAGTTGCAACTTTAAATTATTAATTAATGAACTTATACTATGCGTATTAGGACCTTCTACGTTCATTTCTGCGTTAAGCATTTTATATTCTTCTTTTAATATTGAAAATCTTTTCATATAGCGTTTTATCGCATCGTCATTATTGGTGTTTTTTTCAATAAATTCAATCTCCTGATTGATATTATTAATGTAAAAATTTTCAATTTCTTCCAATTCGGGAGAAATATTACTTAATGTAAACTCGCTAACAATGGTATTATCTGTGTTGCTTTGTTCCAAAGGGTTTATCAATACAAAAGAAAGTACCCCTAGGCCTATAAATAGTATCACTGAAGCAGCAATTTTAAATGTTGAAAATGAAAATTTTTGTTTTACAGGTAACTCCTCATAAAGACGTTCTATAAATAAATCTTCATGATCTGCCTTTCGTTTGTGATTTACCAAACGATCTTTTTCAAATAGTTCTTTCAAATTCTGTCCCATAGCCTTTATGTTTTAGTAATTGTCTCAATTTAGTTTTTCCTCTCATCAGTTGAGTTCTCGACGCAACTTTAGAAATATTTAAAATTTGCGAAATCTCCTCATGATCATGCCCTTCTATTAAATATAACATCACCACAAACTTGTATTTATCTGGAAGTTTATTTATCGTTTTCTTTACATCTTCTAAAACTAATTTCGTATCAAACTCCCAATTATCATTATTCTCAACTTTAAATTGTCGTGTATCTGTTTCGTCCAAATCAACAACAGTCAACTGTCTCTTTTTTAAATGATTAATACATTTATTAATAACAATTTTTTTAAGCCATGCACCAAAAGTAACTTCTGCCTTGAAGGTGTTTATATTATTAAATGCACTTAAAAAAGATTCTTGTATTACATCTTCCGCACTTTCAGTGTTCATCAATAATCGCATAGCAACATTAAACATCCCTTGGTTGTATTTTCTATACAGCTCAATTTGGGCGCGCTTATTATTTAATTTACATTCTTTGATTAACTCGTTTTGTTGCATAGTGGTTTACTAATTAGTGCGACATAAAGAACACTTCCTATAAAGAAAGACAAGCAACAATTTAATGCGTTGCAAAAATTTCGCATTCAAATAGGAGAAAATGATAAAATTATTTTAATGTATACAATTGATCATAAATTATTAGACTGACAATAAGATAGTGTTAAACGGCTAGAATCAGATAAAAAACGGCAATTGGCATAATGATTTTTATTATTTTAGATTAGGCATATAACACCTTCACTAAGGTGTATTAGAAAAATCTCTTAGTCTAAAAATTATACTTTTGGAAGCTTGACTGGTACCTTGCAGCAAAGTTTGTTTCGAGATATTAGCCATCTACGGTATGTTTAATTGTTAAGGCTATATTGATTATAGTAATATTGTGGTGGTCTGTGAGAATGCCACATAATTACTTAAATAGTATCAATCTATTATATTGATAAAGAAACTTGATTTATAACGCCATATTATGAGGGAGGTAGTTTTAATCTGCTCTTTTAATAATTCGCCCAGAATATATCTTAGTTGGAGATTCATTGACATAAACAATATCGCCAGACACCATTACAAAACTAATGCCTTCAGATTTTAATGTGCTCATTTTAAAAGTTGCTTTGTCCTTGATTGTCTTTGGATTAAACAACACAAGGTCTGCAAAAAAACCTTCTTTTATGATTCCTATCATATTCAAGCTTAAATTCTTTGCAGCCTGTCCTGTCATTTTGTTAATTTTAGTTTCAATTGACTGGCCCGTATTCATACTTAAATAACGAGTAAATGCTCCCCACCCTCTTGGGTGACCGGTGGGAGCTCCATCCGAGCAAATATTGGTTTGAGACCAATTCATAATCGTCTTAATGTCATCTAAATCCATAGATTTTGCAATAATACTTTCATAGGGATGAGCTTGTGACATTTTGATGAGCTCAATATATGTTGTGACAACATCTTCACTACGTAATTCTGCTATTTTATCTAAAGTTAAATTTTCATATTCTGGTTTAGCATCAAAAGTACTTATAATCATTCCTTCAGGTGTTGTCAATTCAGTTAGCGCGAATTGAGCAGTTTCTCTATTTTCAAAATCCCTTTTAGGGAATAAAACAGTCATTGTTGATTGCCAATATTCGTACGGATAAATATCTGCCGTAACAGCAATTCCTTTGGATCTTGCACTATCTAATTTTTGTAATACATGTTCGGCTCTACCCCAAAGACCTTTTCGCGCCAGTTTGAAGTGAGAGATTTGAACAGGGATTTGAGCCTCTTTTCCTATGGCTAAAATCTCATCAATACTTCGTTCCAAATAGACATCTTCACTTCTCATATGACTTATATACTTTCCTCCATATTGTGATGCTATTTTAGCAAGTTCAATAACTTCATTAGTATTGGAGTAAATGCCCGGATCATACTCCAAACCCGTTCCCAGACCAAGGGATCCACTTTGCATTTCTATTTCAACGAACGACTTCATTTCATTGATTTCTTCCTGAGTTGCTTCCCGTTTGAAGTCATCTCCCATTACCTTTTGTCTTATACTATTATGTCCGGTGTATGAAGCTACATTTAGAGACCAAGGGTTTTTGCTAATGGAATCAAAGAATTTTTGCAGTGGTTGTTCAGAGAATCCATCCTGACCAACAATGATCGTTGTAATACCTTGACTTATTGCTGCTTCTTTTGTTTGAAGACTATCCCAATCGTGATGACTGTGGGTGTCTATAAAACCAGGGGTCAAAACCAATCCATTCCCATCAATAATTGAATCGGTTTTTAGTATATTTAAATCCCCTATTTCAATAATCTTATTTCCTTTAACTCTAACTGACCCTACAAATTTATCTGCGCCAGTCCCATCAATAATAGTTGCATTTTTAATAAGAAGTGTTTTTGACTCTGGACTACATTGAATTAATATTAGAGATATAATTAAGGTTCTAAGTATGCGAGAAACTCTTTTAATTTCCATTGATTCGTTGTTAAGTTTATTGAATGGTAAACACCTTAATATTGTATATCACTATTCAGATAACTAATATAATTCATTTATTTTAAACACTTTACAAAATAAATACGTAACCTACACCATCTCTGAGAGATAAATATTTTCACATTCCTCCAACTGATCTTTGGAAATAAAGAGGCACATATACACTGAGGAGATGAAAATGGAAATACCAATTAAAAAGACTATTAAGGCATCTGCAATCATTAATTTTTAATAGATTCTAAGTTTTTTTTATACTCAGATAATTCAGGTTCGTTGTTAGTTTCTGCAATTTTAATTGCTTTTTTATACCATTTCTTCGCATTATTTAGTTCTCCATTCGCCTTGTAGTAATTCCCCATGCCATTATTCAATATGGATGAATCTGGAAATTTTAAAATCCCTACCTCAAAAATTTCTAAGGCATCTGCCAATTCATTATTCGAAAGAAAAAATGTTGCAAATCTATTAAACCAAGATGCACGATTATAGTATTCTTTAATGAATGCTTTTCCACCGAATCCAATAACTAACTGATTAAACATTTCGAAATTATTCTCTCTATATGACTGTATTAAGAGGTAGTGCTTGGTGTCATCATGAACATCGCCTGCAATTTGATATCTGTCACCTCTAATATTATAATGTTCTCGCAAAGCATTTATACCACCAAAGTCATTAAATTCTTTCAAGGTATAAAACCTAAGAGGGCCATAATCACTAAAAAAGAATTTTAAGCCTTCATTAATGGTAGTCAATGGGGTTGTATAATGATTTTCATTTTCCGAAAAATTATATTTCCATTCTATGTTTTTATGAGGGGATCGTTTAATTATAGAGTCCAAAGAGCTCATAGATGCTACTGCCCAACCTTCGACAACTCCCAAGCTGGCATATATTTTTAAATTTTGTTCAGGATTTCCTTCCATCATTTTATTAACATTATCTAATCTGTCTTCTGAAATAAATGTAGGACTTGCTAAAAGATACCCGTTAAATAATGAAGGCACATCGGCCATTATTTCGACTCCTAGCCCAGCTGCCATTTCCCAACCAAAATATATGCGTTCCTCTAGGGTTCGATAATCGCTGTCTATTTTTGGAATTAACTCTTTTTCTAAGAATTGAATGAACAATGTAGATTCATCATACAATAGACTACGCCTTTTCTGAGAATCAGTCACAATTCCTACTATGATGAAATTTGGAACAATTTGTTGCCATGTTAAATTATGCTGAAACGCGATGCCATTTAAAAAGTAACGCTGACCATCTAATACATAAAGAACAGGATACTTTGTTAAAGCATTATCATAATTTTCGGGTAGGTATACTTGAATTTCCCTTTCTGTTTCAAGAACTTGAGAATTAAAGGTTATTGATTCACCAATAGTTTTTGGTTGGTCAATATTTTGGCAAATTGTCTGGTTGGCCATGAAAAGCATTGCCACCATTATTATTGGATTCTTTATCATTATCTTCTCTATTTTTTATCATAAACATGAGCGGTTAGTATATGAAATGTAAGAGCGTTTGGAGCTCTAAATTTTTGGCAAAAACCGCCCTTAATTCGTTATCTGTAATTCACATATGTCTTGTTCCAAGCATATTTACAGGGCAAAGCTAATAACCTCTTTTTTATTCAACGCCATAACTTTGTTAATTTTCAATTCATAGTGGAATAATCTTCGGCAGAATAATCGCAATCATATTTGCATTAGCAAAAGTATATTGAGCTAAGGTTTAGTATTTAATAGTAAAAGGATTCCTTTTTTGCGTAGAAGAATAAATACTGTATTTTAGTTGGCATCAAAATAAACTAAATGTCATCAGCTCTTGGGTATTATGTTACAGCTATTGTATGTATTATAACAGCTTTTGTGATACAACGCATTTACTTTAAAGAAAAACACCGAAAAGCGTCTAAATTATCTTTAAACGGAATTAAATGGTTTGGACTCGCAATATTATCGTGGGGAATAGGTGCTTTAGTAAACATCATTTTAATTTCCATGAGTGGTATCGAAGCTAATGACTCATTCATTGTTAGTTTAGGCGTATTCTTTTCATTACTCAATTCACTATTTATTTTAATGTCTTTACCTTCTATAGAACATGGTGGAAAACGGAATATAGTAATTAAAATTATTGAACGTTTTACAGAAAAAGAAGTCTTCGTGATTTTTGGTGGAATTTTAATAATGATTGCGTTTGTCTTTTTGGCCTCATTTTCTAATAGTACTCCAAGTAATTCAGGAAATAGTTTTATTTGGCTAATAGATATTCCAATATCGCTTATGGTTGCTTTTGCACTATTGCATGAACTAAATAAAGCCTTTAGGAATAGAGGTATGAAATTTATGATTCTACCTACCTATGCGCTATTTTTATTAATAGTGATAGCGGTTACACACCGCATTATACCAGAAGCCCAAGCTTTGAAGTTAATGGCTTTGCCTAGTTGGAATTTTCTTGGAGTAGTTACAGCCTTGTCTTTTAAATTTACATTCATTTTATTATTTACAATTTTGCTGTACAGTTGGAAGTTATTAGCTGAAAAGGAAGAGCAACAAACGGAATTGGAAAAATTGCAAAACACTCATGACGGTTTGTTAAAGCAACGAGAATCATTATTATTAGCGAATGAAAGTCATATAGATACTATAAAGCATCTAAAAATTAAATTTACACATCAAAAAAAGAAATACAAAAAGCTTAAAAAATCTTCTAAAGTAGAATTATCAGACAGACAAAAAGAAGTGTTAGCGAACTTAGGTGTTTGTGGCGAACAAAAATCATATTCAGAAATTGCCGAAGCCATGCATATTGGAGTTGACGGCTTACAAGCACATATTTATCAAATTAAAAAAGTTTTGAATATTAGTGGTTCAGGAGGTAAAAAACAATTAATAGCTTATGCAACCGAAAAGAATTTATTACAATACGCAACCATTTCATAACTATTCAAGTTGAAAATGATAATAAACACACCATTCTCTTATTATTTAAAACCCTTATAAACACAATAAAACCAATTACTTAAGTACTTACTTAAGTAGATGACCTGTGTATTTTCATTATTACGTAAGCTTTTTTTGTGAGTCGCTAATAAGCAACTTAGCGGTAATCAAAATCAAAAAACGAATGAGAAATCAGTTCATGTTATTCAGTATTCTATTAGCACCCGTTTTAATTTCAGCACAAGAAAACACATCTGGTTTGGATGACAGAATCAATCAACTATTTGTAGATTCAACCGGATGGTTTGCCAATGCGATGTTGTCTAAAATCCCAATTACTTCAACTATTGGTATTCCTTGGGTGCTGATCGTACTGATTTTAGGAGCTTTGTATTTTTCGATTTATTTTAAGTTTATCAATTTCAATGGATTTTTTACTGCAATAAATGTTGTTCGAGGGAAGTATGATGCTATTGATACTCACGAACCGCAAGAAGATATCTTAAAAACAATAAAGATAGAAAGCAAAGGAGAAGTTTCTCATTTTCAAGCGCTAACTGCAGCGCTGTCCGCGACAGTTGGTTTAGGAAATATTGCAGGGGTAGCAATTGCTCTGTCTATTGGAGGCGCAGGCGCTACTTTTTGGATGATTTTAATAGGGCTATTAGGCATGGCTTCAAAATTTGTAGAATGTACTTTAGGGGTCAAGTATCGCGAAATAGCTAGCGATGGCACTGTTTTTGGAGGGCCAATGTATTATTTGAAAAATGGTTTACGAGAATTAGGGTTTGTGAAACTTGGAAAGATACTATCCGTCATTTTTGCTATCATGTGTGTAGGAGGATCTTTTGGAGGAGGGAATATGTTTCAGGTAAATCAGGCGTTTAAATTATTTGAATATGTTACTGGAGGTGAGCAAAGTTTTATCCATGGTAAAGGATGGGTATTTGGATTAATTATGGCCATATTAGTAGGAATAGTTATTATTGGTGGCATTAAAAAAATAGCAAAAGTAACTGAAAAAATTGTCCCGATTATGGTGGGGGTATATGTGCTTGCTATAATTATTATATTGATGCTGAATTATACCGAAATACCAAATGCTTTTAAAGCAATTTTTGATGGTGCATTTAGTCCTATAGGAGTCGCAGGGGGGATAATTGGAGTGCTTGTTCAAGGTTTTCAGAGGGCAGCATTTTCAAATGAAGCAGGTATAGGGTCAGCGTCTATTGCGCATTCTGCAGTGAAGACTAATTATGCTGCAAGCGAAGGATTAGTAGCACTATTAGAACCTTTTATTGATACCGTAATTGTTTGTACAATGACCGCGTTGGCTTTGATCATTACAGGGCAAGTAGCTGTTGGTACAGGGGTGTCTTTTGAGCAAGGTGCTATTTTAACCGCTAAAGCATTGGAAAGTGGTGTTTCCTGGTTTCCATATGTACTAGCTGTAGCCGTAATATTATTTGCTTTTTCTTCCATGATTTCATGGTCATATTACGGGTATCAAGCATGGTCGTATCTCTTTGGTAGAAATAAAAGAATAGGGAATAGCTATAAAATAATCTTTTGCATTTTTACAGTTATTGGTGCTGCTGCAAGTTTAAGCGCCGTAATTAGTTTTTCTGATGCCTTGATTTTTGCAATGATGGTGCCTAATATGATAGGCTTGTTTTTACTTGCTCCTAAAGTAAACAAGGAATTGAAACGCTATAAATTGGCAATCAGTAAAAAAAGAGATGAGAGACTCATTGCTGTTGATGAGGTGTAAATACTATCTAACACATATTTTCAGATAAAAAATAATGTTTTACATCATCATATTGTTGATAATGCTCCATACGCAAAATCAAGAAATCTTTATCAAAAAAGACAGTGATATTAATTCTATTTCACATAATGGTTTGTGTATGGATTGTCGTGTGCTTAATTGTCCTTGTGTTTTTAAGTCCCTTAATTTTGCATATATTTTACTTTATTAAAAGTACAGTTTTTTTGTAAAAATTAACCTTTAGAACAAAGGGTGATAATATTTTACTGATTAACAATCAGAGCTTAATCTTTTTGAGATAGAAAAGAGCTTATCTTTTTAATGTAAAATGGCTTTTAAATGTACGACCGTCCTGTAGTTTTACGTGAAACCAATAATCATTAGTAGGTAGGTCTTCCCCATTAAAAGTACCATCCCATCCTGTTCCGTTAGGGTTAAGTTTTTGGAGTAATTTACCATAACGATCATAAATTAAGATTTCGCTTTGTAACTGTGATTTACTATTAATACCAAATATATGCCAAGCATCATTATGAGAATCACCATTAGGTGTAAAGAATTTAGGAAAGCCAATAACTGAAACGATTTCGTTTACGATACCACAATCATTTTTGTCCCTAACATAAATTGTATGTAGTCCAGGCGGTACATTTTCTAAAAAATTACGGTCTTGGTAAGGACCATTAATGTGATTAAGTGAAAATTCGTAATCGCCTTCACCAGAAACGATAACGGTTATAGCATTATTGGAAGACACATCTATGACCTCAATATTTTCGACAGTTGCAATATTAGATGGCAATACTGTAATCGTTCTTTGTGTATTACAATCGTTGATATTAGCAACAGTCACAGTGTATGTACCAGGAGCATTAATTTGTATCTCCTGAGTTGTTTCTCCAGTTGACCAGACATATGTAAATTCAGTAGCAGGGTTACTAATAAGGCTAGCATCTAAAGTAATAGTTTGCGGGAAGTAATTGAGACAATACAACGTTTCAAATTGGGTCTCTATATTCGGGAGTTCATAAATTGATAGTTCAACTAGAGCAATACCATAACAGGCATTATCGTTTTCTATTCTTGCATAAATAGTTTGTGAATAAGCAACAGTATTTGTGAAAGACGTATTCAATTTATTCTGCTCAAGGAGTGAATCTTCATAAGTTTCATAATAACTTATAGTCAATGTTATTGGTAAGCCGTTTAAAACTGTAGTATCTGCCAGACTAAGGTCAAAATTATAAAACCCATCCTCGACACCATCGTCATCGCAATGGCTAAGAAATGCATCATTGGCATCTGTGGCAGTAACGTCTAATAATAATTTTGAAATACTATAGCAACCAGTAATATCATTAATCACCTGTACGAAAATAGTTTGAGGATTAAGAGTGTTGTTAAATGAGTTGCCATCAATTTCATTAATATCGATTTGTGCATCTATTAAGCTTAAGAAAAACTTTGTTGATCGGTCAGTGACTCCACCTGTTAAATCATCATTGGCTTCAGTAAGGTTAAATAATGTAAATCCATCTGGATTACCATCGTCATCACATTGCAATAAAGAAGAGTCGAAAGATTCAGGTAATAAATTGATTATTAAATTAAATGATGTTGTATCATAACATTCCGTATTATCAACATTTTCAATCCTAACAAAAACCTCTTTTGTATTTGGAGTTGTATTATAATAATTTGTTGGCAAGGGATTATTGCTTGAGTTTGCATCGATTTGTGAATTGTAATAAGTTATGACATATTGCAAAGCATTTTGAGTTCCTAGAACAACAGGATTGAGTGTTGATAAATCAAAGTCTCGTTGGCCATTCATGTCATTACCATCAGTATCATCATCACATATTTCCCAATCACCAATGGTATTAGCCGTTGGTGTATTAAAAACTTCTAAAGTAAATGACGTGGTGTCATAACAATTAATATTTCCGTTGTTATGAATTCTAGCATATATAGTTTTTGGATTGCTAGTATTACTATAAATGCCAATAATTTCGTTTTCATTATTATCGGCGTCATCCTGAGATTCAAAATAATGCACACTATAAATGGTATTATCTTGTGCTCCTAATACTTCATTGTCTTGAGATGTGAAATCGTAAGACCAAATTGCATCATTATCATTATCACAAGTTAAAATATTACTGGGTTGATTAGCTACTGGTATTTCATAATACAATATTTTGGCTAAACCATTTGTGCATACAACATTATTATTGTCAAAAAATAATTCGTAGGTTCCAGACTCTGTAATTAATAAACTGGAGGTAGTATTAGCTATAAGCACTCCATCTTTATACCATTTATAAACGGCACCGGGGATATCGTCGTAACTTAAGGTATAAGTTTCACCTTCACATAGAGTTAATAGTTGATTCAAAGATCCATTATTAATAATATCTATATCTTCTTCTTTATTATAAATAGATTCAAAATATGGAGGTAGAGACCAACCTGATAAATTAGGACTAATATCAATGCCTTGATGTATATAATTACAAGTTGCACCAATACCGTTTGGATTATTAATGACGTTTAGATAGGGATCCCCATTCCAAAAGTCATATCTAGACGTTCTATAGATTTTACCATTAGAACCTATTTGGAGGGTGGAAAAAAAACCAAACCGTTCATCTACTTTATATTCAGAAGTTTGAATATCTTGAGTTTGTAAATTAAATTGAGTTAAGGTTGATTTAAACAAGAGTGGATCTGTAGAATTATCTGAACCAAGGGGATAAGTATTAGCATTACGTGAGTTTATATATAATAATTTACTATTAGAAGAAAATTCAAAGCTACTTATATTAATGGTTCCTAAAAGCCCACTGTGATCAAATTTGGTTATTTCTAGCATGCGTTTATTAGAAACGACACCTGTGTTTTTATTAAAATTGAATAGTCCAATATTCGTAGAATTACTATCACTGATTGGAGTAGCAAGGGTACTTCCATCAGGAGATGTTTTTATAATATAAGAAGATAAAATTGGTTGGAAAAAATTAGATGTCACTGGGTTAATATTTAGTCCAGCTTTTGTTAGTTCGTAGCTATGAAATGACAAATTATTTGCTTGATTGTTATCTGAAGAAGTGATGATCCATATAGACTGAGATTCGCAATCTTTGAGCAAAGCTGTAATACCTATACAATTTTCATGAATTATCACATTTTTTTCTATGACATCGCCTAGGCCTCCGTTTAAGGTCATGTCAATAACAGCGTATATAAACCCTTGATTTAAACTAGCGGCAAAGATATAATATATATTTGGGTTCTTAGGTGCTGGAATTATTATACGAGATTGCCGCCCCCAAGTTACTGGAAGCATGCCCCTACCATTTGGCATAAGCTCATGGTTTTTATTATACACGTTACTATTATTATTATTACTATTACGTGTGTAAAATAAAAGATTACCATCCTTATCTGATATTGTTGCTGAATCGTCATTTCCAATCTGCCCATCATTTAATGAAGTAACCGTGTCATTAACCAAATCAAAATTAATACCTGCGTATTCAGAAAAATACCAATTAACACCTTGATTTTGCGAGTAAGTTTGTATGCAAAATAAAAATAGTATTAAAGCTTTTAGTTGTTTCATCCCTATTAAAAATACAACTTTTGTAAGTACATATCAGCCTTTAACGTAAAGGATGATAATGCTTTACTAATTAATTACCGGTGCTTTATGTTTTTTGAGATGGGAAAGAGCTTATCGTTTTAATGTAAAAAAAAATGGCATTTAAATATACGGCCATCTTGTAACTTAACTTGAAACCATTAATCGTTGGTTGGTAAGTCTGCGAATATAATATTGTCATAACCATTCCTCTCACAGCATCATAATCTCCAATGAAAACCACCTCTTCTGCAGGTTCTCTCTGATCAATATTTTTATTATCTCCTCGACCTATAAAAGATTCTTTTAAATTGGCTCTTATTTCACTTCTGCCTTTAAGTAAAGGTCTTTCAGGAACCATATAAACTGCATTTTTAGCAAAAAGGGATGCACATTACTCAAAATCGGCTACTACATGAGTTCGAACATATTCTCCAGTTATTTGCTGAACTTCCTCTAAATCCGACACATTGCTTATTAATACACTCTGATTTGGGAATTCTGTTGAAGCATATTTACTCCCATACTAAAATCCTATTATGAAAATAAATACTACTAACATTATTCCGATAAAAGATTTCATGGTTGTTCGATTTTAGTTTTATTTTAAATAAAAGATAACGGTTTGCATATAATTAGTTGCGTGTATAATCATGTAGTTTAGTAAATATAAACCGAATAGAAAATCCGAGAGGATTTTCATTAATAAGCAAAAACTCAGCAATTAATTATACAGTGTGTTACCATTAGTTTTTTACTATGCATATAAATAAATTTCATCTTATTCATCTTATTCATCTTCTGTATTTTATGCATCTTATTCATCTTTATTTATGTTATATTCGTTTTTTTTTTATAATCTAGACCAACCTTTCTTCTGCTCTCTTTACTTGAGTTGATTTTAGACGAATCTTAAAAACAACTCTATGAAAAGAACTATGCAATTAGCGTGTTTTCTATGCGCTACAACTTCAATTTATTCACAACAAACCATATCGGCCTCAGGTGGTGAAGCCACAGGCGATGGCACAGTCAGTTATTCGGTTGGGCAATTGGTAAACAATATGAATATTGGAAGTAATGGCACTGTAACCCAAGGCGTACAACAAACGATAGAATTTGCTGTTTTAAGCAATCCTGAACTGATAGCACTTACTTTATCAGCCGTAACCTACCCTAACCCAACCACAGACTATATTGTTTTGGCTTTAACCAATGCTTCACTCACAGATTTAAGTTATATGATGTTCGATGTTCAAGGGCGCTTAGTCACGAAAGGAAAAGTACAACAAGAAGCAACACAAATAGCCATGAAAAATTTGGAGACCGGTGTTTATATCTTAAAAGTCAACCAAAACAACAGCGAATTAAAAACATTTAAAATCATTAAAAAGTAAATACTATGAACAAATTTTACACATTGTTATCAGCATTACTTATAACAGTTACTGCATTTGCACAATCACCAGAGAGTATGAGTTACCAAGCAGTAGTTAGAGACGGTTCTGATATTTTGGTAAGCAATGCAACCACGCCTATTCAGATAAGCATATTACAAGGTACTACAGCAGTTTATGTAGAAACCCAAACACCAACCACTAATGCAAACGGACTGTTAAGTATTGAGATTGGAGGCGGCGAAGCAGTAGTAGTAAGTGGCGTCTTCTCTGATATTAATTGGAGCACTGATACCTATTTTATAAAAACAGAAGTAGATGTAGATAACAATGGAAGTTACGATGTAAATGGCACCAGCCAGTTATTAAGTGTGCCTTATGCAATGCATTCTAAAACAGCTACCACTTTACCTGGCGGAATAGACGAGGCTTTTATAGGTGTTTTAGAAGCTAGAATTACAGCTTTAGAAGATTTGCTTGAACCGGCAGTAGGCCAGCAGGAATTCACCACACCAGGTAGTTATTCATGGACCGCACCCGCTGGGGTGACTAGCGTCTCAGTGGTTGCCATCGGCGGCGGCGGCGGCGGTGGCAGAAACGGTGACACCGGGCAAACCCCCGGTGGTGATTCCTACTTCATCGATGCCTCTACAGTGAGGGGCGGCGGTGGCGGCCATGGGATTGACACGTTTGGCACGTTTACCGGTGATGGCGGTGGTAACGGCGGTTATTCGAATTCGACGGGATCCTCTTTCTCTGGGGGCGGGGGAGCCGGAGGCTACTCGGGTTCCGGAGGCAATGGCGGCATTGGCAATGGCACTGGAACCACCCAAGTTGCAGGCGGTGACGGCGCGGGCGGCGGTGGCGGCGGTGGCGGCTGGGCTTCTGGCGGCGGTGTTGGAATCTATGGACAAGGCCCGAGTGGTTCCGGCTCATCCATCGGCGCTGCTGAGGGCGGTGGCGGTGGTTCGGGGGGCGTTGATGGCAAGACCTACACCGATGGCAGCAACTCAAGCTCTCTCATTCAGCGCGGCGGGGCATTCGGCGGCGGCGGCGGGTCGACTTACTACTACGGTGGCTCTGGCGGCGGCCTGGGCTGGAAGAACAGCATTGCCGTGCAACCTGGAACAACCTACACCGTAGTGGTTGGCGACGGTGGCTTACCCGATGTCCAGTGGCAGTACGCGGGTCAAGGCGGCTCGGGCGCCGTGCGCATCATTTGGGGTCCGGACCGATCATTCCCATCCACCAATACGAATGACCAATAGGACTCTTTCGAGGGAGGCGCGTGGAATAGCAGTGAGCTGAAGGACATGACTGGAATAATGTTTATGCAGCAACAGGAGCGGATTTCTACTTTCAGTTGATTGGTTCAGTGTGCAAAATTATGGTTGGACAGATTTTTAATTTGAACTATAGAACAGGCGTTAAAATCGCACTTATACTTAAAACCCCTTCTACTTGAAGGGGTTTCTTTCTATTTATTATCGTAATTAATGGTAACCTTACACCTCTAATATAAGGAGTCTATTTTAAACACTTTATACAATTCTCTAATCGACATCGCATCTACCCCAACCAGCCATCTCTATCTAAACTCCGGTATTGAATAGCTTCACTAATATGGGTGCCGTTTACTTGGGCTACACCTTCCAAGTCAGCAATGGTTCTCGATACTTTCAAAATTCGATCATAAGCTCTGGCCGATAAGTTTAAACGTTCCATAGCGGTTTTAACTCAATTCTTTCTTGACAACTGTCTTTTCATTTTCAGTTAATCCCATATTTGTAGTCGTTCAATTCCAATTGCTCTTAAATAAATCATATGCGGTCCTGGTGATAGAATCATAATCAATGATGCCAATGCAAATAATAGTATGTCGTTAATCGATATCATATTTCTATTTGTTCTAAAGTTTTCTCAACTGTTTTGTCAACAGAAATTAATTTTGAATTTAATACATTAGTTAAACTTGTCGGACATTTTCTTATATATAATCTAGTCTAATTGGTGAAAATACATCAACAACTTCTCCAGCCTCAATTATTTCTATTGAATGCTCAATATCTGCTGGAATAGAATAGGTGTCTCCTTCTGTTAAGGTATATTCTTTACCATCAAATTTTAATTTGTATTTTCCCGAGATGACGTAACCACTTTGTTCGTTAGGGTGTTTGTGAAAAGGGACAAAATCTGTCAATTTATATAGCATTTTCGTAACCATAGTGCTCTTTCCAATAGAGAGCACTACAAAGTCCACTCCTAAAAATTGTTTTCTGGTTACATTTTCTTTTTTTACTATGTTTTTCATTCGTTTAAATTTAATTTTTTAATTGTCCAAAATTGATTTTCAAACTATATTTTTTTTCTTCTCGCTGTGAAATTACAGGTAATCGTCTAGTATAAGAATAGGAGCGGATTTTGAAACGCTAACTTTTCGGATAAACACAGCCCTTTTTTATGTTTACTTACTTATGTTTTAGCGATTAAACCGCTATTATTTTTATACATAGTTACCAAACGTATGTACAATTAGTTTCAAAATTATGAGTACTAAATTTATTGTTCCTTCTTAAAATAAGCCGTTTTTAATTTATGGATAATTTCAGTGCTCACCCAATAAAAGTTTGGTAGTCCACCTTCTTCGTTATTTCGACTAAAAAATAAATATTTACCATCTGGAGTGATACTCGGGCTTGTTTCGCCAAAATTAGAATTTACTTCATTTCCAAGGTTAATTGGTTTTGACCATGTTCCGTTTTTCTTCTT
>CAJXVU010000024.1 GCA_913062555.1 uncultured Bacteroidota bacterium
TCAGATGGAATGCAATTGACCGCAGATAAAATGCGAAATACGAGGCATTTTTCAAATACTCTTTTCAACATTATGCGTGGTGGAATTTTTGATGACAATTATCACATTGAAAAAAATGATTTTATAAAGTACATTAACACTGCAAACACACAGGTGTTTGAGAACAAGAAGGAACTTTTACACCAACTTTCAGAAAAATTTGATCTCAAGTATTTAAAAAACTTGGCCGAGAATGATAGGGATCAAGATTTTAAGAGACTTTGTTTTGAATATATGCCTTTAAAATTTAGTAGGCGACATGGAGACCCAAGTCGACCATGGAATAAATTCTCTATCAATACAACGAGTGAAATTGATGGGTCAAAAATACTTGATTATGAAGGGAATTGGAGAGATATTTTTCAAAACTGGGAGGCGCTAGCACATTCTTATCCGGAATTTATTGATAGCATGATTCATAAATTTTTAAATGCTACAACATTTGAAGGGTATAATCCATATCGTGTAACTAAAGATGGATTTGATTGGGAAGTTGATGATCCAGACGATCCATGGTCATATATTGGCTATTGGGGGGACCATCAAATTATTTATTTGCTAAAATTTTTAGAATTTATAGAGACTCATTATCCAAATAAACTGGCAACATATTTTAAACAGGACATTTTTGTATATGCCAATGTTCCTTATAAAATAAAAGTCTATGCCCAAATCCTAGTTAATCCAAAAGACACCATTGTTTTTGACGAGAGATTAAATAGGGAAATTATCAAAAGAAGAGAAAAACTTGGAGCAGATGGTGCCTTACTTTCGGGTAAAAACAAGAACATATACAAAGTTAATCTTATTGAAAAATTATTAGTAACCGTATTGGCAAAAGTCTCAAATTTTATTCCGGAAGGCGGTATTTGGATGAATACACAACGTCCGGAATGGAACGATGCAAATAATGCATTAGTTGGAAATGGGGTATCAATGGTTACGCTTTATTATTTGAGAAGATTTCTAAGTTTCTTTGAGAATATTGTTGAAAATATATCAGTAGAAAAGCATGAAATTTCAAAAGAATTATCCTCGTTTTTCAGTGCAGTAGTTACCACATTTGATGATAATATGTATCTTCTTAATACTAAGATTTCAGATGAAGACCGAAAAAAGATTTTAGACGGACTTGGCAATGCTGGTAGTGATTATAGAACCACAATTTACAACAATGGATTTTCAGGTGAGAAAGATTCCATAACTAAAAGTAATCTTTTGCAATTTATTAACCTTAGCAAAAAGTTCTTAGATCATACCATCAATGCTAACAAACGCAATGATAATTTATATCATGCCTATAATTTAATGACGGTTAATAATGATTCAGAAGTCTCCATTTCTCACTTACCAGAAATGCTAGAAGGTCAAGTTGCCGTTTTAAGTTCGGGATATATTGCTGCCGAAGATTCATTGGAAGTTTTGGACGCTTTGAAAAGTAGTGCACTCTTTAGAGCAGATCAATACAGTTATGTCTTATATCCAAACAAGGAACTTTCTAGATTTTGTGAAAAGAACATCATTCCTTCCAAAAAAGTAGAAGATTCAGCCCTATTGAAACAACTTCTAAAGGATGGAAATTCTAATATTATTGAAAAAGATGTTTTAGGGAATTATCATTTCAATGGCGCATTTAACAATGCTGGAAGCTTAATAGACGCATTATCTCAATTACCGAAAGCATACAAATTATTGGCCGATAATGATACGCCATTACTCTTAAACATTTTCGAAGAAATTTTTGACCACAAATCCTTTACAGGACGATCAGGAACTTTTTTTGGCTATGAAGGATTAGGGTCAATTTATTGGCACATGGTTTCTAAATTATTATTAAGTGTTCAGGAGACTTGTTTATTGGCCATAGAGAACGAAGAGAACGAAGTAACGATTGGTAAATTGTTAGATCATTATTACGAAATAAATGAAGGTATAGGAGTTCATAAATCACCAGATTTGTACGGTGCTTTCCCTACAGACCCTTATTCTCATACCCCAGGAGGAAAAGGAGCACAACAACCTGGAATGACTGGACAGGTAAAAGAAGATGTCTTAAGTCGATTTGGAGAATTAGGGGTGTTTGTTAAGCATGGAAATCTTCAGTTTAATCATAGGTTATTAAGAAAAAACGAGTTCCTAAAAACACCAAAATCCTTTAAATATATAGATGTCAATAAACAAGTTAGAAAAATTGAATTAGAAAAAGGTTCACTTTGTTTTACCTATTGTCAAATTCCAGTAATTTATAAATTATCTAATAAGGAAAGTCTAAAAGTTGTGTTTAACGATGATGACATACTCGAATATGATAAACTTGTTCTGGACACTGAGAATAGTAAGAAAGTTTATGAAAGAACTGGTGAAATCAATCAAATAATTGTATCAATTAAAAAAGATTAAAACTTTATTTTCATCACTCATGGCGAACAGTTATAAAATATTTTCGGTTGTATTCATATCAATTATGATGATTGGGTGTGTTCCAATGAATAAAACTTCGAAGGAAAGAGACATAACAGAGAAATCGGCAAAAGACATCTTGGGTAATCCAAAATACTTAGCAATATCTTATGGTGGGTATAGACAAAAGTCCCGTAAAATTCAACCAACGTTGGACGAGTTAAAAGAAGATATGAAGATTCTTTCGGCAATGAATATCAAGCTTTTAAGAACGTATAATGTTCATTATTCCCAAGCCTCAAATTTGTTAGAAGCAATTAGTCAATTAAAAAATGAAGATTCAAATTTTGAGATGTATGTCATGTTGGGGATTTGGATTGATTGTAAAAGTGCTTTTAATTGGGAAAACGGAGAACCAAATCACGATGAAGAGAGTGATAGAAACGCTGTTGAAATAGAGTCCGCAATTTCTTTGGCAAAAGATTACCCGAAGATTGTTAAAGTTCTGGTCGTTGGAAATGAGGCTATGGTAAAATGGGCGACAAGTTATTATGTTCAGCCTGGTATTATTTTAAAATGGGTAAATCATTTACAAAATTTAAAGCAATCTGGAGAGCTTTCTAAGGATGTATGGATTACAAGCTCCGATAATTTTGCTTCTTGGGGAGGTGGCGATATTGAATATCATGTTGATGATTTAGAAAAACTAATCAAAGCAGTCGATTATATTTCTATGCATACCTATCCCATGCATGATACACATTACAATCCAGACTTTTGGGGCGCTACTAATGATAACGACTTGATAGATATTGAAAAAATAGATGCAGCCATGTTAAATGCAAAAACATATGCAGTTTCTCAATATAAAAGTGTTTTGAATTACATAAAAAGCCTTGGAATAGATAAACCAATTCATATTGGAGAAACAGGATGGGCAAGTTTTTCTAATGGACACTATGGTTCTACGGGCTCTAAAGCTACAGATGAATACAAAGGAGCACTTTATTATAAACACATGCGTGATTGGACAAATTCTATGGGTATGTCATGCTTTTATTTTGAAGCTTTTGATGAACAATGGAAGGACACAGTAAACTCTTTAGGCTCTGAAAATCATTTCGGTTTAATTAATTTAAAAGGTCAAGCGAAATATGGATTATGGGAAGCGGTAGATAGTGGTGCTTTTGCCGGATTAACTAGAGATGGACACCCTATAACTAAAACATATAATGGAGATAAAAATCTATTAATGAAAGATGTACTAGTACCTCAAATAAAGGGAGATAAAAAATAATAAATGAATAAAAATCACTTTTTAAAATTCATAATGGGGTCTATAATTTTTACAGGTCTTATCTCTTGTATTGAGAACAATAGCGCTAAGGGTGTGTCTATTTCAGATCGCGATCTAATGCTGAATAATGAAGCCTATATAATTAAAGGGGTTTGTTATAACCCGGTATCTATAGGAAATGATCACAGGGATTTTAGCAATTTAAGTGAAGACTTAGCATTAATGGTAGAAGCTGGTATAAACACAATTAGAGTGTATTCTCCAATTGATGATATTACGGTTCTAGACAAAATATATGATTCAGGATTAAAAGTAATAATTGGTTTTGGATACAACCAGGGCGGGAATTTCGATATTCTCTCAGGCAGTTTTATCGATTATATAAATGCCTATAAAAATCATGAAGCCATTTTATTATGGGAACTTGGTAATGAATTTAACTATCATCCGGAATGGTTCAGTGATAATATAGAGAATTGGTATACAGCACTGAATAATGCGGCGGCAAGGATTCATAAAAATGACGCATTTCATCCAGTCACTACCGCACATGGAGAGTTACCTGATGCATTAGCACTTGCTAAATGCCCTAATATTGATGTTTGGGGAATGAATGTATACCGATGGGACAACCCGGAGAAAATTTTTGAAGAGTGGGCCACTGTAAGTACTAAGCCCATGTATCTTTCTGAAGCTGGAGCCGATAGTTATATGAGCACTTCAAGCGATGGTTATGAACAGGGCGTAAATGAAAAGGCCCAGGCTACAGCCACCGAAAATATATTGAAGGATATTTTTAAATATCCCGAGATATGTTCTGGGGTTACTTTATTTGCATTTGTAGATGAATTATGGAAAGCGGGCAACAATACTTTATTAGACACTGGAGGATTGGCTCCAAATAGTGGAGGAGTTCCTTACGATGGAACTGCAAATGAAGAATATTGGGGAATTGTTGATATCGACAGAAATAAAAAAGAAGCCTTTCATGTTGTAAAAGAAATGTACAATGAATTATCACAAAAAAACAGATCAGGCATTATTATAAATTAAAATATATGAAACCGCTTAAAACTTTCATTTACACTTTAATTATCATGACATTGATGGGATGTAATTCTAAACAAAATAATCTAAAGGTTGAAGTTTATGAGACGTCAAGCAGTGGAAATAAGCTTGAAAATATAACAGAATTTTCGCCTAATCAAGGTACAGACACTATAAAATTGTTCACTGATGTAAAGTTTCAAACTATTACTGGATTTGGAGGCGCGTTTACAGAATCTTCAGCATTTCTTTTGAATAAATTAAGTAAAGAAAATAGAGATATAATATTGAAAGCGTATTTTTCAAAAGAAGGTGCAAATTATTCGCTCACACGGACTCATATGAACTCTTGCGACTTTTCCTTAAACAATTATTCGTATACGCCAGTTGAAGGAGATAAAGAACTAAAATACTTCACAATTGAAGAAGACCAAGACGATTTAATTCCAATGATTAAAGACGCTTTGGCCATATCAAAAGATGGCTTTAAAATATTTGCTTCGCCTTGGACAGCAGCGCCTTGGATGAAAGATAATAATGAATGGGTTGGAGGTAAATTGCTTCCAGAATATTACGATACATGGGCCTTGTTTTTTTTGAAATATGCAGACGCATACAAAGCTGAAGGTATTGATATTTGGGGTTTTACGGTAGAAAATGAGCCTCTTGGAAATGGTGATAACTGGGAGAGTATGCATTATTCTCCTGATGAAATGACCGATTTTGTGCAGCATTATTTAGGACCAAAATTGGAAGCGGACGGAAAAGGAGATTTAAAAATATTAGGTTACGATCAAAATCGTGAACATTTGAAAGTTTGGGTGGATTCTATGTTTAAAGATGAAGAGAGTTCAAAATATTTTGATGGAACAGCGATACATTGGTATGCGAGTACATATGAGGTCTTCCCTGATGAGTTACAGTATGCACATCAAAAGAACCCAACTAAATTTCTCATTCAGACTGAAGCCTGTGTTGATTCAGAAATTCCTAAGTGGGAGGATGACGCATGGTACTGGAGCAAAGAAGCAACCGATTGGGGGTGGGACTGGGCTCCCGAAGAAGACAAACACCTACATCCAAAATATGCACCTGTTAGTCGCTATGCAAGAGATATTATAGGTTGTTTAAATAACTGGGTTGACGGTTGGGTAGATTGGAACATGGTTTTAGACAAAAAAGGAGGGCCGAACTGGTTTAAAAACTGGTGCGTGGCTCCAGTTATAGTCGATCCCGATAATGATGAGGTCTATTTTACGCCGCTTTATTATACAATGGCCCATTTTAGTAAATTCATTAGACCAGGTGCTGTTCGAATAGGATTTGAGAATTCAGATAATAGCCTTATGGTTACTGCTGCTTTAAATCCAGATGACTCCATTGCAGTTGTTGTCTTTAACGAAGGCTCTGATGTTAAAAACCTAACCCTATCATTAAATGAAAATAACGTCAATATACAAATTAGTAGTCAATCTATTCAAACCATAATCATTCCCATGTCCTAATAAAACCTATGTAATAACTGAACTAATACTAACTTAAATTTAAAAATTATGTCGATAACAACGAATAAAGTTCCATTCGGTCAAAAAGTAGCTTTCGGAATTGGAATGCTCGCCAATCAAATGTTTCCTGCAGCAATGGGAATTTTTATGGTAGTCTTAGTCCAAGATTTGGGATTTCCTGGTTGGATGTGGGGTGTCATATTCTTTTTACCTCGGGTTTTTGATTCTATCACAGATCCAATTATGGGCTTTATTTCAGACAACACAAAATCGCGTTGGGGACGACGTAGGCAATATGTATTAATAGGCGCAATAATTATAGGAATTTCATTCTCAATACTGTGGCAATTACATCGAGAAAATAGTTTAGATTATAATTTCACGTATTTCTTAATATGGTCTTTTGTTTTTTATTTAGGATTAACTATTTTCAGTGTGCCTTATGTTGCAATGGGATATGAAATGAGTAACGATTTTCATGAACGTACCAATATTATGGCCATTGCCCAATGGATTGGCCAATGGGCGTGGGTTATAGCACCTTGGTTTTGGGTAATAATGTACGACCAAGGTTGGTTTGAATCTGCTGATGTTGCCACAAGAACGATAGCCGTTTGGGTTGGCCTTATATGTATGCTTTTTGCAATGGTACCAGCTCTTTTTATTAAAAGTAAATCTACAGTTAATGAAGATTATACACCGTTAAATATAAAAAATATTGGGAGCAGTTTTAATGGAATTATTGATGGGTTTAAGGAGGCATATAAAAATAAACCATTTAGAAAATTATGTGTTGCTACTTTTTTGGTATACAATGCGTTTTATACAGTTGCAGCTTTTACTTTTTTCATTATTGTATATCATTTATTTAGTGGGGATGCCGAAGCAGCTGGAATATGGCCAACACTTTTTGGAAGTATAGGTGCATTGGCAACCACATTTCTAGTTATTCCAATTGTAACTAAAATGTCGAAAGTAATGGGTAAGAAGAGAGCCTTTTTACTATCTCAAAGTATTTCAATTTTTGGTTATATTTTGTTGTGGTTCCTCTTTATACCAGGAAAACCCTATATGTTCATTTTTGCCTTACCATTCTTTGCATTTGGTATAGGTAGTTTATTTACCCTTATGATGTCTATGACCGCAGATGTAATTGATTTGGATGAGTTAAATACGGGATTACGGAGGGAAGGTGTTTTTGGAGCCATATATTGGTGGATGGTAAAATTTGGATTTGCAATAGCTGGATTATTGAGTGGTGTAATTTTGTCTATTATAGGGTTTGATGGTGCCGCTGCTTCACAAACTGAGGGAGCAATAACCGGGTTAAGACTTTTCTTTTCCGGCTTACCCATATTAGGAACTCTAATTGCAATTTTCATAATGCGGGGCTATGATATGACCGAAGAACGTGCACAAGAAATAAGTGCTGAATTAATTCGGCGAAAAAATAAAAGCACGCTTAAACTATAATCATATGATGGAGTTTGTGGGATAAAGGTGAAAACTTGAAATACATTAAAGGTATTGAACTCAAACAAGAGAGATAAAAGAAAGTTGTATAACGAAGCGGTAATTTATAATTAAACATGAAAACTAGAGCACATAAAAAAAAATGGGATTGGATGAGTATTGTCACATGGTTGACCATATTAAGTATCTCATTCTACATCGTATCATTATTATTTGTTTAAAAAATAAAAATAAAAAAAATGTCAATTAGAAAAGGAAAGATAATGGCATTATCTGGAGTAGATTATGCCGATAAAACTCAGATTGGAATACAGAATTTATTTAAGAGACTCTTACATAACGGGATGCATGGGTTGTGTTTTAGTCCCTACGAAGAGGGTCAAGCACCCGGGGCTCAAATCACAGAAGATCAAATAAGAAGGCGAATGGAAATTATTCAACCCTATACAAAATGGATTCGTTCTTTTTCATGCACCGAAGGCAATGAAGCGATACCGCGTATTGCTAAAGAATACGGGATTAATACGCTCGTTGGTGCCTGGTTGGGTGATGACCCGGAAATTAATAAGCAGGAAATCGCAAATCTTATCGAAATGGCAAAAGAAGGCTATGTAGATATTGCTGCCGTTGGAAATGAAGTGATGTATCGTAAAGATTTATCTGAAGACGAACTGCTCGATTTTATAAATCAAGTTAAGACGGCACTTCCAGAAGTAACCGTTGGCTATGTAGATGCGTACTATGAGTTTACTAACCGCCCGAGAATTGCTGAAGCTTGTGATGTGATTTTGGCAAATTGTTATCCCTATTGGGAAGGATGTAGTATGGAATATTCATTAATATATATGAAGGAGATGTACAATCAGGCGCTTAGAGCAGCCAACGGTAAAAAGGTTATTATCTCTGAAACAGGATGGCCAAATATGGGTACCAGTTTTGAAGGGGCACATCCGTCAAATGAAAATGCATTAAAATATTTTATCAATACCCAGCAATGGGCTATAGATGATAATATCGATGTCTTTTATTTTTCATCATTCGATGAGTCGTGGAAGGTTGGAGCGGAAGGAGATGTAGGTGCTTATTGGGGACTTTGGGATAAAGACGAGAACATAAAATATTAAACTCCCAGTAATTTAATTTTCCCATGCATAGATAAACATGATTGAGCCTTTCCTTTTTAATGCTTAATGGTTCTTCGCGAACTTATTGACTGAAGAGGAATGGGACACAAATAAAACAATATATACTGAATGAACACATTTAAATCGATAAATACAATACCAGGAAAAGCTATTTGCTATTCAGGCTTTAGAGAAGGTCAAAGTCCTGGTGGAATCTACCCAAGTTATGAAGAAGTGAAAGAGGATTTATTGATCCTTCATGGACACTGGAAATACCTTCGCTTATATGATTGTGATCCACATACCGATACTGTTTTAGAAGTCATCAAAAATGAAAAACTGGATTTTAAAGTGATGCTCGGAGCATATATTGTTGCTGAGATGAATAATTTTGGATGCCCTTGGGGAGGGTCATATTCTGAAGAAGAATTGATTGAAAATAAATCAAAAAACAAAGACCAAATTAAAAAAATGATTCGTTTGGCGAATCAATATCCTAAAATCGTTTTCTCATTATCTGCTGGCAATGAAGCATGTGTTGATTGGACAGATCATTATGTGCCTGTTGAAAGCGTTATTACGTATGTTAAGATGATTAAACTAGGAGCCAAGCAACCCGTAACATTTTGTGAAAATTATGTCCCTTGGCTGGGTAAATTAAAAGAGCTGGTTGAAGTCGTCGATTTCATATCAATACATACTTACCCTGTTTGGGAGTATAAAAATATTCACGACGCATTAGAATATACCAAAAGTAACTATTATGCTGTGGCAGAGGCCTATCCTGACAAACCGGTTGTAATTACCGAAGCCGGTTGGGCAACTAATTCAAACGGGAAGGGAATATGCTCAAGTAATGTTAGTGAGGAAAATCAAGAAGTTTATTATCATGATTTGGTAAATTGGAGTGAAGAAGCTAATATTCTAACATTTGTATTTGAGGCTTTTGACGAACCATGGAAAGGCTCGAATGAACCCCTAGAACCAGAGAAACATTGGGGTGTATTTAAAGTTGATAGAACACCAAAATTAGTCATGAAAGCACTTTATGCTGAAAAATTAACTTAAGCATGTTTTTAAAATGTCAAAATTAAATGATTGGACAAAGGTTGATAAAGAGGGTAATATAAATGTACCCGATTACTTAGATCCTTTAATATACAAGTTTGAATTGCAGATGCGGTTATACAAGAGTAGTGGAAAAAATGAAATTAAAACAATTTGTGATATGATCTATATTGCCGAAAAATTTTTCAACTCCCCCAAAAAGTGAAGTCTAGCAAGATTTTGGATATATGAAGATATACATCAATACTGATAAAAATATAAACTCAGTTTTCAAATCAAACTTCACAATTTTATTAACCAAAAGGATTATTTAATAATTTAAACTTTCATTTTAGGGAAATAGTACATTTTTGTTATTTTTACTATTCTTAGTTTAAATGCTAACTAAGCAATGATAATTATTTTAATATGAGCATAGCAAATGTTCACTGGCTATAACCTCCATTATAAAAATGTTTAATTTAATAACCATAATATTACAACTGGGGAGTTTACAAGCTTTCATTTTGGCTGTTATTTTATTTAATCAGAAAAAAAATGCTAGGGCTAGTAAGATCCTGGCATTTTTACTTATTATCATTGGAGTTACATGTTTCTTATATGCTCTTAATTCCTTAGCGTTTTATTTGGAATTTCCGCATTTAATTAGAGTGGTTTGGGGCTTGCCATTACTTTTTGGGCCATTGTTATATTTATATACCAAGTCAATGATTGATTCCAACTTACGACTAAGTAGAATCGATATAAAACACGGCCTCCCTTTTATAATTAACACCATACTTCTTATTCCTTTCTATTTAAAATCTGCTGAAGTAAAAATTCAAAGTCTTGATTATTTTACGGCTTCCATTACAGCAGGGACAGATAATTATGCCATCTATTATTATGTGCTTCAATTTGTAATAATTGGAATTGGAATCCATTATGGATTGCGATCACTAAAAGTGCTTAATATTTATCAAGAGCAACTGCTTTATGAATTTTCGGAAATTCAGCATAGAAAAGTACAATGGCTAAATCAACTCATATGGCTGTTTGTTGCCTTGTTTGTAGGTCTTATATTTTTCAATTTTAGAGCAGCATTTGACAGATACGCCAATTTTGATTATCAGGTGTTTTTTTATATCGGGACTGCTGTTATTGTATATGTAATGAGTTTTAAAACGTTTAGTCAACCTCAATTGCATGCATTGGAACTTGTAAATAAAAAAAATAAAGCCTCAATAATTAGCAAGAAATCTGAACCCGTTCTTTTAGGAGAAAAAGGAAGGGAGTTAACAGATTTAATGCAAAATGATAAACCCTTTCTAAATTGGGAACTTTCAGCAAAAGAGTTATCGGAAAAATTAAATATTAGTCGCCATCAACTATCTGATATTTTGAATGGGGAGGTTGGTAAAAATTTTTATGACTTCGTGAACGAGTATCGTGTTAATGAATTTAAATTGAAACTACTGGATCTTAAAAACAGCAACCTTACAATTCTGGCACTGGCCTATGATTCAGGTTTTAGTTCGAAATCCTCTTTCAATTTAGCATTTAAAAAACTTACAGGAATGACCCCATCTCAGTTTAAAAAGCAACAGACTAATTAATTGGTGCGAGTAGACCAACATGGACGACTTTATTACTTATTCTTATCAAATTTGTAGTCTAATTTAATTTTTGAACTTATGAAAAATACAAATCAGCTTTTATTATTATTCCTATTGGGAATATTTGAGCTTAGTGGACAGAATATTCAATTAAAGACTGAAGACATTATTTTTAAAACTTCTAATAACGAAGAGGTACCAGCAATAATAGGAACATTTTCTGTTCCAGAAAATCGTTCAATTAACACTGCAAAAGCCATTAACTTATCTTTTGTAAGGTTTAAAAGTACCAATCCAAACCCTGGTTATCCAATAGTATATTTAGCAGGAGGCCCTGGAGGGAGTGGTATTGGTACAGCTAAAGGACCGAGGTATAAATTGTTTATGGCACTTCGGGAAATTTCCGACGTTATTGCATTTGACCAACGTGGTACTGGAAAATCAAATCAAATACCTCCATGTAAAGAAACATTTGATGTGCCTTTAAATGAGCCAGGAGAGGCTCATAAATACATTGAATTGATGTCTGAATCTTCAAAAAAGTGTATTGCGTTTTGGAAAGCAAATGATATTGATGTTTCTGCCTATAATACTCTAGAAAATGCAAAAGATCTTGAAGATCTTAGAAAGGTTCTAGGCGTTGAAAAATTAAATTTATGGGGAATTAGTTATGGTTCGCATCTCGCTTTTGCATATATCAATCAATATCCTGAGCGTGTAGATAAAATTGCACTCGCTGGTCTTGAAGGTCCTGGACAAACAATTAAACGCCCAAAGTTTAATCAAGAGTTTCTAGAATACCTTGCATTAAAAGTTAAAGAAGATTCTCTGGCAGGAAAAACATACCCAAATTTGATAAAAACGATGAGAAATGTAATGAATCGTTTAGAAAAAAATCCGGTATATACAAAATTTAAAGACCGAAGATCTAGAACAGAACAAGATCTTGCGATTAGTAAATTTGATTTGCAATTAACCACTTCCTTTTTTCTTTTAAAGAATCCAAATGATTCAAAAAAACTACCTGTATTGTATAAGGCAATGGAGGAAGGGGATTTTAGTTCGATAGCCCCATTGGTTGGCTTATTAAAGAATTATGCAGGAAAACGACCAAATCAATTAATGCCATTAGCAATGGATATAATGTCAGGGATTTCAGAAAAACGTTGGAATTTAATTTTAAAAGAAGAAAAACAAGCCATATTAGGACGAACTACCAATTTTCCATTTCCAGATATTGGTAAAGAATTGGACCTTCCTGATTTAGGAAAGAATTTCAGAAAAAACCCAGTTTCAAACGTACCGGCTTTGTTTTTTAGTGGTACTTTGGATGGAAGAACTTATCTTCCAGCAGCAAAGGAATTAATTGCTGGTTTTTCAAATGGGTCACATATAATTTTGGATGGTGCTGGGCACGATCTGTTCATGTCAACTCAAAAAGTAGAACAACTGATGTTGAAATTTTTTAGTGGAATTCCTGTGAAATCGGAAACCATTTCTATTGGGATGCCTGAATGGGTGCTGCCTGAGTAGTTTGAATCCTATATTTTAAATTAAAAATGGAATATTTAAAATCTTATAAAATTGTAATAATCACAGCTTTTGTCTCTGCTGTGATTATTCTTTTTGTTTATGGATGGTCAAATTTTAGAGTGTCTGAAAAAAAAGTCATGATAACAGATTTTAACTCAATAAACGCTGGTGGCTTGATGAATGTCTATTTAAAAAAAGGTGATAAACCAGCTGTAGTGATAAGGGCCGATGATTTTATTTTGGATAAAATAAAAGTAGAAGTCATTGATGGAGAGCTCAGGATAGATACCCAAGATGGTATTCATGGTGAACGTGTTACAGATGCCTATGTAACTTATACATCTCTAAATCATATTAAAGTGACTTCTACTATTATCAGTCAGGATGTGATTAAAAGTAACAGTTTGACTATTGAAACCTCAGGTAGTTCAGAAACCAAACTTCGATTAGACTGTGACTCCCTCAGGTTAGATATGAAGAATAGTGGCAATGTTCAATTGGCTGGTAATACCAATTTTTTTCAATTTAGTATCGAAGGTGTGGGTGATCTAATGGCATACCATTTGGTGTCTAAAAATTGTGTAGCAAAATTGGATACAGGAGACCAAAGTCCTGGAATAGCAAGAATTAATGTTTCAGATTCCATAAGCGCCAATATTAATGGACCGAGATATATTTATTATCTAGGAAATCCCTTTATCAAAAAAGAAATTATAATTGGGAATGGTCGTTTAGTTAGAAAATAGGATGTATATCCTATTTCTTCATTCATTTTAATACTTACATAATAACAAACTTAAAATAATCGTCCGAATTGGTGTGTATTGACCAATTCGGACGATTATAATACTTTTTATTTTCAATTTTGACCCTTAGATAAATTAAATCACAAACGAATTGATTTCCGAAAAAATGGAAATCGATATTAAAATCTTTTAACAATGAAAATAAAAATGTCAAGACGAAGCATATTAAAAATTTCAATTTCAGTTTTCTTACTGGCCATATTATCAAACTGGATTATAGAGCCCATTTCGCTAAATATGTTTAGCAAAATAGTAACGCCCATATCTAATGGTAATTTTAAAGCGGAGGAAGGCTATATTGTATCCAAAGGGCAATTGACTGAAAATTTAAAGTTTAAGGAGACAGCCGATAGCATTCTGAATCAATCTATACTATCAAATAACTTCTTAGGCCTCAGTGTTGCTGTGTACAAAAAAGGTTGGGGACAATGGCTTGGTAGTGCTGGATATAGCAGTAAAAGAGATCAAAACGAGGTGAATGATAACACCTTATTCAGGCTGGCATCGATCTCCAAACCAATGACGGCTTTTGGAATAATGAACTTGTATGAAAAAGGACTCATCGAATTAGATGTGCCTATACAAACCTATATTCAGAATTTTCCAAAAAAACTGAAGGGCGAGATTACCATAAGACAATTATTGATGCATACTTCAGGAATAACACATTATACTTCTAGTTTAGATGCCATGTCTTTTACGAATTACCCGACTATGGAAGACGCGCTTAATATTTTTAAGGATAAAGCATTGGAATTTACACCTGGCACAAAATATATGTATTCAACATATGGATATACCGTATTAGGTGCAATTATAGAGGAAGTAACTGGCTTAAGTTACCAAGACTATATGAAGGATGCCGTATGGGAAAAATCTGGGATGATGGTGACAGGAGTAGAGGAGCAAAAGGATTATGAAAATAAGGCGCGATTATATTTCAAATTAAATGACTTACATATTAAAAGTCCTTATACAAATTTAAGCTCAATTTATCCGGGAGGAGGCATTCAATCTAATTCTGAAGACATGTTGAGATTTAGTGAAGCAATCTTAAATAATAAGATCGTAGATAGCATGACACTTAACTTAATGATTGATACCTCTAATTCTTTAGCCCCAGCTATAGGTGATACGCCTAACGGATTAGGATGGAACGTCTTTGAAGACCCAGATTATGGCAGAGTACTTTTGCATGGCGGATCACAGCCCGGTGCCGGTTGTTTTTACATGATTTATTTAGATCAAAAAATGGCAATATCGGTATTGTCTAATAGTTATGGAACTCGGAAGTATACCTTTGATATGGCGAGAAATATTCTTAATAGTTTAGGAAAATAGAATTCCTAAATCTTGTGTATATAAATTTGATGAAGTTATAATACATAGATAAATCGTTTAGAAGACAATGTTTATTGAAATTCTTCATAACCTTCATATAAAATGTATTTTACATTTTTTTGGATGTAGTTTTTAATTCAACTAATATTTCTTCTAAATGATTTCTAATTAAAGAAAAGTGTCCCTCATTTTCAATTACATTGAGTTTCGAGTTTGGAAGCTGAGTATTGTAGTAATTACCTCTAGAAATTGGGGCCATCTTATCTTCAGCACCATACCAAAGATTTATTGGGAACTGTATATTATTTAAATTCATCTGCCAATCAGAAACATAAAGTTTCCATTCTTGTACGACTGCTTCAATCCCTTGTTTGTAGCTCTCTTTACTTCCTTCAATAAAGTCCCAACCATATTCAGGGTGGTTAATCATTAACTTCTTATCAGGTTTAGGTAGATATTTTTGAAATTGTTTTATCCGCTTTTCTGGTTTGTCAACAAGTGCATCGAAATCATCCTGAATTAACTTTCTAAGTTGTTTGTCATTTTTCCAACTGGCAAACCAATGGATAAGTTTAACAGGAAACCACATCCCTTTTAGGGAACCTTTGTATTCATAAGGAGTTGCTCCAGAGATAATAGAGGCATTCTCTATTCTAGATGAATCGGACATAATACAAGCCAGAACATGAGGAGCTCCACCTGATAATCCAAATACCGAATATTTTCTAAGCCCTAACGAATCTGCAAGTTCTACAATGTCATTACCCCAGTCCAGAAATTGTCTATTTGCCTGATACGTTGAAATACCAACTCCAGGACGATCAGGAGAAATCAGTCTAATATTTAATTTTTTAGCCGTGCTATCCATGAATATTGAAGAAAGTCTGCTCTCTTGCCCCCCATGAAAATATAATATTGGAAATCCCAATGAATCACCATACTCGGCATATCCTAAAATTCTACCATCCGATAGGTTTATGGTTTTATCTGTTTGCATAGCATCCAATTTATTAATAATTACAGAATCAATACTATCATGAGTTATATTTGATTCATTCCAATTGTTAATCCAAATTACAAGGAATACACTTATAAATAGTAATAATGTTTTTCCAACCATGAATTTCAAGTTTTGTTTTTTGGTTTTTTTTGAAAATCTCATAGTCTATTAATTGTAATGAACGTCTAAAATAGACTCCGTAGTGTTACTCTCGTTGCGTTTTCGGTTTATGGGTGACTCCTAATATTTATTTAATTTTTTTCGTAATAAAGACCATCATAAACAAACCCTTTTACGTTTTCTCCTTCAACATCAAGTTTTAGTACTTTTGGTCTTATAAATTTTACACGGATAGTATTTAGATCATTATAAGGTTCTACCCCCGCATTCATTTCTCCTTGCTTCATCCCCAATTTCTTATCCTTTTCAAAAATTCTAATCAAAGCCAAGTTTGCATCTTTACATTTATATGCTCCCGTTATTGAGGCAATAGGCACAGACAGATTCCATTTTCGTTTAGAGCGATTTAAGAAGTCTTTATATGTAGCATCAAGTCCGTATTTTTTAGTTTCAATTTTTACTTGTTTAAGCCAATTAACGTATGAGTCTTTCCAATCTATATGTTCTTTTTTTAATACTTCATCCATAACATCATAAGCAAATGTTGATAGATAATGAGCATACCCATTACCTACATTACTATCATTTACCATCACTACTACGCCCGATTTTGTTTCAGGAATGTATGAAATCATAGTCCTATAACCAGTGAAAGCTCCGCCATGATGATAGAGTGTTTTACCCTTATATTTAGCAATATTCCATCCAAATCCATAACTCATATTCAAACCTGAAAAGCCAAAGCCTTTTCCTTCTATCTCAATTCTTTCTTCTCTGGTTTTAAACAATGCTAAAGGGGAGATAATAGTTTCTGAATTACTTTTCCCATTATTCACTTGAATAAGTAGCCATTTTAAAATGTCATCAACCGAGGAATATAACCCGCCAGCAGCATGCATTGTAGCATCTTTTTTTAAATCCTTAGAAACTTTAAATAAATCCTTGCCATTACCAAGGGCATTGTATGGAACTGCAACATGTTCTCTGTTTTCCAATAACTTCACATAGCTACTGTAAGTGTGGGTCATCCCTATTGGGTCCAATACTTCTTCTTGTACAACTTCTTTCCATGTTTTGCCCAATTCCTTTAGAAAAATTAAGTTCATAATATTGTACCCCAAATTGGAATATCTGTAGTTGCCATACGGAAGTCTTCCAAAGGTATTGTTCATTAAGTCAAAGAGTTGATCATGAGTGTAGGAGCCTGAGTATGCCAATTTATATGTCATATATTTAGAATTATCTATCCCTGAGGTATGACCCAACAAATCTGGAATTTTTATTCTATGTGCTTGAATAGAGTCTGGAAAATTTATTTTTGGAAAATATTCAGCTAATGATTTATTAAAATCTAATAATCCTCTTTCTTCTAAAATTGTAGCTGCTAAAGCTGTAAAAGATTTGGTCGTTGATGCAATATAGTATTGAGTAGATGTCTCTGCTGGTTCCTTATTTTTCACATCTCTATAACCATAGGCTTTTTGGTGAACTATTTTTCCATTATGAATGACACCAATTGAGATACTAGGAATATACTCCAAAGAGTTATACATCTGTCCAATAAATTCATCGATAGCTTCAATTTTAGTTGTTTGAGCGTTTGTAATTATTCCAAAAATTAAGAATAACAGAATTGCAATTTTTTTAGTATTCATATTTATTTCTTTCTAATTGTTTGGTTTCTTAAAGGCTCTCCAACTGATACAAAGAAATCATTTGCATAATAATTTATAAATTGTGCCGGCAAGCCATCGCCACGACTTATTGAAGGTTTATTTTGAATATGATAATGTAAGTGTGGTTCCGTTGAATTACCACTATTTCCAGCTAGCCCAATTGATTGCCCTTTATCTAATAAATCACCTACCTCAACAGTAATTGAGTTTTTTACAAAGTGTGCTAAAACTGAAAATTCATCATTGCCATGGTCAATAATCACATAATTGCCAAAAAGTTGATTTTTATTAGTTTTTCCAGGGACATTCTCGTTTACAGAATTTACCATTTCTACAACTTGACCAGAACCTGGCGCATAAATAGTATCTCTATAGCAATAGTAATCTTCATTTTGTTTTCCATCTCCAATAAACGTTGATCCGTTTTCGATTTGTACTACATCAATTGCAAATCTTTGATCACTTAGTGAGGCATGATAGTTTTCGGCTTTCGTACGCCCTCCCCAGACTACGAACCAATCATCATTAAAAGGTAATTCTAATGCTGCGATCGTTTGATAATCCAAATAACTACTGGGTGCTTCATCTTTTTCACAGCCAATTAAAATAAGAGCGAAAAAACAAGATATAATGTAAAAAGGGATGTTTTTTGTATTCATTCTAATTCGTTTTCATTATTGAAATTGGAATAATTTCTATTGGATAACCTTCAGCATTAACTTGCCCACCATCTTTTCCAAATAGGGCGTGATACATATATATGTCATCACCACTATCGTCAATGAGAAATGTTTGCTTAAAATCTTCTACGCTACCATCACCAGATGTTGCAGAGCCTTCAATTTGATTAACCATTACCTGTTCCCCCATAAAATTCACTGTTGTACTTCCAGCATTTCTATAGTTAATGATTATCGTTTCACTAAAAATTGAAGTGCCATTACATTGTAAATTGTTATATCCCTTAATATCAATTTGAAGATTTTCATTATTGAATGTTAGGGATTCGTTTAAAATCATGTTATTATTGGCTTCCACACAACCTGATGACCAAATACCATCCATAGTAATACTATTCCCCGAGTTTGTGATCAATGCAATTAGAATTGGCTCTAATGGAGGGTCTATTGAATCATCGCTTTGGCATGCCAAAAATGATTGACATGATAAAACTGTTATCACAATAATCTTTGAAAATCGTGATATCGAATTTGCTATATTGTTTTTGTTTGTTTTCATTATGTTGGATTTTGTTTCGACAAACATAATGTGGATAGTTTTATAAAAAGATGAAAAACGCCTTCCAGCTATCCTGAAACAGGTTCTAGGAGAAGAATAGAATACAAAAAGAGATTAAATAGTCTAATTTATACTGTCTTTATATTGTTTGGGAGTTATTCCTGTATGCTTTTTAAAAGCAGCATAAAATGCAGAGCTCGATTTGAATCCACAATTTTCTGCGATACCAACCATTGTGAAGTTACTTGAGGATTCCTTTATTATTGAAAGTTTAAAAGCTTCTACTCGATAGCTATTGATAAAATCAACAAAATTTTCTTTTAGACCCAAATTGATGGATTGTGATATATCTCGAGGTGTCAAATTGGCAATTTTAGAAATTTTGATAAGTGAGATGTCTTTATCCAAATAGAGCTTTTCTGTAGTTATTGTATTTTTAATAATATTGAGATTTTTTTCTAATTCCTTTTCACTAATTCTAGAGCCTTCATATTTTTCTCCTTTGGAAAAACCAGTTGCTCCAGACGTATGCACATAACTTAAAAAAATAGCACAGATACAAAATAAAAGGGACAGATTTAATGTAAGAAGATCGGGCATATTATTCAAATAAACTTTCTCATAAATTAAGAAACAGAGCTGAATCATCCAAGGAGCCAAAATTAGCCATATTGCAATACGAAGCCATTTGATGGTATTTGGTAATGGCTTTATAGAGCCTATTCTATAAAGTGAAAGTCCGAAATAAACAATAAACTGAATATTGAATATCATATAGAAAAGAATATCTATTGTGTCTTTGATATTTTGGGTTAGATCATTGAAGGCTAAGTGTATTATGTTAAAACCGAAATAAATAAACAGTGGCAAATAATGAATCCATTGTTGTGAGTGCTGATGGGCTCTACCTGTTTTGAATTGAATAAATAAATACGCACTTGGCGCAATTATGAGGAGGAAGGAATTAGAGATTTCCTCAAATCCTCCGAGTTCAAGAATATAATTGGAAAAACGAAATACTGAATTAAGTATAATAATAGAAATACCAATAAGTAGATAAATCAAATAAATATTTTCAGTTCTTTTCTTTTTAGTGCGCCATAATGAGATGGATAAAAACACACTTTGTCCAAAACCTAGAATATTAAAAAGGATGCTAATATCAATTAAAACCCCGTTAATGGTCATTTCTTTAATTAATTTATGAAATACAAAAATCTAAAGCCAAAATACTCAATTGTTACTTATAATTTCGAGATAATGGAGTTTTATTGTTTTTACGTTCAATTTGAGTCTTTAGAAATGTTATTTTTCTTTCAATTATTTCTGATAACTTAAATTCATTGATGGTTAGAGTGATTAATTTTTAAAATTTGCTTTCATTAGCACCCATAAATTAGGATCTAGAATAATATTATCAGGTTCGCTATCAACTTTAATTTTAAAAATGGCTGACTTCTCTTTTAACTGAAGCAGTTCAATTTGTTGTGGTTTTCCATCTGCAAAATTGATACCAATCTCTAGGGGCATTTCAAATATGCTCCCATCTGTTTGGACTTGATCAAGACTAATTAATATTTCCCCAGTCTTAGATTCGTATTTCCAATTTCCGGATATTTCTAAGCTCCCAGATTTATAGAGCCATTGTTGAAAAAAACTAGATAGATCCTGACCTGAAATAGATTCCATAATCCTTTTGAAGTCGGCTGTAGTAGCATTCATATTGCGAAATTCCTTGTAATAGGTCTGAATCCCTTGCCAGAAATTTTCGGTTCCTACAACACCATGTAACATATGTAATATCCAGCTTCCTTTTTGATAGGTTTGTGAGCTGGTTACCTTATGCATATCTTTTAAATTATCATGAATGATTCGGTAATCAGGGTTTTTATCATAAAATGCTTCTATCTGTTTTTTACTGGATAGTAATCCATCTACAAAAGCATCATGACCATACTCATGTTCAATGAAAAGCAAGGTAAAATAGGTAGCAAATCCTTCGCTTAGCCAAACATCATCCCAGTCGTATTCTGTGACAGAATTTCCAAACCACTGATGTGCAATTTCATGAATGATCACATTTCGCCATCGAATAGTTCTTTTTCCTGTTACCGAGTCGTCTCCATATAGAATAGCCGATGCGGCTTCCATACCACCTCCAACACTGTTAGACTGTATGTTTGCTAATTTTTCGTAAGAAAATGGACCAACATAATTACTGTAAAACTCCAAAGCCTTTTTTGTTGGAACCGCGAAATCATAAAAACCAGCATCTCTATCTTGTTGATATACCCAAGTTTCAATAGATTTCCCATTGAAGGCATCTACATATTGCACGGCAAATTTGGCTGCACCTAGCACGAAGAGCCATGGCGCAATTGGCACCGATTGTTTCCAATGGGTCAGTCGCTTTCCTTCGGGAAGGTTCGTTTCTTCAACTTTTAATCCGTTAGAAATAATCTGATAATGATCAGGAGCAGTGACTATAAATTCACACATAGCTTTATCATAGGGATGGTCAATAGTAGCAAGCCAATTCCGAGCTTTGTTTGGCCAATTGTCACTAAAAAATGTACGATCGCCATATTTATTCTTACCAATAATAAGTCCCGTTGCTGGAACGCCCTTATAAATTATAGTGTATGTGCTTTGTTGGTTGAGTGACGAGGGGCTTGGAAGTTGAATATTAAGTACATCGTTTTCATGTTTAAACAAAAGTATTTTTCCGTTTGATGAAACTGCACTTACCAGCATTCCTTTATTTTCAAGTTGCTTTGAAGCATTAATTAAATCCAACCTTAAATTTTTAACTCCTGAAGCTAGAAAACGAATATCGAGTGAGAGTTCACAAACTATTTCGTCGGTATCATCGGATAACTCAATTTTAAAAGCGTAATTAAGCGCATCGATTTTTGGATTTTTCGGATAGGGATCCGTTGATGTAAATGATCCGGAATAGCTGTTTACAATTGATACTAGACAAAAAAGTAGTAGAAGGGTGGTTTTTATTGATCTCATAATATTAGGGTTATGGATGTTTTTAATTTTTAGAATTACGATAGCATATCTTTTTTTTTGCTTTTCATTGCCGATCTAAACATAACTATCGAAGTATAAATTATAACGACAATAACCACCCACCTAAGCGTCTCTAAGGGAAGTGATTTTACCACAAATGCGGCAATTAGAACAGCAATAATCCCTGGGATGGCCATGGATACTGAAGCTTTTCTGTTATAAGCCCCTTCTTTAATGAATTTAGCCGATGCCGGTGGCATTAAAAAGGCACAGGAACCCATCATAATTGGGAAAGCGACTAAAGGAGACATTCCCAAAGCATAGATTAAAGCCATACATGGAGCATACAATCCGATGCCAACAGTCATAAATGCACCAAGTATGAAATTAGCAGCAATAGCTAAAGCTAATTTCCATCCTGTTAAACCAATTGCTTCGCCGCCGCCTTGTATCCAATCCATTTGTCCGGAAAGCATAAAAAATGCGGTTACAATTAAAGCGAACCCCATGGTTAATTGAATTTTTGTAACAGGTAACTTAGCGACTATTCCTGCGCCAAGTATGGCGCCCGCAGCGGCAGATACCAACATGGTTATTAATGTTATAGGTTCTACTTCAACAATTTTTATAAAAATCAAGGCCTGAATTAAAACAGGAATCGTATTAGACACATTCAATGTCCCAGGTAATACTTTATCATCAGTTTGTTTTGTGAACTTCAATAAGGCAGTTTGAGGGGCAAAAGCACCAATACCGAGCACATCGAAAAAATTTACAACAAAGCCTATAATTGCAGTCTTAACTACGCTGACATTTTCGAGAACTTTTTGATGTTTAATAACATCTTTGCTCAATACAAATATGAAAAATATGGATAATATAATAAGCGTAATCCAAATGGCTATGGTCATAATTTGAAAGTTTTAATAAAAATAGATACTTTTCTTTTTAGCATAGATCTGCAAATATTGATACATTTTAAATCTTAATAAGTTTATATAGTCCTCCTTTTATAGTTTCAAATTCAATAGAACCGTCTGGCATGGTTTTGAAAGAAACATTTTCTCCATTTGACATTAGCTCTAAATTTATACCCGCATTAATACGGCATGTTTTACCGGCCTTCGATAAAATTTCTACTTCTGTAATGGTTTTATCAGTCCATGTGATATCTAATTCGAAAGCACCTCTGGTACAAACACCATCAAAACTCCCATTATTCCAGGCATCTGGTAAGGCTGGTAATAATCGAATAACGCCTTCATGTGATTGCACAAGCATCTCAGAAATCGCTGCGGTAAGACCAAGTGATCCATCAACTTGGAGTGGGGTAAAACATTTAGCAAACAGAGACATATAACACTGTTCTTTTAAGTAGCCCTTATAGATTGAGTGAGCACGCTCTCCGTCTGACAGTCTTGCCCATAAAGCCATTTTCCATGCTCGTGAAAAACCTGTTCCTCCATCACCACGTTGTTCGAGTACGGCCTTGATTGGTGCTACTAATTCGGGCGTATTTTTGGCTGATAGCACATTACCAGGATATAGACCATACATGTGTGAAAAATGCCGGTGTTTATCTTCTAATTGTTCTAAATCATCAGCCCATTCTTGTAAGGTACCGTCTTTCCCAATCTGTGATGGAACTAATCGTGCTTTATTTTCAAGTACTTTCAATGCATAGTCTTGATCAATGCCTAATATTTCAGTAGCCTCAGCATAATAACTGAACAGGTCTTTTAAAATCTGCATATCCATAGTTGCTCCTGCGGCTATGGTTGTAAAATAGTACATACCGGTAACTTCATCATAGAAATATTCATATCCAGGCCCTTTAGGAGGATTCTCGGGAGAGTTTGAAGGATTGGTTACCAACCATTCTCTATTGGGATGCTCCACTAGGAAATCCATAAAAAAATCAACAGAGCCTTTGATTATTGGATATACTTTTTCTAAAAATTCAGTATCCTGAGTATATAAATAATGTTCCCAAATATGGGTGGTTAACCAAGCGCCACCAACGGTGAACGTCCCCCAAGTAGGGCCATCCATGGGCGCAGCAACTCGCCAGATATCTGTATTTTGATGGAATACCCAACCTTTAGCGCCATAATGTTCTTTTGCAACAGCTGCGCCCTGGTCGGTTAGCTCTTCGATCATTTTAAGTAAGGGTTCAGACAATTCCGAAAGGTTCGCAGATTCTACCGCCCAATAATTCATTTCGGTGTTAATGTTGGTCGTGTATTTGGAATCCCAGGAAGGATTCATGTCTTTATTCCAAATGCCCTGAAGGTTGGTTGGTTGTGTTCCCGAACGGCTTGAAGAGATTAATAGATATCTCCCAAATTGATACGAAAGTGCCGCCATTTGCGGATCTGGTGTAGACTGGATATTTGTCATGCGTTCATCAGTGGGAAGAAAGGAACTCGATGTTTCAGGTAATTTCAGACTTACACGATTAAATAAATTTTGATAGTCTTGTACTGAATTTGTCCGTATGGATTGATAGTTAGTCGCATTTATTTTTTCCAAATCATTCTTAATGCGCTGTTTTTCATCGCCACTTACATCTTTGTAATTAACAAAATTGGTTGCAGCGACGAAGTAAATAGTTGCTGTGTTTGCATTTTTCACATGAATTCGAGTGCCTTTACGAGTTAATACTCCACCTTCAGTTTCCACACGTACTCTGGCTTCATATCGTAATTTGCCTTCAATACTTAAATAATCAGCAGATTTTCCTCTGAGCACCAATTCATTTTCTCCTTCACCATCCATTCTAAAATAGTCTGTAGCATAATTGGAATGCGCATCGTTTCTAACACCTCTCAATTCCGAGTCAAAATTGATCTTTCCAGCCTTACTAGCCGTTAATCGAACAGCAATAGTTTGATCTATAGCTGATGCAAAGATTTCACGGAGATAGGTCGTCCCATCGATTTCGTATTCTACGCCAGTAATTCCAGATGCCAGGTCCAACCAACGCTTGTAATTTTCGGCTTTTAATTCCTTATCAAAAAATAGGTGAAGGTTGGCCAGCGACTGGTACTTTTGTTGTTCAACAGGATACCCCATTATATTTCGCCCAAAAAGCTTGTGCGCTTCTATAGGTTTTCCTGCAAAAATAAGTTCTTGAATTTTCGGGAGTGCTTTGTATCCGCCTTTGACAACTGTACTGTATGGCCCTCCTGACCAATAGGTTTCTTCATTGAGTTGGATTCGTTCTTCTTCGATACCACCAAATACCATCGCACCAATTCTTCCATTGCCCACGGGTAATGCATCTTCCCAGGCCGCAGCAGGTTTTGTGTACCACATTAATGAGGAAGGGTCAATAGATTTATCTGAAATACGTTCTGCTGTTTCAGATAAAAAGGTCAATGCCGTTGTCGATTGAGTTTTTTCATTATTAGAGCAAGCAATTAAAACAATACAGAAAAAAAATGTGTTTTTAATTTTCATCGGAATTATGGTTAACTATTAATAATAATGAATGTGCATTTTAAATTTTGTTGATTATTAGTCTTCAAATACTCTTTTCCAATACCTTTCCATGGTCTCTCTTAAGTGCAACGAGGTATTTTCACGTTCCCAAATACCATGAGATCGCATAGGGTAAGACATCATATCAAACATCTTGTTATGTTTTATGAGCTCATTGGTCAATCGTTCAAAACTCTGATAATGTACATTATCATCCGCCGTACCATGCATAATCATGAGGTTTCCTTCCAGCTTTTTTGCATGACTAATAGGTGATCCAGCGATATAGTTAGCCTCATTTTCCGTTAATAACCCCATATATCGTTCCTGATAAATATTATCATAAAGTCTTTGATCGGATACAAAAGAAACTGCCAGTCCTGATTTATAAATATCAGGATATCGAAACAGGCAATTCATGGTCATTTGACCACCGCCACTCCAGCCCCAGATACCAACCTTGTCAGTATCAATAAAGTCATACATCTTGAATAACTGCTTGGCGGCTGCAGCTTGTTCATGAGCTGCCAAAATTCCTATTTGACCATATATCGATTTTCTCCAATCCCTTCCACGAGGGGTACGAGTACCTTTATTATCGATACTTGCAACTACATAACCCTGCTGTGCTAGAAACTGATGCCAAAGGTCTCCACCTTGCCAGGCATCTTGAACTGTAGATCCTGCTGGTTCGCCATATACATAAAACACAATAGGATATTTGTTAGCGGGATTAAAGTTTTTTGGTTTTATTATCCAGGCGTCGAGTACCACATCACCAATATCTAATTTGATGAATTCTTTAGGGGTCAAACTTAGTGCTGATACTTTTTCAGACAATTCTTTATTGTCTTCCAATACACTTATTGTTTTATGCTTTTGAAGATTTATAAGTGATATCTTATTGGGTGTGCTTACATTTTGAAAGGTATGAATCGCATATTTGGCGTCAGCAGAGATCTGATAGGCGTGCTGCCCCGATTGCTCTTGTGGACTCACCCGTTCTGGAGCAGAACTACCATCTATTTTACTGCGATATAAATACCGTTGTGTGAAATTTTCAGGAGATGCAATATAATATACATAGCCTCCTTTTGGATCTATACAGTTAATTCTAACGACATCAATATTACCTTTGGTGATGGTACTGAAATTTTTTCCATCTCGGGATACTTTATACAAGTGCAACCAGCCATCCTTTTCACTGGTCCAAGTAAAATATTTTTCATCTTCTAACCACATGATATTATCATGTATATCTAGCCAAGCTTCATCTTTGTCAATAAAAATATTGTTGAGTGCCATTGTTTTGGTATTACCTACCCAGACTGTATTCGTATTTTGCTTTCTATTCAATTGTTGAATCATGACTTCATTTGAATTTGGAATGAAATTCATTCTTGCCAAATAGTTGTTTCGTGAATCTCCTGGAACATCAAACCATTTTGTGTTTCCTCCTGTAGCATTAACTACTCCAACTTTCACTAAAGAATTATCCGTACCAACTTTTGGATAGGGAAGTGGAATGGGTTTTGAATATATGGAATCTACATTATTGATCATATAAAATGTACCTATGGCTCTCGTGTCAGATTGCCAATATGCAATTTGCGAACCATCAGGGCTCCATCTAAAGCCGTCTCTACATGATAATTCTTCTTCGTAAACCCAGTCGAAAGTCCCATTTATGATGGCCTCATTACCATCTGAAGTTAGCTGTGTAATTTCACCCGATTTAATATCTTCAACATAAATATTGTTCTTACTTACATAGCCAACCCTTGATGCATCAGGAGAGAATTTTGCAAACATCATGGTGGTGCGTTCAACGTCTTTACCCAATTGAGTTAATGTTCCAGAGTCCATGTCGAGCACCCAATAATCGCCTCTGGTATGATAGCGCCATACTTTACGAGTATTGGTAAAGACTAAGAGTTTAGAATTATCTTTGGACCATTGATAATTAGAAATAGAAAGTGGTTTTGTTTCACCGTTTGGAATTAGTGCTTCTGACGTAACGAGTACTGTTTTGCTGCCAGATTTTGCTTCGTATCTAATAATATCATTACCGCCAAATTGAATGTTTTTTTCGAGTGTTGAATAGCCCTTATTATCCTTCATCCACCGCACTGGCCCATATCTTTTAGCACTATAGGTTCCGTTTTTGTAAATATCAGTTAGTTTTAAAGGTTTCTGAGACCACGTTGTAAATGTCGTTAATAAAAGCAGGAGTGTTAAAACCGAAGAGTTTCTTAGCGCTTTTTTTAGGTTCATCATATTTTTTTTTTTTGATATTAAGTCTGGTGTTATTAATGATCGAACACCTTAAATTTCAAATGGACTTCATTAGAAATGAAAAAGTTCTCATAAAAATACGTCGCCGGGTAGCAAATCACTAATACTATAATACTCGATTGGCATACTATTTTAACATTTGCATCATAAGAATCAAGGCGTTAACTATAGAAATAATAAAATCCACAGACTAAGCTACCCCAATATATCTCAACTGTTTTTCTCTTTTTACGACTAACATTTTAGAAATTAATACGCTTCAGTTTTGAGAGAGACTATTTTCAGAAGTAAAATCGATACAAAATATTGGTCAATACTTGTTGTATATTTACATTGCTGATTCGTTAGTATGTGCCCCTTTCAATTTTATTATAAAAGAATCAAAATCTAAAATCAATGACGCTACTCGGTATTGCCCATTGAATTTTAAAACTACAGAGGCTAAAATGAATATACATTCCTTCCAACTATTTAAACGTTCTACAACTATTTTTATAATTATTCTTTCGAGTGCATTGAGTAATTTATCGCTATCGCAAAATCAACCAAAATCACCTTTAATAGAATCATATAAAGAGCATACCGCTTTGAAAGCGGAAACTCCTTATGGACTTGAATGGATACAGCTCGGGCCAACTTTAAACGGCGCTCGTGTAGAAGCCATTCAAGCTGACCCAGATAAACCAGGGGTAATCTATGCCGCGTTTGGCTCTGGTGGCTTGTGGAAATCAATTAACAACGGCTTAAAATGGAAGCCCATATTCGAAAACATGCCTTCGTTAGGGATTGGTGATATAGCCCTAGCACCGTCAAACCCAGAGATTATATATGTTGCCACTGGAGAAAGTCTTAAAAAAGCAAGGAATTTTACTATGCCGGGAACAGGGGTGTACCGTTCCGATAATGGTGGAGATACCTGGGTACATTTAGGGCTTAATGATACTTGGCATATTGGAGAGATAGTGGTGCATCCAACTAATCCAGATATCGTTTTGGTTGCGGCACAAGGACATTTTTGGTCTCCTAACGAAAACCGAGGTATATTCCGAACAAGTGATGGTGGAAAATCATGGCATCATGCTTTATTTATTGATGAACAAACAGGAGCAAATGACATCGTTTTTTCGCCGGCAAACCCTGATATTGTATATGCTAGTACCTGGGAAAACTATCCCAATGTAAGCGGTAAAAAAAGTGCTGTTTATAAAAGCGAAGATGGCGGTCTCAGTTGGTTTAAAATCACAAATGGTGTACTTATTAATGAAAACACAGGACGTATAGGAATAGCAGCTTCATATCAAGACAAGGATAAGGCCTATATGTTTGTCGATCAACGTAATCAAGCTAGAGGGAATGGCTCTGGCGAAATATATAAAACGGTAGATGGCGGAAAAAACTGGGTAAAAACCCATGATGAAAATATTAAATCACTGTCTGTAATCGGATGGTATTTTATGGATCTCTATGTAAACCCACAAAATGATGAAGAAATTTATGGTTTGGGTGTGCAATTATCTCATAGTACTGATGGCGGTAAAACATTTAAACATATAAATGGTAAAATAACTCATTTAACACCAAGTCCTGCGCAAACGCTTCATTTGGATCAATGCGAAATGTGGATAAATCCAAAGAACCCAAAGGAACTGCTTCTTGGAAATGATGGTGGTGTATATCACAGTTATGACAACGGAGCGTCCTGGTTACATTTGAATAATATTCCAGCAGGAGAGTTTTATGATATAGAAATAGACCAACAAAAGAAGTATAATATATACGGGGGAACTCAGGATGATGCTACCGTTTTTGGATTGGCACAAGAATGGAATCCAGAGATTGACGACCCCTGGAAATATTTATGGATTGATGCCTGGAGTGGAGGAGATGGGTGTATTACACTTGTTGATCCAAATGACGAGAACACGGTTTATTTTAGCATGCAAAATGGGGGAGCACAGCGAATGGATCTAAGTCTTGGAAAGTCTGTATCAATTAGGCCAAGATTTCCAAAAAAGGATAATATTAATATAAAATACAATTTTATCACGCCTTATATGCTCTCTCCTCATAATTCCAATCGCGTATTTATGGCTGGCAATTATGTCATGCAGAGTGATGATCGTGGAGATCATTGGACCGTCATAAGTCCCAATTTAATAGACAAAGGAAATCATTCCAAAAAAGAAACGGCGGCAGGCGCTATGGCAGCGTCATCCATTGAAGAAGGGACCCTTTATATGGGGACAGATAGAGGCAGCATGTGGCTCACCAATAACGGAGGTAAAAACTGGAAAAATATTTCACAAGGATTATCCGATCAATATATCAGAAGTATTTATCCCTCAAAACATAAAAAAGAAAGGGTATACGTTCAAATGACCGGACTTAACTACGATGAATTTGGTGCCTATTTGTATGTTTCTGAAGATTATGGAGCACATTGGAAACCGATAATCAATAATTTACCTAATCACCCGGTTAACTCAATTGTTGAGGACCCGGATTTTGAAAACATATTATATGCTGGAACTTATCGCGGCGTATATGTTTCTATTGACCGGGGTGAAAATTGGTGCTATTTTGGAGCGGGTTTGCCTGATACTAGTATTGCAGATATTGTGATTGAAAAGAGATCAAAGGATATGATTATTGCGACTCATGGTCGTGGTATTTATAAAGTAAACCTCAAGCCGTTTTATCATCAAATTGCCTTAAAAGAAGTCAGTAGTTACCTTTATGACATAGGGACTATAAAACGGCCTTCTTTAAGAGATACACACAAAGATGTGGACGAAAAATCGGTACAAAAACTTCCAATCACTTTTTCACTAAATAAACCTGAAACTATTCATTTAAAAATAACCAATGCCTCAGATTCCCTTATATGGAAAAAGACTATTGTAGGTAGAAAAGGATTGAATCAATACCGATGGAATCTTGTCATTAAAGAAGAATCTAGTAACTTACCGTATTATATCCATTTCAAGAAATATTTAGAAAAGGGCGCGTACAATCTAATTCTAGAAAGTGCTGAAGGAACTTTCAAGAAGAGGCTATCGGTAATTGATGCTGATTAAAAACAATATAATGCATAAATCATGAAAAATAGACCTGGAATTTTTAATGATGTCATTGGGCCAATCATGCGAGGGCCATCAAGTTCACATACTGCGGCAGCATGGCGCGCTGCTAAAATATGTTTGGATATTTTAAATGAACCTCTTGAAAAGGCAATTATTGACTTTGATAAGGATGGCGCATGGGCACCCAATTATAGAGATCAAGGGACCACTATTGGTATAGATGGTGGGTTATTGGGCTTAGAGATGACAGATGATAGGATAAAAGATACAGAAGTTATTGCTAATGAACGCGGTATTTCAATTACATATGAAATTAATACTTTTAAAACGACTCATGTAAATACCTTCAGGTTAAAGTTGCAAGGCATTCGTGGGAAAAATATTCAGGTTGTAGCTGTATCACTAGGAGGAGGCTCCGTTAAAATTGAAGATATTGACGGTTTTGAAGTTCATATCAATGGAGGCTCATTTGAATTACTGCTTTTTAATAGTTCAAAAGATATTCTTTTAGCAGATATAGGTACCATGTTTCCTGCGTGTAAATCAATTACGGAATCATTTAAGGATGATAAACGACTGATAAACATGAAGTTTTCCAAAGAGGTACCAGAGGAATCAATTGGTAAATTAAAAGATCTTATAGATTTTGACGAACTAATTATAACTAACCCTGTATTACCAATAGTTGCAGGAAACGAATCGGAATTACCATTTACTTCGGTTGCATCACTTTTGGAATTTTCCGAGAAAGAGAATCTCGATTTGGGAGCTCTTGGGTTAATTTATGAACAATGCCAGAGTGGATTAAAGGCTGCTGAAGTAGTTGATAGAATGACGCATCTTGTTGGTATTATAGAGCATAGCATTAATACAGGATTGGAAGGCACGACCTATGCAGATCGAATTTTACCACAACAATCTCATTTAATCAAAAGTGCACAAAAGCGTAAAAAAATTCTACAAAATTCTATTATAAATAATGTGATTGCCAATGTATCGGCTATTATGGAATCGAAAAGTGCCATGGAAGTTGTGGTTGCAAACCCAACAGCTGGCTCATGCGGTGTAGTAGGTGGTGTTTTAAGAGCCGTAGCAGATGATATAGAAGCTACGAATGACGAATTAATTCAAGCCTATTTTGCCACTGGAATTGTGGGCGTGTTTTTTGCGAGAGGTCCAGGTTTCTCAGCAGAGGAACATGGTTGTCAAGTAGAATGTGGTGCTTCTGCAGGGATGGCTGCAGCAGGTATCGTACAACTATTTGGTGGAACGGCTAGGCAGGCTATTGATGCGGCCTCTATGGCCATTCAAAATATGATTGGATTAGTTTGTGACCCTATTGCAGATCGTGTTGAAGCGCCTTGTTTAGGGAAGAATGTAAGTGCAGCAGTAAATGCACTTTCATCAGCAACGATGTCTTGTGCAGGTTATAATGCCCTTATTCCTTTAAATGAAGTCATTGAAACGGTTTCATCAGTGAGTAGCCAAATGCCAACTTGTGTAAAGTGCACTGGAAAAGGTGGACTTGCAATAACTCAAACCGCATGTGCTATAAAGGAAAAACTGAAATTAAAAAATATGGTGGTTACCTCTAAAACATTATAGTTATTCAAATATAGCTCATATTGAATGTTTTATTTTAAAGATGGTACTATTGTATTTCATAAAGCCTATGGAATGGACAATAATCCATCAGGCAAGCCATTGATGATTGAAAGTTAACTTATTTCATTTGATTCACTAGATTAGCTTTAAATTGTGAGCCAATTGGGATTTGATGTGAGCCAATTATTACTAAATCGGTATTTATAGCATCAATTTTTGTGAAATTAACGATATAAGATTTTTGAATTTGAATAAAATTGTCCGGTAAACTATTTAGTGCTTCAGAAATACTTTGACGAGCCATTATCTTTTTTCCTGAAACATAATAATTCATATAATTCCCATCCTTTTGGAGATATTCAATTTCTTCAAGACGTAGTTGATGTGTTTGTAAACCGCTTTTTATAAAAATAGTTTCAGGTTGTACTGTGTCATTTGAACCCTTATAATCTTCTTTGTTATTAGCTTCTAAAAGTTTAGTAATACACTTCGAAAATCGTTCTAAACTGATTGGTTTTAATAGGTAGTCTGTAGTATTAACAGTATAGCTTTCTACAGCATGTTCAGAATAAGCTGTAGTGAAAACGATAGCAGTATTAGGACTAATCATTTTAGATAATGACAGCCCACTTAAGTGAGGCATGTTGATATCCAAAAAAATAACATCAACCGTATGCGTATTTAAATACTCAAGAGCTTTCAATCCATTTCTAAAAGTAGCAACCAATTCAAAGCCCGTAAAATGCTCTAGATAAGTCGTTATTAGTGTGATAGCCTTAGGTTCGTCATCAACTATTATTACTTGCATGTGTATCTATTTTAAGTGTAACAGCAAAGGTTTCTTTATTTAAAATTTCCAATGAATGCGTATTTGGATAAGCCAATTGAAGTCTTTCCTTTGTGGATTGTAAACCATATCCTCCACTGTGTATTTTTCCAATATTTGGTGGAATTGTATTTTCAATATTAAAGATAATACTATCTTTTTTAGTCACATCAATTTTTATATGAATAAAGGATTCAAATTCAGGTTGAACGCCATGTTTAAATGCGTTTTCAACAAAGCAAAGTAAGATTCCTGTTTCTAATAATTGTTCGCTATAAAGCCCTTCGATATCAAATTTAAAATCGACCTCATTATCTTCAAAACGCAATAAATGAAGTTCTGCGAAATTTTGAATAAAATTAATCTCATCATCCACTGGCACTCTATTACTTTTGTTTTCATAGACCACATATCGCAATAAATTTGAGAGTTTATCAATACTAGTTGCCAATTTAGGATTGTGCTTTTGGTCTACCATAGACAATAAATTATTCATGGTATTGAATAAAAAATGCGGGTGTAATTGTGCTCTTAAAATATTTAGTTCAGCTTGTTTGTTTAAAACCTCCAATTGACTTCGATGTTGTTCAACTTTAAACCAGGCTTTTACAAAACCGTAGCCTATAGCAACTGTAGTATAAAATATTAAAATACCATACCAGAGCGAAGGGAACCAAATAATATGAATGTAACCTTTGAAAAAGATGATTACAACACCATTAAAGAGAACTAAAAAGAGTATCCCCAGAATTATAGATCTTATAATCAGAAAAACGATTTTCGATCTATCTGTTAACTTTAGAATAAAATAGTATTGTAAATAAAAGTAAATGGCAAAAAAGGGTTGGCCAATTAAAAAGAACTGTTTGAGTTGGTTACTATGATCTATGTCTCCAATTATTTCCTCATCAACTATAGTTACCATATGACCAACGATAGAATAGGAATATACAATTAACCAAGAGGTAATTCCCCAAAACAAAATATTAATAATTATTTCGATCCATTTTTTATTCATTTTGCTAAGATATATTATTAATGCATTTGATTTTTAAAATGAGATGAAAGGAGGCAATTGTGGTATAAAACAGCAAAATTAAATTACATAACATTTATATAGCCTTTGATGTCATATGTTATTGTTTACATCACTATATGGTTTTTTTTGCTAAATCCTGCTTTTAATTTGTTATGAAATAAAATCTAATTTACAATAAATCACAATGAAAATTATACCATTTAATTTATGTCTCGTCTTATTAATGATTAATTCTATTAGGACTAACGCACAAACAAACATAGATAGTAAAGCTGTTGAAATCAAAATAGATCAATATTTAGCGAAAGCGGTAACCAATGGCTTTGCAGGAGCTGTTTTGGTTGCTAAAGGAGGAGAAATAATTTTTAATAATGCATATGGATTAGCCAATAAAGAAGACAACATTAAAAACACCACCCATACAATTTATGATATAGGCTCGGTTACGAAACAATTTACAGCTGCGGCCATTTTAAAACTTGTTGAGTTAAATAAATTAAAAGTTACTGATCCTCTTAATACCTTTTTCAAAGGATTACCAATAGATAAGGAAAACATATCTATTCATCAATTGTTAACACACACAGGAGGTTTCATTCATAATATTGGAGCTGGCGATTTCGATCATATACCAACGGATAAATTCTTTAGTGAATTATTCGCTACAGCTCTAATTAATAAGCCAGGGACTAAATTTGAATATTCAAATTCAGGTTATAGTATTTTAGCTAGAATCATAGAGTTGGTCTCAGGAGAGGATTATGAATCTTTTTTGAATACATATTTATTTCTTCCTGCTGGAATGAAGAAAACTGGATATCTTATACCTGATTGGAATCCGGATTTATATGCAAGCGGTTATAGAGAAAATGTTATTAATATAGGATCTATGGCAAAACGTTATCATAGAGAGGCCAAGATCTCTTGGGTTTTAAAGGGTAATGGGGGTTTTAATTCTACATTAGGTGACATGTACAAATGGTATAATGCTTTAAAGACCAACAAAGTCTTATCTAAAGAACTAACCAAGGTACTAACGACACCATATATTCTAGAATACGAAGGAGGCACGAGTTATTATGCCTACGGATGGGCAATTTTTAAAACAGATAGAAAAACCAAAAGAGTAACTCATAATGGCTCAAACGGTATTTTCTTTCATGATTTTATATGGTTACCAGAAGAAGATGTTGTTGTTATTTATTTTACTAATGCTTTTACCCAACAAATTATGGATGTAGCTCGGTATATAGAGGAAATGATTTTTGATACATCATACAATCCAAGACCTATTGTTGAGGATACTTCTACAGCGATATTGAAATATGCCTTAGCATATGATGGCAATTTGGATGAATTGTCTTTAAAAATGAAGAATACATTTAATAATAAAATAAAACACTCGTGGTATTTGAATCACCTTGGTTACTATTTTATTGAAGAAGACCAAATTGATAAAGCGACCGCAATATTTAAGCTTAATGTTACTTTATTTCCAAATGAAAGTAATTTATGGGATAGCTTAGGAGAGAGTTACCTGAAAAGCATGAATAAGCAAAAGGCAATTGATGCCTATAAAAAAGCGCTTGAATTGGATCCTAATTATGGGAATGCAATGCAAGCAAAACAGATTATTGAAGCAAATAAAAGTAAATGAGACGTTAAAAAATAATGGTTTATAAATAATTATTAATACAATTAAAATGAAAAAAATGAAATATGTAATTATAATAATGGTTTGTGTTTTTACTAGCTGTGACGGACAAATCGAGTCTAAAATCAAAAATAGTAATACCCTAGAATCAAGTGTAGATGCATTAGTAAAACAATACCAAGATCTCGATATTTTTTCGGGAGTGGTATTGGTAGCCGAAAAAGGAGTACCAAAATATCATAAAGCATTTGGAATGGCTAACAGGGAAACGAAAACTCCAAATTCTTTGAGTACAAAATTTGATATTGGTTCGATGAACAAATCCTTTACTAAAACGGTGATTTTACAGTTGATGGAGGAGGACAAATTGAAAGTCTCAGATAAACTAGGTCAATACTTATCAGGTTTCCCTGATATTGCGGCAAATAAGATTACAATTACAGACTTGTTAAATCACTCTTCTGGTTATACAGATTATTGGGGTAATGATTTTGAAGAATTACCCATTGATCAAAAACGAATCCCAGCTTTGGTAAAGCGCATAAAAAAGTTAAGATTGGAATTTGAACCAGGAACGGATAGAGCTTACAGCAATGCAGGTTATGTATTATTAGGAGCAATCATTGAAAAGATTACTGGTAACACTTATCACCAAAATGTAGTAGATCGCATTATTAAACCTTTAGATATGACTGAAACTTATGTAATCGATAAGCATGAGGTTCCAGACAGAGCCATTGGTTACTATAAGGATATGAAGGGAAATATTTCTAGCAACTTAGGCTTTGTTGAAGTTCCAAATCCCGATGGTGGTTTCCAATCCACCGCTAGAGATATTGTAAAATTTTATTCAGAATATTTTTATGGAGCAACATTGCTAAGTAAAACTACAAAATCAAATGAAGATCATTTTGGGTCTATTATTAAGCAGAAAACAACTGGAAAAGCGAATCTCATGGCCGGAGGATTCCCAGGGGCCAATACAGCCTATTTAGAAATCATGCGTGATGAAATTAGTATTATTGTTTTTGCAAATATGAATGAGCCTGTAGCAGAACAGCTCGCTTCAGGAATATTGGCGTTGGTAAGAGGTGAAACACCTAAAACACCATCACTTCCAGCTAATCAAAATGTATACAATCATTATGTTGAGCATGGTTTAAAATATGTAGAGGAACATTTCTATAGTTTGATAGAAAACTTCCATTCCGAAGACCCAAAAGGTCTTATTCTTAACGGGATTGGCTATGGTTTTTTAAGAGAAAATAAAATCGCTTTGGCTATTGAATTTTTTGAGCTAAATGTGAAATTATTTCCTGAGGATGCAAATTTATTGGACAGTTTAGGTGAAGCATATTTGAAAAGTGGGGATTCAATAAAAGCTTTGGAACACTATGAGAAGGCACTTTCTATGGATCCATTTATGGAGTCGGCAAGTACAGCGATAGAAAAACTTAAAAAGAAAAATTAAAACAGCGCGTACTAAATAAAGAAAAGTAATCAACCAAAAAAGAATAGTGATATCATTAAAACCCCTTGTAATTATGGGGTTTTATGCTATACAATATTCACGATTTAAATAAAACCTAGCTTGCAAAAATCGCTTCTATTTTGGAATAGTTAATTTCACTAAAACTCGTAATAACTTTATTCGCTGTTGAATAATCTTGGTTTTTAGAATTTATACTTTTAAAACCAACACAATATATTTCTGCCGCATTGGCGGCTTTAATGCCACTGGTAGAATCTTCAATAACCAAACATTCATTTTTACTAAATCCTGTAGATTTTGCTGCTTTTTCAAATATCTCAGGATGAGGTTTTGATGCCTTTAAATCTGCACCACTTAATTTATCAATAAAATACTGATCCAATTCAAATCGTGTAAATACATTGTTAATAGTAAGCATGGAGGCTGAAGACGCTAATACAAGTTTAAGTCCATTATTATAATAGTCCTTTATTAGATCCAGAATACCATCAATTAGTGCTAAGCCTCCATTATTAAAAAAAAGAGATTTAAAGAATTCTCGTTTTAAATCTACCAAAGTTTGAGGTGTTTCGGTCAAATTAAAGTGTTTGCAAAGCTGCTTACAAACATTTATAGTGGACTGTCCTGTGAAAGACTCATAAAGCGTTTCAGAAACAGCTATCCCCACAGCATTAAACATGCTATGATATGCTTCGCGGTGTAAAGGCTCCGTATCTACAATAACCCCATCCATATCAAATATTACAGCTTTCAGCATCACTATTTTAATTTTTGCGAAGATATAATAAACATAAGATTTCCAAAATATAAGTTAGACGGATTATGTTCTATGTTTTTCTAAGTTTTAGAAAACACTGAGTATGAAGAGATTATTAATATAGCCTTTAAATGAAATGGTAAATAGTCTTTAAAAAAACTTTCAAAAGTCAAATGTCAAAATTATTAATGTAATTTTAAAATCGTCAATACTGTTTTAATTAACAAAAACATAAAAAGAATCCTTTAAAAAGCGATAGTTTAAGGTTAATGTTTTAGCAAATAAGGATACGGGTTACTTTGAAAGAGGTAACCCTTTTTTTATTTTTGTAGTGATTATTACAATTTTTTCACCGTGCATGTTTGTTGTGAAAAATACATATTGCTCCCCACCATCCTTGATGTTAAATATTTTTTTTATTTGATGTACTGACTCCGGGAAATTCCGAGTGCTAACATTGGCTTTTTTGAATCCAAGTAATTTTTTGATTACTTTTTTATTATAGGCTATGCAATTTATAATAATAAATCCGCGACCGGGAAAATCGATAAGTTCTTCTGAGGTGTATAAATGCGAATGTTGATGAAGCTTATTTAGTTTTAAAAGCGATGATATTGATTTAAAAGCCCCAGCTTTCATAATAGCGGCATTGGGTTCATACAAATAATTCTTCAAATCTCCATAACTGGGAATTGATTGTTGTTCCTCATCCAAATAAAAATCAAAAGAATCTTTAGAGTCTTTCTTAATATTTACAGTTTTAATAGAAATCACTCCATTATACTCAAGTTCGAGTTGAAATAATAATTCTTTAACTTCATTATTTAATGCAACAACATGAATGGTCTTTACATGTTTAAGCTCAGAAATGCCCACTGAAATATCCAACATTGGCGATGCCTTTATAAGGATGTTTTTAGAGCGATTGAATAATATATCCAAAGCTTCCGGAATATTGGGTAAACAGTCGTTTAAATAAAACACCTTTCCTTTTATGTCATGTCTCCTTGAGGGATCAACATAAATCCAGTCGTAATTGTCATTATTTGATTTTATTTCATCTAAACCATTTATATTTTTGATTGTAATATTATTAACCCCTAGCTGATTGTAATTATGTGTTGCAATTTGCGATAATTTAGTATCGATCTCACAATGGGTAACGTTTTTAAATGTTTTAGCAAAATAATAGCAGTCAACACCAAATCCTCCGGTAAGGTCAATAATAGAAGTTCCATTAACTATTTCTAGTTTGTACTGTGCAGTTATTTCAGAAGAGGTCTGTTCAATATTTAGTTTGTTAGGATAATAAATTTGTGCTGTGTTAAACCAGGTTGGGAGTTTGTTTTCACATTTATTTTTTGCTTCGATTTGTGCTACAATCAGTTTCGTGTCAACAGCATCAAACTTAAGCTTTTTTAATAAAAGCGTTGCAATATTTGTATTCAGATTTTTGTTTATAAAATCCTGATTTGCAGTATTTAATATATCCTTATTCAAACTAAAACTATAAGTTTTTGGTGAGTTCTTTTACAATTTTATTATCCGATAAAAAGGCTTTTAAAATAACCTTTATGGCAGTATAAGTAGGGATGGCCACAATCATACCCAAAACCCCAAAAATTATCCCAGCAATAATAATAACCAAAAAGATTTCTAAGGGATGCGATTTTACACTTTTAGAAAAAATAAATGGCTGGCTAAAGAAATTATCAATAAGTTGACCAACTGCAAATCCAATCATTACATAAATGGTTTTCGGTAAAATCACTTCACTAAAACTAGCCCCCAAATTACTAGACATGGTTAGGGTAAGCATTAAAACACCACCAACAAGCGGACCAACATAAGGAATCAAATTTAAAAGAGCACATAGAAATGCAATGACTACAGCATTTTTAATTCCGAAAACCAAAAGAACAATTGTATAGATTACAAATAAGATGAGTATTTGAAAAATGAGGCCAACAAAATAACGAGAGAGTAAATCTTTAATTTTATTAAATGACTTTTTTGATTCTGCCTCTTTAGAATCAGGGACTAAAATTAAAATACCTTGTTCAAACAACCGACTGTCTTTTAGAAAAAAGAAAGTGATAAACAAAACAGAAAATAAACCAATGCTAAAACTACCAAAACCACTAACTACTGAATTTAAAAAATCTGGAATTATGGAGTAATCTAACTTGGATAAAAGCTTGGACTCTTTTAATGACTGCTCAACATCGGTGGTGCTAATGGAAAAATATTCTGTAAATTGATAGTATAAATTTTCAATATTACCTTGTAATTGTTCGATGTTAAGTAGGGATAAATTATGTCCTTGTTCTACAACTAAAGGAATAAACATACGTACAAGTCCAATCAACAGTGCAATTAACACAACCATAGTCGTTATAACGGCTAGGGTGTTTTTGAACTTTAATTTCGATTTTAAAAACCTGACAATTGGTCGTCCAATTAAGGAAATAACAGCAGCTATGGCGATATAAACTAAAACAGATTGTATTTCATATAAAAAATAAAAGAGTACGAAAACTGCAGCTATAATAGCTAGTGCCCTTAATATGCCGTTGGAAATTATTTTTGAATTCATTTAGTAAATATACATATTGATCTCGGAAGCACGAAAATAGAAGTCTAAGTTTTTTAAGGGGTCTAAATTGGCACTCTGCTTAGTTAATATTGCGTTTATATACGTTGCTTTGTGATTTCATACAATGCTATATTTGTGGCTTGTACGGCATTCATGCTGCTGTTTTGTCCAAACATTTCAATATGTATAACAGCATTGCTCGCTTTTAAAATAGCTTCAGAAACACCAAAATTTTCATCACCTATAATCAATGCTATGGGTTGCGATTTAGAAAATTCAAAAGTATTAATTGAGACACTAGTCGCAGTAATTTCTAAAGCAATAATTTGGTAGCCTTGATTTTTAAGAGTTTCAATAGTCTTCAATGCGTCCTCAGCGATTTCATAATTTACAACTTTCTCTGTTGCTCGTGAAGTCTTGGTCATTTTACGACCTAAATTAATCCCTGAACCACAAAGGATTAATTTCTCAATACCAAAAGCATCAGCAATTCTAAATAAGCTTCCAATATTAGGCGCATTGGTAACATTGTCACAGATTAGAGTTATTGGAAATATACGCTTGGAGAAGTTTGTGTTATAATGGGTGAGTTGCATTTTTAATTATACGGTTAACAGTTTAGATTCAGAAATTATAAGAATAATTTGGAAGCATCTTTTTTTTAATTTTCAAAGGCATACTTTATAATGTTGGCACCCATTTTAAGTGCTTTTTCACGAACATCCTGGGGGTCATTATGTATTTCAGGATCTTCCCAGCCATCACCTAAATCACTTTCAAAAGTAAACAATAAAATCAATCGATCTTCATGAAATAACCCAAATGCTTGTGGACGTTTTGCATCGTGCTCATGTATTTTAGGTAAGCCCTGAGGGAAATTGTATGCTGTATTAAAAATAGGATGATTTGTTGAAAGTTCAACTAAATCCTTATTTGGGAATACTTTCTTAAGTTCTTTAGTGATATATGGTTCCATACCATAATTATCGTCAATATGTAAAAAGCCACCTGAAATTAAATAATCTCTTAGATTTTCGATATCGGTTTCACTAAAAAACACATTACCATGACCTGTCATATGTAAGTATGGGAATTGAAAAATATCAATACTCCCAACTTCTACAGTTTGTGGTTTAGGGTTTATTCTAGTGTTAATATTGGTATTACAAAACTCAATAAGGTTAGGTAATGCTGTGGGATTGCTATACCAATCCCCACCACCTTTGTATTTTAGAATAGCGAGTTCTTGTGAAAACGAGAGTAAAGACAAAAAAAAGAAGATAAGTGGAAATAGTTGTTTCATGTTCTATTTGCTTAGACTTGATTTAAGAAAGCAACACTGTGACAAGCCACGATAGCTGCGGTTTCTGTTCGTAATCTGGTTTCACCCAAAGTTACAGGAATAAACCTATGTTGCAAAGCCATTTCAATTTCTTTAACACTAAAATCACCTTCGGGACCAATTAATATGGTGATGTCTTGTTTGACTTCTAGTTCCCGCTTGAGTGATTTACGGTCAAACTTCTCGCAGTGAGCGATAAATAGTTGTCCTTTAAAGTCCTGTTTTACAAAATTATTAAAGCTGATCGCTTCATTTAATTTTGGTAAATGGTAATGTAGAGATTGTTTCATTGCCGACTGGACAATTTTTTCAAAACGGTCCTGTTTGATAATTTTGCGTTCGCTATGATCACAAATAATAGGGGTGATGCTATCGATACCAATTTCTGTAGCTTTTTCTAAAAACCATTCAAATCGATCGTTCATTTTTGTTGGGGCAACTGCCAAATGCAAATTGTATTCGTGCTTGGCTTTAAATTGTTTGGAAACGATAATTGACAAACATTTTTTTGTTCCTGCTACACTTATTTCTGCCTCAAAACACCAGCCTTTACCATTGGTGATGTGTAAAATGTCTCCTTCTTTTTTACGTAACACCTTAGTTATATGCTTACTTTCTTCTTTAGAAAATGAAAATTGCTCTGTAGTTTCGGTAAGTTCTGGATTATAGAATAATTGCATACAGCGAATATAATAAGATTTACGATTATTTAGTGATTCTCAAATTTTGTAAATGATAAGTTTTGAAGCCTCTTTTTAAATTTTCAATCGTGCTGATGCCGTAATACTTTGATCGGCAAAATCACCTTCGAAATATTTTAAATATCCAACAATAGCAATCATAGCAGCATTATCTGTTGTGAATTCAAATTTTGGCACATAGGTTTTCCATCCAAATTTATGCTCCCCATCTTTTAGGGCTTGTCGGATTCCGGAATTGGCAGACACACCACCACCAATGGCTATTTGATTAATACCAGTTTGTTTCGTAGCTAGTTTTAATTTATCTATTAAAATGCCAATAATAGTATATTGAATGGAAGCGCAAATATCATTTAAATTTTTTGCTATAAAATCAGGATCGGATTTCACTTCACGTTGGACAAAATAAAGAATTGCGGTTTTCAATCCTGAAAAACTAAAGTTTAATCCATCAACTCTAGGCTTCGTAAATTTAAAAGCCTTAGGATTACCTAATTGTGCGCGTTTATCAATTTCTGGACCCGCAGGATAACCCAAGCCTAATACTTTTCCGCTTTTATCATAAGCTTCACCTACGGCATCGTCAATTGTTTCTCCAATAACGTCCATATCAAAATAACCATCTACCTTCACAATTTGAGTATGTCCTCCAGAAATGGTCATCGCTAAAAACGGAAACTCTGGCTTATCAAATCCTTCTTCATCAATAAAATGAGCTAGAATATGCGCTTGCATATGATTCACATCTATAAGTGGTATGTTCAAACCATAAGCAAACGATTTTGCAAAAGAAGTTCCTACCAACAGCGAACCCATTAATCCAGGGCCACGGGTAAATGCAATTGCACTAAGTTGGGACTTGTTAATATTGGCTTTCTCTAAGGCTTGATGTACAACTGGTACAATATTTTGTTGATGTGCTCTAGAAGCCAATTCGGGAACAACACCACCGTATTCTGAATGAACTTTTTGACTGGCAACAACATTGCTCAAAATTTTACCGTTGTATATTACAGAAGCCGCAGTATCGTCGCAAGAGGATTCAATTCCTAAGATGTAAATGTTTTGTGAGCTCATTAATAAAATTTCGGTATAATAATTGTATTTAATGGATAAGACAAAAGTCCAAACCTTTATTTTTTTCGTAAATACAAAACTACTCATTTATTTTATTAGTAACCGATGAAAATAGGTTTAAGTAGTTTACCTTAGACGAAAGTTTTTAATTGACATTAGCTAAGGAAATGTAAATTATTCTTTAGAATTTTATAACTTTAACAAGTATCAAAAAAGCACTGAAAATAGTATTAAAAATAGCAGCCATTTTAACGCTGCTTTTCATCATTTTGGTGTTATTGTTTTCTATTCCTGCTGTTCAAACACGACTTGGTAAATATGCTACAAATAAACTCAAAGAGGATTTTGGAACCAATATTATTATTGAAAGAGTTGGACTTCAATTTAATGGAGATGTTGAACTTAAAAACATTTATGTTGAAGATCATAAAAATGACACTCTCATAAAGATAGATGAACTTAACGCATCTATTATAAGTTTTAGAAAACTTTACAATAACAAATTCACTTTTGGTGATGTTGATATTGAAGGGCTTCGTTTTAATTTGAAAACATATAAAGGCGAAAAAGAAACTAATTTGGATATCTTTGTTGCGAAATTTGACGAAGATGTACCAAGTAAATCTGAAGGAGGCGTCTTTTTATTATCTTCTAGTGAGGTGTCCATAAGTAAAAGTCTGTTCACTCTTATTGACGAAAATCTCGATAACTCAACCGTATTTACATTTAAAGATTTAAATATTAATGCTACAGATTTTTTGATTCTGGGCCCAAAGGTGAGTGCGCGTATTAATAAATTAGGCTTTAAAGAAAAGAGAGGAGTAGCCGTAGAAAACCTGAGCACCAATTTTGCATATACACGAGAGGATATGACTTTTGATTTTCTTCAAATTAAAACTGAAAAGTCGCTACTTAAAGGAGATTTGAAATTTGAATATAAGCGTGAAGATTTACAATATTTTGTAGACAAAGTAAAAGTATCTGCCAATTTTACTGAATCGGATATAGCTTTGTCCGATTTAAATGCCTTCTACAATGAGTTTGGTAAGGGGTTGAACGTCAAACTAAATGCAACTATATCTGGTACCTTAAATGATTTAACGGTCAATGATGTACTACTAACTAGTGCAAGAAACACCAGAATTGATGGTGATTTTATATTTAAGAACATATTCAACAAAGAAGAACATACCTTTGTTATGAATGCTAATTTTGAACGATTAACATCTTCATATTCTGATTTAAATCGATTACTTCCAGAGGTATTGGGAGAAACCCTGCCACCAATCCTTGAGAATTTTAACACTTTTAGTATAGAAGGCCATTCGGTTATAACGTCAAAAACAATTAATGCAGATATAGAGATCGCGAGTTTATTAGGGGGAATAGTTACTAATTTCCATATGGATGATATTGATGCTATTGATAAAACAACTTATGGTGGTAACATTGTGTTGAATGAGTTTGATATGGGGACTTTCATTAATGATCCTAATGTAGGTATGGTCTCTTTAAATATTGATATTAATGGCTCTGGTTTTAATGCTGAAAATGCCAATGTACAAGTCCGAGGTAATGTTTTTGCTTTAGGTTATAATGATTATTTGTACAATGATGTAAAGATTGCTGGAAATGTTAGAAATAAAATATTTGATGGTAATTTAATAGCAAGTGACCCTAATTTAAAAATGAATTTTAATGGTCTTGTAGATTTTTCTGAAACTGTAAAGAAATATGATTTTACAGCCAATGTATTTCACGCCGATTTAAAAGCATTGAATTTCGCTAAAAATGATGACATTTCAATTTTTAAGAGTCTGGTAAGCATGAATATGAATGGGAGTAGTTTTGATGATGCTTATGGGAATGTAACTTTTAAGAATACCCTCTATAAAAACGAAAATGATGAGTATTATTTTAAAGATTTCGCGATCTCGTCAAAATTTACAGATGATGTTCGGTATATTTCCATTAACTCTCCAGATATTATAGAAGGAGATTTAAGTGGTAAATTCGTATTTAAAGATGTGTTTAATCTTTTAGAAAATTCATTAGGTGATATCTATACCAATTTTATACCTCATGATATTGTATCAAATCAATTTATAAACTTCAATTTTAAGATTTATAATAAAATTGCAGAAGTATTTTATCCAGAATTGGAATTAGGAAGTAATACATTTTTTAGAGGGAGAGTAGAAAGTGATGCCAAAAAGTTTAAATTAACATTTAAATCACCTCAAATACTTTTTCAAGATTATTTTGCCAAAGATATACAGTTAGACATTGACAATAACAATCCGTTATTTAATACCTATGTAGAGATTGATAGTATGAATTCAAAGTACTATGATATTTCCAGATTTAGTTTGATTAATGTGACTAAAAACGACACACTTTTTATAAAAACGGAATTTAGTGGAGGAAAGGCAAATACTGACAATTTCAATTTAAATCTATTCTACACTATTAATAAAAGCAATAATTCTGTTTTAGGGTTTAAAAAATCTAACCTTAAATTTAAAGAGAATACTTGGTACGTCAATGAAGAAAAGAATAAACTAAATAAAATAGTGTTCGACAGATTGTTTCATAATATAAATATTGAAAGCCTAAAACTAAGTCATCAACAGGAAGAAATCAGTCTTTCTGGGGTACTTAGAGATTCTACTTATAAAAAAATAGGGTTGGATTTTAAAGATGTTGATTTGGCTAAAATTACGCCTAGAATTGATAGTTTAACTCTTGCGGGCAATGTTAATGGAAAGCTTAATTTTAATCAACAAAGAGGAGATTATATTCCCGAATCTAACGTAGTCATTGACGATTTTAATGTCAATAATTTTAATTTAGGTTCATTTAAGGCCTATATAATTGGTGATAATACGCTAACAAACTACAGGGTCAATGTGAGCTTAAAAGGTGATGAAACTGAATCATTGTCTGTGTACGGCAACATTGATTTTACTAATAACAACTCCAGCTTAAATTTAGATGTAAATTTCAATACTTTTATTCTTGATCCTTTAAATCCTTTTGGAGAAGGGGTTATTACCGATATTCGTGGCGAAATAACAGGAGGGGCCAAAGTAACAGGAAGGTTGCAACGTCCACAAATAAAAGGAGAATTAAACCTTGATAAAGGTGGTCTACGTGTTCCATATCTCAATGTGGATTATGCCTTTAATGATGGTACTTCCATTGATTTGGAACAGCAAAATTTTGTGTTTAATAATGCGGTATTAACAGACTCCGAATTTTCCTCAAATGCTACTTTAAGTGGTGTAATTAATCATGTTAATTTTTCAAATTGGGCATTAAATTTAAATATTGACTCAAACAGGTTGTTGGTTTTGAATACATCAGACTCCGAGGATGCATTGTATTATGGAACTGCATTTGTTGGGGGCAATATAAATATTGTAGGACCAACAGATGAAATGGTTATAAAAGCAAATGTTGAATCAGAACCAGGAACTGTATTTAAAATTCCTCTCAATGATACCGAGTCATTCGGAGATAACTCTTATATCCATTTTTTATCTCCAGAAGAAAAGAAAGCCAGATCAAAAGGGGAATCCATTGTGTTAAACGATATTAAGGGCTTAGAAATGGATTTTGACCTAGATATTAATGAGAATGCAGAGATTGAAATTGTAATGGATCGAAACTCTGGGAGTTCCATTCGTGGTCGTGGTAATGGACTATTGTTGGCTGAAATAAATACCAATGGAAAATTTAACATGTATGGCGATTTTATTGTTAGAGAAGGGGTTTATAATTTTATTTACGGAGGACTGGTACAAAAGGAGTTTAGAGTGCTAAACGGAGGAACTTTGGCTTGGGGAGGACGGCCATTAGATGCAATTATAAATATTGAAGCTGTTTATGATAAAATAGAAGCAAATCCATCTGTATTATTAGATAACCCAATTAATAGAAGTATTCCTGTTGAGGTTAAGATTCAATTAACTGAAAGTCTTGAAAAGCCAATTTTAGATTTTGACTTAAGTTTTCCTAGTGTGAATTCTACTTTAAATTCTGAGTTAAAGTATAGGCTTAATGATGATGAAAGCAAACAATTTCAGGCCTTATCACTGTTAACCACAGGGTCCTTTAAAAGTGATCTTAGCTTTGATTCTCAAGATTGGGTAGGATTGGTTTCCGATAGAGCAAAAGCAATGCTCAATGAAATATTGTCCTCAGAAGATGGTAAGCTAGATTTCGGCTTAGATTTTCAACTTGGTCAAAATACCCCAGATTTTGAAACCGATAGCCGAGTAGGGGTCACCGTATCAACTAAACTTAGTGATAGAATTCTTGTAAATGGAAAAGTAGGAGTGCCAATAGGAGGAGTTAATCAATCTGTAATTGCCGGTGATTTTGAAATTGAAATGCAATTAAATGAAGATAGAACCTTATCCTTAAAATTCTTTAACCGCGAAAATAACATTCGAAACTTTGGAGAGGAAATTGGATATACCCAAGGTGTAGGTCTTTCATACAATGTAGAATTTGACAATTTAAAGGAGCTCTTCAAAAAGATTTTTTCAAAAGACAACAGGCTTGATTCTAAGCAAAAAAATGATGGGCAAAAGGCTAAAAATGCGCAGCCAGAATTCATAAATTTCAAAGCAAAAGACACTGTAAACTCAGTGAAATCCAACATCATATAATAATTTATAAAAATACGTATTAACGAAAACGTTTTCGTTTCTTTATTTGGCTAAAATATGGCAGGACATGCTATTTTAATAGGATAAGTTTATTAGATTTACTTTATCAAAGCCTAATGAATGTCAAAAAGTATTAAAAAAATTGCCGTTTTAACATCTGGAGGAGATGCTCCTGGGATGAATGCAGCAATTAGATCTGTAGCACGTACTTGTGCCTATCATAAAATCGAATGTATTGGTGTATATAGAGGATATGACGGTATTATTGAAGGCGACTTTAAACAGCTAACAGCTCGTAATGTAAAAGGCATTATAAACAAAGGAGGCACTGTTTTAAAATCTGCCAGATCTCAAGAGTTTAGAACCATAGAAGGAAGAAGAAAAGCTCATGAAAATCTTATTAAAGATGGCGCTGAAGCCTTGGTAGTGATTGGTGGTGATGGTACATTTACTGGAGCATTAATATTTAGCCAAGAATTTAACTTCCCAGTTATAGGAATACCAGGAACTATTGATAATGATATTTTTGGAACAACCCATACTATAGGATATGATACTGCACTGAATACAGTGGTTGATGCTATAGATAAAATACGAGATACAGCGAGTTCTCATAACAGATTATTCTTTATTGAAGTTATGGGACGTGATGTTGGGCATATAGCCTTGAATGTTAGTGTAGGAGCAGGAGCTGAAGAAGTTTTAATCCCAGAAGAAAATTTGGGATTAGACAGACTATTAGAATCTCTTAACCGAAGTAGAGCTTCTGGAAAATCTTCGAGTATTGTTGTTGTAGCTGAAGGCGATAAAATTGGAAAAAATGTATTTGAGCTAAAGGATTATGTCGATGAGCATATGTCCCATTATGATGTGCGGGTTTCGGTTTTAGGACACATGCAAAGAGGTGGCTCGCCATCTTGCTTTGATCGTGTGCTCGCAAGCAGAATGGGGGTAAAAGCTGTTGAAAGTATATTGGAAGGTAAAACGGGTTATATGGTAGGCCTACTCAATAACCTGATGGAGTTAACGCCACTGGAAAAAGCAATTAAAGGAGAATCAAAAATAAATTTAGAATTATTAAGAGTGTCAGAAATAATGACAACGTAACACAAATTAAATTATAATGTCGAAAGTAAAAATTGGGATTAACGGATTTGGAAGAATAGGTAGAATAGCTTTTAGAGTAGCCGTAAACAGACCGAACATTGAGGTAGTTGGAATTAATGATTTGTTAGATGTAGAGCATTTGGCATATTTATTAAAGTATGATTCAGTACATGGTCAGTTTGATGGTGATATTGAAGTAAAAAACGGAAATTTAGTAGTAAACGGTAATGAAATTAGAATTACTGCAGAACGCAATCCTGAAGATCTTAAATGGGATGCCGTTGGAGCTGATGTTGTTTTAGATTGTACTGGAATTTTCACCAGCTTAGAAGGCGCTCAAAAGCATATTACTGCAGGAGCTAAAAAGGTAGCTATTTCTGCACCTTCAGCCGATGCACCAATGTTTGTAATGGGTGTAAATCATAAAGAGATTACTTCTGAAAACACAATCGTTTCTAATGCATCATGTACAACAAACTGTTTAGCACCGTTAGCTAAAGTAATTCATGATAAATTTGGAATTGTAGAAGGATTAATGACCACTGTACATGCAGCAACAGCTACACAGTTTACAGTAGATGGTCCTTCAAAAAAAGATTACAGATTAGGCCGTGCCTCTTTAAATAACATTGTACCAGCTTCAACAGGAGCAGCAAAAGCAGTAGGAAAGGTTATTCCTGATTTAAATGGAAAACTAACGGGAATGGCATTTAGAGTTCCTACAGTAGATGTATCTGTTGTGGATTTAACTTGTCGTTTAGAAAAGAGCGCAACCTTTGAAGAAGTAAAAGCAGCTTTAAAAGAGGCTTCAGAAAATGAATTAAAAGGAGTTCTTGGATATACAGAAGAGGGCGTAGTTTCTCAAGATTTTGTTTCTGAACCAAAAACAAGTACGTTCGATGCAAATGCAAGTATGGCTTTAAATGACAATTTTGTAAAATTAGTATCATGGTATGATAATGAATTTGGATACTCAACAAAATTAGTAGATTTAGCAGAATACGTTAATTCAATTTAATAATAACCATATTCCGCAGGATTACAGATTTGTATTTCTGCGGACTTTTTTTATTTTTGCGGCATGATTTTAATAGTTGATAGTGGGTCTACAAAATGTGATTGGATTGCAGTTGATGCAAACGGCAATCAATTACTAGAAAAAATGAGAACTAAAGGTCTCAATCCTGCAATTTTATCTGAAAAGAAGTTAAAAAAAATTATTAAAAAAAATAAGGACTTAAAAGCTAATCGTGAGTCTGTGACTCAGGTTTTCTTTTATGGTGCTGGTTGTGGTACTGATAAGCCAAATGCTTTATTAAGAATTGTATTACAGCAAATTTTTATCAATGCAGAAATCACGGTAAAAGAAGACACCATGGCTGCTGTATATGCTACAATTAACAACGATAAAGAAGCTGCAGTTGTTTGTATTTTAGGTACGGGCTCTAACTGTAGTTATTATGACGGGAAAAATATTCAACAGCGGGTAAGATCACTTGGGTATTCAATTATGGATGACGCTTCAGGTAATTATTATGGGCGGCAATTAATTAGAGATTACTACTTCAATAAAATGCCAGAGGATATTAAAATAGCCATGGCAGATCGTTATAACCTGGAAGAAGATTATATTAAGTATAATATGTACAAACAGCCAAACCCGAATGCATATTTGGCAGCGTTTGCTGAGTTTATGTTTTTAAACAAAGATTCAGCTTATATTAAAGCCTTAATCAAGAAAGGAATTATATTGTTTACAGAGAATATGATTATGCAATATAAAGAAGAATTAAAAACTGCACCGGTTCATTTTGCTGGTTCTATTGCATTTTTCTCTCAAGATGAAATTAAAGAGGTCGCTGAAGAATATGGATTTACCCTTGGTAACTTTATTCGCAGACCAATTGAAGGCTTAGTTTCTTACCACACTGAAATAGAGGTTTAAATAATAAATTACTTAAGAATTACAGTATTATGATTGATAGTCTTGATCATACTAACATTGGAATCTCTAAGAAGATTCGTATCGTTTTTCAAACTTCATATGCTGTTGAAGCAAAATTACTTCAAGCTAAAGATTTTCCACCGCTAAAAAGAAGTTTGACCAATTTTATAAATTGTGATTCTCAATTTTTTGGAGTTTGGAAATTTACAGAACTTGCTTCAGTAATTGAAGTTAAGAGTGACGCCAACACTACACATATACAAAGTCTGGTTGTTGATCCAAGTTATTTTCGACAAGGATTAGCACAACAATTAATAACATTTGTTTTTAATAATTTTCAGTCTAAATTATTTACTGTTGAAACAGGAGTAGATAATAAACCTGCAATTGCATTATACAAAAAGTTTCAATTTATTGAAGTCAAACAGTGGGATACGGACCATGGTATAAGGAAAGTAAGATTTGAGCGAAAAATATAATAGTAGATATTAAAAATTACTTTCGTTCTTCATTTTTAGTAAAGCTTGAACCAACGGCAAATTGTCTCACTAAAAAATTATAAATACTATCGAGCAATTACTGTTATTTTACCGCAATCATACTTATCTCAACATTTACATCTTTCGGTAACCTTGCTACTTCAACAGTTTCACGAGCAGGCGCATTGGCATCATCAAAATAGCTGCCATAAATTTCGTTAATTTGAGTGAAGTTATTCATGTCACTAATGAAAATTGATGTTTTAATCACATGTTCAAAGCGCATACCTGCAGCATCGAGAACTGCCTTCATGTTTTCCATAACTTGCTTGGTTTCAGTTTTTATATTATCTAACACTAACACACCTGTCTCGGGGTTTAATGCTATTTGACCAGAAGTATAAAGTGTGTTACCGCTAAGAACAGCTTGATTATAAGGCCCTATTGGAGCAGGAGCTTTTGAAGTGGTTATAATTTTTTTCATAATGCTTAATGTTATTAAGTTATAGGTTTTTATCGCGTCGTCTACGTTTGTCATATTTAATATCACTAAGGATACCAGAACTAATACCAATAAAGAAATTCCAAGAACTATTAGTACTAAAGGGAACCCAAGAAAAATTCATTTTCCAACTTAATAAGTCACGAGAAAAACCAAAGGTGGTATAGGTTACACCTTTATTTTTTAAATCATATCCTGAAGAGGCGTTAACACTCCATCGTGGTGATAGATCAATATTTCCTGAAAACATCAAGGAGTGAGAGGATACTTCGTTTTGGCGCCTTGTATTGTTATAATTTACGGCATAAGCAAATCGTAAAGTCCATGGCAGTTTATAACTAAATAGATCACTCGGCTCTTCTTCCTTTGAATCTTCATCAGAGTTTAATCTCCGATCTGCAAAATCTTCAGGCCTACCAAATAAATCATCGTCACGACCTCCACTTCTTCGAGATTCTTCTTTAGAGGCATCATCCAAATCGTTATCACCTTCAAAGCTTTTGCTGGACAACGACCAGTTCGCCGAAATATTTGCGCTGGCCAATCTAAATAAGCTTCCGCCGTTATCTATATTAAATTTATCAATTTTGTTGTTGTTATTATCTAAGGCATATGGATCAAGAGTCGCTCCAAAATTAATACTCAGTTTCTTATTGAAAAGTTGAGTCCCACCAGATACTCTAACAGGACTCCATTTTAAGGAATCTCCAGCAACGTTATACGATGTTGAAAAGTTCAAACTGTTTAACAGCATAATCTTTTTCGGTTCTGTAGCAGTACTGTCTTTATCTCTTACTTTGGCTTCAAAATTATTATTTACAGAAAGACCAATAGAGCTTGAAAAGTTATTACCAGGAGCTCCAAAAATGGATTCTTCAAACCGCGTGTATTCAACTTCTTCTATAGTAGTCCCATTGGCGTCAATGACTTCATAGGTGTCATAATATTTATCAAACGCAGGAGAAATATTATAACTAATAGATGGCCGAATTACATGTCTTATTTTTTGAATCATTTTATCCTCTCCAAAATCAAAGGTTCCATAAATTGTAGTTCCCAAACTCGTAGAAAAATTATAAGTTCTGAATGCATCAAATCCTCTATTTTCAGTAACAATCACTTCATCAGTCGTGAAATCGTAATTTTTCTCAATAGTTTTAAGTGCCCAAGTTTCTTGATAATTGGCACTAGTACTCATACTGAAATACTTAAATAGTTTAAAATTTGTACTTAATGGAATGCTGTGTTGCATCCCAACTTTTGCATCCTCGAACATTTCTTTTTTAAAGAATAAAGAATCAGTCGTTTGAATCCTGTTTTCAGCCCGTGAATTGTATTGCAAATTTATATTTTGAATAATTCCTTTTTTACTTCCCACTTTTGGTGCGAGTGGATAGACTCTTCCAATGCTTCCTTGAAAAGTTGGTAGGGTCATACTTATCGTCTCCGTATTAGTGTTTTGAGAATGCGTAGCTGTTAAACTAAAGTTTACCTGTGGCTCACCTTGAAAGGACTTGGCATATGAAATTGATGATGATAAAGTGTTATTTAAGTGATTAGAATTGTTTAATTGATTAATCGATCTTTGGTAATAAGTACTACTCCCAAGATTGACTGAAGCTGAAAACTGTGAACTCGGATTAGATTTTGCATCTTTTCGATGTGACCAACGTAGATTATAAATGGTACTTTTCGAATAATCAGGAAAACCACGTTCACTGCTAATTAGGTTTTCATATCGAAAACCAAGTTGACCACTATATTTGTAACGTACCTTATAATTACTGTCTACACGCAAACCATAACTCCCGTTGGTATAATAATCACCTAAAATGGCCAAATCAAAATAGTCACTAACTGCAAAATAATATCCCCCATTTTGTAAAAAGTAACCCCGATCATTTTGCTCACCAAATGAAGGAAATATAACGCCTGAAGTTCGTTTTTGAGTTAGCGGAAAATAAGCAAAAGGCATCCCTATAGGGGTTGGCACATTGGCAATAAACATATTGGTCAATCCTGTAACCACCTTTTTCCCTGGTACAACCTTCGCATTACGCATTAAAAAATAATACTCTGGATTTTCTTTGTTCTTTGAAGTGGTAAATTTTCCACGGCTAATAAAATAAACCGAATCGTTTTCCTTTTTTGTGAGATCGGCAATAATAAATCCACCGCTTTGTTCTGTTCTGGAATTAAAAATTAAAGCTTTTTGAGTATCAAAATTAAATCGGATAGAATCCGGTTCTACAACATCGCTTCCTTGTTTAAATACCGGAGCTTGACTATAGACTCCTAGAGAGTCTTTTATGCGTCCTGCATGTACTTCATTTTTTGCGTTATCAATAACAATGATACCGGCAGTAATCTCCATATCTTGATAATTGATTTGGGCATTATCATACAAATAAATTTTATTCTCTTTAGCTTTCATTGACGTATAACCAGAGGCGCTATACGTAACAAGATCTTTAAAGAGACTTGGCTTAGGAACAATACTATCCTGTTGAATCGTATCTTGAGTTTTAACATTTAGTGGAATACTTTTTACAAAAAGAGAATCGCTTTTAGTAGGAATTGTATCCGTTTTTTTGATCGCCTTTATTTTTGTCTTTGTTGGTGGAATATCTTGAGCATAGCTTAAAGTGTTTATAAACACTGTAAAACTTATGGTGAAAAGGATATGAAAGATGTTTGTTTGCAACGCTTTTAGATGTATTTTTGTAAAAGTATGGCTCGGTTTTTGAAAAGCCAAATGTACATATATTTTTTTGTGATTATTT
>CAJXVU010000025.1 GCA_913062555.1 uncultured Bacteroidota bacterium
AAGCCCCATTGATTGTAGTTATAAGCGTCAATTTGAAAATTCACTTTTGTATTCGTTTTGAGTAATCCAATATCTGAGGGACTAATAAAACATTCGACTAACAAATTGGTGTTTGGTGAAATATTTGCTAGGGCTTCTCCTGCATTTAAAAAACTACCACGCTCTGTACTTTTTATATTCAGTAGAGTACCTGTAATAGGGGCTGTAATTATAAACTGAGATTTATTATCTTGTAATTGACTTCTATTGCTATTAATTTCTAACAATTTGCTTTTGTATTCTGTTAGTGTCGCTTGCCAAGTACTAATTTGTTGTTGTTTTAATTGGTATATGCTGCTTAATATTAGATCGAAGTCGAATTTTGAGTTTTCATATTCAATTTTGGCGATGACCTCTTTTTTATAGAGTAATTTATTTCTATCAAAATCTTTTTTTAATTTTTTTTTCTTAGTCTGTAATTCCAGATACATTTGATTGTACGCTAAATATTCCTTTTTATATTTTGGTGATTTAATATTATGTATTTTTAATATTTTATGAGGTATCAAATAATTAAGGTCTTCAATGAATAGTTCAAAGTCTATTATTTGTTGAGAAACTAATTGAATTTTTTCGTTTATTAAAAAATTATCCAAAGCCAATAATGTATCTCCTTTATGAACGAATTTGTTGTTTTTTAAATTCGTAAAAAGCACTTTTCCTGAATTCATTGTTGAAACAATAAGCCGTTCTTTGTCTGGTTTTATAACTCCTCGAGCAGAAGAGTAAATATCTACAGTAATGAAGGGTAATAAAACAAGGCCAATTATAATAGATAGTAAAATAATAGTGTAGATTATTTTACTTCTTGAGGGATGTTTAAATTGATGCACCTCAATAGTGCTGTCAATTATTTCTTTAGGAAATAGCTGTTGCATTTAAAAATGATTTAAAGCAGAATTTTATTCGAATAGCATTTTTAAATAAGTTAGTTATCAGTAGAATACAAACTTAAAACAGATACGGTATAGTTCTCATTTTGTGTGGTTATTTACGAAAACTAAAATCACAATTACGTAAAGGTAGGAAAATATATACAAACAACAAATATAATACTACAAAAGAAGTAATAACACTGTCGCAAACTCAGATTTAATTTTGACAACAAATAGGTAAGGAATGATTAACTTTCATTATTCTCCATAAACTTACGTTCCAATTCTGCTTGGAATTCTTCCATAACTGGACGAACAGTACTTTCTGGTAAATCAGCAATTTTAATATACATCAATCCATCAACAGCATTGTTAAAGAGGGGGTCAACGTTAAAGGCCACCAATCTAGCATTTTGTTTAATGTATTTTTTGAGAAGTATAGGGAGTCGTAAATTACCAGGTTCTACTTCGTCAATAATTCTATCGAATTTGTTTAAATCCGCTTCGGTTGCATCAAAAACAAAATCTTTATCCGCATCATTAAGTTTTACCTTAAATTCTTTTTTTGGATGTACGTATTGAGCAATATATGGATCGTAATAATGTGATTTCATAAACTCAATCATTAACGACTTAGAGAAGTTAGAAAATTGATTGCTAATACTCACGCCTCCTATTAAAAACTTATGTTCTGGAAAGCGTAAAGTAGTATGTACAATACCTTTCCATAAGAGAAATAAAGGCATTGGCTTTTGTTGAAAATCTTTAATGATGAAAGCGCGTCCCATTTCAATAGATTGGCTCATCATTTTATGAAGTTCTGGTTCAAACCTAAACAGATCTTGTAGATAAAAGCCATCAATACCGTATTTCTCAAAAATTTTAGAACCTAAGCCCATTCTGTATGCACCAGCAATGACTTTGCGTTCCACATCCCAAAGAAACATATGATGATAATAGGTGTCAAATTTGTCTAAGTCTATGGCCTCATTTGTCCCCTCACCAACTTCTCGAAAAGTAATTTCACGTAACCTTCCAATTTCTCTTAATATATTCGGAAGCTTAGCGGCAGGAGCTAAATACACTTCATAATTCTTGCTTTTTAGAAGTCTATAATCCCCCTCATTAAGTTCTTCTATCTCTTTCAACATAACTTCTGTTTTTACAGGAGTTACAATTTTCTTAGGAATTTTGGGAGCTTTTAGAGTTGATGATATGTTTTCTAATCGTTTTGGTTTAACTTCTTCAAATGCATTAGACAACATATATGTTTTACGTCTAATAAATTCTGTAAATTCGGGAAGTGTAGCATATTCTTTTTGATCTTTTACGGAAATAGGACGCCCAATACGAACTTTTATAATGCGGTTTTTTTGAGTAAATAATTCCGAAGGTAACTTAGCTGTTCTAAACGTATCGCTAATTTTTGAAAGCTGATAAAATAACCTGCTATTTTTTGCATGAAAATAAATGGGAACTATAGGCACTTTTGCATGTTGTGCAAGCTTCATAACTGGCTCTTCCCAAGGCTTGTCAACTACTAATTTTCCATCTTTATATGTAGATACTTCGCCAGCAGGGAAAATACCTAAAGGCATCCCTTCTCTTAAATGAAGAATAGATTGTTTAAATCCAAGCATACTAGATTTCGCACCCTTTCGGTCTTCAAAAGGATTTACTAGCATTGCATAAGGTTTTAATGGTTCGATACGATTTATAAGATAGTTTGATATCCATTTAAAATCTGGGCGTCGCTCTAACATTAATTTTAAGAGTAATATACCATCAATACCGCCTAGAGGATGATTAGACATCGTGATAAATGCACCATCTTTTGGTAATCTTTTGAGATCTTCTTCAGGGATCTCAAACTTAATCTGAAATTCGTCAAGAATACTATTTAAAAAATTTAAGTCTTTTAAATGCTTGTTCCTATCATAAACTTTATTAAGCATTGATAGTTTTAGCAGCTTCATGAGTAACCATCCAAAAAAAGTCCCTATAAACCCATATTTGTCAACATTTATAGCCTTGGCGACTTCTTTAGCGGTTACTAATCCCATTTAATTTATTAATGATTGAGTGATTACAAATATACTTAAAAACAACTAACGAAATCGCGACTTTATTGTGTCACAATCTGAATTGTTTTTTGATAGAGCTGTTTTAAAAGAATCGTTTTATTTTGCTCTAAACTGTCAATAGATTTTTGGTCGTAATGACGTATCGTATAAAGTGATACGTTTTTGTGATAGCTTACTTTAAATTTGGCCTTTAATTGTTGTAACAAGTTTTCTAAAGTATTATAAGTGTTATCAACACATACTGAAAAACTTATCGCAGAGTTTTGAATGACGTCAACTTTCATTTTGTGAACATGCAATAAATTAAAAATTTCACTAATATTTTCCTCAACAATAAAAGAGAAATCTAAGGATGACAGTGAAATTAGAACTTGGTTTTTTCTAACAATAAAACAAGGGGTGACAGGATCCAAATCGATGCCTTTACTCACGCATGTGCCTTTGTCTTTTGGGTTTAAAAATGATTTTACAAATAAAGGAATTTCCTTGCGTTGCAGCGGTTGTAATGTTTTTGGATGAATCACAGAGGCACCATAAAAAGCTAACTCAATAGCTTCGCGGTAGGAAATTTTATGGAGTAATTGAGCGTTTTTAAAATATCTTGGATCAGCGTTTAAAACACCAGGGACATCTTTCCATATGGTTACATTTCTAGCATTTAAACAATAGGCGAAAATTGCGGCAGTATAATCACTTCCTTCGCGGCCTAAAGTAGTACTGAAATTGTTTGGGTCACTGGCTAAAAATCCTTGCGTAATATTTAAAATGGAAACATCAACCTTATTAGAAATAAGATGTTGTGTCTTTTCCCAGTCCACCTTAGCGTTTCTGTAATAGTTGTCTGTTTTAATATATTCTCGAACGTCAAGCCACTTATTTTGAATGCCGGATTCATTTAAATAGGCACTAATAATCGCTGTTGAAACAAGTTCCCCAAAACCAACAGTTTGATCGTATATAAAATTGTAATCTGGAGATTTATTTCTGTCGTAAAAATTACTTAAGTCTTTGAAAAAAGAGGCGATCTTTTTAAAAATAGGATGATTTATATTTTCAAAGAGATCTAATAATATGGCATTATGAAATTTTGCCACATCTTGAATTGAACTTTGTAACTCCTTCTTATTATTAAAATAATTTGAAATAGTCTTTTCGAGAGCATTTGTTGTTTTGCCCATTGCCGAGATCACTATCATGGTGTTTTCATATCCAACGACCTGCAAAACTTTCGCCAAGTTCTTTATGCTTTCAGCATCTTTTACAGATGCACCTCCAAATTTAAATATTTGCATTAATCAATATTAGATATGTAATGGTTAATTCCTTGCTCATTTAAATGCACAACATTCCAATCTCGAAGTACTTTAGCCCCCTTTTTTTCATAGAGTTCAATGGCTTTTTCATTCCAATCAAGTACTTCCCAATTTATACGTTTCACTCCTAACTGATGTCCAAATTTAACAACTTGGTCCAAAAGTGCTGTACCTGCACCCTTACCTCTCATTTTTTCACTAACAACTAAATCTTCTAAATGTAAAATATGACCTTTCCAAGTAGAATATCTTTTGTAAACTAAGGCGATACCTTCGACCTTATTTTCATATTCAGCGACAAAACATTTAAAAGCAGGATGAGATCCAAAACCATCATTTTGTAAATCTTGAACGGTAACTTCTACAGCCTGTTCTTCTTTTTCAAATTGTGCCAACTCTTTTATTAATTGTAATGCCTGTGGCATATCATTTTTAGTGGCTTCTCGTATCGTAAAATCCATAGTGTAATAATTTCCTCGATGTTAAACATCAATAGTATCCGTTAAAATAAATATCCTTATTTCAGCACTACTCATTGTACAGTCCTGTTTCAGGATTCAATTAAAATCAAAGATAGTTTAAAGTTAATTATCAAACTCAATTATTATTTTACGAAAACGATATAGTTTGTTTAAAAGTGCGATATTTGCGCTAAATAATCAAAGGATTTAAAATGTCTCAAAAAAATCAAACTTTAGGCGAATTTATTATTGAAAATCAAACCTCTTTTAAATATACCTCTGGAGAGTTGTCTAGGTTAATAAATTCTATCCGATTGGCGGCTAAGGTTGTAAATCATGAAGTAAATAAAGCGGGATTAGTTGATATTATTGGAGCCGTTGGCGATACTAATATTCAAGGTGAAGATCAGCAAAAATTGGATGTTTATGCCAATGAAAAATTTATTCAAACACTTACCAATAGAAATATTGTTTGCGGTATTGCTAGTGAAGAGGAAGATGATTTTATAAGTATTAATAGTCAGGATGAAAACAATCAGAATAAATATGTTGTTTTAATTGATCCTTTGGACGGGTCTTCAAATATTGATGTGAATGTTTCTGTGGGTACTATTTTTTCTATATACAGACGTGTAACTCCAGTAGGAACCCCTGTGACTTTGGAAGATTTTCTTCAAAAAGGGAGTGAGCAAGTTGCTGCTGGATATGTGATTTATGGGACATCTACAATGTTAGTTTATACAACGGGTGCTGGGGTAAATGGATTTACTCTGAATCCTGCAATTGGAACCTTTTATCTATCACACCCAAACATGCAATTCCCAGAAGATGGTAAAATATATTCGGTAAATGAAGGGAATTATATTCATTTCCCTCAAGGTGTAAAAGATTATATAAAATATTGCCAGATGGAAGAAGGGGATAGACCTTATACTTCTAGGTATATTGGGTCTTTAGTGTCTGATGTTCATAGAAATATGATCAAAGGAGGCATATACATGTATCCTAAAAGTTCAAAAAACTCCAATGGTAAATTGCGATTGCTTTATGAATGCAACCCAATGGCATTTATTGCAGAACAAGCTAACGGAAAAGCGAGTGATGGTTTTACTAGAACAATGGAGGTTGAACCTACTGAATTACATCAACGTGTTCCTTTTTTATGTGGGAGTAAAAAGATGGTCGAAAAGGCTGAAGAGTTTATGCGAAATTCACTCTAATTATAATTTATAAAACAAAAAAAAATGCTAACCATTGGTTAGCATTTTTTTATTGCAATAAATAGCAATTATCTATTCATGTTTTTGATTTCTATCATGAAATCATCTAAGTCAATGCCTTCGCTTACTAATGTTAAAGCTTTGTCTACAATATATTTTACATTCTCTGGAGAAAATCCTAATCCAATAGCTACTTTTCTTAATATAACTTCTTCGTGGTCTCCTTTAATATGGTCTACATAAACCATTCGTGACAAATCGTATAAACGCTCTAAACGACGCTTATAAGATGTTGGAGGGTTGATAGGGTGATTTCTATAATCTTTTAAAATCTCCTTGTAGTGTGCTTCCGAAACATCTAAATTTCGAGCTAATCTATCTATAAATTCTTGTTCTTCTTCACTAATAATGCCGTCGTCCATAGCAACTCTTACTATAGCTGCAAAATGGTCTTCATTACGTTTTCTAAATCCGCTGTCGAATAAATCTGAAATTGACATAAGTTGTATTGTTTTTTTGTGTTACAAACGTACATAATTTTTTCCGTTTAAGGGTGAATTCTCATTGGAAAAAAATGCAGAATTATCTCATATTTAGTACTAAAAAAGCGTCGTCAAAAATTTACATTTTAAATCAACATTTATTTTATATTTGCTACAAAATATACTTCGTGAGTAAAACCGTAATCTCGCAAACTTTTTTACAGTCTTTGCAACAGCAAAAACTGCAAAATACTATTGCCCAATCAGTAAACATTGCTCATGGGGGATCCCCAAATAAAACACACTTAAAAGGACTTATAGGCTCGTCATTTTCATTTGTAATTGCGAATGCATTTAAGAGTGCCGATAAACCGTTTTTAGTTGTATTTAATGATAAAGAAGAAGCCGCATATTATTTGAATGATTTAGAACAGCTTTTAAAAGAAACGGATGTATTGTTTTATCCTGGGAGCTATCGCAGACCTTATCAAATAGAAGAGACCGATAATGCAAATGTGTTGTTGAGAGCCGAGGTTTTAAATCGGATTAATTCGAGGAAAAAACCAGCACTAATTGTTACTTATCCCGATGCGCTTTTTGAAAAAGTAGTCACGAGAAAGGAGTTGGAACGCAATACCTTGAAAATTTCTGTAAATGACAATCTATCCATAGATTTTGTAAATGAAGTCTTGTTTGAATATCAATTTAAGCGTGTTGATTTTGTTACCGAACCGGGAGAATTTTCAGTCCGTGGTGGTATTGTAGACGTGTTCTCTTTTTCGCATGACGAACCTTATCGGATTGAGTTTTTTGGAGATGAAATAGATAGTATCAGAACTTTTGACGTGGAGACGCAACTCTCTACAAATCAAATAAAAAAAATAAGTATCATTCCTAATGTTGCTAATAAATTATTAGAAGAAAGTAGACAAAGTTTTTTAAAATATATAGCTTCAAAAACGGTGGTGTTTACAAAAAATGCCGATCTGCTATTTTCAAGAATAGATTCATTTTATGAAAAAGCTGAAGAAGCCTTTAAAACACTTTCAGCAGAATTAAAACACGGGGAACCTGTTGAGTTATTTTGTAATTCGGCAGTATTGAAAAAACAACTCCTGGATTTTACCATAGTAGAGTTTGGCACTTCAGCGATACTGAGTAATCAAAGTATAGATTTTAACACTGCTCCACAGCCAGCATTTAATAAACAATTTGATTTATTAATTGACAACCTAAATACAAATCATAATAAAGGCTATACTAATTATATATGCTGCGTGAGTGAGCAGCAAGCCAAACGATTTAAGGATATTTTTGAAGATGTTGAACAGGATGTACATTACAAAACGATTGTCTTGTCTTTATATCAGGGCTTTGTAGATGTAAATGCTAAGATTGTTTGTTATACCGATCATCAAATTTTTGAGCGCTATCAAAAATTTCATCTAAAAAACGGATATGCTAAAAAGCAAGCCATTACTCTAAAGGAGCTTACAAATTTAGATGTCGGTGATTATGTGACTCATATTGATCACGGTATTGGTAGGTTTGGAGGCTTGCAAAAAATAGACGTAGAAGGAAAAAAACAAGAGGCCATAAAACTGGTGTATGGCGAACGTGATATCTTGTATTTAAGTATTCATTCATTACATAAAATCACCAAATTTAATGGTAAAGATGGAAAACCACCTAAAGTTTATAAATTAGGAAGTAAAGCATGGAAAACACTTAAACAGAAAACAAAATCTAGAGTAAAGGAGATTGCGTTTAACCTGATAAAGCTCTATGCCAAGCGAAGACTGGAAAAAGGATATCAGTATAATCCAGATAGTTATTTACAGCATGAACTGGAGGCGTCTTTTATATATGAAGACACCCCAGATCAAATAACAGCAACAGTCGATATAAAGGCAGATATGGAGAGTGAACGCCCTATGGATCGTCTGATTTGTGGAGATGTTGGTTTTGGAAAAACTGAGGTTGCTATTCGTGCCGCATTTAAAGCGGTTGATAATGGGAAACAAGTTGCTATTTTGGTGCCAACAACTATTCTGGCATTTCAACACCATAAAACCATAACCGAGCGTTTAAAGGAGTTTCCGGTAACTGTAGATTATGTCAACCGATTTAGAACGACCAAGCAAAAGAATAATACGCTCGAAGGATTAGAAAAAGGACATGTTGATATTTTAATAGGCACCCATCAGCTCGTTAATAAAAAAGTTAAGTTTAAAGATCTAGGCCTTTTAATTGTTGATGAAGAGCAGAAATTTGGCGTCGCTGTAAAAGAAAAATTGAAAACATTAAAAGATAATGTCGATGTATTAACGCTTACAGCGACACCAATTCCTAGAACCCTTCAATTTAGTTTAATGGCGGCTCGAGATTTATCTGTAATTACCACACCTCCTCCAAATCGATATCCTATAGAAAGTCATGTAATTAGATTTGGTGAGGAAACGATTCGTGATGCAGTGAGTTATGAGATCCAGCGTGGCGGACAAGTATTTTTCATTCATAATAGAATTGAAAATATTAAAGAAGTTGCGGGAATGATTCAGCGCTTAGTGCCAGATGCTAAAATTGGGATAGGTCATGGGCAAATGGAGGGTAAAAAACTTGAGCAGTTGATGCTTGGGTTTATGAATGGTGACTTTGATGTGTTAGTAAGTACAACCATTGTAGAGAGTGGACTAGATGTGCCAAACGCTAATACTATTTTCATCAATAATGCCAATAATTTTGGTTTAAGTGATTTACATCAAATGCGTGGACGTGTTGGGCGGAGTAACAAAAAAGCATTCTGTTATTTTATAACCCCTGAACATTCAGCAATGACCGATGATGCTCGAAAAAGAATTACTGCTATAGAACAGCATACTGAGCTTGGGAGTGGTTTTAATATTGCTATGAAAGATTTGGAAATTCGAGGAGCTGGTGATTTACTTGGAGGAGAACAAAGCGGATTTATAAATGAAATAGGCTTTGATACCTATCAAAAAATATTGAATGAAGCTATTGAAGAACTAAAAGAAAGTGAATTTAAAGAACTGTATAGAGATGATACTAAGGAACGAGAATATGTAAAAGAAGTTACTATTGATAGTGATTTTGAACTGTTATTCCCAGATGATTATGTGAATAATATTGCAGAACGCCTTAATTTATACACACAATTAAATAATTTAAAAACCGAAGAAGAGTTAGGTGTTTTTGAACAACAACTTATTGATCGTTTCGGAGAGTTACCTACTCAGGCGATAGATTTAATGAATAGTGTTAGAATTAAATGGATTGCCACAAAGCTAGGCTTTGAAAAAGTGATTATGAAACAGGGTAAATTTGTAGGTTATTTTATTAGTGACCAACAAAGTGATTTTTATAAAAGTACGGGGTTTACTAAAGTATTGCGCTTTGTGCAATTACATCCTAATCTTTGTAAAATGAAAGAGAAACAAACTCGTAAAGGATTGCGATTATTGCTTACTTTTGAAAATGTAAATACTATTGAAAAAGCTTTAAAATCAATTCAACCTGTTTTGGCTTGATTATTGGAAATAGAAAATAAAGGAAAGTGACTATTTATTCAACCCTGAGTCTTATTAAAAAAGAAATTATGTTTAAAAAAATGGTATTCGTTATTGCATTTATGCCAATGTTTATAACAGCACAACATACTATAAAGGGGACTTTTTCTCCCGCTGAAGATTACAAATATGCAATTTTGTATAAGGTCACACCAGAGAGTTCATCTTACATTGCTAATACCCAAGTTGACGAGAAAGGAAATTTCGAATTTCAATTAGATTCAACAGTAACTAAAGGGATGTATAGATTGGTATATGCATTGCCTCAAGAAGAATTTAATTTTGATATTATTTATAATGGTAAAGAAGACGTATTGCTAACATTTGATGCTGAAACCGGGGCTTCCTATCAATCTTCTATTGAAAATACTTTAGTTAACTCTTATACCAAAAGTATGTCTTTGGTAAGTTCTAGTATTGGCAATTTCTTTAGACAAAAAAGCAAGGATAGTTTAGCATTAGCTGCGATTTTTAAAACCCAGAGAGAAACTCAAAATGCATACGAAATAGAAGCTGAAGGCACCATTGCTTTACATTTTATAAAAGCAAATGAGCCTTATATTCCTGAAACATTTGAAGATATTACAACCTATATTGATAATTTAAAAATGCATTTTTTTGATCATGTCGATTTCAATAATGAAACACTTCAAAGTTCTAGTTTCTTAATTGAGCGCTCCCTAAATTATGTGTTCGGAATGGCCGCAAAAGGCAAAGATGAAATTGCAGCTTATAAAAAGAATACAGATGAATTATACCTTGCAATGAGAGATGCTAGTACATTAATCAAATGCTCGCTGTTAGAAGTATTGTGGCAACAAATGGTTGATGCTAATTTTGAATCTGTAGCCAATTATATTTCAGAGGCCTATCTAATTGAAATTGCTCGGTCTTTAAATGATACAGAGTTGGAAGAGGGGTTGAAGTTGTTTAAAAGTGTATCTATTGGTAATAAGGCACCTCAGTTTTCTCTAGAAGTTAATGAAGATAAAAAGCAAGTATTAAAATCGCTTTATGAGATCAACACAGCGGCACAATATGTAATTGTATTTTGGAGTAGTACCTGTTCTCATTGTTTAGAAGAAATACCACAACTTCAGACCTATGTTAATGGGCTTAAAGAAGGACAGTTGCAGGTCATTGCGATTGGATTGGAAGATGAGCCTTCTAGATGGAAAAATGAAACCATTAAGTATCCATCATTTATGCATGTATTAGGGCTTGGAAAATGGGACAATGAAATTGGAAGACATTATAATGTAACCGCGACACCTACTTATTATGTGTTGGATAGGGATAAAAATATTATCGCAAAACCTTATGATTTTCAGGCGTTTACGAAGTTTATGGAGCAAAAAGTAGAAAAAAAATAAATTTAATTATTGAACGGTTTTCCCTCTATTAAAGAACTTAGAAGGTAGGCTTAAAAATGATAAAAAGCGTTTTCTAAATGTTCAATATTAAAGGTCTTACCTTGTTTAGCAATAGCTATAATATCAAAGCGTACTTCAACATCTAAATCGTTACTAATTACATATTCGTTCACAGCTTTTACTAAACGTTGAATTTGTTTTGGTTTTACAAAATCCTGGGGGTTTCCAAAGTCTAAACTCGAACGAGTTTTTACCTCTATGACTGCTAATACGCTTTCTTTTCTTGCGATAATATCAACTTCGGCTTTATCAAATCTATAATTACGGATGGCAATAGCATAGCCATGTTGCAATAAAAAATTTACTGCAAGTTGTTCTCCTTTTTTGCCAAGTTCGTTATGATATGCCATATGACTTTCTGCGCAGATAGGAATGATTTATTTTTATTCAAAAACAACTGTAGCTTCTTTGTTACCAACTACTAACTGAACTGTTCTTCCAAAAATCATGGCACGATTGTCATTTTCGTGCCCAGCAGGAAAATTAAACAATACTGGGAAATCATACTCAGCTACGACATCCAAAATTAGTTGCTCTACAGATTTTCCCCATGGGGTTGTGTTTTTTCTAACCTTACTAATACTTCCTACCACCAAGCCTTTACAGTTTTCAAAATAACCAGCACGTTTTAAACTCTGTAACATGCGATCAATATGATAGGCATATTCGCCTATTTCTTCAAAAAACAAGATTTTATCAGTCATATCAATACTTGTTTTTGACCCAAGCATTGTATGTAATAAAGTGAGGTTGCCACCAACCAGTTGTCCTGATGCTGTTCCTGTTTTATTGTATGTCGAGCTATTTATGGAATAGGATAAACCATCGCCGAAAATAGCAGATTTAAAAGAAGCCACATTATCTTCAATGTCTTTCAAATCATCGGTTAAGCTTGTACACATTAAGGCATGAATGGATTCGATGCCTTCAATATTGAGTTGGTTGTGAATCGCCGTAATATCCGAATAGCCAATAATCCATTTTGGATTTTTCTTAAATCCGCTATAATCTAGTTTGTCAATCATACGAACCGTGCCATAACCACCTCGTGCACACCAAATTGCTTTTATGTTGGGGTTGTCCAAGGCCTTTTGAAAATCTTGAGCACGTTGATCGTCGGTACCTGCAAAATGGCCGCTTTTGTTAAATACGTGTTTACCAACAGTCACATTCAATCCCCAGCTTTTAAGTAAAGCCTTAGCTTGATTTATTTCTTTTTCTCGATTGTTTAAAAGACCAGAAGGAGCTACAATTGCTACTGAGTCTCCTGCTTTTAAGTATGAAGGTTGGATGAGTTTTGTTCGCATTTGAGTATTGTAATTAGTAGAATCTGAGTTTTGCGCATGTCCAGAATTATAACTTCCTAACGTCATTATTAGAACACAACATAAAAATCGATTAAAAATCATAGTAGAGGCTTTTTGTAAATGTACATTTTTTTTCAATAAAGGGGTATAAATGTGTACTTTTGTGGCTTTTAGAAACAGAAACAATAATAGTGCCATTACCATGATTTTTCTTGCAGAAAGTATTCGGCATTAAAATCTTGGATAATCGAAAAATACGGATTGATATAAATGAATACTCCAAAACGATATACAATTACAGCAGCATTACCTTATACTAATGGTCCCATTCATATTGGGCATTTGGCAGGGGTATATGTGCCCGCAGATATATATTCAAGATATTTGAGATTACAAGGTCATGATGTGGCTTTTATTTGTGGTAGTGATGAACATGGTGTGCCAATTACAATTAAGGCAAAAAAGGAAGGGGTGACACCACAAGATATTGTAGATAAATATCATGCCATTATTAAGAAATCATTTGTGGATTTTGGAATCACTTTCGATAATTATTCGCGAACAACGGCTAAGATTCATCATGAAACGGCCTCTGACTTTTTTAAGACCTTATATGATAAAGGTGAATTTATAGAAGAAGTTACTGAGCAATTATATGATGCTGAAGCAAATCAATTTTTGGCAGATCGTTTTGTTGTGGGAACTTGTCCAAAATGTGGCAATGAGGAAAGTTATGGTGATCAATGTGAAGTTTGTGGAACAAGCCATAATGCTACCGATTTGATTAACCCGAAATCGGCAATTACAGGAGCTACACCATCATTAAAAGAAACAAAACATTGGTTTTTGCCCTTAGATAAACATGAAGCATTTTTAAAGGAGTGGATTCTTGAAGGACATAAAAAGGATTGGAAACCTAATGTTTATGGTCAGGTAAAATCTTGGATTGATGATGGTTTACGACCACGTGCTGTGACTCGAGATTTAGATTGGGGAATTCCAGTACCTGTTGATGGGGGCGAAGGAAAGGTATTATATGTATGGTTTGATGCGCCTATAGGATATATCTCAGCGACTAAAGAATGGGCAGAACGTGAAGGTAAAGACTGGGAGCCATACTGGAAAGACAAAGAGACCAAGTTGCTTCACTTCATTGGAAAAGACAATATTGTATTTCACTGTATTATTTTCCCTGCCATGCTAAAAGCAGAAGGCAGTTATATTTTACCGGATAATGTGCCAGCCAATGAGTTTCTTAATTTAGAAGGCAATAAATTATCAACTTCTAAAAATTGGGCCGTTTGGTTGCATGAATATTTAGTAGATTTTCCAGAAAAACAAGATGTCTTACGTTATGCATTAACAGCAAATGCGCCGGAAACTAAGGATAATGATTTTACCTGGAAAGATTTTCAGGCACGTAATAATAATGAATTAGTTGCAATACTCGGGAATTTCATAAACCGTGTCATTGTACTGACAAATAAATATTACTCTGGAGTTGTGCCACCTTCAAATAGTTTATTGCAAATTGATGAAGATACATTGGCTGCAGTAAAGGCTTATCCAAATGTTATTGCTAGCTCTATAGAACGATACCGTTTTAGAGAAGCAAGCCAGGAACTTATGAACTTAGCACGACTAGGGAATAAGTATTTGGCAGATGAAGAGCCTTGGAAAGTGATTAAGCAAGACGAAGCTCGTGTGGAAACAATTATGTATGTGGCATTACAAATAGCCAGTGCCTTGGCAGTACTAAGCGAGCCGTTTTTACCCTTTACATCTGCGAAGTTGAATGGCATTCTTAATGTGAATACAAACACTGTTGAGAATACTTGGGAAGGGGTTTCTGAAGGGCGAGAATTATTGCCTTCAGGACATAATATTGGAAAAGCTGAATTATTGTTCTCAAAAATTGAAGATAAAGACATTCAAATACAACTTGATAAGTTAGAAGCGAGTAAAAAAGCTAATGAAGCGGCAAATAGAGTCATAGAGCCTCAAAAAGAAACCATTGCATTCGAAGATTTTACAAAATTAGATATTCGTGTGGGAACCATTTTGGAAGCTGAAAAAATGCCAAAAGCTAAAAAGCTTTTAGTGTTAAAAGTAGATACCGGAATAGATGTACGTACCATAGTCTCTGGAATTGCAGAAAGTTTTACTGCCGAAGAAGTGCTTGGAAAAAAGGTAACCGTTTTAGTGAATCTGGCCCCTCGAGCATTACGTGGCGTAGAAAGTGAAGGTATGATTTTAATGACTGAAACTCCAGAAGGTAAATTGGTGTTTGTGAATCCAGATGACCCTTCAGTGACTAACGGACTACAAATAAGTTAAATTATTAACACCTTATTATATCTCAAAGCGTTGCATTTTGCAGCGCTTTTTTTATTAAATACCATATAAATTCAGTATATTTAGTAGCGCTTTTACTACTTAAGTTTTGGGGTTAAATTTCATTAAAATGAAAACTCTTAATAATACGAAAAGCTTTATATTAATTGCTTTATGTGCTTTTTTGACCCTTCAAGGGTATAGTCAGAGTAAAGTTGAGCAATACAATGCTAATGGACTCTCAATTACTGTATTTCATACAACATCAGGCAAAATCACAGTATATCTTCCAGAGCATGGTGCCAATGAAAACATTTCAGGGACTGTAAATATTGAGCCCCTTGGTAGTTCTGAGAATAGGAGACTAAAAAATTCAGTACTACTAAAACATTACAGATTATCGCTTGGAGGGCTTCTAGTTTCAATACAGTCAAATTACTTTAGCCTCTTGACATCTTCTATAAATATTGAACACTTACAATTGTTGAATGAACAAGATAGGGTGTTATCTCGGTCTGTAATTCAAACAAATACAAACGGTCTCGGTCAAAAAATTAGGCTTCATATTCCTGAATATATGGTTGCTGGAGAACCAACAAAGATTTCAGCAATATGTGACGGAGATTTGGGAAATAATAGCATTTCAATCAATAATGATAAGGCTCCAATATTAGCGGAATCTGAATCTGGAGTGTATTTTAAAGTACCAGATTTCATTACTGGAAAATCTCAGGTAAAATTTACTAATGGCCTAGAGGTATTTGAAAGATCAGTGAATATATTGGTTCTCGATTTAACGGTTGGAAGTACCGATTTAATGCGTGGAGAAACCACTAATTTGTCAGTTAATATAGCGGGATTCGATGGTTTGGAACCAGGTGTTCCAGTGAAAATTACAAATAATTCTACCTCAAATATTTCTCTTGAAGGTGGGAATGTACAGGAGTTTGCAATAGACCCAATTGCTAGCACTACTTCTGGGAATTATTTTAAACAATTAGGAATTAAGGCATTACAACGCGGTGGTTTTTCTATTAGTGTAAAAGTTGTGCCTCCTAGAGTACAAGAACAATCAATTAAACCACAAGGCTTGTTATGTAATTGTAGGCTTAATGGTCAATCTTACCTTATTTCTCAAGATGCTTGTGTTGAGTTAGGAGGTGACTGTACTGAAAATAATGAAGAAGAAAGAGGTGACATTTTAGAAGATGAAACCCCTCCGGATTACAGGTATGACCTGCCTGATGAGATTACGGATAAAGATGATTTTATTAATCTTCTAATTAATGATTTCAATGAAAATGATTGTGTGGCGGTTCTGTTTTCATATAAACCAATTGATGATGATCAATGGCAAACTATAGGTATCGATAATGCCTTTGAAGATGGATTAAATGTAAACTGGAACCCACCATTAGGCAATGATGGTGTTGTGGTTGTTCGTGCTCGAGTCGTAAATAAAAATAACATTCAGGCAGAATATTTTCAGAATGTGGTTTTAAATATTACACCAGCGACCATCTTTGATGCGACATTAAATGTGTCCTATACAGTTTCTAAAGATGATATAAAAAGAGCTTTGGAGCGCGCAAAGGAAATCCGAGATCGAATAAAAGAGGAGGAAGAAAAACAAGATGAATTGGAGGAAAAACTCTGGGATGAAATAGACAATAAAAAAGCAAATAAAGATTCAAAAAATAAGCTAATAGCTATTGATAGAGTATTGGATAAAATCCCTAGAGCCTATAGAGATTCACTTAAAGTATTGGTTGATTCTCTAGCAAATTTGAAAAAACAATTACCAGCTAAAATAGATAAGAAAGCACTACAAAAGGCAGTTGATGATGCTCAAAAAAGACTTGATGATTGTAATAAAAGGTTGGAAGAACTTAAAAAAGAACAAGACGATCTTGAAAAGCAAAGAGGTGATTTAAAGGATCAATTAGATGACGTTCAAAAAGCAATTTATGACTTGCATATAGCTAATGGGTGGAGAGGAGATTATGGATATCATGCGGACGGCCGGCCTTGGTATGGTTATATTGGTGGTGAAAGGGCCAATGTAGATTTAGGTGATGAAAATTATGAATTAAGAAAAAAATATAAAGGACTAAAAAAAGAATATTTAAAAACTTTAAAAAGCCTAGGAAATTTACCTGCTAAAATTGCGGAAGCACAAGCAGAATGTGACGAGCTCAATGAAGCATTAGAAAGAGCCAAAACAGCTGCCGAAAAAGGAGATCAATATATGGCGACAGAAGTTGCGGTAGATGATATTTGTCGACAGATAAAAAGCTTATTAAAACCACTCTTAAATTGGTGTGTAGCCAATCCTGAATCTTGTAACTTTAAAGAAAAACTTAGAAAAATATTAGAAGAGTGTCCTAAAGATATTGCTGCTTTAGATGATTTCTGGGATGAATTTAACGATATCATTAAAGCAAAGAAAGCACAAGAAAAAGCTTATGGAGATGCAGCTAATTCCGATCAGGACAAAATAGATGCTACTGATGATGAAATTAAAAATTCAGAAGATAAAATCAAGGCGTTAAAAGAGCAAGAACGGCGAGCATATGCAGAAGCAGAAAGAATACGAAGACAGCGTGCTCAGGAATTAGAAAATGCGAGAAAAAGAAAACGGGAAGCTGAAGCTAGTAAACGAGAAGTGGAAAAGAGAAAAGCAGCAAAACCGGAGCCATATCTCGATGAACCAGTAGACCCTAGTGATGACCAATTAAAATTTCAGGCACAAGCTTTTATTTTTAAAACGCTCTATATGGAATATTTAATATCCAAAGGCCCCTGTGATTGTGTTACAAAAGCAATGGCATTTGCAAATAATACAAATTCTATTGTTACTGATCTTATTGGGAGAATAGCTGTAGGCGTTGCGTTTGCTCCCCTGGAAGCGTTTCCGGGAGTTTCACTAGCGGGACGATTGGGGATAGGTGCTGTAAAAGCGCTTGCAGGTGCGTTGTTTGGAGGGCAGAGTTTTTCAGAAGAGCTTACTAAAAATTTATTCAATGCTATAGGGGGAGAAATTTTCCCGAAGCTAACCGGTAATGGTTTTACAGGTGACAGATTAAATGATCTGGCAGGAAAAGGATTGGAAGAAATTTTAGAAGCAGAAGGTGTTAGGGCAATATCATGGGAAGGGAAAACAAAGTTGAGGAACTGTGGCGAAGTTTCAGGAAAGACAACCATGCTTATTAATCCGAAAACTGGATGGGTGACCATAATGATAAAAATAGATGATTGTCCGTTAATTGTGATAAAGTACAAAGTCAATAAAGATGGTGTACCTATAAGTAAACCAATAGTAAAGAAAATAAAAGGTTAGTAATTGGAAATTAAACGCTCGTTTACTATAATTTATAAAGAATTCTTGCTATCATTATCGACTTATGATAAAATTTATTCTCAGTAAAACTAATCTTCCTGAATCGGGAATCAAAAACACGGTCCAGTTATTAAATGATGACTGTACGATTCCGTTTATTTCGCGTTATAGAAAAGAGCGAACTGGCAATTTGGATGAAGTTCAAGTTGGAGAAATTGTCAAGTATAAAGCACAGTTTGAAGCTTTAGAAAAGCGAAAAGCTTCTATTTTAAAAACCTTAGCAGAAGATGGTATTTTAACTGAGGAACTTCAGCGAAAAGTAGAAAATGCCCAAGATTTAACGACGATAGAAGACCTGTATTTACCCTTTAAGAAAAAGCGTAAAACGAAGGCTGAAACTGCTCGTAAAAATGGATTGGAGTCCTTGGCTAAAATAATTATGGCTCAAAATGCAAATGACATTGAATCCATTGCTTATAAATATATTAAAGCTGAGGTGAATACCGTTACCGATGCATTAGAAGGCGCAAGACATATTATCGCCGAATGGATTAGTGAGCGTACTGATATTAGAAATAATATTCGGTATCAGTTGGAGCGATTTGCAATGATTACTACCAAAGTAGTAAAGACGAAGAGTGCCGATGAGAAAGCACAAAAATTTAGAGATTATTTTGATTGGAATGAGTCTTTAAATCGTATTCCATCACATCGCTTGTTAGCAATTTTGAGAGCTGAACATGGCGGCTATATTCGTGTCAAAGTGGAAATTGATAATGATAAAGCACTAACCAAAATTAAAGACCGAATGATTAGGTCTGAAAATGAATGTGCTACTCAAATTGAAAAAGCTATTGCCGATGCCTATAAACGTCTGTTATTGCCATCGCTTATCAATGAAGCTTTGCAAGTCGCAAAAGACAAGGCAGACCTGTCCGCTATTCAGGTGTTCGCGAAAAACTTAAAACAATTGCTTTTGGGGTCGCCTTTAGGTGAAAAACGTGTTTTAGCGATAGATCCAGGATTTAGAACAGGGTGTAAACTCGTGTGTTTAGATGCACAAGGAGAATTGAAATATAACGAAACTATTTATCCGCATGCTCCAAAAAATGATATAACCGGAGCTATTAAAAAAATCAGTTCACTTTCTGATGCTTATAAAATTGAAGCTATTGCAATTGGTAACGGTACGGCATCACGAGAAACAGAACAACTCATTCGTCGTGTTCAATTTAAAAATGATGTTGAAGTATTTGTAGTGAGTGAGGCAGGAGCCTCTATTTATTCAGCCTCTAAAATTGCCCGTGATGAGTTTCCAAATTACGATATTACCGTGCGTGGCTCGGTGTCCATTGGGAGACGATTACAAGATCCATTGGCGGAATTGGTTAAAATTGATGCCAAATCAATTGGAGTAGGACAATATCAACACGATGTAGATCAATCCAAACTTAAAATGAGTTTAGATACGGTTGTGGAGAGTTGTGTGAATGCGGTTGGGGTTAATATTAATACAGCGAGTTCCTCTTTACTGAGTTATGTATCTGGTATAGGTCCGAAATTAGCAGAGAATATAGTGACCTACCGAAATGAACATGGTGCTTTTTTATCTAGAAACCAGATTAAAAAAGTATCGCGTTTAGGGGGGAAGGCTTTTGAGCAAGGCGCCGGATTTTTGAGAATAAAAAAAGCGAAGAATCCCTTAGATGATTCTGCTGTTCATCCTGAACGATATGCACTTGTAGGACAAATAGCCAAAGATGTTAATGCAAGTGTTGTAGAATTAATTGGAAATTCTAGTCTGCTTCAAAAAGTAGATTTGAAACAGTACTGTACCGATACAATTGGATTACCAACGCTCGAGGATATTATTAAAGAATTAGAAAAACCAGGTTTGGATATTCGTGAGAAAGCAAAAGTATTTAGTTTTAATCAAAATATAAAAACGATTAGTGATTTAAATGAAGGTCAGCTTCTTCCTGGGATAGTGAATAATATTACCAATTTTGGTTGTTTTGTGGATGTGGGAATTAAAGAAAGCGGACTGATACATGTCTCTAACCTGTCTGATACTTTTGTTAAAGATGTAAGTGAACATGTGAGTTTGCATCAGCAAATAATTGTGAAAGTTTTGGAAGTTGATATTCCAAGAAAACGCATTCAATTGAAATTGCATAAGTAGAATAGATGCAATTTAAAATCGATGTGTTTTAAGAATCAAATTTTGAGTTTTGAATCGGTTTCCGATACATTTTTCTATTTAAAATACATGAGCTGACATTCTGGAGGTCAATTAATTCGGAATCTTCATTGATAAGTTTTGGCTAAGTAAAAAAAAGGAAGTTCATAACACTTCCTTTTTTTAACAGACTAATTCTCCATATTATTATAGGCATTTGTGCCAATACTTTAGATTCGAGGAAATCTTATTTATCACATACCAACTAGGTCGCCTGCTATATCTTTTGAGGGTAAATTTGATTTTCCCATTAAATAAATATCTACTTGACGCGCGGCTTCACGGCCTTCTGAAATTGCCCATACAATTAAGGATTGTCCGCGACGCATATCGCCAGCGGTAAAGATGTTTGGGATATTTGTTTGGTATTTTCCATAGCTTGCTTTATAGTTAGAACGAATATCTCTGTCTAGTCCTAATTGGTCCGCAATCGTGCTTTCTGGGCCTGTAAAACCTAAAGCTAATAAAGCTAACTCACAAGGCCATGTTTTTTCGGTGCCTTCAATTTCTAATAACTCAGGACGCTCCCCAGGGATCATTTTCCATTCAACATTTACCGTTTTTAAAGCGGTTAGTTTTCCACTAGCGTCAGTTACAAATTCCTTGGTATTAATCAGCCAGTTTCTTTCAACGCCTTCTTGATGAGAAGATGATGTTTTTAGCTGTAAGGGCCAATAGGGCCAAGGTGTGGTTGGAGAACGGTGTCCGGGAGGCTTTGGCATAATCTCAAAATTAATTACCGCTTTTGCGCCTTGACGATTTGAAGTTCCGATACAATCTGAGCCAGTATCACCACCACCAATTACAATAACATTTTTACCTGTTGCCAATACTTGGTCTTTGATTTCTTGTCCAAAAACCACTTTTGTTTGTTGTGTTAAGAAATCCATAGCTTGTACTACACCATCGGCATCAATTCCCGGTGTTGGTAAGCTTCTTCTCGCAGTCGCTCCACCACATAAAACAACGGCGTCAAAATCTTTTAATTCTTTTACATCGTAATTTACACCAACATTTACATTTGTTTTAAAACTAATGCCTTCAGCTTTTAAAATGGCAACACGGCGATCGATAATGCCTTTTTCCATTTTAAAGTTGGGTATTCCGTAACGTAGTAATCCTCCAACTGCATCGTCTCTTTCAAAAACTGTAACGATATGTCCGGCTCTGTTTAATTGTTGTGCAGCAGCTAATCCTGCAGGTCCAGATCCAACAACAGCAATTGTTTTTCCTGTTCTATTTTTGGGGGGTTGTGGTTTGATCCAGCCTTCTTTAAAAGCACGTTCGACAATGTTCTTTTCTAAATTTTCTATTGAAACCGGGTCCTCAATAATTCCTAATACACATGATTTTTCACATGGTGCTGGACAGAGCCGTCCTGTGAATTCAGGAAAATTATTTGTTGAATGCAATATCCACGATGCTTTTTGCCATTCACCCTGATGTACCATATGGTTAAAATCGGGGATTAGATTTCCTAGCGGGCAACTACTATGACAAAAAGGGATGCCGCAATCCATGCAACGAGACCCCTGTTTTTCTATATCAGTATCACTTAATGCTACTGTAAACTCTTTATAATGTTTTACACGATCTTTTACAGGCGTGTATCTCTCATCTTTTCTTTCGAACTCTTTAAAACCTGTTGCTTTTCCCATCTTATGCTGTTGTTAATTCTTCAACCATTTGCTCCTCTGTCTCTAAGCGTTTTAATGCTTTTTTGTATTCTATAGGCATGACTCTTACAAAGTGACTTAGGCTCATGTCCCAGTTCGACAATAATTCTTTTCCACGGTTACTATTTGTGTAGGCGACGTGCTTCTCTATTAAAGCTTTTAAATCGGCGGCATCATCTATTGTAATATCTTCAAATTCAATAGTTTCGGTGTTACAAGGGCCGTTTTTGAATTTGTTTTCGGGGTCAAATACATACGCAATACCTCCGCTCATTCCAGCTGCAAAATTTCGACCTGTATTACCTAATACAATTACTTTTCCGCCTGTCATATATTCACAACAATGATCTCCAACACCCTCAACAATTGCTGTAGCACCAGAGTTACGAACTGCAAATCGTTCGCCCGCGATACCATTTATATATGCTTCTCCTTCAACGGCTCCAAATAAACAAACATTACCAACTATGATATTGTTTTCTGCTAGGAAATCTGCTTTGGCGGGTTTTTTAATGATTAATTTGGCACCCGATAATCCTTTGCCTAAATAATCATTGGTATTTCCTGCGAGATTAAAAGTTAGTCCATGTGCACCAAAAGCTCCGAAACTTTGTCCAGCAGAGCCGGTAAAATTGATATTTAAGGTGTCTTCAGGTAATCCCAGATGACCATATTTTTTTGAAATCTCATTACTTACAATTGCTCCAACCGTACGATCTGTATTGCAAATAGGATAAGCTAAGGTCATTTTCTCTTTTCTATATAATGCTCTATGCGAATCTGTTAAAATCTGAAAATCCAGTACATCTTCTAAAACGTGGTCTTGCTGTTCAGAGTTTTTAACTTCCATTTCGCTATAAATGGCTGGTCTATGTAAGATTGAAGATAAATCTAAGCCTTTTGCTTTATAGTGTTTAATGGCTTTTTTTGCATTTATTTTATGTGTTTGGCCAATCATTTCTTCCATAGTTCTATATCCCAAACTGGCCATTATGCCTCTTAATTCTTCCGCTATGTAGTAGAAAAAATTAATAACATGTTCAGGTGTGCCTTTAAAGTTTTTACGTAATTCTTTGTCTTGAGTGGCGATGCCAACAGGACAAGTATTTAAATGGCATTTTCGCATCATGATACAGCCTGAGGCGACTAAAGGAGCCGTTGCGAAACCAAACTCTTCGGCACCTAGTAGTGCAGCAATAGCTACGTCGCGTCCGGTTTTTAATTGCCCATCACATTCAACGACAATTCTACTTCTTAATTTATTTAAAACTAGGGTCTGTTGAGCTTCTGCTAATCCAAGTTCCCAAGGTAATCCTGCGTGTTTTAAAGAGGTTAAAGGAGAAGCTCCTGTGCCACCGTCATAGCCTGAAATCAATACGACGTCTGCTTTGGCTTTTGCTACGCCAGCAGCAATAGTACCAACACCAACTTCTGAGACTAGTTTTACATTAATTCTAGCTTTACGATTTGCGTTTTTTAAATCGTAAATCAATTGTGCTAAATCCTCAATGGAATAAATATCGTGATGAGGAGGTGGTGAAATCAGTCCTACATAGGGTGTAGAATTACGTGCAGCTGCAATCCATGGTAATACTTTTTCACCAGGTAATTGTCCGCCTTCTCCAGGTTTTGCACCTTGAGCCATTTTAATTTGAATTTCTTTTGCATTGGTGAGGTAATGTGAGGTGACCCCAAATCGTCCGGAGGCGACTTGTTTTATAGCTGAATTTCGGCTATCTCCATTGACGTCTGGCTGAAAACGTTTTCTATCTTCTCCACCTTCACCAGAATTAGATTTCCCCCCAATTCGGTTCATGGCAATAGCTAAGTTTTCATGAGCTTCTCTTGAGATAGACCCATAAGACATGGCTCCCGTTTTAAATCGTTTCACGATGTTTGTCCAGGGCTCTACTTCGTCTAAAGGAATAGGGTCTAGATTATCAAATTCAAATAAGCCACGAATGGTCATTAAATTTTCTGATTGTTCGTTTATAGTATTTGCATAAACATCATAACTTGCTTGGTCGCTTAGCCTAACAGCTTGTTGCAATTTCGCAATAGTTGTTGGGTTGAACATGTGTCTTTCACCATTCCGTCTCCATCTGTAATCACCTCCAATATTTAATCCTAATCGTCGGTCTATTAAAGTATTTGGATAGGCGTATTTATAACGTTCATTAATTTCTTTTTCGATTTCATATAGCCCAATACCTTCTATTCTTGAAGCTGTATATGGGAAGTATTTTTCAACAAATTGAGAATTGAATCCTACGATTTCAAATATTTGAGAACCTCTGTATGAATGTAGGGTCGAGATTCCAATTTTATTCATAACCTTTAAAATTCCTTTTCCGATGGCTTTGTTAAAATTATCAACTGCTTTTTGTTCATCCATTCCGGTAATGAATCCTTCTTTCACTTGCATTCTGATAATTTCATTCACCATATATGGATTAATAGCACTGGCGCCATAACCAAATAAGGTTGCAAAATGATGAGGTTCGCGAGGTTCAGCAGATTCGATAATAATATCGAAGTAAGACCGCTTACGTAATCGATTCATTTGATGATTTACATATGAACAAGCAAGTAATGCAGGAATAGGAGCGAATGTTTTGTTTACACCTCTGTCTGATAAAATGATGATATTAGTTCCCCTATCTAAAGCTTTTGTAATTTGAACGATAATCTCTTCTAATGCATCTTCTAATCCATTAAGGCCATGCGCTTTTTGATATAGCATTTCTATAGTCTCAGCCTTAAAACTTTCAATAGAGATACTTCTTATTTTCTCTAAATCGGCATTTGAAATTACTGGATTTTGTATTCTTAGTTTTCTGCATTGTCTTTCTGTAATGCTAAAGATGTTTCTGTCTTTACCAAGATTTAAGCTTATATCTGTTACAATTTCTTCACGAATCCCATCTAAAGGGGGATTCGTTACTTGTGCGAATAATTGTTTAAAATAGTTTGAAATGAGTTGAGGCTTATCTGATAAAACAGCCAATGGTGTATCTGTTCCCATAGATCCTAAGGCTTCTTTTCCAGCTTGAGCCATTGGAGTGATAACTTCTTGAATATCTTCAATGGTGTAATTGAATAGACGTTGTCTCGTTTTTATATCGATGGTCTCGATCGGGCAAGTTTCATTGTTGTAAGGGACGTCCTTTAAATGCAGTCTTGTTTTGGCTAGCCATTCTTTATATGGTCTTTCAGAAACAATCTTGCTTTTAATTTCTTCGTCATTAATAATACGCCCTTCATTCATGTCTACTAAGAACATTTTTCCTGGTTCCAATCTGCCATGTCTTTCAACATCTTCATCGGCAATATCAACTACTCCAATTTCTGAAGCCATAATTAGCTTACCGCTTTTGGTAATGGTATAACGAGAGGGTCTTAATCCATTACGATCTAGTAAGGCTCCTATATAATCACCATCTGTAAAAGGTACAGAAGCAGGGCCATCCCATGGTTCCATGATGCAAGCATTGTACTCATAAAATGCTTTTCTTTCCTCAGACATAGTTTTGTGTTTTTCCCAAGCTTCAGGAATCATCATCATCATGACTTCAGGTAAAGATCGATTGGTGTGAGTCAATAATTCTACAACCATATCCATAGAAGCAGAATCTGATTTCCCAGGTAATATGATTGGAAATAATTTATCAATTTGAGGGCCAAAGACTTCACTTTTCATTATTTCTTCACGAACACGCATTCTACTTACATTACCCCGTAAAGTGTTAATTTCTCCATTTTGACACATAAACCTAAAAGGCTGTGCCAGCTCCCAAGTTGGCATTGTGTTGGTGGAAAAACGTTGATGTACCAAAGCGAGTCGTGTTACCAAATCAGTTTGTTGTAAATCGGTGTAGTACGGACCGATATCTTCAGGCATTATTATCCCTTTATATATTAAGGTGGTATTGGATAAGCTTGGGAGGTAAAAATAAGTGCTCTGAGACATTTTAGAAGCCGCTATGGTATGCTCTGTAATTTTACGTGCAGCATATAATTTTGCTTTAAAAACAGCATCACTTATTGCTGCTGTTTTGCCAATAAATAGTTGTTCAATATTTGGTTCGGAAGCTAAAGCAATTTCTCCTAAATATGAGGAATTCACAGGCACTGTTCTCCATCCTATAATAGAAAGTCCTTGTGCTAGAACTTCTTTTTCAAAGATGTCTCTGCAAGTTTTATATTGGTTTTTGTTTTTTGGTAAAAAAACCATTCCAACAGCATATTCTCTTGGAGCAGGTAATTCAAACGAACAGATTCTTTTAAAATAGTCATGAGGAATATCAATTAATAAACCAGCACCATCACCGGTCTTACCATCTGAGCTTACGCCTCCTCGATGTGCTAGCTTTACTAGAATTTCTAATGCATCATGAATTATTTGGTTTGTTTTCTCTCCTTTGAGATTACAGATAAAGCCTGCTCCGCAGTTTTCGTGTTCAAATTCTGGTAAATACATACCCTGTTTCTTCAACATAATCATCTTTTTTAATAGTAAGAGTACCTGGTTTTAAAGCTAATATAGAGAGTTGGTTTTGAATAATAACAAGGTATAATTCATTATTCCGATATTGAAAATATACAGCCTTTTAAATCCGTATTCTACATTTTCATCATAGTGTTTTTGTTAAATATATAATTGAAAAATCATATCAAAAACAAGGTTGTTATAAAATAAGTTTATTAAAAATCGATTTTTAACAAATTAAAATCATTGAAATGTTGAAAACATTAAAAATTCATCAATCACTAATTGTGGAATTGTTAAAAAATGTAGTTATGATTTTTAAACCCTATAAAAAATTGGGGTAAAATTACAAATATGGTAAAAATTAATTGCAGACCCCTATAAAATTAGGGGTAAATGTTTTTTTAATATAGTTTTGTCCTCGAACTAATCAAAAAACAACAATTATGAAAAAATTATTTACAATTGTAATGATATTTACAATTTCGATCGTATTTGCTCAGGAAGAAGCTGAAGAAAAGAAGACATTTGATATTAGCGGAAGCGTTGATGCTTACTACAGGGCTAATTTAACTGCGCCGAATGATGAGAATCAAATCTCTCCGGGAACATCATTTGCAGACTTGTCTGGGTTCTCACTTGGAATGGCAAATGTAATTGCCAGTTATGAAGGCGAAAAAGTAGGTTTTGTTGCCGATTTGGTATTTGGCCCAAAAGGAGAAGCTGCTAGTAATACTGTGCTTAATCAAATTTATGCCTATTGGAATGTTAGTGAAACCGTAACCTTAACTATGGGAAAGTTCAATACTTTTTTAGGTTATGAAGTTATTGCTCCAGCCGGAAATTTTAACTACAGTACCTCATATTTGTTTTCTAATGGACCGTTTTCTCATACTGGAATAAAAGCGGATTTTCAACTCTCAGAAGATTTTAGCCTCATGTTAGGTCTAATGAACCAGACTGATGTGACTGAATTTAATCCAGATGGCAGTTATGCTTTAGGTGCTCAATTAGGGTATTCAGATCAATATTTAAACCTATTGTATGATAGTGCAGGCTTAGGATTTGAAATTGATTATACCGGAGGGTTTGATCTTTCAGACTCCTTTTTCCTTGGTCTTAATGCGGCCTATGCAGATAACGATGGCGAAGGATTTTCAGGTGTGGCATTATACCCTCAGTTAGCCACTTCGGATAACTTTTCAATAGGATTACGTGGTGAGTATTTTGAAACTAGAAGTGATTTTATAAGTGATGATCCAAGTGTTTTTGCTGTAACACTTACAGGTAGTTTTACTGTTGATGATTTAATTATCAAACCTGAGATTAGATTAGATAGCTGGTCTGATGATTTTTATATCGATTCAGACTTAGCGCCTACAAGTAACTTAGGGTCGTTTGTGCTGGCTGCCATATATACTTTTAACTAACATAAATTCAATACAAATGAAGAAAATTGAAGCAATTATTAGAAAATCCAAATATCGTGCAGTCAAAGAATCGTTGCATGAAGTTGGTGTAAATTTTTTCTCTTACTGGGATGTTACCGGACTAGGCAATGAAAAAGTAGGACATGTTTATAGAGGCGTAGCCTATAGTACCAGTGATATACAACGTAGATATATATCTATAGTGGTTAATAATGATTTTGAAGAGGTAACCATAAAGGCAATTTTAGAGTCGGCTTCAACAGGTGAAGTTGGTGATGGAAAAATCTTTGTGTCTAACGTCGAGGAGTGTTATAGAATACGAACAGGAGAAAAGGGTGGAGACACTTTAAAGTAAGAATCAATCAAAAATATAATTATGGAATTATTAACAACAAATAATGTATGGATGATGATCTGTACAGCACTCGTTTTCTTTATGCACTTAGGTTTTGCCTTTTTAGAAATTGGGTTAACAAGACAAAAAAACACTTTAAATATTCTTTTTAAGAACATTTTTATAATAACCATTGGGTTGCTACTATATTGCTTAGTTGGTTTCAATTTGATGTATCCTGGATTCGCTGAAGGCGCACTTGGTGTTGTTGGGTTTGCAGGATTTGGTTTGGAAGCACCTTTAATTGATGGAGTGCTTGATTTAGCGTATAATGAAGGCTATACATATTGGACCGACTTTTTGTTTCAAGGCATGTTTGCCGCTACGGCCGCAACTATAGTTTCTGGAGCAGTTGCAGAACGTATGAAAATTGGGCCTTTTATGATATTTACCGTGATTTATGTTGGTGTTATATACCCAATCGCTGGTTCATGGAAATGGGGTGGTGGTTTTTTAGATAATTTAGAAACGCCATTTTATGACTTCGCAGGTTCTACCTTAGTGCACTCGGTAGGTGGTTGGGCAGCTTTGGTAGCAGTGTGTTTATTAGGAGCGCGTATTGGTAAATTTAAGAATGGAATTTTGCAAGCCATTCCTGGTCATAATATTCCATTAGCAACTGCTGGAGTATTAATACTTTGGTTAGGTTGGTTTGGTTTTAATGGAGGATCGGTACTTTCGGCTGACCCATCATTGACTTCTTTAACTTTAGTGACGACTTGTTTGGCCGCTGCATCTGGAGGTGTGGTAGCTGCAATCGTATCGTTTTTGAAATTTAAGAATCTCGATTTAACCATGTTTTTGAATGGTATTTTAGGGGGGCTAGTTGGGATAACTGCAGGAGCAGACCAAATGAGTCCAACTGATGCTATTTTAATTGGTGCAATTGCAGGGGCAATTATTGTGTTTGCAGTGTCATTAATTGATAAGTTGAAATTAGATGATCCAGTGGGCGCAATTGCGGTTCACTTGGTATGTGGTATTTGGGGGACTTTGGCTGTTGGTATATTTGGGAACCTCGCTGGATTAGACCAATTTTTAAGTCAGTTAATAGGCGTAGGGTCTTATGCGGCTATTTGCATAGTATCCTCATTTGTTATTATATATACACTTAAGAAAACAGTTGGAATACGAGTTTCTGAAAAAGAAGAATTAGAAGGCTTAGATGCTCACGAGCATGGGATGAGCGCTTACTCAGACTTTAGAATGAATGAGCATTAATAATGGTTAGTTAATGTATTTAAAAACCCTCGGAGTTATTAACTTCGAGGGTTTTTTTTATGCTCAATTTTTTAGTGAAAATAAGGTAAATAGGAAACTAGGCAGAGTTTCTACTCGCATTAATATTTCCAAAGAGTGAACGCATTACAATTTTTTCAAAGATTTCTATTTGTGCCATATCTTTAACTTCTGCCTTTTCGAGTTCCTGAATCCTCTTCAAGGCATACTGTTGAATTGTCAATAAAGGCAATACAATGGCTTCTCTAACTTCAATTGAAGCTTTTCCTGCTGGCTCATTCTCCATTAGTTCCTTATAGCCAGTTAACTTTAAAAGTAAGCGTTTTGTGGTTAGATATTCTTCATATATAATAGTCCAAAATTCCCCAAACTCATTGTCTTCAGCCATGTATTTTGTCAAATCAAAAAATGATTTGGTTAAGGACATCATGCTGTTTTCTAAAAGGGTTTTGAAAAAACTAGAATTTTTATAAAGTTGTACGACTTGATCCCAGGCATTATTGTCTTCATATTTTTTCAAAGCCGTTCCAACTCCAAAAAATCCTGGTACATTTTGTTTAAGCTGACTCCAAGATCCTACAAAAGGAATGGCTCTTAAATCTGAAAAAATTAATGCATCTGATTTCGATCGTTTAGAAGGTCTACTACCAATATTGGTTTTGGCGTAATATTTTAACGTACTAATGCGCTCCAAATAAGGGATAAACATATCGTGTCCTTTAAAATCCTGGTAGGCCTTATGACTAATATTTGCTAAATCATTCATTACGATTCTGTCCGTATGGGATAAAATTTGTGTCGTATTTGTTAATCGATTTGAAATTCCCGAACTAATAAGTTGCTCTAGATTGTATTGAGAAGAATCTAAGGTTCCAAAATTAGAACTTATGGTTTGTCCTTGAATGGTTAATTGTACCTCTTTATCTTCAATAGTTGGTCCTAACGAAGCATAGAATTGATGTGTTTTTCCACCACCTCTAGCTGGTGGGCCTCCACGGCCATCAAAAAATACGGCGCTCACATTGTATTTTTTGGAAATTTGAGTGAGCTGTTCTTTTGCTTTAAAAATAGCCCAGTTAGCCATTAAATACCCCCCGTCTTTAGTGCCGTCAGAGAAACCTAACATGATTGTTTGCTTTCCGCTTCTAGCATCCAAATGTGCTTTGTAGGCTGGGTTTGTATAGAGCTCTTCCATTACGCTAGGTGCGTTTTCAAGATCGGTAATGGTCTCGAATAATGGAACAATATCTACGGTTAAATAATCTTTGAATGCAACCAGTTTTAACATTGTAAATAATTGCATCACATTTAATGCTGTTTGATTATTACTAATGATGTATCGGTTAGCTCCAAATTCTCCATTTGCTGCTTGAATTTGTTTTACGACTTGAATTGTTTTTAAAGTATTCATCGTCATTTCGTCTTCTATTATAGACAAATCTATGTCGCCTTCAACAGTCGACAAAATTTCAATTTGTTCTTTTTCAGACAACGAATTGTAGTTTACTGGAAATACCGTGTCGTTGTGTTTTAGAGTAGCTTCTACCATATTGCTGAAAACAGTATGGTGAACTCGGCTATCCTGTCTAATATCTAATGTTGAAAAATAGAAACCGAAGAGATGTACTTTGTTAATTAAACTTTCCAGTTCATGAAGATATAATGATTGATGATCATTTATAATTATTTCTTTTATTGTTAATAGCTCCGCTTTAAATTCTGAGAGGGAAATGCCATCTTCTGAATCTGATCTTTTCGTGATTGCTTCTATTTTATATTCTAGCTCTGAAATGCGGTCTTCTACATTTTTAAAGGTTAATTTACGTTTGAGAATCCTTAGATCGCGGTGGTAGTTTTTAAGGATAGTTTGTCTAAGACGATGTGCTACTTTTAAGGTCGTATCTGGCATAACAAAAGGATTTCCATCTCTATCACCACCAGGCCAAAAGCCAATGTTAATTATTTCGTTGGCAATGCTTCTGTCTTCAAAAATGTTTTTCTGAATGTAGTTATAAATATTTCCAAAAGAATCGTAAAACACATTTTCTAGGTACCAAATTAAACTTACGGCCTCATCATAAGGCGTGGGTTTTTTGTGTTTGAAAAATGGTGTTTTGCCGAGCTGAGCCATTAAACTTGCTATGGTGTCTAAGTCGTTTTTTTCAATGGCTTCGGTTAAATCTGTGATAATACCTAAAACAGCTCCTGGGTAGAATTGAGTGGGGTGTGCAGTTAATACAATACGAACCTTAAATTCTTCCAGATAACGCTGTAAATCTTCTAACTTATTTTCAGAAACAGCTGATTCTTTAAGGCTTCTTAAAGTACCTATTCCATCCATATTATTCACTATAGGGAATGCGGCATCTTCAATAGCATCAAATAAAACAACCTGTCTTTCTATGTATTGAATAAATCGAAATAACAAATTAATCTGACTTTTTGGGGAGCGTCTTGCCTGGTATTTTGAGAAAAAAGTGTCCACGATTGTTGTGGGATCCTCTCCATTTGCAAAGCCTTTTTTACAAGTTTCATGAAATAATGGTAACAGGACCCCTGTTTTAGTGATGCTGTCAAAAGGCAAAGTCATAAAAATACTATTATAAATCTGGTATTTTGATAGTACGCTCTGTTTGAATCGTGTTAATTTAGGCTGTATAGACATGCTGTTATCTCTAGAAATTAGATATAAAAATACTAAAGCTATAGCGAATGCCAGTGCTTATCGCATAATTTTACCAATTTGCTAATTTGAAGAAACAATATTAAACATAGTGTAAAATAAGTGCGCTTAATTGTTATTATCATATAGCTAAAAAAGGAGATTGGAGAATATATAGTCTATCAAAAAGTATAAGAAGTTTATTATTATTGATTTTTTGAGACCTGTTAATAACATTTTAACAAGTCTGAAATTTGAAATTATTATGGAGGTATTTTCGTATTATTTTTATAGAAGATAAAATAGTCTTTTATAAGCTTATGAATTATCACAATTTTCAAGTCGTACTTCAAGAAGTGCCTGGAGAAGTCAGCCTTTGCTTTTCTATTTCGGGGTGTCCATTACGCTGTGAAGGCTGCCATTCTCCATTTTTATGGAAAATAGAAAATGGTAATTCACTTTCTGAAGAGCGCTTTATTCAAATCCTTATTCAATACAAAAGGCTAGCCACTTGTGTCTTATTTATGGGGGGAGAATGGTATGAGAATGAATTGATAAAATTATTAAAACTAGCAAATAAAAATGCTTATAAAACCTGTTTGTATACTGGTGAAGAGCAGGTTTCTGCTGATATTTTAGATGAACTTACCTGGTTAAAAACGGGGGCATGGAAACAGCACTTAGGGGGGCTTAATAGTCCTGAGACTAATCAAAAATTTATAGACGTAAAAACTAATCAAATACTTAACAACTTATTTACTAAAACCAAAACCTTATGATTCGACTAACAGAAACACAAGTAACAAAGAAGATAGATTTTATAGACCATTATATTAATTCAACAAATGCCGCCGATGGGTCTAAAGTAGATGCAAATGCCAATGTCACTTCTAAGAATATTGCAACCATGGAAGCCGAACTAAATAAAGATATAAATATTCAAGTGAATAGGGCTTTGATTAAACGCAAAATCGCTTCACTTTATGGTGACGAATTGGCGAATGAATATACGCGACAAATTGAATCTCATGAAATTTATGTTCATGATGAAACCTCATTAAAACCCTATTGTGTCTCTATTAGTATGTATCCATTTTTGTTTGATGGATTAACAAAATTAGGAGGTGAAAGTAGAGCGCCACAACATTTGGAAAGTTTTTGTGGTGAATTTGTAAATCTGGTTTTTGCTGTGAGCTCACAATTTGCAGGAGCCTTGGCTACCGTTGAGTTTTTAATGTATTTTGATCATTTTGCAGCCAAAGATTATGGTGAAGATTACCTAGAAACAAATGAAAAAATTATTGAAAATCATTTACAGCATGTAGTTTATGCGGTAAATCAACCAGCAGCTGCAAGAGGGTATCAATCTGTTTTTTGGAATATTTCTTTATATGACGAAGCCTATTTTACAAGTATGTTTGAGGATTTTGTGTTTCCTAATATGGCCAAACCACAATGGGAAAGTTTAAAAAGATTACAGAGCTTTTTTATGAAATGGTTTAATAAAGAACGTCAAAAAGCCGTGCTCACATTTCCTGTAGTAACAGCTGCTATGTTGGTTAAAGATGGGAAACCTGTAGATATTGAATTTACCGATATGTGTGCCCAAGAATTGAGTGAAGGCAATTCCTTTTTTATCTATCAATCTGAAAATGCAGATAGCTTAGCTTCCTGTTGTAGGTTGCGAAGTGAAATAAGTGATAATACATTTAGTTATTCACTAGGTGCTGGCGGTGTAGCAACCGGATCAATAAATGTTATTACTCTTAATATGAATCGGTTAATTCAGAAAGGTGCAAATATCGTTTCCGAAGTTCAAAAAATTCATAAATATCAAGTCGCCTATAGAACATTAATCAATGAATATGAAGCGTCTGGTCTATTGCCTGTATATAAAGCTGGGTTTATTTCATTGGATAAGCAATTCTTAACCATTGGGATTAATGGAATGGTTGAAGCGGCCGAAAGTCAAGGCGTGAAAGTAGGGAATAATGATGCCTATAAAGCATTTGTGAATACCCATTTAAAGGCTATTTATGACGAAAATAAACGGGCTAAAATCGAATATGGTTATATGTTTAATACCGAATTTGTACCTGCTGAAAACTTAGGGATAAAGAATGCAAAATGGGATAGAGAAGATGGATTGTTTGTCCCTAGAGATTGCTATAACTCTTATTTTTATGAAGTAGAAGACCACAATACAAATACTCTGGATAAGATTATTCTACATGGGAATGAAATAATTAAATATCTTGACGGTGGTTCTGCGCTTCATCTAAACCTCGAAGAAGCACCAAATAAAGATGGATTTATTAAATTACTTCACGCTACGGCAGCCGCAGGATGTAATTATTTTTGCTTTAATGTTAGAATCACAATTTGTAACGAATGTGAGCATATTGATAAGGAAACAAATTATAGTTGCAGTAAATGTAATTCTAAAAATGTTGATCATGCCACTCGTGTGATTGGTTATTTAAAACGCGTTTCTAGTTTTAGCTCTGGTCGACAAAAAGAACATCATTTAAGACATTATCACAACACTCAGCCGATGAGTAATTTATCCACCAATAGGGCTGGTTTGATTTCAAAACATATAAAAGAAGAGAAGAAATCGGAAACTCTTGTGCATTAAAATTATCAGGTTTCAACCCACATTTACAATGCCCAAAATCAATTCTATTTAAAACATGATTTATGATATATGTCATGTTTTAAGTAGAACGACCTACATATTTTTGCATTAAAGGACAAAAATGTCTTTTTTATACTAATCTAACTTTTTATCATATGCTATCAAAAAAACAGGCACGGACTTTTTTTCTAGGAGGCACTTTGGTTACATTCCTTGTCTTTATAGGGTTAACAGTGTATTCTTTAAGTAAAAGCCAGGATCAAACCAATCATGAAAACATTACTGAACAGGTCGTTCGGGGAAAAAATTTATGGGAAACTAATAACTGTATGGGTTGCCACACAATATTAGGTGAAGGGGCATACTATGCGCCAGAATTAACGAAAGTAATAGACCGTCGAGGTAAGGGCTATATTAAAGCAGTGCTTACAACTCCAGTGCCTTGGGCACCTAATGGAAGAAAAATGGTGGCCTATGGATTTTCTAATGAAGAAGCAGATGATTTAATTGCATTCTTTGATTGGATAGATGATATAGATCTTAATGGATTTGAGAGAATAGTATCTCCATTATCAAATGATGACAATTAATAAAAAACAATAAAAAGATACACATGAAATATAAATCACAAAAAGTAGCCTATTGGTTTTTTGCCTTGTCATTGCTACTATTCGCATTACAAATAGTTTATGGCTTTATTATGGGCTTTGCCCGAATAGGTTTTGATGGATTACATGAATTTATTCCTTTTAATACTGCCAGAGCGGTTCATACAAACTTACTTGTAGTTTGGTTATTGTCTGGTTTTATGGGAGCGGCATATTATATTATTCCTGAAGAAGCACAACGTGAATTAGTTAGTGTTAAACTAGCATATGTACAATTAATTAGTTTAGCAGTTGTTGGTGTTGTAGCCATTGTTGGGTTTCACTTTAATATATGGGAAGGACGTAAATTTTTGGAGATCCCAAGACCTTTAGATTATCTAGTGGTTGTAAATGTGCTTTTATTTTTAGGGATCATAATAATGACCTTAATTAAAGGAAAACGAAAAACTACAACGGCCCTGGTACTAACTATGGGACTGCTCTTCGCAGCGCTTCTTTATTTGCCAGGGATGTTACCTTTTGATAGTCAAGTAACCGATTCGTTTTTCCGCTGGTGGGTTGTTCACTTATGGGTAGAAGGTGTTTGGGAGCTTATTATGGGTGGTATTTTATCATTCCTTTTAATTAAACTTACAGGTGTAGATAGAGAAGTAATTGAAAAATGGTTATATGTAATTGTTGGTTTAACATTCCTTTCAGGAGTTTTAGGAACAGGACATCACTACTACTATATTGGCGTTAACAATATCTGGTTAATCGTTGGTGGAATATTCTCAGCATTAGAACCATTAGCATTCTTGGCTATGGCATTGTTTGCTGTAAATATGTATAGAAAAGGGGAGAAGAAACATCCTAATAAACTAGCATTATACTGGACATTAGGTGCTGCAATTGTATCATTTATTGGAGCAGGACTACTAGGATTTGCACATACCTTACCACAAACAAATTTATACACTCACGGAACTTTGGTAACTGCTATGCATGGACATTTAGCATTTTGGGGTGCTTACGCAATGATTGTTTTGGCAATAATTAGCTACAGTTTACCTAATATGACAGGGAGAAAATTATATGAGAGCTCCAGAGGTAGAATTGCTTTTTGGACAGCAAACATTGGAATGATTGGTATGACAGTGGCTTTTGGTGTTGCCGGTGTAGCACAAGTCTATTTAGAACGTAAAATGAAAATGGATTTTATGGAAGTACAAAATGAAATAAGCGTTCACTTTATTGTTCTCATATTGTGTGCAACTTTATTTGGAACTGGAATCGTATTGTATATGATAGACTTTATAAAACATGGTCGACCAAATGATGAAGCATTAGAAACGACAGACAATTAACAATATTATCTAAATAGAAGATCCGAAAGAGATTGATTATCAATGTTTTTTGGATCTTCGTTTTAGTCCTCAACTTTGTGACAATACCACGAGGGGTGAAAATGGACAAAACTTTAAATATTTTAACTTAAACATCACTGGTTCAAGCCATTGGTGGGATTAAATATTATAATTATGACAAGTACTTTAGAACAAACTACAGCTATAGAAACACAAAATAAAGTTGCACCAAATACTCAAAAATTCAAACCATTTTATAAAAGTACAGATAAGGAAATCGATGTTTTTGAGCATGCTTATAAAAATAAGATTCCCATGCTTTTAAAGGGGCCAACAGGAACTGGAAAAACACGGTTCATTGAGTTTATGGCCTATCATTTAAATACGCCACTAATTACTATTTCTTGTCATGAAGAAACGTCTTCTACTGATTTAATTGGACGGTATATTATTAAAGGAGCAGAAACCATTTGGATTGATGGTCCATTAACAAAAGCAGTAAAAGAAGGCGCAATTATTTATTTAGATGAAATTGCTGAAGCACGTCCAGATGTTATTGTGGCAGTACATTCACTTACAGACCATAGGCGTGAATTGTTTATTGATAAATTGGGAGAAACCGTTAAAGCACATCGAGATTTTATGTTGGTAGCCTCTTTTAATCCAGGGTATCAACGTGGTTTTAAAGAATTGAAACCTTCAACAAGACAGCGTTTTGTAGCTGTTTCTTTTGATTATCCCGACGCTAAAACTGAAACGGAAATTCTTGTAAATGAAACAGAAGTAGAATTAAGTATTGCTAAAAAATTAGTAAATATTGCTACGAAAATTAGAAACTTGACAGAATTGGGACTTACAGAAACGGTATCAACACGTCTCTTGGTGGATGCGGCCAAATTAATTCACAGTGGTTTGCCAAAAAGACTTTCTGTTCATGTCGCTGTAGTAGAGCCTTTATCTGATGATCTTGAAGTGGTTCAAGCACTTAAAGATCTATGTGATTTGATGATATAACATAATTTTGATACTATGTTTGAGTTTGAGCCAGATGAATATATTTTTACAAAATTCGCCTACTATTTTAAAGGGCGTAAAAGAAAAAAGCAAGCTAATTTAGCGCATGCTGTAAACTTGCATGATGTAAAACCTAAACTTAGCTTAATTGCCAGAGCCGTTACCGGTAAATCTGTTGAAATTTTTGAAGCAGAACGCGAAGGAGGATACAAGAACAATAATTTCTTTCTTCCATCAACGGTATCCCAGTTTGAAACGGAAGTAGAAAATATTTCATTTTATTTATTTAGAACACTTTATTTATCCATCCAAAAAAACTTAGGATTAAATTGGGAAGACTCCTTAAATCATGATTTGAAGGCATCTCAAGACAAAGCATTTGAAACTTCAGAGAAAATACTAAAAGAGTTATTCTATCAATTTCCTATAACGCTTGAGTATCATCATAAGTTTAGAGATTTTTATAAAAACAAAGCAAAACAAGATGCCGTAGCTGATCTTAGTTTTTTGTATGGTAAATGGATGCGTAATAGTGCAGAAGAATCTCCTGATAATACTTTGAAAAATTTTACCGATAAAGTAAAAACGGCAGATAATAAACAAGTAAAGACTACTATAAAATCTAAAGCAGTCGAAGAAATAATATCAGTACAAGTAGATCAAAAACAATTGGAAGATGCTGTGTTGCAACATCAATTTGAGAAAGTTGAAACTGCGGAAGAGTTTGGTGGAAACTGGCGAGATATGGATGGTGACGACGATTTGGAAGACCACTCCAATGCGCTCGATGAGGTGAATATGAAATATACAGTTAGAGTTGATGATACCGCACATTCGGTATACCAAGCCGACTTTATTGAAAACACAACGGTTTCTGAAAGCGCTGAAGCCTATGCTGAAGGCTACCATTTAAGTTATGATGAATGGGAATATTCTAAGCGAAAATATAAGGGAAACTTTTGTAAAGTGTATCCTAAGGCGGTGGTGGAAACCAATATGCCTTATTATAAGCAAACCCTTTCAAAAAATAAATCGACATTGAATGGTTTGCGAAAAATGTTGAGTTCTGTAAATAATAAATACCAACAACAACGCCGTCAAAATCAAGGCGAAGCTTTTGATATTGATGCTATTACCGATTTGTTTGTTGATGTAAATTCAGGACATACCCCTTCTGAAAAAATATACCTATCTAAACGAAAAAAAGAAAAAGATTTGTCTATTCTATTGCTTTTAGATATTAGTCTATCGAGTGATGGTTATGCCAATGGCAATAAAGTTATTGATGTGGAAAAGCAAGTCTCTATCTTGTTTGGGGAAATTTTGGATGAATTTAATATAGATTTTTCAATTAATGCATTCTATTCTAAAACACGGAACCATTCTTCGTATTTAACCATAAAGGGTTTTGATGAGGATTGGAATAAGGCTAAATTCAAAGTAGGAGCTGTGGAACCAAGTGGATATACAAGAATAGGAGCAGCCTTGCGTCATTCAGGAACACTCTTGGATAAAAGAGATACTAAAAATAAATGGATCATTCTTATCTCTGACGGGAAACCCAATGATTATGATAAATATGAAGGGAAGTACGGGATCAATGATGTAAAACAAGCTTTAAGAGAATTAAATGAACGTCAAATTAATTCTTATGCCTTGGCAATAGAGGCACAAGCAAAATATTATTTGCCTCAAATGTTTGGGCAAAATCATTATCAAATTCTTACAACTCCAGTAGAATTATTACAATCTATGGTGAAATTGTATGAAAAAATTAAGCATCAAAGTTAGGGTATATGAAAACTAGGACTACTAAATATAATGTTTTAGTGATTTTGCTATTGCTTATGACCTTCATTATTTATAACATTTCTGTTTATACAGGAAATCCGTATAAACAACCTGTAAAATTGTCGGAAACAGCGTTGCAAGGGCAATTACTATGGCAAAAAAACAATTGTTGGTCCTGCCATCAAATTTATGGCTTAGGAGGCTATTTGGGTCCGGATCTTACTAATATATACTCTAATCCCAATAAAGGAGCAGGATATATCAAGGCATTTTTGAATAGTGGCGTAAAATCAATGCCGAAATTTGATTTTTCAGAATCGCAAAAAGAAGCCGTGGTTTCTTATTTGAAGCATATAGATAGCACTGGTTTTTATCCAAACTTTGAAGCGAAATTTAAACCCAACGGATGGGTGGAATTAAAGTATAAAGATGAAAAATAAAACGGCACTTCTTTTTTTAATTATAGCACTTTCAGCATTACTTCTAGGTGTGTTCTTTGGTTTATTTGCATCCCTGCAATACATTATACCAGACTTTTTAAAGGAGCTTGTTCCGTTTAATAAAATGCGTCCTTTTCATGTCACTACGGTCATTTCTTGGATTGTCCTTTGTGCTACTGGAAGCATTTATTTTTTTATAACGAAAGAAGAGGGGTTTAAGCTTTTCTCATATCGGTTGTTTAAAACACATTTTATTTTGTTTGTACTCACTGGTATTGGGATTTATGTGTCTTTTCTAACCGGGAAAATGGAAGGTCGGGAGTATTTAGCATATACCCCAATACTCACCATTCCAATAGTGATTGGTTGGATTTTGTTTGGAATTAATTATTTTAAGACGCTTTCTAAAAACATAAAAAATTGGCCAGTTTATTATTGGATGTGGGGAACTGGAATTGTGTTTATGATCTACCACTTATGTGAGGCGCATTTTTGGATGATCCCATCGTTTAGATCACATTTTATAAAAGATATTTCAGTACAATGGAAGTCATATGGATCATTCGTTGGTTCGTGGAATATGTTAGTTTATGGAATCGCAATTTATTTAATGTCAAAAATTAAAAAGGACTCTACTTTAGCCTATGGAAAGACGGTATTTTTCTTTTACTTTTTAGGACTTACCAATTTAATGTTTGGATGGGCACATCACACCTATATTATTCCTACGCAACCCTGGATTAGATATGTGGCCTATGCGATTAGTATGACAGAATGGGTCGTATTAGCTCATATAATTTATAGCTGGATAAAGACTTTATCAAATGAAGATAAAAAGAAGTATTGCATGGTATATAAGTTTTTAAGAGCTGCCGATTTTTGGGTGTTTTTAAATATAATTCTAGCCTTATTATTCTCTATTCCAGTTATAAACTTTTTTACACATGGCACCCATATTACTGTAGCTCATTCTATGGGAACCACAATAGGAATTAATACCACCATTTTATTGGCAGCTGTATTTTTTATAGTACAAAAATCACTGCCTAATTATAAAATTGATACTCTATTTATAAAACGAAGTTATAAGGCGTTCAATGTTTCACTTTTCTTTTTCTTCTGTGCACTATTGGTTGCAGGTGTTAAAAAAAGTAACTGGATGTATTTCACCAAAGAGGTTCATTTTTCAGAAATGCAAGACAGCTTATACTACGTCTATATTGCTTTTTTTGTTTTTGGATTGAGCCTTGTATTTTCAATCATTTCACTTGCAACAGTTTTACTAAAAGCACTTCTAAAAGCAGTGAAGTAATAAATTTATATTCTACAAAAAATGAATTACAAAGGCGTAATTGGGATGTCTCAGGACATTACAGAAATTAGAAGGCCAAAAACGCCTATTAGATTGGGATTATCCTTATTGCGGCGTTTAAATTTATTGGCGTTTCATTTTATTTTATTGATCTGAAACAGGCTAATGCCTTTTGGAAAGGATCTGTCTTGTTCTTTTTACTCTGCTTTATTTCTTCGGTCTTAATTATTTTTCATAACTGATAATAATCATGTTTTATGTTTAAAATAAGATCTAATTTGCGAGATTATAGTGCAACATTTTAATGATAATAGATTTACGACAATGAGTATAAAAATGAAACGAACACACTTATTCCACATTCCTGTTATGGGAATTGGATTTACACTAGACACCCCTTTAAAAGTAGCTCAATATGGGATGGACTCAGTAGTATCATTGGTAGATGATATTTTACTGGAGAAATTAAGAAAAATGTATTCTGAGAAATTTGAGGTTCCTTATAAAGAAATCACCGATAAAATTGATGATTTTAGAGCAAAACGAATTACTTCTTATTTAAATTTAATTAATGAGTTAGCCGAAAAAAAATTTGAAGCTTTAAAGAACGTAGCTGCCGAAACAAGTGACGATATCAAAGCCTATATTAATATGCTTCCAGATAACTCAACAATTAAGGTGGAGTTTAATAAGTTAACTGCTAATGGATATAATTTTGCTGATATAAAAAAATGGGCCAGCAAAAACCTTACAATGGGGAGTATTGATGTAAATATCATGACTAAAGTTGATAAGGATAATTATATTAAAAAGGAAAAATTACCTGTAGAATATAATGATGCCCATGCAGCTCTCCGTGGTTATGCAAACAGTGATTTGGAGTCATCAGTGATTCTATCAGCAGGGATGAATCCTAGATTATATGCTTATATTGGAAAATTTGATGATTTTTATCCTGATGAAAACGGCGTTATTAAAAAGAAAATAATTTTAAAAGTTAGCGATTATAGATCGGCTTTAATACAAGGAAAGTTTTTAGCAAAAAAAGGATTATGGGTTTCAGAATATAGAATTGAATCGGGACTTAATTGTGGTGGTCATGCCTTCGCAACCGACGGTTATTTATTAGGACCTGTTTTAGCAGAGTTTAAAGCTAAAAGAAATGAGTTACGTACCTCCATTCAAGACCTTCTAAATCAAGTTTTGGAAAGTCAGGAGCGTGTGGTATCAAAGTCACCATTATCCGTAGAAATTACTGCCCAAGGTGGAGTTGGGACTGAGGAAGAGCATGAGTTTTTAATGGATCATTACAATCTTGATTCAGTAGGCTGGGGGAGCCCATTTTTGTTGGTTCCAGAAGCAACTACTGTTGATAATAAAACCCTTGAGAAATTGGCAGCAGCCAAAGAGGAAGATCTGTATTTAAGTGATATTTCTCCTTTAGGTGTACCTTTTAATAATCTTAGAGATAATACTAAAGATGTTGAAAAGGAAGCTTTGATTACCAAGGGAAGACCAGGTAGCGTTTGTCCTAAAAGATTTGTTGCATTGAATAAAGAGTTTGCTGAAGAGGGGATCTGTACTGCATCAAGACAATATCAACGATTAAAGCTAAAAGCACTCGATCAAGAATCACTTTCAGCAAAGGACCATGAAACCCGATACAATAAAATTGTTGAAAAAACATGTACCTGTGTTGGCCTTGGAACCTCGTCGTTGTTAGCCTATGATTTGGAGACAAAAGTAGAAGGGAAAGGTGTTTCAATTTGTCCCGGACCAAATATGGCATACTATTCTAAAGTGATGAGCTTAAAGGAAATTACAGATCATATTTATGGGAGAGTTAATGTGATTAGCAGAACAGATCGACCAAATATGTTTATTAAAGAATTGCATATTTATATCGACTATCTTAAAGGTAAATTGGAAGAATCAAAAATAACAATGAATAAAAAGCAAGAAAAGTACCTTTTGACTTTTACTAGCAATATGAAGGAAGGTGTGGCTTATTATCAAAACTTATTTCAAGGCATGAAGCATACCTTTGAAGATGCAAAATTGAAAGTTTTAAAAGAATTGGAATTAAGTAAAGACACCTTACAAAATATTAGTTTGGAAATAGAACAATTGAAAGTTGTATAAAATTTTCTGATGAATTTACGGGTTAAGAAGGTCAAAATCTTTTAAAGAAATAACTTTTCCAGAATTTTTTATATCATCCACAAATTGAATTATGGTTTTCTCTTTAAAATCGGAAGTGATTTTTTTCTTAAAGGGGGATACGGTAAAATGTACTGGGCATGGGTTTTTGTCATCACAGGCAGACAAGCCTAAAAAACATTGATCAAATTTTTTGGTGGTATCAATACAAATAACAACATCCCAAACGTTTTTCTTGATATTATTTTCATCTAAAAAAAATCCACCTTTTGGCCCTTTTGTTGAAGATACAATGTCGTTTTTAATGAGTAGTTGTAATAATTTTGCTAAAAATGGTTGAGGGATTTCTAAGTCTCCGGCAATTTTTTTAACCCCTATTTTCTTGGTTTCATTAGAAAACATGCCAAGATATAAAACTGATCGGATTGCATTCTTACAAGCGCTTGATAGCATATGATATTAAGTTTAAGAATCAAATATAATAAACTTTAAGGAACAATAAATTTTTAGTATTCGTTAGTCCTAAAGTTGGCTTTAAAAAATTGAGTGCATGATTTTTATCATATTTTTTGCAGGAAGATCTTTTTAATTTTGCGCCGTTAAAGTTTTTATCTGAACACAATGACATTAATTGAAAAAATAGAACGGCTCAAGAAGGAAAAAAATGCAGTTATTTTGGCGCATTATTATCAAACTCCAGAGATCCAGGATGTCGCTGATTATGTTGGTGATAGCTTAGGATTGTCTCAAAAGGCAGCCGAAACTAGTGCCGACGTTATTGTTTTTGCGGGAGTGCATTTTATGGCAGAAACCGCAAAAATTTTGAGCCCTGATAAAATCGTGGTACTCCCCGATTTAAATGCAGGGTGTTCCTTGGCAGACTCTTGTCCTCCTGAGGCCTTTAAGAAATTTATAGAAAAGCATCCTGACCATACCGTTGTGACCTATGTTAATTGTAGTGCAGAAATAAAGGCCATGACAGATATTGTATGTACCTCATCAAATGCCCTTAAAATAATTGAGTCTATTCCAGAAGATCAACCTATAATATTTGCACCTGACAGAAATCTTGGTAAATATATTATGAAGCAAACAGGAAGAGAGATGCTCTTATGGGATGGCAGTTGTATTGTCCATGAGGCCTTTAGTATTGATAAGTTATTAGAATTATATAAGCAATACCCACAGGCGACTATAATTGCGCATCCCGAATCTGAAGAACATATATTAAAAACAGCGGCATATATTGGATCCACTGCTGGAATGATAAATTATGTAAAGGTACATCCTGAAGAACAATTTATTGTTGCAACAGAAGTTGGGATATTACATAAAATGCAGCAAGAAGTACCAAATGCCACCTTAATTCCTGCGCCAGCTGAAGATGATAATACTTGTGCTTGTAGTGAGTGTGCGTTTATGAAGGTAAATACCTTGCAAAAACTACATGACTGTTTACTTAATGAAAGCCCACAAATTGGGGTTCCTAATAACATTCGAGAGAAAGCTTTAGTGCCAATACAGCGGATGTTAGAATTATCAAAATAATGGAATGATTGCAACCAATGTACTTGTTATAGGATCGGGTGTTGCCGGATTGACGTTTGCAGTAAAAATGGCAGAACAATTTCCCGAGCGACATATTATTATTGTGACTAAAGGTGATAAAGACGAATCAAATACCAAATATGCTCAAGGAGGTGTAGCTGTAGTCTTGGATGCTGAAGAAGATTCGTTCCAGAAACACATTCAAGACACTTTAATTGCCGGCGATGGATTATGTAATGAAGCTGTTGTGAAAATGGTGGTAACTGAAGGCCCAAAACGCTTAAAGGAATTAATCGATTGGGGAGCAAATTTCGATTTAGATTCTGAAGGTAATTTTGATTTAGGAAAAGAAGGTGGGCATTCTGAGTATCGTGTTGTTCATCATAAAGATATCACAGGATATGAAGTAGAAAGAGCATTATTACATAGGGTGGGTCAACTTTCAAACATTTCATTGTTATCACATCATTTCGCAATAGATTTAATTACCGAACATCATTTTAAAAGTACTGATGCTGAATCAATTTCCTGTTATGGAGCTTATGTATTAAATGAGAGTACAGGAGAAATTATAACAATTCAGTCGGAAAGCACTGTTTTGACTTCAGGCGGAATTGGGAGGGTATATGGACACACAACCAATCCAATTATTGCTACTGGAGATGGTATAGCAATGGCGTATCGAGCTACCGCTAGAATTAAAGATATGGAGTTCGTGCAATTCCACCCTACCGCACTATACAATGTAGAGGGAGGGACTTCTTTTTTGATTTCTGAAGCTGTGAGAGGATTTGGAGCTGTTTTACGTAATAAAAAGGGCGATCGATTCATGCTTGATTATGATGAAAGAGCTGAGCTGGCATCCCGAGATGTTGTTTCGCAAAGTATTGATAGTGAGCTTAAAAAGTCTGGAGATTCCTGTGTGTATCTAGATTGTTCACATTTGAATATAGACGATTTTAAATCCCACTTTCCAAATATATATAATAAATGTATTACACAGCATATCAACGTTGAAACGGATTGGATTCCGGTAGTACCTGCATCACATTATCTTTGTGGGGGAATAGTCGTTGACACTCATGGAAGAACATCAATAGAAAATTTATTTGCCTGTGGCGAATGTTCAAACACAGGATTGCATGGGGCGAATAGATTAGCATCAAACTCATTATTAGAAGCCTTGGTATATGCCCATAATATTTTTAAATATCATTTAAATAAAAGCTCAAACACTGAAATACCAAAAATTCCCAATTGGAATGATCACGGTACGGGTATTACTAAAGAGCATGTCTTAATACAACATAATCTTAAGCAATTACAAGCATTAATGCGAGATTATGTAGGTATAGTTAGGAGTGATGACCGCCTAAAAAAAGGAATCAAGCATTTAGATTTGATCTACAATGAGATAGAAGAGTTTTATAAAGAAGCCAAAGTAAACACGGCACTTTGTGAGTTGCGAAACATGATAAATGTTGCACATTTAATAATTAGTCAGTCCATAACTCGTACCGATAATAAAGGGGGGTGTTTTAATATTGACAATTAATTTATAATATTCAGGGATGAAATTGTTTTGTCAAGTTTTGACGAGGTCTTATAATTAAATTTCTTTCACAAAATCATACCAGCAGCAACGGTTTCATTTGTAGTGTCATCTATTAAAATAATACTTCCAGTATATCTATTTTTCCTATAAGAATCATACGTGAGCGGTTTTGTAGTGCGTATTTTAACCTTGCAGATGTCATTCATACAAATAGCGTTGTCATCATGTTTGCTTTTTAATGTATTGATATCAATTTTGTAAATGATCTCCTTAATCATTGCTTTTTGATTATTCGTGGTATGCATAATGCTGTATTTAGCTCTGGGTTTTGCGGGTATATTATGTAGCCAGCAGAGCATAATTTCAATATCCTGAGAGATTACAGGAAGATTATTAGACCGTACAATCATATCACCTCGACTGATATCAATATCGTCTTCTAACCTTATCGTAATAGACATTGGTGCATGCGCCTCTTGTAAAGTGCTTTTATAGATGTCTATTGATTTAATTTTAGAACTAAAGCCTGAAGGAACAATAGTTATCTCATCTCCTATTCTAAAAACACCGCTAGAAATTCTTCCAGCATATCCTCTATAATCTATAAAACCTTCTTTTTGAGGTCTTATTATCGTTTGTACTGGAAACCGCCCATCTACTTTATTTAAGTCACTACTAATGTGCATAGTTTCTAGAATATGTAATAATGGAGCGCCTTGATACCAAGTCATATTTTTGGATCTATTAACTACATTATCTCCTAATAGCGCACTAATAGGAATAAATCGGATATCCTTAATTAGAAATTTAGAGGAAAATTCTTCAAACTGAGAAATAATGTCGGTATAAGATTTTTCATTATAATCAACCAAATCCATTTTGTTGACACATACAATTAGATGAGGTATTTGCAATAAAGAAGCAATAAAGGCATGTCTTTTGGTTTGCTCAATCACACCATGTCGCGCATCAACGAGTATAATGGCCACATTTGCGGTTGATGCACCAGTGACCATATTTCTGGTATATTGTATGTGTCCAGGAGTGTCGGCTATTATAAATTTGCGTTTTGGAGTTGTGAAATACCTATAAGCAACATCAATGGTAATCCCCTGTTCTCTTTCATCTCGTAAGCCGTCAGTAAATAAGGCTAAATCAACTCCTTTATGCCCTTTTCTTTTACTTGTGAGTTCAATAGATAAAAGTTGATCCTCAAAAATCGATTTAGAGTCATATAATAAGCGCCCGATAAGTGTGCTCTTTCCGTCGTCTACACTTCCAGCTGTAATAAATCTTAATAATTGGTTACTCTCGATTTGCATATTTTGTAGTATTCACCTAGATTTTACGATTACAATTAATTATTTATTTGTTAGAAATAACCTTGCCTTTTTCTATCCTCCATGGCTGTTTCAGAACGTTTATCATCCGAGCGATTTCCTCTTTCTGTTACACGCATTGTTGCAACTTCGTCTACAATTTTTTCTAAGGTATCAGCTTCGGACTCCATGCCACCAGTAATTGTAATATCTCCTAATGTTCTAAAGCGAATTTTTTTTAATACAACTTCCTCGTCTTCCTTTAAAAATAAAAATTCAGAATAAGGGATCCAAGAGTTACTGCGCCATATAACCTTTCTAGAATGTGCAAAATATAGTGATGGAATTTCAATTTTTTCTCTTTTGATGTAATTCCAGATATCCATTTCGGTCCAATTACTTATGGGGAATACTCTAAAATGCTCCCCTTCAAAATGATTCCCATTAAATATATTCCACAATTCGGGACGCTGATTTTTTGGGTCCCACTGTCCAAATTCATCACGATGCGAAAAAAAGCGTTCTTTAGCTCTTGATTTTTCTTCATCTCGTCGTCCACCACCAACTGCACAATCTACTTTGTTTTTTTCTATAACATCCAAAAGTGTTGTAATTTGTAATGTGTTTCTTGTGGCGTTTTTTCCACTTTCTTCAGCGACACGTCCTTTATCAATAGAATCTTGGACCGAACCTACAAGGAGTTCTACGTCCAATCTATTTACTAAATTATCTCTAAATTTTATAGTCTCCGGGAAATTATGACCAGTATCAACATGCAGTAAAGGAAAAGGTATCTTAGAAGGATAAAATGCTTTCTGAGCTAAATGTGTAACTACAATGGAGTCTTTACCTCCTGAGAATAGTATTACCGGATTTTCAAATTGAGCCCATACTTCACGTAAAACATAGATCGCTTCGGACTCCAATTCTTCTAAATAATTTAAATAATATTTACTCATTCTATGATTCGTAGTTTTTCTTCAATAAAATTATAAAGATAATTAACATCCGCTTCTACGCTGCTTTGTTGTAATATTTCAATATCTGGGTTTAAAGGCGTTTCATAAGGAGCCGAAATACCGGTCATATTTTTTATTTCACCACTACGAGCCTTTTTATACAATCCTTTTGCATCTCTTCTTTCGCATTCTTCAAGACTGGTATTCATAAATACTTCTATAAAGTTATCTGGCTCTACGGTATTTTTAATAAAACGCCTATCCTTTCTATATGGCGATACGAAAGCAGCTAATACCACTACACCTGCATCTATAAAGAGTTTAGAAATTTCACCAATCCGTCTATTGTTTTCAGATCGATCTTCGGGTGAAAAATTTAAGTCTCTATTAATTCCATTTCTGATATTATCACCATCTAATACATAAGTTTTAATCCCTTTTGAAAACAACTTTTTTTCCAAAGCACTTGCTATGGTTGATTTGCCAGATCCAGATAAGCCAGTAAAAAAAATCAGAAAGGAATTATGACCGTTGGACAGTACTCTTTCCGAACGTGTAATTGGATAATTGTGTTTAGCGATATTGTTTTTCATTTTTTTGTCCTACTTTTTTTATCAACCAAAAATTAAAAATATACTATATGCTTTCATATCGATTAGATAATATCATTTTTGTATGTACCTCAGTTCTGCCAATTTGGATTCCTTTAACAGGATTTTTAGATATTAACATAGCTATGAGTAAAGTGTCCAAACTTTCTGCTAGCTTCCCTTAAAAGGCTTTAATAATTGTCTTTTATTTTTAAGAGGTAAATTATATAAACCAAATACGTTTGTGAAAATAGTACAAAATCATATGAGTTGCAATTATAAAATAATTCTTCATTGGTTTCTCCAAATTGAAATAGAATCAATTTAATTAACAATTTTTTTCAGAACCCTCTCTTTATATGAATCGCCAATTGGAATTTCAATTTTCCCAATTTCAATATCACGTTTGTTGTATGCCGTGATTTTGTTCGTATTTATTATATAAGAACGATGCACACGTAAAAAATGATGATTCAATTTTTTTTCAAAAGCTGTGATTCCATCCTTAAAAATCACTTTTCTATCCTCAAAATGAATCTGTACGTATTCCTTTAAGCTTTCTATATATAACACATCATCTAGTACAATTTTAATGTTTTTTTTATTGCTCTGTATATAGATGTATTTGGATGCTGACCTCTCAATTCCTTTATGTGTACTCTCCAAAAACTTTTCTATGGCTTTAAGGAATCTCGTGAAAATTATGGGCTTTAATAGGTAATCGACAACGTTTAATTCGAACCCCTCTAAGGCATATTCCCTATAGGCAGTTGTAAATATAACTTTTGGCTTTTGCTTCAGGTTTTTAAGAAAATCGGTGCCTTTAACCAAAGGCATTTCTATGTCTAAAAACATTAAATCGACTGGGGTTTGTTTAATGATTTTAAGAGCTTCAATTGCCGATTCGCATGAAGCTACTAGCTCGAAATCTTCCAATTCTGATAAGTGTCTTTTTATCAGTCTTCGTGCCAGCTCTTCATCATCTACGATGATACATTTATACATTATTTTGAAATTAAATTTAGAGTTAAAGCAAAACTGTTTTCAGCGTCATTTATAACTAATGTATGAGTCTTAGGATACAATATGCTAAGTTGCGTTTTAATATTTATCAGTCCTAACGATTCTCTGTTTTGATGATTGGTCTCTTTAGGTATCAAAACTGGTTTGGTGTTCTCTACATGAAAGTTTATATTTTCATCTGTAGCTTTTAGTTTAATGATAACAGAAGACTCTTTTATTTCCTGACTTACCCCATGTTTAAAAGCATTTTCTACGATGGTCAGTAATAGTAGTGGTGCAATATTAACCTCAGTTACTCCACTATGTTCAAAACTTATGTTTAAGCGTTTTCCATAACGCAATTTTTCAAGGGCAATATAATTATCGAGTAATTTTATTTCATTAGCTAAGGGTACAAACTCTGTTTTACAACGGAATAAAATATAGTCCAATATTTCCGATAATTTATTAATAACTTCAGGAGCTTCATCAGATTTTTCTAGTGTGAGCACATACAAATTATTGAGAGTATTAAATAGAAAGTGAGGATTCAATTGATTTTTTAAAGCCTCTAATTCTGAAGTTTTCTTTTGTTCTCTTAAACTATATACTTCTTTTTGATGTCTATAATAGTCAAAGACCATTAATATAACCGTAGGAAAGATTAGGCTACTAATATTATTTAAAAAAGCGAATATATTTGTAACCCGCTCTTCTAATATTAGTGGAGGTCTAAGTCTAAAAACTTCGGGGTAATTTGGTGCTAAATAATAAATTCGAATGATTTCATATAAAATATAAGCGACATAAATACTAAGAAGACAACAAACCCCAAATAAGATTTTCTTCTTTTTATATAATAATTGAGGGACTAAAATAAATATAATTGAATAGGCCAAACTAAAATGAATTAGTATGGTTAAAATGGTCATTTCTAGTAAAAATAATTTATCAGTTTCAAAAGGCCATCTTGCGCTGGTATAGTAAAAGAATATCACTACCCAAAACAGGATGTGAAAGCGTGTTTTTTTATTAGAAAGAATATGTTTTATAGTATGCATCAAATAGAATTCAAATATAGAATAAAAAGACAGCATTGCTGTCTTTTTATGTATTGCGAATTTAGATTACTTTACTCTTTTAAAGCTTAGATTTTTAACTCTTGGTGTCGACACTTTAAATTCATGGATTTTTTGACTACTCATTTTAAATTCAAAATCACACATTGGACTGGTGAATAATTGATCTCGAACATGTCTTAATGGAAATTTTTTAGTTCCATTAATAAACAGCCATAATTGCTCTTTTTCTAATTCAAGTTTGTAATAGGTGTCTATTTCTTCACTATAATATCTCCCTATAAAGGACTGTAATTCATTCGTACTATAAGTTGTTGGAATGAATGTCTTAAATTGGTTTTCTTCATCTCCATTAATTGTAATAAGCAATTCGTAATTGTCATTATTTTTCTTGAACTTTACGAAAGCATCTATGAACGGAGGAGTATCCATCACCTTAAATTCATCATCACTAATTGCTGCCAAGGGATGTATACTTCCTGGGCCTCGTTTATACATCAATGTGTCGTTTTTTAGATAAACTTTTCTCGTAGACTTTTTTTCAGAATTCCAATAAGAAGCTTCATATTTTTTAAGAGTTGTTTTCGAGAGTGTTATGAATTCTAATTTTCTTTTTGGTTTACTTTTTTCTATTGGCGTGTCGAATTTCTCTTTAAGGAATATATCTGCTATTTGATATCCCAATGGGGTAGCATTAGCATTTGAAGTATTTGTAAAAACAATCACAGTAAATTTTTGATCGGGGAATCTAATAATATTAGACCAATATCCGGGCGCTCTTCCCCCATGATCTATAGTTTTTAGACCATTGTGTTCTTTTATTTCAAGACCGCTTGCATATGAAATCGTTTCGCCGTTGTTTAAAACACCTTTTGAGGTCATCAATTCCCAAAAAGAATTATCAAATATATTTTGATTATAAAATGCGTCATCCCACATTTTAATATCTTCCACTGAAGTGTATACACCGCCATCTCCTATATTCTCTTGGGTAGATATAAGGCTCATAAATCCCCCTGAGCGAACTGGGTTATGTCCTGATGCTCTATCATTTATAATCATGTTATTGCTATCACGAAAACGCGTATGATTCATTCCAAGTGGTTCAAATATTTTCCTTTGAGCAAATTCGGCAAGACTTATACCTGACACTTTATGTACAATTTGTCCCAATAACCAATATCCGGAATTAGAATATAAATATTTTTCACCTGGGCGAAAGTTTAAGTCTTTTTGACTTTTAGTCCATCGCATAATATCTTCATCAGTATAATTATCATCTGGGCCTAGACCGGTTAAATAGGCGATCTGTGGATAGTCTCTTAGTCCACTGGTGTGATTTAAAAGGTTTTTAATGCTGATGGTTTTAGCAAATTTTGGAAAGTCCGGGTAAATGGAGCTTAAAGATTGATTTAAGTTGAGTTTTCCTTGTTTCGATAAAAGCATAATACAGGCTGCTGTAAATTGCTTGGAATTAGAGGCAATATTGAATGTGGTATGGGAAGTGTTAGGAATATTATGTTCTAAGTTTGCCAATCCATAACCTTTGGAATATAGCATCTTTCCATTTTGTATGATTCCGATAGCAGCTCCGGGCGAATTTGGATGGTTCCATCTTTGGAATAGATTGTCCACGGCTTCAATTTTATCTGTATCCAATTCATTTGATTGTGGATAAGAGTACATTGAGATAAAAAGAAAGAGTATTGAAGTATTAAAAAGTTTCATAAAGTATATAGTTTATCAATAAATAGATGATAAACTTACTGTGAAAATACAGGTAAAATCTAAAAAGTAAACGAATCGATAAAATCTGTAAACGAAGAGTTGATTGCCAACTATTAATGGCTTTTACATCCACACTACACGACCTCCTTTGTCCAATCAAGCTTATAGAAAGCGACATGGCTTAATAACACCCAGATTCATTTAACGCTTATGCTTCAAAGCATCAGCTGGTGTCGGTACAAAATGCCCTTTTCCTCCAGCACGATCATCATCGAAAGTCACAGGGATATCATCGTTTTCTGAGCGTTGATGCCAGGTTAAATTTTCGGTACCGTCATCTTTTTTTACCATAGTAATACAATTTTCAACAGGGCAAACTAAAGAACACAAATTGCAACCGACACAGTTTTCTTCTATAATACTCGGAATTCTGTTTGTAGGGTCTGTAGATAAGGCTATTGCTTGATGTGCCCCATCATCACAAGAAATATAACACAGGTCACATCCAATACATTTATCTGGATTAATTTCTGCAACTACTTTATGTTTCAAGTTTAAATGTTTCCATTCAGTAACATTAGGCAAGGC
>CAJXVU010000026.1 GCA_913062555.1 uncultured Bacteroidota bacterium
GACAAGCCTTTATATATTGAGTTTTAAATATACCATGGTCTAGTTCACGAAATTGAGTTTCGAGAGCACCACCACCATGTATTATTTAAAAATGTTTTCAATTGTTCTAATTATAAGTCAAATATAGAAATGAAAATTATGATTACAAACTATTTCGGATAAAATGCACAAAAAAAAAGATTCCTGCATAAAACAGGAATCTTTTTTTACTAAAAATGTGCTATCAATCAAATCATTATTAGAATTCTAAATCTATAACTAAGTCGAACTCGTCATAAATTGCTTTGTCTTTTAAGTTGTCAAAGAAACTTGTCGAACCATATCTAACATCATATTTTGTTCTATCTACTTTTAGTGATGCCGTAGCTTTTGATCCATAAATTGAAATTTCAAATGTTACTGGATTTGTTTTCCCTTTGATCATTAGGTCAGCGTTTACTGAATATGAATTCTTACCACTAGCGGTTACAGAGGTGAATGCAATGCTTGCAGTTGGAAATTTTTCAACTCCAAAGAAGTCATCCGATTTTAAATGGCCTTCCAAATTTTTAGCATATTCGCCTTCGATATCTGTATTCGTAATAGTAGTCATATCAATTGAGAAATCTCCTCCAACTAATTTATCACTATCAAATTTTAGGACACCTGATGTTAGCGTTATTGTGCCTTCATGCGAACCTGTAACTTTATAGCCTTTCCAGGTTACTTTACTTTTTTCGACGTCAACTACTTTGTCTGAAATTGAAGTAAATGAAGCTAAGGTTACTGCTAACACTAATACTAAAGTGCTCTTTAAAATGTTGTTTTTCATGTTAATTTTTGTTTTTGATTTAATAATTATAGTTTTTGTTATTTTCTAAGTTTATCTAAGAGCCCGTTTAGAGTCTCTAATTCAGTCTCATTCAAATTTTTCGTAATGAGCTTATTATTATTGGTTACAATAGTATCTAATTTTGCCAATAAGCCCAATCCCTTTTTTGTGATATAAATTTCTATTTTACGTCTATTAGATTTACAACTTTGCCTTGTTACCAGTTCTTTTACTATTAATTTATCTATTAAGCGCGTTGTATTGCTCATTTTATTAAGCATCCGCTCTTGTATGGTACTCAAGTTGGCAGGCTTAGCTTTTTGTCCTCTCAATATTCGTAAGACGTTATATTGCTCGGCAGAGAGGTCATAGTCTTTGAAAAATGCTAATGATTTCTCTTTAAGCCAATTGCTAGTATACCCCAAGTTAATAACCGTTTTCGATCTTGTCGCTATTTTTACGGTACTTTTAATATCTTCTTCTATTGACATTTGTATATACAACTATTGTAGGCACAAATGTACTGTTGTTTTTGATATAACAATTGTTCTGGTCTATAATTTTATGTTAAATTTTTATATAGCTCCCTTTGGATTTTTAACTTTATATCATGAAGTATATAATTTTGATATGTTTATTGGCTTTTGTGTCCTGTAAGAATGATGCAAAAACAGAAAATGATTCGGGTGATACGGCGGTAGTTGAAGCTATTAATATCGATGCTGTTAAATTGGAGATTTATGATTTCAACGGCTTGGAAAAATTTTTAAACCAAAAAGATGAGAAGGTGCATGTGGTTAATTTTTGGGCAACATGGTGTGCGCCTTGTGTTAAAGAACTTCCACATTTTGAGGAACTCAACCGTAATTATAAACAAAAAAATGTTGAAGTCATGTTAGTGAGCTTGGATTTTCCGAAGCAGTACGATAAGAAGTTGAAACCATTTATAATAGAACATAATTTACAATCAAAAATTTTAGTATTGGATGATGTAGATATGAATACCTGGGTGCCTAAGGTTAACGAGGACTGGGATGGTGCAATTCCCATAACTATTATATATAATAAGGATAAACGTCAATTTTATAGTCGTTCATTTACTTATAGTGAATTAGAAACTGAAGTCAGTAAGTTTTTAAATTAGAATACAAAGAAGAAAACATTAAATACAGACCTATGAAATATTTTAAATCAATTTTAGTTTTAGCGCTCATTTTTATGCTCAGTGCTTTTACAATCAATACGAATAATTTTGGGGATAAGGGATATGATATTGGTGACATTGCAACCGATTTTAAATTGCAGAACATTGATGGTAAGATGGTCTCTCTAGCAGATTACGAAGCCGCTAAGGGATTCATTGTGATTTTCACTTGTAATACCTGTCCATATGCAGTAAAGTATGAGGATCGAATTATTGCACTAGATAAAAAGTATGCATCAAAAGGATATCCAGTAATTGCAATTATGCCTAATAATACGGATGCTAAGCCAGGAGATCGTATGGATGCCATGAAAGCAAGGGCAGCATCAAAAGAATTTACCTTTCCATATTTAATTGACGAAGACCAAACCATTTTCCCACAATATGGGGCGACGAAAACACCTCATGTTTATGTTTTGGAAAGATCTGAAGTAGGTAATGTGGTAAAATATATTGGTGCTATTGACGATAATTATAAAAATGCGGCCTTAGTACATAATAAGTATGTAGAAAATGCCGTTGATGCTTTGTTAGAGGGTCGTAAAGTTCCAGAAACAAAAACCCGTGCAATTGGCTGTTCGATAAAAACAAAAAAATAAATTGTACATTGGTGTAACACTTAATCTTTTTTACCGTCTATATAGTATATCCTAAAGAAATGTTAATTTTGCGGATAAAAACAGTTTATGGCAGATTTAACACAAGAACAATGGAAAGCACAACTTGAAAATGATGGTGATGCTTTTATTTTAGACGTACGTACAGATGCGGAAGTAGCAGAAGGAATTATTCCGGAGTCCAATCAAATTGATATTTATAAAGGGCAAGGATTTTTACAGGAGCTTGAAGAACTAGACAAATCTAAAAATTATTATATCTATTGTAGATCAGGGAATCGTAGTGGACAAGCATGTTCAATTATGAATCAGTTAGGATTTGAAAACACTTATAACCTTGTTGGGGGCTTTAATGATTGGAATGGAGAAGTCACTAATAATTAAAATATAGTTTATGAAACGCGTCCTAGTTATTTTAGTGATGGCTGTACTCTTAGTAAGTTACAGTTGTAAAGAAGACCCCAGTACAGATGAAATTCAAGTGGTAACTCCTGAAGAAATGCAACAAATTTCTCAACTTGAAGATATTCAACTTGTTGATGTAAGGACACCGGATGAATATAAAGAAGGATTTATTGAAAATTTTCAAAACATTGATTATTTATCTCCAAATTTTGATAAAGAAATAGCGAAGCTTGACAAAACCAAGCCAGTGATTGTATATTGCAAATCTGGAACGAGAAGTGGGAAGTGTGCGGCTAAAATGAAAGAAAAAGGTTTTGTAAAAGTTTATGAGCTTGATGGAGGTATCGCAAAATGGAAATTTAAAGGCTACGATATAAAAACAAAAAGTTTACCTTAATTCTTAAATAACATAGAAATTAAAAAAAGCTCAACGTTTAGTTGAGCTTTTTTAATTTTGAGCCGATGAATTCACTCATATATTCTTCATTCTGAAAAGCTAATTTTGTAAAATGGAATAGGCTGATACAACGATCAAGATTCTGGTTTTCGTAAGCTACTTTATAATAAATATTCCCATTCAAAAAATCGGTTAACGCTCTTAAGCCATGCATAAAAGGCATCAGTGCGGCAGCAATTGGAAGCAATTTAATTTCTTCATTACTTAAAAATGAGGCATTACTATCTAAGCCCTCAATAAAGGCTTCAAAAAGCGGTTTACTGAATGTAATCTTAGAGAGATCCTGTTCGTCTTCGTTTGCAGTATTGACAATTGTACGGACAGCGTCACCAAAATCATAATGAAAATACCCAGCCATTATAGTGTCCAAATCAATTAAACACATTGCCTCATTAGAGGCATTGAACAAAATATTATTCAATTTGGTGTCATTATGACAAACTCTTAACGGAAGACCCGAGTTATAAAAAGGAGTAAATTTTGAAAGCGATCGTGTTGCGAATTCAATTTCGTTTTTTGCGATTTGCCTTCTGTCTTCAGAAGTTCTGATCAAAGCCTCATTAAATTCTGTTGTTCGAAATGGAAGATTATTGAAATTAGGAATGGTTTCTACAAATGTCTCTGGAGACTCAAACTGTAATAAATTATGAAAACGCCCAATAATTCGACCTGCTTCGTAAGCTATTTTAGGCTTTGTTGTTGTATTATGGGTTGTACTATCATTAATGAATGTCATTAACCTCCAATACGAGTCTTCATGTTTGCAATAGGATTCTCCATTATCAGCTTTTAGCAACTTAATTGTTCGATAATCACTGGCTTGTAGTTTCAATAAAGCCCTATCAATATTTTGAAGTAATTGACTAACGTTTTTAAATACATTATGGTTTACCCGTTGTAAAATATACACAGGAATTTCAGACTTTAATACTAAAAAAGTATCATTGATATAACCAGCAGTTATCGGTTTAAAATCGATGAGGTCTTCATTGATATTAAAACGATTTAAAATCTGGTTTAAGTACGATGTGTCCATTAATTTGTGTTAGACTATTTCCAAAGTGGTGTTGGATATTGTTTTTGGTCTGTTAAGGCTTGTAATGTAGAAACAGCTTCTGCTTTATCTTCATAATAAGTTACTCCAAACCATTCACTATCTGTAGAGATTACGTCAATATCTATCAAACCATTGGCCATCATTTCTTGAGCGACAAAAGGTAAATAGATTTCACTCTTTTCAAGGTTCTCAGGAATTTGTAAAAAGCTACTAAAGTACGTCTCAATATAATTAAAAATTGAGGTGTTACAAATCCAGAAATTCATAGAGACTATAGTATCAGGATCCAGAGTTCTGCCAGAAGCTTCATCAATTATTTTACCATTAAGAGCTTCTATTTTAGTGTGCTCTTCAATAGATACCAAATGGTTGTCTTCCACACTACACACCCCTCTGGATACAGAACCATGATCAGATAATGTTTCTTTTAATCGGTAGCCAACTATGGCATATGTTGTATTAGAAGTATTGCTTTTTACAAAATTTGAAGCGCCTTCAAAGGCTATTTTTCCATAATAATCGTCGGCGTTAATAATTACAAAATCTGTATTTATAACATGACGAGCAGCCCAGACAGCATGTGCTGTTCCCCAGGGTTTTACCCTTTCTGAAGTATCTATAGATACATTAGCAGGAAGATCATTTATATCTTGAACAACAACATCTAATTTTATATTCTGAGGTAATCTTTGAGAAAGATAGTCGTTTAAAAAGTCTTTGTTTTGAGCTTTTGTAACTAATACAATATGATTAAATCCATATTGTAATGCGTCATGAATACTAAATTCTAATAGAAATTCTTGAGAAGGCCCGAGGTCATCAAACTGTTTAAGTTTTCCGTAGCGGCTACCACTTCCAGCGGCCATAAGTAATAAGGTCATAAAATATTCTTTAAGCCGTAAATATATAAGTTTGTTATGAAAGACTGAGTCATAATTTCATAAAAAAATCCATCAAAAAGGGATACATTTTTGATGGATTTGGAGAATTTGTATGCTATAAGTATTTATCGTTTGATTATTTTCTTACGACGTAGTTTTCGTTTGTATTGTACTTCTACAATATAGAATCCTTTTTTTAGCCAAGTTAAGTCTATTGCTGTTTCTGATTCTGAATTCTGCACTCCTTTATTAATACATTGACCTTTAAGGGTGTAAATAGAATACTTTGATTGATAATCACTACTAATAATCAACGACTTATTTGAAGCGTTGAAGTGCATCTTAAAATCGTCAGTCTCTTTATTTGTTAGATTAGTTGACGAAGACATCTCTTGCTTGGATATGTTCTGTGCGAAACTTAAATTTAATTGAGCTTGCAATAGCAACATACCAATCGCAAGGATATAAATTTTGGGGTTAAATAGCTTATTCATCTTAGGGTTAAGTTTTTATTTGGAATGCTAATATAGATATAAAATCGATTAAACAAGTATTTATATCGATAAAAGGTAAATATAGATAAGAAAATTCTTATTAAAAATATAAAGACGAAGATTGTTTAAGGGCCTTTGTATCAGATTTTAGTAATATTCCTTATCGAAACACCTGTTTCGAGATATACGTATTGTTACGTATTGTTTGCTGATTAATATATGATTATTTTTGTAACACTCCATGTTTAGCATCGTTCTAAGAGTTTGTCAGTGTTGTGAATTTCGGAGGGTGACTTTAATTTCTTTTTGTGAACATTCCTACGAAGTATGATATAAACGATTATTTTGCTCATAAGTAATTTTAAACTTAAATCGGTAGAATAATTTTTAGATATTTTTTGACTACAGTAAATTTCTCCCTAATTAATTTGTGTTTGCAGCCCATGGATTGAATAATTATTGAACAGACCGAATTTAATGATATGGTCTTATGACATTTAATCATGGAGAAGATTACTAATTATACTGTACTAAAGCGCTCAAATAAGATGAGGGGATTTTCTAAACACCCTCCCGATGTATTGCCAGATTCAAGTTATGAAGCCATTGAACAACTCATGACCTGGGTCATGGGAAATAATGATCAAGAAGTAGGCAATAGCAAATTGTATGAATTGTCTAATAAAGTAAATTTACCGACAGGAAATAACGCTAATACTATTGAAAAGCGCCAAAACTTAAATTTTGCATTTAGAAAAGACCGCCTCTTTCATAAATTCATTCGTATTAAAAAAGAGTTCGATTTTATTAATAAGAACATTAATAACTTCAAGTCAATAACGCCAAGAGAAAAAGAGATCATTCGGTTACTGGCAAATGGAAATAATAATTCGGAAATAGCAGATCAACTTTTTATAAGTCGATATACGGTAGAACAACATCGAAAAAATATAAACCGCAAATTAAAAATAAAATCCTTCCCACATTTAATACTCTATAGTTATGCCTTTGATTTGGTGTGATTTCTGGAAAATAGATGTTTAAAGAGAGCCAATCCCTTCGTTAATAATTATAGCCTCTTTCAAATAAACAAATTTTCGAGCTTTAATTACTGAAAAAGAGAAACGTTGTCATATGACAACGTTTCTCTTTTTATTAGGTCTCACCTTTGCATTGTTATCAAACATTAATATTTTATTGATAGATATATGGGAAAGAAATTCATGAATAGATTGACGTCTGGCATTAGTTTGATATATTACAACCTATAAATTATGGTATGATGTATAAACAACTGGAACAATAATTAAAAGAGCGAACAAATATTAGCGATGAATCTCTTAAAGAAGTGAAATCGCATTTTAAACCTTTAAAAACAAAACGTAAAGAAATATCCGGACAGAATCCAGCATCTGCATCTGGTGTTGAAAAAAATATGATAGATATTATAAAATAGTAAAAACGCTATATCCACAAATGTGATGTGAATAGGGCATTTTAATAAAACCTTCTATTATTTTGATAAATTGAATTACCTGGTAAAACCATTAAAGTATCCAAATACCTGAGCTCCTAAGCCCTTTACAGCTTCTAACGCTTGTGGATTGGGATTGCCAAAAACTTCAAATCGAGTAATGTTGCTATGCCCTAATAGTTCTGGTAAAACATCACCTACGTTTTGGAGATGAGCAAGTAATGATTCAGAATTTAATTGCCATTCTGCAGTATAGCACTTTGATTCATCGTCGTTAAAATACCACTGATACCCTTTCATGTCAGGTTCATTGGCTTGTACCAACTTAATTGCTTTGTTTGCAATCGCTTTGAAGGCTTCTAGTCCTCCAGGTTTAATCGTCCACTCTAAAGTGTATTGAATTTCATTTGTCATCATTAATTGTTTTTGTGAGTCATAAATTACGTTTGAAGATACGTTAATTATTATAATGACGATTACATGCGTTTTTTGCTTGCAGCTAACACCTGGTATAAGAAATGTTGGGCATTAGAAAGTGATATACTTTCGAGATTGCAACGAGCTATAACGCTGTGTTTTGTATTTATGTGAAACTTCTAGGATCATGAAAGTTTGGCTTGTAGTATTCCAGAGGAATTCCAAATGATAACTCAATAAAATGAATATAATGGGACTCTTTCACTAACCCCGTTATATTTTTCTAACAAAATCCGAAAAGACTTTTTTATGCAATTCCAGATCCATGTTGGCAGAAAGAGCTACACGAGCAATATAATCTTTGTCGCCTTCTTTAGTCGTCCCTTGAGTAGATGTTGCAGGGATCGTCCAATAACACCCTTTTAACTGTCCATAGCTCACGCAGTACTTACTTTCATTGGGGATTTCTGTAATCATTAAATTAATTAATTTATGATTTAGCGCTCTTTTATAATTTTCCTTTTCTTCAGCAGTATTCCCTTTAGTGGGAAGATCTAATGAAAATACGGAAGGTGTAAATCCTTGTTGTGCCAATTCTTTTGAAACAAAATTTATTTTCGCCGCAGGTAAAGTTTCATTGATAAAGTTTACAAACTCACGTGTATTCTTATAAGCATCAACTATCCTTTGTTTCATTGAAGGCATTTGTCTCGCTAATATTTCATATTGAAGATCTGTAGCCTCGTTATCACAAAGTTCTAGATGTGATTCAATTTTTTCCATCAGTGCATCAGTTTTTGTATTTCCAATACAGTAACCAGCAGTACATTGCCCACCACTGGGGAATTTAGATCCACTAGCAAATGAAATAGTCCTAACTGTTGATAGTATCTCATCTTTACCTAAAAAGTGAACATTCGGACAAAATGTTTGATCCAAAATAAAAACCGGATCGATAGCAATTTCACCAGATGCAGTTTCACGTTTTTTACTTAAAACATCTCTTAATTTTATGAGGTCAGGAACTTCAACTCGAGGGTTTGTTGGGATTTCAGCGATAATGTAAGGGATCGCATTTTCGTCAGCAATTTTATTTAAAACGCTATCAATACTTTGCACCATATCGTTACCGCCATCAACTGCCAAGTCCATTACTTCTACGTTATCTAAACAAGCAGCAATTCGTCTTGCCTGGTCATTTGTACCTCCATAACAATTTGGAGGGACAACAATTTTAATAGCCTTTCCTTGATGTTTTTCTAAGGCATCATGAATTAGCCCCATCAAAATCGCATATTGAATAGAGAGTCCACTAGAACCAACTATTGCCTTGGTACTTGAACCCGTAATCTCTTTTATTGATTCTAATACACGTGTTTTGTTTGTCTGATCATTACTTTTCTTATTGTCAATAGAAGACTTCTCTGTTAGAGATGTTAAGGCAGCAAAGCAATTGTCTGGCGTCATTGCAATGGTCTCTCTTCTTCGAACATGTTGAATTTCTGAGATATAATGATCATTTTGTTCACCATTGACTAACAAAGTACTTCCTAAGTGCGCATGAAAACTGATGAAAAAGTCAATATTTGAAATGAGGTCAAAATTACAAATCTCATCTTGTTGCGAAATGAAAATAACACTACCGTCATACACCGAAATAGCTTCTACTTGCTCAACATGCTTCAACTCAAATTTATAACCATAAACACGCTGTAGCACTTCGGCATCGAAGGAATCTGGTAATTCCCCGGTATAAACGATTTGGGTATTTTTATTCTCTAATAAATTTTTTCTTAGAATTGCCAGAATAGGAACCGTTTTTGATGAAAAACTGATTACATTTTCTGGTTTTAGATTATTTGACTTAGCAATTCCCCATTCTAGAATGCAAGATAGGGGATGACCTAATCGAATATAGTCGTATGCAGTGGGTAATTCACTTAGTACTGATGATTGAGAATTATTGTTATTAAATAAGGTCTCAAACTTTTCTAAAAATTGCATTTTGGCCAATTGTTCATTGTAAATATCTAGGCGATGGGTTGTTAGATTCAACCAGCCAGTTGGCATGTTTTTTAATACATCTTTAATATAATTGAGCCCTTTATTGTCTTCCATAATTACCATCTTTAGATAGTCCGGAAAGTTACATTAATTAGATTTATTTTAAAAGTGTTATAACACGTTTTGTTGGATTGTGACTAAGGTGGTCATGTCTAATGAGTTGAGCTGTCTTGGTTTAAATTCATGAAAGAAATCGAAACCAAAGTGAAGGTCTCTGGATTTTCCGAGTAGTCTAGAAATTTTGCGATGTCCTGGTTTTTATTTGATCAAGTATGAAGTCACTCTTAACAATAGTTAACATTAGTTAACTATTGTTGTTATTATTTAAGTTTAATTTTACAAGAAATTAATCTTAAAACCATGTTATCCATGAAGCAATATTCTACATTTTGTCTAATTATTTTGTCTTTATTTTTTACTTCTAATAATGTATTTTCTCAACAAATGAAGCCTGTTGAGGTAGATTCGCAAATTGTTGCATCTATTAAAAAAGATGTATGGATTCCATTTATGGAGTCGTATAGAGATCTAGACAGAGAAAAATTAATATCTATTCATTCTCTAGATATTATAAGAGTTTCAATAAACTTAAATAAAATTGAATCAGGCTCAGATTACCTCGATAATCTTGGATTATTATTTCAAAGAGTAAAAAAAATGAATAGGCAGATGGATATTACATTTTCTATTACGTCTTCAGCAACCACAGCAGATAAAGTTTATCAAACAGGTTATTATGTTTTCAGTTCTAAATCAGATGAGGATGAGAATTTTACACCAAGGGGATATTCATCTTTTAATGTAATCCTAACAAAGGATAAAGATAGTGGTACATGGAAAATTTCTCTAGACGCAGACAAGCAAGTTAAACTTACTCATGAAGAGTTTATGAATTCTGGAACAATTTATAAATTAGATTAACGATATACGGTGTTGTAGGGCGTTTTTTATTTCAGTTAGATTTTGATAATACTTCATAATTTGCAATGAGTAAATCGGTCACTGTTTTATTCATCCTTCTAATTTATTCTACTGAAAAATCAAGTTTATGTTTTATTTCGTGAAACCTCTAAACGCCCTATTTTGGTGTATAATGATGTCAGTTACTTTATGTTTCGAATTGTTAGGAGTGCTTTTTTCAATACCGGATCTCCACCGTTTAATATATCCTTCACAGAAGGTTCAACAAAAACATCAGGAATAACGCCTCTGTCTGTCCAATTTGACTCAAAAAATGGCTGTCTCGTATCTACGATGGAAATGCTCACAATTACCCTTGAGTTTGGGAGGTTTAGTGAAGAAGAGTATCCGCTAATATTGCCTATATATGATCCTCCTGTTTCCTCACCTATAAAAGTGGCTCTTTTTGCATAGTGAAGGCGTGCGCTAAAGTCAGAAGCTGCGGAAAATGTATATGCATTAATTAATACCACAATTTCTCCTTTAAAATTATTTTCGTAGGGTTCAAATTCACCCATAGGAAATGGGTCGTCCCCATAAAGGAAGGGGGTAACATCGTAGGTGCCTTTATCATTAAGTTTATATGATTTAGGGTCAATGTCCCAATGTCTTCCATCTGGTAAAAATTTATAATTATTTTGCTTAAAGGTGAGATTTGAAAACATCGAAAACTTTTGCTTTGCCAAATGTCTTAATACATGCAAAGTATACACATCCTCTCCTCCCGTATTATTTCTAAGGTCAATTATTAGTTTTTGAATATTCCTGTTTTTTATGATCTCCATAATGGAGTTCATTTCAGTTTTAAACACGCTATAACTTTCTTGAAAGTAATGTGGATTAAAAGAAGCTATTTTAAGATAGCCAATATTATTTAAACTGTCTATTGTGTTGAATGTAAGTGTTTTTGAAAGATTGGTTTTATTGAAGTTATTATTTTTCACGTCTTTTGAAGAGATACTCTTTACATCACTTTTATTTTTTTGCAAATATTCGTTCTGAGTGAGTGCCTTGGCGTTATACGAATTTATAGAGCCATTCTCTGTTTTGAATTTTATTTTATATTCGTCATCAGAATATCCAAAAAGCTTTAATAATTTACTCAGGCGAAAAGTGCTTTCCATTTTTCGGTAACGGGAAGATTTAATGTTACCGTCACCAATTACAAGTTTGGAAAGTTTATCAAAAAGGACATTCGTTTTTACACCATTAATTTCAAGTATTTCGGCACCAATTGGTATATTTTCATCACCTAAATTATTAATTATATAAGGCTTATTAGCAACAAAAACAATGCTAAAAGGTAAGAAGACCTGTCCTTCTAAATTATCTGAATTTGGTGGCCACACATGAGAATGTCCATCCCTAAGTTCTGCCATTATTGGCGTCACTATTCCAGTGAACATTTCACCAGTCATTCCATTTGTGCTTTTAAGTGATTGTTTAGCTTCTTTAAAACGCAATGCAAATTTTTCTTTAGTGGAGAATCGAAATGGATCTGGGTGTGCTTTCATTATCCATGATTCTAAGGTATCAATATCTTTGAGGAGTAAATCACTACTTAGTATATTTTGAGCTTTGAGGCTTGTCTGATTGTTTTCTTGACAAGTAAATAGAGAAGGTACAAGTAATAATAAATAGATGACCTTTAATTTCTTAATTATTTTCATATAATATTTATACTTAAGTTTATTACACGAATATAAAACTATATATGCAGTTGTATAACTAGAAATATAGTTTTAACAAATATTTAGTGTTTTGATGAGATCACTATAAATACACGCAACAATTATTAAAAGGCAAGTAGGGCAGTGGAAAGTGATAATCTTTCGAGTTTGCATTAGGTCAAATGTCTATTTTGCTTTTAATTTAAAGCTTCGTAATTAAGACTAACGAACTATGTAATATAGATTGTTAGGTGCTGGCTATTCATAAAGTTTTCTTCATATATTTTTTTTCAATTATTTAAATCAAAATATTGATAAGGCAAAATAAATTTAAGAAGCCCAAAACTATTTCGACTATTAATCCTTGAACTAACAATTTATTTGGTTTTCCATCTAAACGAGTACTTATCAATCTTCCCATTGCAAATCCAAGAAGAATCAAGGTTGCAACAACAAATGAAGTAAGAGTTAATTCAGGAACAATAGTCCCGAGCAACATAATTATTCCACTTAACAACATAACGGAGCTTACTCCCCTGGCTTCATTTAACACGTTGACGTCGTTTTCAAGCTTAATTCCAGAATTCTTTAAATAAACTTTTATGGGATTACTTATTCTTGATGTGCCTCCATACAGCAATAAAAGACCTGAAATTGATAGTATTATAATTTTGATAATTTCCATTTTTAATTTCTTTTAGATTGTTATAGTGCAAACTTAAAACGAAGTTGTGACAGCGTTGTGTCAGGGGTGTTTTTACGTCTTCACATATTTTTCGAAATACTTTTGCATTGTCATATCATGCGGAGTGAAAGTGTTGTCTTGAGTAACTAGTTTTTCGATGTAATCTATTCGAAATGCTCGAAAATCTTCTCTCAATCTGCAGAAGGCGATAAGTAGAAAGTTTCCATTGATACTGTATATAGCAAATGGTTCAATGTCTCTGGTAGTCCGCTTATTTATTGAGGAAACATATTCAATATTTAAGACTTTGAAATTGATAATAGCCGATTGAATTTGCATTAGATTGTTACTCGATTTTTCCCGATGGTGATTACCTCCAAAGTAAACTCTATCTGATAATAGATCCGCATTTCCTTTTTGAGAATACCTTAATATGGATTTAATTTTCTCAACTGCACTAGATACATTTTCGCTAAACGATTGATCTTTATTATTAAGAGCAAGTTGTTCTACGGTAATTAGGGCATTGGCTTCATCTTCTGTAAATAAAACGGGAGGGAGATGGTAACCTTCCATAATAGAATAGCCTTTGCCCTCCTCCGTTACTATGGGTATTCCGGACAGTTCGAGCGCACGAATATCACGATATATTGTCCGTATACTCACATTATGTTTTTCAGCTAAGTAACCTGCAGTGATCAGTCTTTTGGATTGTAGCTGAGTAATAATGGCTGTTAATCTCGAAAGTCTTGGTTTTTCTCTTTCTTCCATTTTCGTTTTTCCTGCTTGTAGTTAATGGTCTTATGAATTTTCAGATTGCGACACCAAGATAGTAAAAGTGTGAAGAATTCCCGCTAGGACTTTCAGAAGCAATGAACTTTACACGCAGTTGGCTTTAGTTTTTCATTGATACTTAAAGTATTGATTGCAATTCGGGTAGTTTACTTGACTGTTATTATTTTCTAAGTAGGCTATAAGTGTTTCGGCAGCTGTCAATGATTGGACATTTCCATTTAGAGGGAAGTAATTTTCGTAAACTGCAGGGATGTAATCATTGGTACCAATAGTCAAAATTGTAGCATCAGGAATAATATTATCATTTAAATCTTTAATTTCAATATCATCGCCAATTTGCTCTATTTGGATTCCCGAATAATAAAAACCTGAACGAGATCCTTCTAGGAAATTTTTAATATCCAATACGCTCATGTCGTAAATAACAGTCCCGTTGTTAAATGGTGATATTTCAAAAATCTCTCTTTTTGTGATATCTCCTTCGTTTAATGCCGAACGAACTCCTCCGGTATTCTGAAAGGTAAGATCTACATTCATAACACCTCTTAAAGCATCCGTATAAAAACAACCAACTTTTGACTTCTCATGGTATAAATGGGCGTATCCAATGACTTCATTTAAAAATGGCAAATTATCATATTCTTCTATAATGACTTTTAATTCAGCATCATATTCAGAATAGGAATTAAGGTTGATTAATTCATAATTAAATGATTCAATGGCCTTGTCTTTAATTACCAATTCTATTTTTCCAAGGCTATTTAAATAAGATCCTGATTGAAATATTGGAATATTATTAATCGTGGAATTTATTGATTGATGAGAATGTCCTCCAATAATAAGATCAAAAAACGGATATTGTGTAGCGATTTGAGAATCACCTAAAACGTTTCTAGACCCATCATAACCCAGATGAGTTAAAGCAATATATAAATCTGAATTTTCTTGAGCCTTAATATTCGAGTATCGACCTATGGCGTCTTCCGGTCTTTCAAAAGTAAGGTTTTGAACTCTCCAGGGATGCGTAGAAGGGATGGTTATATCTTCACTGCCGTTAGTTTCAACCAATCCTAAAAATGTAACTTTTAAGTCAGAAGTGCTTATCGTTTTATACTCAAAAGGCTCAGGAACACCAGAAGTTCCCATATCTACATTGGCACAAACCCAATCAAAATTTGCTTGATTAATTCTATCGGTTACTATGGATTCCCCATAGTCATATTCATGGTTTCCAATCACCGAAATATCAAAACCAACTCGATTCATGACATCAATCATGGGATATCCCTTCTGTGGATGATTATCTACAACAGGATTTCCTGAAAATATATCACCACTACAAACTGTAATTACATTGCCATCAAGCCTTTCTAAATCTATGATATGTTTAATCTTTGAAAAATTATTTAGTTGTCCATGTTGATCATTTACGAAAAATATGGTTAGACTTTTTGTTTCTTTTTGGATGACTTCATTTTCTTTTGAACAACCAATGATTGAAAAAATCGCTACGAATAGGAAAACAGATATTTTTTTCATGTATTTATTTATTAAAACCAACGGCAGTGTATGGTTTTGTATCGATAAAATCCGTGAGGATTTTCAAAAATAGGCCAGAACTAAACAACTAATTTTATTTATTGTTTGAACTGTTTATTCTTTTTCAACATAAACCTTACCATTCTTCATTACAAAAACCACATCATATATCGCATTTGAGAAATCCTTTTCAATATCACCTTTCACAGCAATGATATCGGCAAATGTTCCTTCTTTTAAAACCCCAAATTCATTTTCTTTACCCATAAATTTTGCTGATAGATAAGTTGAGGATTTCAGAATATCGAGTGGCTTCATTCCTTCTTCTTCGTAGGCTATAAGGATATTCTTCGCAGCTTCCCCTTGAGGCATTTCCAAATCCAGATAATTGTCAGACCCTGTTACGATGGTAACACCTGCTTTAATAGCTCTTTGTAATCGGTCCTTGTATCTGCCTTTGGCTCTTTTCATATTTTTTTCTCTATCCCATTTAAAATCAATGATATCATATAGTTTATGAAAAAGAGGTTCTGAGATATCAGTTGGGACTAGAACTACTGCTTTTTTTGCCATAAGAACTAATGTTGTATCGGAAATTTGATAACCATGTTCAATGCCGTCGACTCCTGCAGTTACTGCTTCCCACACCGCCAAATTAGTAGTTGCATGCGCCGTAACTTTTTTGCCATAGCGATGTGCCATTTTGACTATTGCTTTCATTTCATCAATAGTTAAACTTGTATTGTTCGGTGAATTATTTGCACAAATCTTGATAATGTCGGCACCATTATTTACATGTACCCGAACAGAATTAATCGCATCATCTACACTTCTAACAATGGTATATTCATCAGAAATTACAGTTCTATATTTATTCATTAAACCAGCAACTTGACCTCCTTCTGAGATTATAATGGGTCCGGATACAAACATTCTTGGACCAACAACCGTACCTTCATTAATAGCTCTTTTTAAAGCAACATCAAGAAAGGGACCAGAATCCCCCAAATCTCTTACTGTAGTAAAGCCAGTTTCTAGCCAAGACTTGGCACGTTTAGAGCCTCGCAAGACTCTTAGAGCATCGCCTTCAAACAATAACTTACCCGCCATAGGCTGATCATCGTTTAAGTTATCTAGAGTCATTAAGTGGGTGTGGCCATCTATTAAACCGGGCATAACTGTGAAATCAGATAAATCTATTATGTTAGCACCAGCTGGTATCGAAATATTTTTACCGACCTCTGTTATTCTATTGCGTTCAATTTTGACAATGTAATCAGAAAGGATCTTCCCGTTTTCCGAATCAAATAATTTTCCTGCTTTTATAAAGGTTGTGTTATTATTCTTGTTCGTCTGTGCAAATGTTGACCCTGTATTTAAAATAAAGTAACAAAGAATCAATATGAAATTTAGTTGTCTATTCATTGAGTATATTTTAATAGTTGCTAACGTCTTTGTATAGAGTTAGTTGTGTTGGCTAGGTCTAAATTAGCAAAAGAAATTGAAAAGCGAAAAATCTGTGGGATTTTCCGAGTACACAAACGGCCTAATTAATTATATAAATTCTTAAAAGGAGTTGTTTTTACTATCTAATTGAGAATTATTCAGAGGTAGATTAAATTTGAAATCACTTCCTTTTCCTTCTACACTTTCAACCCAAATCTTACCGCCAAGAATTGTAACTAATTCTTTGCATAATACCAATCCTAATCCTGAGCCTATTTCATTCTCGGTGCCCACCGTAATTACATTTTCGGATAAATCAAATAGTTTGTCTTGTATATCTTTTGTTATCCCAACGCCATTATCAGATACAGTAAATTCAACATGGTTTTGGTCTTTAATATGGGAAATATTGATCTCTCCTCCTGATTTTGTGAATTTGACAGCATTAGAAATCAAATTTCTTAGAATTACCTTTAACATACTTCGATGAGAGTAAATATCAATTTTATTTGATGGATTAGATTTTAAAGATATTTTTTTAACTTTAGCAGGCGTATTTTCCCCTTCTATTACATCATTTATTAATGTTGACAAGTTTATTCTCTCAACATTCGGATTCGCTTGCCCGGTTTGTGATTTTGCCCAGTTTAATAAGTTGTCGAGCATTATAACAGATCTTTTAACTGATGAATCTATGTAGTCCAAATAATTTTTATGCGCTTCACTATAAATGTTCTTTGTCTCTTTGTTTAAAAGTTTTGAAAATTCTAAAATAGTGTAAAACGGACCTTTTAAATCATGAGCAATAATTGAAAAGATTTTGTCTTTAGTGTTATTAAGTTTTATTAATTGAGTTTCACTATTGCGTAAGTTTTCCTCTCCTTGCTTGCGTTCAGTAATATCGTGAATAATCCCGACAAGAAATTTTTCTCCTTCAGAATCAATAAACCTTGTCTTCCTTGTAGAAATTTTTCGCGTTGGTTTCCCCCGAACTGTAATGGTCTCTTCATTAATGTTTTCAACGCCATTTGCAAGAACTTGTTTATCTATCTTTAGGAAACTCTCCCGCTCATCTGGATGAACATCTTCTGCAAGTGTTTTACCAATTATATCAGCTCTCTTGAGCTCAAATAATTTGCAAAAAGCTTCATTAAACAGGAGTAACCTGCTATGTTCATCCTTAACAAATATAGGGTCCCCGATACAATTAATTATGGTGTGCAAATAATCTTCTCTTTCTTCTTTTTGATCTAAATATTTTGATTTAAAAGTTTCATTTTGCTTTTTGAGTTCAGCAATTTCATTTTCTAATTCTTGGCGGGATAGATGTTTGTTCATTTTAAAAGAGCTTACTAAGATTTTACACGAAAAGCTAGTAATTAAAAGTCACAAAATAATATTTCTTAAGAATGAGGAAAAATACTTATAACGGTCTCATACTATAAGAGTAGTGGATTAATATACACTTACCTTTCAGGCTGCAATATACTTAATTAAAGCACAAACCTTTTGGAAAGCCTATTATAGCGTTGTTTTGAACACGTTGTTATCCTTTCGTTTTTATTCTCAAGTTCTTTGTTTTCATTGGGTCAGTAGGCATTGCATAAAGAATCATATTTCTGCTGTCCAGTTCATTCCAAAATTTGTCGTCTTCCCAAATGTAAGTGGAGATATCTTGTGTTCTTGATCCATCAATTAATTATACACCTTGTGTTAGTGATTATTTAATTTTTAAAACATTGATTATCACATTTCCAGTTTTTTCTCCTGTCATTACATATTCGTAAGCTTTGGATATAGCTTCTATAGAATACTCTCGGTCTATTACTGGCTTGAATTTTTCTTTCTCCAAAAGATTACTAATATATGGGATCGTTTTCTGCTTGCTATAAGGCAAAGGAAATATTACTTTTTTACTTAACATTGAAGTCAATAAGGGATAAAATATATTCTGGGAATAAGGGCCTAATTCAGATGAGATATAAATTCCTTTTTCTTTTAATAATGGCTTACATTTTCCAAATGTACTTTTGCCTACTGCATCAAATATAAAGTCATACTTATCATTGTCATCTGTAAAGTCTTCTTTGGTATAATCGTAAATTTTGTCAGCACCTAATGATTGAATTAATTTGATGTTTTTAGTATTACATGTTGCTGTGATCTTTACATCATATTGTCTTACAAATTGTAGGAGAGCAGAACCAATCCCCCCAGTAGCCCCGTTAATTAGAATTTTTTGTGCAGGTTGGATACTTACTTTATGAATGAAAGTATATGCATAATTAGCCCCTTCCAAACTTGCCGCGGCTTCTTTATAATTTATCTTTTTTGGAATAAGAAATAAATTTCCCACTGTTGTCGTAATATATTCAGCTTGCGATTCTGATCCGGTGTCAATAAAACCAAATACATTATCACCTATACTAAATGACCTGACATTTTTCCCTAATGTTATTACTTCACCTGCAAAATCTGTCCCTAATATTATTTTTCTTGGTTTAAATAATCCTAAAACAAACCTCATTATAAAAGGTTTGGCTGTAAGGTTCGCACAATCTGTTCTATTGACAGTAGTAGCATGGACCTTAACTAATACTTGGTTGTCTTTTGGAATTGGTTTTTCGATATTCTCAACTCTTATTTGGTTTGGTGAGCCATATCTTCGACGTATTGAGGCTTTCATTTGTTTTTTTCTTTATTTTTAATGGAGCACAACGTCACGGCAATGGTTTCGTTACGTTGGGGACTAAGTTAGAAAAAAAAGAGAATCCTATCGTTCAGTGATAAGGATTTACCGATAGGAAATTCTGAAGCTTATTCAGGCTGGAAATTAATATCTATTTCTTTTCAGAAGTTACTGTAATAACATAGTCACCTTCTTGCAACGAAAATTGCCCAGTCTGTAAGCCATCAACTTTTAGTCCCTGTTCATTGATAATTATCACTATTTGTGATTGGGATACTGGCAACTTTATATTAGCCTTGGAGCCATTTGGAACTGTTATTTCATAGGTATAACCCTCTGATGTCATCTTTTTCCAATTAGATACGATTGCTCCATATGGCGAATTATAAGTGCAGTTAACAGATTCAAGTCCTTCTGGTGTAGTAGGTGTTAAAAAGAATTCTTTAAACCCCGGTTGATCAGGATCAGGTCTGATACCAGCTAACCAACGATAATACCACTCGGAAACCGTCCCAAACATGGGGTGATTATTGGAGAATGTATTATCACTCTCTTTCCATGTTTCCCATAATGATGACGCACCCTGCTCAATCATAAAGCCCCAACCAGGATATGCTGTACTGTTTACGATATCAAAAACTGCATTTGGTGTGCCATTTTCAGCAAGTGATTCTAGCACATACTTAGTACCAAAAATGCCGGTATTAAAATGTTCTGATGGGCCATTTTTAATGGCCGTTAATAGAGAGTCTCTTGCGGCAGGAATCTCATCTCTAGGTATAACCTTGTGATAGAGTAAAGTTGAAAATAGCGTTTGTCGATTGATTTTTCCATTGAATGGTTTGTCCCAAAATTCTGCCCTTATCTGGTTTTTTAATTTATCGGCTAATGCTTCATACTTTTTTACATCTGTTTCTATTCCTATTACACCAGCAAAGGTCTTCATGATACGAGCACATTGCAAATAATGACTAGTACCAGTGAGTTGTACTGGAACAGGCTCTAGGGATTCATGATCACTTAATCCATCGTCAATAATTCCTTCAGGATGAATCATTGCTACTTTATCCATCCACTTGTTATTTAGCACATAGAGCTCATTTATAATGTCGGTATCATTATAGTATAGGTATAAGTAATATTGCGTAGTCATATAAGCCGATTCCCAACTAATGCCACAATATTCTATACCAGTAAATGGTGCGGTATCTACAAAACTTGAATCTTTCATAGCATCTACCCAATCATAAATGGTTTTGCGATAGAAGGACTGCATATCGAAATTATAAATGAAGGCTTCACTGGTAGCATTTAAATCACCACCATATCCAAATTTTTCTCGGGCAGGACAATCTGATTGAACACTCACTAAATTTGCCAAAAATGTCCTTTCTGAAGCATCTTGAATCGAATTCAGTAATTCGGATGAGCTGGAAAAGTTATTTTCATTGGTAACATTGGTGTGCATAAAAAGCCCACGAATATCATCCAGTTTTGGCTTTCCTTTCAAACCCTTAATCTCCATGTACCGGTAAGTGTGGTAGGTGAAATCAGGACTGAACCATTGGCCTTTTTTATTGCCTATGACATAACTATCCGTCTGCCAGGCGATGTCTGGTGCACCAGGACCACCAACGCCCTTTCTCTTAATTTGGCCTGCTACAGCAGTCATTGGGTTTACACTTCCATCCTCATAAATGCGTTCACCAAACTTGAAAATAATGGTATCACCTACATCTCCAGATAGTTTGATTTTATAAGTCCCTGTGAAATTCACACCCATGTCAACCATATATACTCCTTTTTCAGGAGAAGAAATATCGACCGGAGTAATTTCTTGGGTTATTTCAACAGGAGGAAAAAATGCCTTTTCGAGTTTCCCTCCAGGAGAATTTCCAATGGTAGCTGCTTGCCATTCTTTGTCATCAAACCCGGGTTGGTCCCATCCTTCAATTTCATTGTTGGCATTATAGGCAACTCCAATGTAAACACTGTTTTTTATAATTGGTCCCAAAGCATAATTCCAAGAATTGTCAGACACAATTTCTTCAGAGTCACCATTTTTATAACTAATGTGGAGTTTTGCAATAAAAACCGGTTTGCCAACGGTTAGGTCCTCCCTCAGATTTCTTCTTCCCCATTTCCTCATTGGCAAAGGGCTGTAAAAACCGTTACCAAGTGACACGCCTAAACAATTATCACCATTTTGAATTAGAGAAGTAACATCATATTCAGAATAATATATGCGTTTACTAAAATCTGTCCAGGCCGGATCAAGTACATTTTCTTCAATACCATTTCCATTTATGGATGCTTTGAAATAACCAGCAGCTGTTATGCTCAAGGAAGCTGACTTAATAGCTTTATCTGTTTTGAATTCTTTTCTAAAAAGTGGTGATGGGTGTTCCAAATAGAACAACGAATCACTTTCCGGGAGTGCGATGCCATCTTCTATCCAAAATGCACTGTCATCTCCCCCTAAACTAGGCGCTATTTGTTCGGGAGCACTATGGCATGAAAATAAAGCCAAAAGACAAATTTCAAAAAGTAACCATGATATTTTCATTCTCTATTTTTTAGCATAGGTTTCGATGTGCCAAGGAAAAGACAACTCTTTTTCTTTGACCTTAAATCCATTTTCAATGAAAAGTTTTCTAACCGATGACACGTTATGTATATAGGGCTTAAATGGATTTCCGGTCAATTTCATGAATAAAACGCCCATACTTCGAAATATATTTGCAATAGAGCCATCCATAGGGTAACTCAAAGAAACGGTATTTAGAGTTTTAGTGCATGCTTGATTTATAATGGATTCATAATCTGGATAGCAACAAATCACTTTGTCCAAAGTAACATGGTCTACTTTAGGCAATTCCTTTGCTTTGGTGGTAAAATCTCCAATTATAAAATGAGTGATTTCATTCAGGTTGTTTTTTTTAGCATGCCCTTGCGCCAAATCCGTATAACCAGTAGAAGCGTCTACACCAAAGGTTTGTTTTCCACCTTGGTTTAAAAACCACCACTGTATAGCACCAATGCCACCACCTACGTCAAGGAGAGACACTCCGGTGTTGTTTTTTTCTAATTGCCCAATGAGTTTTTTGGTGATTTTAGATGGTCCTTTTTTTAAATACTTTTTGTACTGCTTTTTAGCGGTCTTAGAATCAAATAACTGGTCAGCACCACAACAATGTTCTTTTAAATCTGTCATAGGTATTTTAAGAAAGTAGAAAGGTAAGGATTTGACATTTGCTTTTATGTTTATTTCCGTTTGTATCCATTTGGTAATAGCACCATTTCTAATTGATTACAAACAGGTGTAAGCCTAATTATTTATTAAACTTACTTATATATTTACTATTCTCTAAAAACGAATTTGCATCTTCCATTTCAATTATTTTTTTAATGGCTAATTTTTTATCTTCAGTTTCATTATAATAAGATTCACAAATTTTATACCCGATATAATATCCCAAATCTGGAGGTCTATTTGAAAAATAATTGTAGAACCAATCAGTATCTTTGAACCCTTTGTTTTGTTGTACATCTTCATAAAACTCTAGCCATAGTTCTTTCTCATGAGATTCTCCATAGTTAAATATTGCTAAACTCATAGTTTGCTCTTTCATAATAATCGTCGAAATAAAAGAAGCTGCTCCTTCAATAATGGCCTGAGATAATAAAGATTCATTCGCATTATCACCTATAGGTTGTTGTGTATGTATCATTTCATGAGCCACTAAATGCAAGATGTTTCCCTTTCTGTTTTCTAAAATTTTTTTTAGAACACCTGATATTTCTGACAGGTCAACAGTATTAGGGTTTGCTGCAGCTATCTCAGACCCTATTAGCATCAGTCCTTTGCTTGTTGTACCTCCAGTTCGAAGTGGGCTAATAGCAAAACAAATATCTGGCGCTTTAAAAGCAGGATAAAGCTCATTCATACTTTCATATACTTTATCATACTCTTTTCTGTTATTTTTTATAGACTTCAATATAGGTCTTATAGAATTCAGGAATTTTTTATTGTTTTTTGACAGATTAACATATTCTTCAGTAAAAAAGCCTCTCAGTTCTAAGAATTTTTTGAATTCGGGAGTTGCTTTATCAATAAACATTGTTTGAAATGTTGCCACACTATCTTGAGATGTTCCTAAAGCATCGAAGGCTTCCCAGAAGTTATCAATATCTTCAGTTACTATTTCATACTCCAATTTTGGAGTGTCCTTGGTGGCTTCCTTTTTACAAGAAAAAACTAAAAAGCTAATTGCTACAATTGATAAGATTCTTTTATTCATTTTTAAATAATTTTATTCTGGTGCTATAAATCTTGTTTTAATTTGCTTGAAAAATCTTTGATTAGTTGTCGCACTATATTTGAAGGTTCATTTTCCTCAATCCAAGTATGGGTATCGCCTAAATAATTCATTCCAAGATATTCAGCGCTTTTTTCGAAAGGGATAAAAAACCCTTCATTTTCAAGATTGTCTGATCCACAACTAATGACAGCCATATTTTTTCCACGAAGTTTGCGACCTGTTTCCTTTTCTGTTTTCAAGCAATCTGTTATTCTGTCAAAGAATGTTTTCATAGTTCCACTCATTGAATACCAATAAACGGGTGTTGCAAATATGACTAAATCATACTCTACAATTTTTCTGATGGTTGCCAAAAAGTCATCGTTTTTATTTTTGTTTTCATAATCATATTGACCGATTTTACAATTACTTAAATCAATTAAATCAAACTCTAAATATTCATTTAAAATTTTAACTATTTTGTTGGTGTTGCCGTTATTTCTAGAACTGCCTTGGACTATTATTCTTTTCATTCTCTTGTATTATTATCAACGGTTTGTGTATGAAAATCAGAGTGATTAAATGTGTTATATTTTCAGATTATCACAGCTCCTAATTTTTATATTTTAAACACCTTGTTGTATACAGTTTTCCTAACTAAATTCCATTATTTCAATTCAGTTTCTAATACTGATGTATTCAATCCTTTGAAAATTAACCAAAGTGGAAAAATTAGTTGAATGAGTCCCATTGGAAGAAGCATATTCATACTAATGCTATTTCCCAATATCGAAAACAATATTTCAGTAAACAAAAGGATTGCCGCTATTATGCCAAAAACAGAAAGAACTTTTGGAATTAATTTAGACAGGTACAACGTAAAGTATAAAAGAAAAACAGGGAAGCTAGAAATAAGTAGACTCAAGTAGTGTGTCCACCAATGTTTTTTATAAAACACATTACCAAGTGTATTTAATATGTCGGAATTGTCAGTTCCATTTTTAGCATACTCTAAACTTAATTCTAACATAGATAGAACACTAACATTGTCAATTGATATCGTTATGAAGCTTAATATGCAAAATGCCAAATATAAAAAGGCCAAAGTGATGCTGTATTTTTTAAAAATTGGTAACAAAATTGTGGCTATAACAACAGACGTTATGCCACTTAGAAATAAAAGCAAGGTTGAAATAATAATTTCATTTGAGTTTGCAGATGTAGTCGTTAGAAAATCATCTGAAAAGAGTATAGGTCCTTGTAAAAACTGATAGACTATTATACCTGTTGCAAAAATGAGTAGAAACAATATTCCTAAAAGCCTTCCAGTTTTTTTATTTGATTTCATATTTTGATTGATTAGTTGATTTTTTATAGGACGTTGTACGCTCTAGAGTGTTACATAAGAGTGTAGATATTCATATTGCCCACAACGTGTTCGTGTATGGTTTGTTCTGTAAGCACTAAGATAGCAAAAAGGAACGGGGTAGAGGGAATTGGGTAGATTTTTCCTTGGTAATCGTTAAACAGCATCTAACAATTAATTATACACGTTAATGCGGCGTTGTTTTAATTCTATGGGATCATAATAAAATACAAAAGTCGTTTATGGTACAGAGAATATGTGTTATTTTAGTGTTTTTACAAGCGATTTTTATGAAAACATTTATTACTGTCATTGCATTTTTTTTATACCTCAATTTATTTTCACAATCACAAACTGATTTCGGTTTTGCCGATAAATCTATTCCTGAACTTTCACAATTCGAGTATTACCGTGGTGTGTGGCATACAAAAATGGAAATGAAGCAAGAAGATGGAACTTTTAAAAAATTGGATGCAGTTGCCACTGTAAAGGGTGTATTTTTAAAAGATCACAAAACGTTTCAGTCTCAATTTACCACCACAAAAGGATTTTTTTCAACTGATGTAAGGACATTTAATACGACGAGAAAAGAATGGAAAGCACTTTTTCTAAATGCAAATTCACAGCGGTGGCATGAATTCACTTCTAAAATAGTAGATGGAAAAATGACCACAATTGTGATAGGGGGGTATAGTGGTAAAGAAAAATTTGATGTTAAAGCTATTGATAATGTGATATCTGATAATAACTACCAAAGAAATATCTATCACTCTTATGATAAGATGAAAACTTGGACCCTTGTTTATAAAATGTATGCGAAAAAAGTTGATTAATTCACTTTTGGATATCAATAGTTTTCTGCCTGTTACAAATTATAAGTAGTTGTTTTGGTTTCATTTTTTATTTGAAAGGAACAATTTAATATAGGCGTTATTGTGTATAGTTTTTGCGGCTCTGTGCCATCTGTTAAAAACTTATGCTAATTGTATCTCATTGGACAGCAAAAATAAAAAGTTGAAACAACTGAAGGAATTATTGTGCACTAGGGACGTTCTAAAGAGAATCCCATAGATGATTGTTTCAGACTTAAGATGGGATAGGAGGAAGGGTTGACATCAACATACCAGCTTTAAGCGCAATTGGAACCGCATCACTAAAAGCAATCATTATTTATTAAATAATTGTTAAACTGTATTTATAGTTGTATAACTGATTTTATAGTTGTTACATTTGCCCTAACAATATAAATAAATCCTTAGAACTGATATATTATGAATAAAAATTATTATGCATTATTAATATTATTAATAAGTATTTTTTCAGGTACAGCACAAACTTTAAAGCCTATAACTCCGTTAAATTTAGTATTGGAAAAATTTGAAACCTATGACCTTGTTTCTATTGGCGAAATTCATGGTAGTAATGACTTACATCAAGTATATATTCAATTGATAAAGAATAAAGAGTTTCAACAAAAAGTTGATGTTATCGTTCTTGAATATGGTAATGCGCTCTATCAAGAAACCTTAGACAAATACATTTCAAATGAAGATGTACCCTATAAGAATGTACAAAAGGTATGGAGAAATCTGCTTGTATCACAAATGTTGAGTTATCATGCAGATCAATTTGCAGGGTTCGTAAAAGCTGTTAGAGAAGAAAATAAAACATTACCGAAGCATAAAAAAATGAGAGTTGTTGTTGGAGGGGTACCCTTTGATTGGGAAAAACCGGACTTTAAAAAGGGATGGAATCTTTTTCATAAAAATAACCCCAGAGATCCTCATTACGCAAAAGTAGTTATCAATGAAGTATTAAATAAAAATAAAAAGGCGTTACTTATATCAGGTAGCTTACACTTAAAGAAAACATCTCATGTACCAGCAATAATTAACCAAAAATATCATGGTAAATTATATGCGTTTATTGCTGCTAGTGGATTTGGAGATTTAAATGATAAAATAAAATCAAAGCTTACACCAAAAAGACCACTTGCCTATGATTTATCTAATTCTTCTTGGTTGAGCAAGGTTGATGCTTATTTAATTGCTCAGTCTACTGGTAATATTACATATAGAACAGTTGAAGAAAATGAACCCGTAAAAGAAAGAGATGTTTTTGTATCCTTAGATGATGATAATCAAAGAATGGTAGAGCATGTTATTAATGGAAAGAAGGTGGTTGTATATTCAAAATCTAAAGCGCTTACAAAAGACCCCTTAAGTATTAGTGCAATGGGTGGTATTATTGGGGCATCTAAACTTATGTCTATTGGTCGTTATAGAAGAAGTGTGATTGATGAAGGACGATCTCTTTACGATATTGCAGATGGGCTAATTTTAATTGATGGTTCAAAAAAGGTTGGAACCCCATCCTATTTATGGGAAGATGATGAGTTTTGGAGTGAACTAAATAGAAGACAAAAAGCACTTTACGCTATGCCGGTGAACCCTATGATAAGAAAAACGAAAGGGTCAGTAGACGAGCATCATTAAGATTTGTTCAAATAAACCTATTATTTTTTTTCAGTCAATTCTTGAATAATAATAATAATAATAATAATAATAATTTTAGAGTTTTTCTCAAATTGATACAACGGTTTGTGTATGAAACGTAGCGTGTAAAAAGACGCTAACTTTTCGGATAAACACAGAGCCGAATTTTTATACTTTGTTTTTAACTTATCAATCTTTAAAAGCCAAATTTAAAAATTTGGCGGTCTTTGTAAATACACACAAACCTTTCGTAAAGTCTTTATTAGCTATGTTTTATACACGTTGTTAGCCTTTTGTTATTTTTTGTATGAAAACGTTGCCAGATTTTACAGTTAATAAAATTATTTAGTAACCTTTCCTATTGAATAATATATTGCTTCATAAAATTTTTCAATGAAACTCTTCATTATTACTTCTAAACCATCAAAATCCATATTAGTAATATCCTTACCTTTAATCTCTGCGGTTTTGAATGGTTTTTTAAATTGCAGTTGTCCTCCAATAAACATTTGACCATTGTAATATCCACTTCCTAATTTTTGGCCACGATATTTTTTATCTTCTTTTTGAGTTGGATTTGGACCGTGAATTGCCATTTTCATGGCTCTAAGATATACCTCTTGTTTATTACTCTGAATCACAAACCCAATACTCAATACACCATCTACCCCTAAATTATTAGCTAAATCATAACCCAAAGATTCAGATCGTAAAAAATCGTATGTTGCTCCCATATCAAAATAGCGGTAATAATCTGCACATACTGAAATATCTGTTGCTCTATTTTCTATATCACTTAGAAAATAACCTACTTTAGAAACTGTTGGAACAAAATCATGGTAATAGTATTGTCTCTTTTCTGGTTTATTTACAAGCTCATTAATTGTTAATAAAACTACACCTTGTTTTTTAAATTCTTCCTTCATTGTTTCAATAGTTTGCTTGAGCATTTCATTAGCAACTATATTTCCCCCAGTTTCAGTCAATGAAAAATATTCAGTATATACAGCATAGTTATTTGACCAAGACGTGGCTAACCCTAAATCACTAATATTATATGTGATAAGAGCAATAGTATCGGGAAGTTGTTTCTTTGAAGTAAAGAACGGCCATTTACTTCGCCCATCTTTAAAGGATTTTGGCGAATTCATTACTGGCTGTCCAATAATAGTGATATTCTTTTTAATTTTATCAGCATCTGTCTTAGTAACATATTCTTTTATTGTCTTTTGAGGAAACATCGTTTGAGTTATCAATAATAAACCCAATAAACCAAGTAATTTAATTGCTGTTTCCATAAAATATCATTTAAGATTTTTAGCATTAATTCAATAATTGTTTAAAGTTAATTAATTTTTATAAGTATTTTATCATTGATTAGTGGTTGGTTATAATGAAGGCCAACGGTTTTGTGTATGATTAGTTGCGGGAAATCAGCAATGATTTTCTGCCTTGGCACTAAAGTAATTAATTATACACATCTTAAGTTTACAATCTCTTATATTTATTAAATAACAAGAAAGAACAAAAGAGAGAATTAAGGTTAATATACACGTATAGACCTAGATCTCGTCAACATTGAAAATCCCCTCTCTTTTCTACTTCTACTTCGTACAGTTCTGTGAGACACTAGATCTCGATTTTAAGTAGTTTCTCATTTTTTTAATTACTGCCAATGGGTTGGTATATGAATAGTAGTGGGTTGAAAGGTATTCGTCTTTCAATAGATCACTAAACTTTGTGCAAATAAAATTGCTTTTAATCTAACACTAAAGCCGCTATTATTTTTACACAGTGTTAGCAACTTGCATTTTTAAGAAAGTTTTTAGCAATTTAATTGGAATGATCGTTCTAAATAGTATACATTTGCACTTGGAACGGACGTTCTAATATTTAATAATTAATAATTAATATATAAAATGAGTAAATTAAATGGAAAAATTGCTGTTGTTACAGGAGGTAATAGTGGCATTGGTTATGCGTCAGCCAAAGAATTGAAAGAAAATGGAGCAACTGTAATTATTACAGGTCGTTCTGCCGAAAAGGTAAAAATTGCTTCAGAAAAACTTGGAGTTAAAGGTATTGTTGCTGATGTTAAAAGTATTTCAGCAATAGAAGATTTGGTTGAACAAGTGAAAACAGATTTTGGGAAAGTTGACGTATTATTCGTAAATGCAGGAATTTTTCAGGCTGCTCCAATCGGACAAATAAGTGAAGAAATGTTTGACCATCAAATGGGAATTAATTTCAAAGGTGCGTTTTTCACAACCGAAAAGTTTCTGCCAATATTAAATGATGGTGCATCAATTATAAACTTATCGTCTGTAATTGCTTACACAGGAATGCCAAATACGGCAGTTTATGCAGCATCAAAAGCAGCATTAAATTCTTATACCAGAACTGCGGCAACTGAATTTGCTCCAAGAAAGATAAGAGTAAATGTTATTAATCCTGGACCAATTGCTACACCAATTTATGAAAAAACAGGAATGGAAGAAGAACAATTAAATGGATTTGCAGAAGCGATGCAAAATCGAATTCCGTTAAAACGATTTGGTCAGCCCGAAGAGGTAGCTAAACTAGTTTCTTTTTTAGCATCAGATGATGCTTCATTTATTACAGGTAGTGAATACAACATTGATGGAGGAATTAATATCAATCCACTATTAGGATAAACAATAAAAAAATATCAAAATGAAAACAGCAATAATTATAGCGCGAGTAGTCTTAGGATTACCATTTCTTATTTTTGGAGTAAATCATTTCTTTCCGTTTATTCCACATCCACCAATGGATGGAGTGGCTTTAGATTATATGATGGGTCTTACTAAAGTTGGTTATTTTTGGCCATTATTAAGGGGTCTTGAAATACTCATTGGAATAGCTTTAATGAGTGGAAGGTTTGTTCCTTTTGCATTAGCGGTTTTATCACCAATTTCTTTACATATATTCTTGTTTCACGCTTTTGTATTGTTAGCGAATTTGCCTTTAGCAATCATTATATTAGGTCTGCATATTTTCCTAATTGTTAAATATTGGGATTACTATAAGCAAATATTCACTATGAAGTCAGAACTAATATTAAAATAAATCTAATTATAACGATGCTTCCTTTACAGGGAGCATCGTTATTTAAATAAATAATAAAATCAACATTAAAACGAATTGAAATAGATAAGATGAAGAAGATACTGGAACGGTTATTCTAATTAGCCTACCTTTGTAATAATAAAACTAATAATTATGCCAAGAGTAAAACTTTTTGATAAAAATGAAGTGCTAAATAAAGCAACAGAACTGTTTTGGAAAAAAGGTTATCACGCTACTTCTATTCAAGATTTAGTAAGTTTTTTAGGTATTAACAGAGGTAGTCTTTACGATACTTATGGTGGTAAAAAAGAATTGTTTGATAAAGCATTTCAATTATACCGTACTAACAATTCTAATGGCGTTACGTCCTTTTTTGAAAGACAGAATGAGGTGAAAAAAGGCTTTAGAAAACTATTTGAAATGGGAATAAACGAAACCATTACCGATATAGATCATAAGGGATGCTTTGTAGTAAATACTACTACAGAATTAATTCCGGGAGAAGAAGAAATGTTAAAAATTATCCAAGATAATAAAAAAGTCTTTGAAGGTATTTTCTATGCCTTTTTGCTGAAAGGACAACAAAACGGAGAAATACCAAAAAGTAAAAACATTAAAAATATTTCTAGTCTATTTTATACGTTTTATAATGGACTTAAAGTAGTAGCAAAAGTAGAAACCAATCCAAAAAAATTAATGAAATCGGTTGATGAAATACTGATATTATTGGATTAATTCTGTTTGTTGTGTGCAATTTAAAACAGACTTTAATAATGAATAAAATTTTAAGAATTGGAATTTGTGCTTCCATATTTGCATTCATATTGGTATGTTAAAATCAAGTGAAAACACTATCGAAAAACAAAATGTAATGCAAATTATAAAAAAAAATAAAACGGAGATAGCGAGTATGAACCCAAATAAAAATATTGAAAAACTTAATCTTAAACTACCAGAAATTTCTACACCAGGTGGAAGTTATGTTTCTGTAAACGTTCGAGCTAACATTGCATATATAGCAATTCAATTTCCAATATTAAACGAGGAATATCTTTATCAAGGACGATTAGGAAACGAACTTAATACCGAAGAAGGATATAAAGCAATGCAATTGTGTGCTTTGAATGTTTTGGCGCAAGTGGAAAATAAAATCGGATTTAATAAAATTGTTGGACTTAACCATATTGACGCATATTTCCAGTCAGGTGCTGATTGGGACGACTCACCAATTGTTGTTAACGGAGCTTCAGATTTGTTTGTAAAAGTATTGGAGGGCAAAGGAAAACATTCAAGAGTAATTTTCGGAGTTGAAAAACTACCAAGGAATTTCAGTGTTGGATTAACAGCTTCATTCACAATAGAAACGGAATAAAAAAAACATTCAAAAGACCCTATTTAAAACATAGGACAAGGAATTGCAAACACTATTGATTTGTGCATTTTTAGAAGTCGCCAGATTTTTAAACTTGACTTATCCCCAAAAATAAAATCAAAAAAATCGGCTTGTGTTTATCCGAAATGAAACTGCTTTTTATTTGTACCATGTTTCATGTAAAAGCTTGTTACTAACGGTTTGTGTATGGTTAGTTGCGTTTGTTACGCAACTAAAATAGCAAAAGGAAACCAAACCTTAGGGGAATTCGCAGGATTTTCCGAGTAACACAGGCCCAGTAATTAATTATATACGTTGTTGTAAGGCGTAACTTTTTATAAAAAACTGTTCTTCAAAGCCTAGTTTTAAATATAAGTTTTTCCCCATATTAGATGCTTGTAATGTTATATGTTCATTTCTATTTTCGACTGCTATATTTATCAGCAATTTCATAATTTTCTCGGCATATCCTCTTCTTCTCATTTCAGGTGGTATACCGACAGAATGAATACCCATAATATTGTTCGTTTTATGCAATATTGCTGTTCCTACAGCTATCCCATCGTGATACGCTATATAATAATTAATCTTATTGAGTGTTTTAATGATTGTTTCAGAACTTGTTTTGTACCCAAATGATTTTATAAATAGCTCTGACCAGAGTTTGGCTTCAGTATCTTTTGTAACAGGTTGAATCTTCATATCACTTTTAATGTCAAAAGATTTGTCTAGTGTCAAAGACATACCAACTTGCTCAAATTTCAACTTGAAACCATTAAACTCTAAAATAGCGTCCTCATTTTTGTCATAAATATTCCAAATAGGCAAGGTGATAATTGAAGGTGTAGTGGCTAATTTTTCCTTGATTAAATCAATGGTAGCTTGAGTTATATTTTGATCTAGCCATAGTCTATTTGGCCATTCAGAATCTTTAATTTCACAATATTCAAAATCTGGCGTTTTGTAATACGAGTCAAAGGAGATTCCAGCTGTTTTCCAGAGAGAAGTTAGATTCTTTATATTAGCATTAATTAAGTCTGTTGTTTCTTTCATTTTATATTAATTAAAATAATTCCTGACATCATTATTATAAGGCCTAAGCCTCTTTTAAAAGTTATTGGCTCCATTGGTAAGTTTAACCACCCGAAATGACCAGCAATTATAGAGAATGCTATTTGTCCAAATAATCCTAAAGATATCATTGTTGATATTCCTAGTTTTGGAATGGTATAATAGTATAAACTAATTCCCAATACACTGAATAACCCTCCAGTAAACCATAAATAAATGGGTATTTGTTTTAAATCTGCCAAATTCGGAGAACTCTTTACACTAAGTAATACAAAAGCCGTTGCGAAAACAGTACTGCTAAAAAAAGCAACTACCGATGCCAATAAAGGGTTTTTTAGTAGTATACCTAAGTTAGAGTTTAGTCCGCCTTGTGCGGCTAAAAAGATCCCACCTAATATTGCTAATACCGATAATGATATTTGATTCATAATACTTCAAATAATTCATTTAAGGATTTTCTCACCTTCGGTCGATTTTGGGTGTGGTCTTCATTAGAACGATAACCAATAGTTGCAATTACTGCTGCATTTAATCCTTGTTCGGAAAGTCCTAATATATCATTATACTTTTCAGCTTCAAAACCCTCCATCGGACATGAATCAATTTTTAATTCTGCACATGCACTAAGCAAATTTCCAAGTGCCAAATATGTTTGTCGAGAGGTCCAGTTAAATGATTCTGATTTTGTCATTTCGTTAATTTTCCCTTTCATAAAGTCACCATATACACTGAGATTTTTTATCTCCATATCCTGTGTTTTGGCAGTTTTATTCAGAAAATTGTCTACATGCTTATCTTTGACATTAGTATAATTACAAAAGACGACTAAATGCGACGCTTCAGTTATTTGATCTTGTCCCCAAGAAACAGATTTCAATTTTTCTCTTAAAGTAGAATTCTCTACAATTATAACTTTATACAACTGCAATCCATAAGATGATACTGATAATTGAATAGCTTCCTTTAATTTTTCTAAATTTTCAGAAGAAATTTTTTTTGATGAATCAAATTTTTTAGTTGCGTAGCGCCATTTTAAGTTTTCGATATAGTTCATAATATTCTTGTTTTAAAATTATAAGACAAAAGTATTAGAAGGAAAGACCTCCGGCATTTACATATGTTGATTCAATGATTTTTTTTTAAATATTTACGAATTCTGCTTAGCTGGGTGGGAGTGATGCCTAGATGTGAGGCAAGGTGTAATTGTTGTATTCTTTGGTCAATGTTGGGGTGTTTTGAAAGTAATTTTAAATATCTTTCAGTTGCATTCTCCATAACGAGGGAAACTTCTCTTTGCTCTTTTTCAATTACCCAATTATTTTCCAAATAAGCGATATAGAAATTCTTTAGGTCAATATTGTGATCAATAAATTGTCTGTATTTTTTATAATCAAGACTAATCAGAATAGTGTTTTCCAATGCTTCCAAGGTGAAATTTGAGGGAGTACTTAGAAGGTATGAAACTGTTGAGCCGGCAAAATCAGTTTCAAGAAAAATATTTTTATTATATATATTTCCATCATAATCTGTTACATATGCTCTTAAAGCTCCTTTGCAAACAAAATGGATATTTTTTGCAATCTGCCCATTTCTTAGCAATATTTCATCTTTTTCTAACTCTTGAAACTTAATTATTGATTCAATTAATGACCAAGACTCCACAGAAATTTGAGCGTAACTCTCAAACTTTAATTTTAATTCTGAAATGTATTTTTCTTTTGTCAAACGTGATTTTTTATGACTCACAACGGTCTTGTATATGAGCCGTTTTAATGACTTATATGCGTTGTTGGCAAATGTTTTATTTCTGAAAAATTTGTGACTTCTCAAGCACTTCCTCAGAGGAAAGCGTGTAAATATCTTTCCAGGACTCACTACCATGTTTCGATACATATGCTTCTACTATTTTGAAGCCAATAAAGTACCCAATAGCTCCAGGTAAATTCTCTTTTATTTTTGCATTCCGGCTTCCAAACTTTGAAATCATATTTTGATCAGTAGAAGAGTAATTATTTTTAAAATAAGAAAAAATGAATTCCCATTCTTTTTCTGCTTCTTTGAGTTCTTCTTCTGAATACGCTAAACTCATTGCGGTTGAATAATTCTTATCTTTTTCGATTATATTAAAATATAACTTATGAACGTAGGTAGCAAATCCTTCACTAATACATCTGGCTAACACACTATTTATTGAGTCTTTTTTCTTTGTATTACTGTGTATTTGGTGATTCAATTCATGCGGAAACCATTTAGTTATAGACTTAACATCTTTGATGTCTGATGAAGCAAAATCTATTAACATTGTGCCATTACCTATACTACCTAAATCTGTCGAACTAGGACCATAAAGAAGATACCATTTTCCTATAGGAGAACGTTCAGTAAGTTTTTCAATCCCTTTTTTAATTTTGAATAGTGTCGTAAGAATAATCTGTTTATTACTCTCAGAATAAAACGCCTTGTTCTTTTGATTTAAAGCATTAATATTTTTTATACCATAGTAATGGACTGTTACATCGAAACCATTCATGTTGCCCACATATCCGTCCCATACTTCTTTATATGGATGATATAGAGAATCTTGAAATATCTTCATTCTTTGGACAGAATCTGTAATTAAATGTTTATTGTATAGCGCAAGTTGTTTTTGAGAAATGTCAATTATTTGAAAATTATCATCAAAGCTTTTTTTCTTACTTGGTTTACTAGTACAGCCAATTCCTAATGCTATTACAATTATTAGTATAGTTTTAATGCTCATTTCAAATTTTATCTTCATATCCTTTAATGTTTGCCAACAACGGTCTTGTGTATGGTTAGTTGCGTCGTTAAGCAACTAAAATAGTAAACAAATACGAACCAGAGAAAATTCCGAAGGAATTTTCCAAAAAAGCACTTGCCTAAGCAATTAATTATACACGGTGTTAGGCGCTTTCTTTAATCATCTAGTAATTTACTTAGCACACGTTAATTTTACCTGAAATTATTTAAATAGTTCTTTCAATGGATACCCACTATTTCCACTTGGCAATTGAAGATTCAGAATCATTGTTAGGGTTGATGAAATGTCTATAGGCGAAACTTTCCTTACCGATTCTCCATGTGTTATTCCATTTCCAAACCAAAGTAAAGGAACATGAGTATCATAACTATAACCTGAACCATGAATGGTCCCTTTTACTGAAGATACCTCAATTTCAGAATCATCATCTTGAACTAAACCAGCATCAAAAGTTAGAAGAACATCTCCAGATCTTTTTTGGTGATATCCATTTTGAACGAGCTCCCTTAAACCAAAATTATATTGACTGGTTTGTAAGTGATAGGCAGTTAAAGCACCACTAATTCCTTCAAGATTTACTAAAAAATTTGCGACATCTTGCTGCATACTTTCTAATTGTAATCCTTTTTCAAAGATGGCAGTTCTATTCAAATACAACTGGTCATCCTCAAAATTTTGAATCCATGAACCTTCTCCATATTTAGTGTTTAAATAGTTACTCAATCGGTCTTTATATCTTGCTATTCTAGCGACTCCTGTAGGAATTTTTATATCATTTAAATAAGAGGCTATAGGTACTGCACCATGATCAGAGGTAAGAAATAGTGTATATTCTCCTTTACCAATTTCTTTATCTAAGTATTTTAGAAGTTTACTTATTTCAAGATCTAATCTTATATAAATGTCTTCTATTTCAACTGAATTAGGTCCAAAAATATGCCCTGCTTTATCCGTTACAGAATAGCTAATTGTAAGTATATCTGTTTCTTCATCACTACCCAAATTTTCATTTTTAATTGCATCCATAGCAAATTCAGTAAGCAATGTGTTTCCTGCTGGTGAAAACCCTATCATAAAATATTCTAAATTTCTTTCTCTATATTTCTCTCTAAGTTTTTTGAAGTCATAAGGAAAGGTAGGACTATTTTCTCCAAGAACAATTTCATACTTGTTGTTATCTCCATAACTTTCAGTATAGTTTTCTATCGGGTAAAGCGTATTCCAAACGGTATCTAAATATTTACTCGATTTCTCTAATTTATTAAACTCACGCACCCAATTAGGTAATTCATTCATATAATAAGAACTGGAAACAAAATATCCGGGACTTGTTTCAGTATCATGCCAGTATGCTGCATTAGCAAGATGACCACCAGGTAATACAGCCGCTCTGTCTTTTAATGAAACACTAATTACTTTTGACCTGAAATTAGTACTCATACGTAATTGGTCAGAAATTGTAGTCGTCAGCAGCTGTTTTGGTGAAGCTCCTGTTTTATTTTGATTCTTACTACCAATTAATACTACGGTAGTATCTTCAACACTACTAGCATATTTATTTTCATACCGATTGTACCAACTATTACCTATTATACCATGCATTGCAGGAGTGGTACCTGTATATATTGATGAATGCCCTGGTGCAGTAGCTGTTGGCGTAAAATTATATTGTGTATTTTTATAATTGAATCCATCCCGAATAATTCTTTTAAAACCATCTTCGCTATATTTTGCCTCATATCTGTATAGCTGTTCAGACCTCATTTGATCTACAACGATACCAACAACTAATTTTGGTTTTTTAGAACCTTCAGTTTGCCCATAAGAAAAATTTGAACTAATTATATACAATACTAAAACAGTGATTATTTTTTTTGATTTTATAAAATTATTCATTGTTTTTTTGTGGATTTGGTTATTAAATGAACCTATGTTAGTTATATTTTAGAGACGATAATCTGAGTTTTTTGTTACATTCCAAATAGCTTTTTCGTGGGTGATCTATTTTGTTGGGACGCACCTTTCTAAAAACGCTATTAAAAATGTCCCGACTTTAATGTACCAAAGAGTTAATACTGATATTATAAGTCCAAAAATAAAAGTCCAATCTTGATTAGACCATAATCCATACAGCCATAATAACCAGCTTAATCCTAAAATAATAAATAATGGTCCTAATTTGAAAACATCAATTTTTAGCTTGTAAAAAAGATTTGCCCAAGGGCCAGGTTTTTCAGGGCCAATATACTTTCCTTTAATCATAACATGAAATCCGTCCATTGTCATAAATATTCCATTTGCAAAGGCAAGAATTGTCATTATTATTTTTATTGTCATATATAATTTTTGGTTGTTTTACTATCGTTTGTTTAATTGCGCATAACGGGATTGTATAACGCTTTTTGTTGCGTTGGTTCGACAACGAATTTAGCAAAAGAAACCAATCCTTCTGAAAAATTCGGAAGAATTTTCAGAATAGGCGAGTAGTAGCAATTAACGTTATACGTTGTTAGCAATTGTTATTTTCCTTCATGTTTAAAAATCTCATTTGAATTAACCCAATACACTTCACCTTTCGTTACTCCTTTCCATCCACTATTTGGGGGAGAACTATATCTTTTCGAGAAGAAAAAATAATTATTGTCAGGCGACATATAGGGACAGTAATAATTCCAATCTTCATTTATATTCTCTCCAAGGTTAAAAAAAGCAGGTCTTTGCCATTTACCATTTTTTTTGAAAGATACAGCAAACCCCTTTTCATCAGAATATGTATTGGCAGTTATTAAGAAACTTTCATCTGGTGAAACATAAGTACTTCTTTCTCCTTTTTCAGAATTTACTTCAGAACCAATATTTATTGGAGAGTCAAACTTCCCATCTCCTAAATATTGAGCACGATAAATATCTCTTTTACCTAAACTACCAGGTCTATCGGATGTAAAATACAAACTTCCGTCTGCAACCACAACAGGATATGATTCTGCATATTCTTGTGTTGATATAGGGTGTTGAACTTTTGTAGCTAATTTCCATTTACCATCAATTTTTTGACTTTTGTAAATGTCAGGCTTAGACTTTTTCAAACGGTCTTCGGGACTAATACCAAGAAAATACATTGTATTTCCGTCTTGGCTAATTGTAGGGTCAATTGCAACTGACTCTTTTTCTTGGTCAGTAAACATTTGTATAGGTTTTGGCATATTCCAATTACCATCAACTAATTCAGAATGATGGATAACAAATTTTTTATTAATAATTCTTGTAAAAAATATTTCGGTAAAAGAAGAGTTAAACACTGTATTAATTTCAATGCTGTCTGTGTTAACTATTGTTGGTGCAAATAATTTTGGTATAGCGTTAGGTGGTGGTTGATCTAAATATGGTTGATTAGAATTTGTTTGTTTACAACTGAGCAATATTAAATTTAGTCCAATTACGGATAATAGAAAGTGTTTTTTATTCATTTGTTGTTCTTCTAATAATTGCTAACGGTTTTGTATAAGAATAGTAAGGGATTAAAATACACTTACTTCTCGGATTAGCACTTAGCCAAATTTACAATTTTACTGTTATTTTTCTTTTAACCGTTAAACTATAAATTTGGAGGACTTTGTTAATATGCATTAACATTTGGTTTGGCTAGTAACCCTTATTATTTTTATACTTTGTTAGCTACTGTTTTTATTTTGAATAAGCACCTGAAGAATACGTCAATTCATAGCTATGCGTGTAGATTTCAAAAACAATTCCGAATGGGTCTTCAACATAGCACATTTTGAAGGGCTTGTCATTAGGATAGTACTCTCTAATTGGCATTCTTTGCTTTCCTCCATAAGACAAAATTTTATCAATGAGTTCTTCAATATTTGGGTCTTGCACGCAAAAGTGGAAAAGTCCAGTGTTGAAAGGGTTAAAATCTGGTGCTTGCTTAACTCCATTCGGAAAGGAAAATAATTCAATCCCAATTCCGTCAGATGTTGCTAAATGCGCAATTTCAAATTCCTCCCAATTCTCTCCAAAAACGTCAATACACATTTGTCCAATGGCCGTTTCTTTTTCCTTTTTGACTTTAGATGGTGGCATTACAACATACCAACCCATGACTTCAGAGTAAAATTTTACAGCTTCCTTTATATTCGGAACTGTAATTCCGACATGAGAAAAAGCTCTGGGATAATTATTTTTATTCATAGTTGTTTTTTTGAAATTACTATTCAATAACAGTTACTAAATCTTCTTTATTTTTTCGAACTTTAGTAAGATTGACTAGCCAATCGTTTTTATCGTCTCTATAACCTATTGGGAGCATAACACAGCTTCTGAGTCCTTTTTCTCTTAATCCTAATATCTCATCCAAAACATCAGGGTCAAACCCTTCTAAAGGAGTACTATCAACCCCTTCGAATGCGGCTGCAACGATAGCTTGTGAAAAGGCAATGTATGCTTGTTTAGTTGCATGGTTAAAGTTCTCTTGAGCATCTTTTTGCGGATAACTTTTCAACAACATTTGACGGTAATTTTCCCATCCTTCGTTTTTAAATCCACGAATGGTATTGGTCAAATCAAACATTTTATTAATTCGATCAGCTGTATAGGTATCCCAAGCAGCAAATACAAATAGATGTGAACAATCTGTAATCACTGATTGATTCCATGCTATGGGTTTGATTTTTTCTTTTATCTCTTGATTTGTGATGACTATGATTTCAAAGGGTTGTAAGCCACTTGAAGTTGGAGCAAGGGATATTGCTTCAATGATGTTGTCTATTTTTTCTTGCGCAACTTTTTTACCATTCATGGCTTTAGCAGCGTATCGCCAATTTAATTTATCTAATAATTCCATTTTGTCTATTGTTCCTTTTTGTTTGAGTTTAATATGAATTTTTATTGTTGTTAGAGAGTATCCTTATCCATTCATTAAGCATATCTTTTAATTGGAGAACTTCCGATAATTTGATGTTCTCTGTAAGTAAAATTTTAATGAGCTTTTTAGGAATAGGCGTGGCTTGAGTTTTCAAATTTGTTCCTTTTTCTGTTAACTTAACTATAACATTTCTTTCGTCATTACTAGAGCGGTTACGCTGTAACAGTTTCATTTTCTCCATACGCTTAAGTAAAGGAGACAATGTATTCGTATTAAGGAGCAGCTTCTCTGAAATCTGATTTATAGAGATACTGTCGTTTTCCCATAATACCATAAGAACTAAGTATTGAGGATAAGTAAGCGCCATTTCGTCTAAATATGGTTTATACGCCTTTGTGATAAGCCGTGAAACCGAATAGATTGGAAAGCAGATTTGATTACTTAATTGTAACTGTGTATTGTCCATTAGTTTTTAGTTTTGTTAGCTCTCCATGATTTCCAGGCACCAGATGACCATAAAGCCCAAGCAATTAGTACCGGTTGAAAAAATAGACGAATTAATCGAGCTCTGTCTGAGTCTAAAGCACCAAAGGCATCTTTATCCTCTAGGTATTGGGCAATATTTCCAGGGAAGATTAAAACAAAAAACAAGGCCAAAGCCCAACCCAATCTTGTGCGTTCATTTTTCCAAAAAGCTAAGCCAAGCCCTAATATCATTTCTACTATACCTGATAGTATGACCACTAAATCTTTACTCAGCGGGACCCAATCCGGCACTTGAGCTTGGAAGTCTATTCTGTTAAAAGTAAGGTGACTAAATCCAGCATAGATCATAAAAATGGCTAATAGGATTCTGAAAATGTTTTGTGTTAATGTGTCTTTTTTAAGTTTATTCATATTTTATTTTTTTTAAAACGCGCACAACTATATCGTGCACGATGCAAATATATGCCGTTTTATTTAAAACGAATGTCATTATGGAATAATGTTTCAAATATTTATTAGATGTAGGGAATAGTAGCTAACGTGTTTGTGCATGATTTGTTTGCGTGAATTTAGCGAATAAATAATTAAAAATCACAAGCCTTTGAAGTCCACGAGGTTTTTCCGAAGGAAAAACTTATTAAGCAATTAATTATGCACGGTGTTGTGCTCTCGTTATTTTAATTTTAGACATTAATTATTACATTCCCTGTTTTTTCTCCACTTAATACATATTTGTAAGCTAAAGCTATATCTCCTAGTGGATATTCTCGGTCTATAACTGGTTTAAATTTTTCATTTTTCAAAAGTCCTATAATATAAGGTATTGTCTTTCTCGTGCTAAATGGTACAGGGAAGATTACTTTTTTTCTATTTGAAATTGAAGTTGTGATTGCATAAAATAGATTTTGGGAATTAGGACCCAACTCTGAAGATATATAAACGCCACTTTCTTTTAATAAAGGTTTACATTTTCCAAAAGTACTTTTTCCTACTGCATCAAATATAAAGTCATATCTGCCTTTATCATCTGTAAAATCCTCTTTGGTGTAGTCATAAATTTTATCAGCACCTAAAGACTTAATTAATTTGACGTTTTTAGTATTACAAGTTGCTGTAATTTGGACATCATATTGTCTGACAAATTGAAAGAGAGCTGAACCTATTCCACCTGTAGCTCCATTAATTAAAATTTTTTGCCCAGATTGAATATTAACTTTATGAATAAAAGTATAAGCATAATGAGCTCCTTCCAAACTTGCTACGGCTTGCTTATAATTTATGTTTTCAGGAATAAAAAATAGATTCTTGTCTACTATTGTTACATATTCAGCTTGTGATTCTGAACCTGTGTCATTAAAACCAAACACTTTATCTCCAATCCTAAATGACTGGACATTTTTCCCTAATGATATTACTTCACCAGCAAAATCGGTTCCTAATATTATTTTTTTTGGTTTAAATAACCCTAAAACAAATCTCATAATAAATGGTTTGGCTGTGAGATTTGCACAATCTGTTCTGTTGACAGTTGTAGCATAAACCTTAATTAACACCTCATTGTCTTTCGGAGTTAGTTTTTCAATATTCTCAATTTTTATTTTATCTGAAGAACCATATTTCCTGCGTATTGAGGCTTTCATGTTTTGTATATTTAGTTTTTCTTTAATGGAGCACAACGGTATTGTGTATGATTAGTTGCGGGAAAGGACGTGAGTCATTTTCCGCCGTGGCACTAAATTAATTAATTCGAGTGAATTTCCGCCAAGGAAATTCCGTAGCAATTAATTATACATGTTGTTAGCGACAGTTCTATTCCAATATTTTTTCTATAATTGAATAGAACACTTTTGGTTGTTCATACATAGGGAAATGCCCTGATTCGTCTATCCAATGAATTTCAATATCTGGTCTAGCAATTTTATATTCATAAGTCATAAACGAAAAAATATCTTGTCTTCCAGAAATAATATGAATTGGAGAATTTATATTTTCTAGATCTATTTTTAAGTTAAAATTGTAATTTAATAATTCCGTTGAAAGAATATAATTGGTTTCAATATTTTGATTTCCATTTATTAAAGGAAGATAATAATCAATCCTTGATTTATTATAAACATAAGCCAGTCTAGATAGATGTTTTAATTCTTTTTTTTCTGTTTCAGAAAAGTTACTTGTAAACGATTTACTATATAACGATTCCCATTTTAAATTCTCTTGTGTACCTAACTTGGAGGCAATATTACATAAGGCAACCCAAGCAGAATCAAAATCGAATGTGCCTGGAGAAACTAATATCAATTTTTTTACTCTTTCAGGATATTTAGAAGCAAAAATGGACGCAAGTGAAACTCCATAAGAATGTCCTAATAATACTATTTTATCTATTTTTAAATTATCTAAAACCAAATTGATATCATTTAAAGCGGAATCAATGCTAACGGTAGATTTATCAATTTTCACAGGTGTTGAACGACCTGTCCCTCGTTGTTCGAGTAATATAATTCGATTGTTACTAGACAATGTAGTTGCAACCTTTTCCAATTGCATTGCATTATTTCCTGGCCCTCCTGAAAGTATTAATATTTCTTCTCCTTGTCCATATGTATGATAATAAAGAGAACCATAATCATACGGAATTGAGTCAAGCTTTTGTCCGAAGGAAATGGATATAAATAAAAGTGTGATTATTGTGAGTAATTTTTTTTCCATTTTATTTTTTTAAATTGCCGCTAACGGTTTTGGCTATGATTGCGTTGCGGAGAAATCCGATAGGATTTTTCGGCTAAGCAACGAATTTAATAAAAAGGCTTGGATTTCCGATAGGAAATTCAACCGCAATGAATTATAGGCGGTGTTGGCAATAGTTTTTATTTTGTTTTTTTAATTCAGAACAAATATCTCATTTATATAATTACCAATTAATATCATAAAATAAAATGAAAGAATGATATATGATATAGTTATAACGATATGTACTAGTTTAAATGACATAAGGTTTGAAGAAAAAATGTTTTCAAATCCCTTCTTTTTATATAAGATTAAATAATTTATTAAAAATAGAATTATTGGTAAAGTCAAAGTAATTATTAAATTAATTGGACTTGCTTGTGTTTTAAAATAAAGAATTGAGACAATAGAAAAAAGATTCATTGAGGTGAAAGCAGTCAAGACTAAATAAGTATGAAGTTTGGATTCCTTTTTATTCTTTTATAAAATATTCACATTTAAAAAAACTAAAGATTTATATATATTGACAACTATTATTTTATATGAAAACATATATTTTTTAATTTTAAGAAAAGTTTTTATTCAGAGCGTTTTTTTTTTAATTATTGCCAACGTCGTAAGGATTGAAAAGCATAATAATCTGCAATTGTGGCAACAAGAATAAATATGACCCAACGCATTAAATGAAATTTTAAGAATTTAAATTTACAAAGATGCCAACCGAGTTATCTTACAAAATTGTTAAAGCTTTTGAGTTTCAATGTACCTAAAGTATCCGATACATTTTTAAAATGAAAAAGTTCCAAATGGATTGAGTACCATCAGAGACTCACCTTAACCAATTATTATTTAATATATTTTACTTGAATCCCGGTTTCCAGGCAAATCACGATACCAATCCTCGTCTATTAGTCCTCCACTTGTTGCCCATGTTGAAAAGAAGTGATATGCTTCATTAATAGGATATCCTGCATCAGGAAAGTCAAACGACTCTGGTATATTAATTGCCCAAGGTAATCCATTTGAGGTTTTATAATAATAACCGCTTGCCACGTTAGTTGCATCTGAAGATGTACCAAAAAACTGCGGATCGGCGAGATCTGTTGGTTTATGTCCTGGTAAATGAATCTCCTTAGTTCGATCTCCGTTTACAAAAATAAATGGATTATAAGGAGGATATCCTGTTACATTTTGTGAAACTGGATTCCCAAAATTAATTGCAGTATTGATAGTAGTCACCGGAGATGTATGAGGGAAGGCACTACCTGAGGCTTGCACAACATCGAATACATTATCAAAGAATATTATCGTTGCGCTACTTTGATTTGCTTCAGTTCCATTTCCATTGAGAGTGATAATATCATTTGTGAGATTTCCACCGCTTACGTTCGTTACGTCGTTAAATGAAAGATCATCCAATTGAATTCCAAAGCCATTACTAAAACTAGCAAAGACTCCTTTAATGGTCCAATCTGCTTCTATATCAACCAAAAGGTTAGTACCATTTAGTATATGATCGATTTCATAATCAATTACCATATCATTGAAATCATAGTCTCCCTCAGCTGGCCACAGATCTTCAAAAGCTAGCGAGCCTGCAAAAGTATTTCTTAATGCTCTTAATGGGTCATCAGGGAAATCATCACTCTCATCTGAAATACCATCCCCATCACTATCTGTGCTGGGAGTTACCAGAGGAATACTGCCGGTTTCTATCGCTTCCCATGGATTTGCTGAAACATAAAAAATCAAATCATTAAAGTCATTATCACTGCCAGATGTTCGTGTTTGATCTTCGAAACCATTTAATAAAAGTTGATTTCCGAAATCTGCTAATTGGACGGTATGTTGACGTTGACTTGGATCGCTTTCTACAGTATTGAAATCTATTCGAGAATAAAACTTGGTAGCGTTTACATTTACACCTGTCCCAGTCCACGCATTTTGGAAAAGTACCCAAGATATGCTCTTTCCAGCATCGAAGGTTCCCAACTTTATTTTATCTCCCGCATTGAGCTCACCATAAGAATATAGCAACGAGGCGTTTGGCAGAATAACAAATACAGAATCTATTTCACTCACATTGGTCGGTGGGTTGTTGGTGTCAAAAATATAATATCCCAGAGCGTTCCGATATCCAGCACCTTCAGCAACAAATGTCACCCATACCTCACTAGTATCAAGAATGATGACATCAAGTTCGTTTCCTGAGGTTAGATATTCAGGATTGTAAGTTGGAACTGGTCTAGTTTCGGGGAGAGAGGCATTCACCCCATTCAAAAACTCCTGACTCAAATTGTCTCCATCAGATTCAAGATAATGAGGTAGACCTTTATTCTGTCCTTCATTATAACTTCCCATATAATAGTAATTGTCTGAAATAGGAATAGGGTTAGTTGCATTTCTATTGTTATTTCTCATTGTTCTTGGATCTGGAACTCCTCCAAACTCTAGGCTCATATAAGGAGCTATGGCTTGCATTTTTTGGTTTGCAAAACCTACACTGTGAACTTGAACGAATAAATTTTCTAAATAAGTGGGTACTTGAATTGCAGTACTTAGTCTACCTGTTGAATTGGTAAATGCAGACGCCAAATAACTCCCTCCGAAGTCTGGGTGTTCCGTTAAAAAACTAACTTTAACCCCAGGCAGAGGCTGGCCTGTAATACTCTTCAGATCAACATCAACATTTACCTCTGCAATGGTCAGAAAGTCAAAATTGGCAGGAATGTTAAGTTGTGCCATATCATTGCTTGTTGAATCAGATTGATCTTCCTCTATAACTTCTATGTCCATACTGCAGGAACAAAAAATTAAAGAAAGAATTAATGGTATAATTTTTTTTCTCATGACTAGATATTTAAATTACAGTAAATTTAAGTCACTTTAAAGGTGTCATCTGATGAAAATAGTTCAAAGGTAAATTTTGGTAGACAGCTACCCAATAATTGAAGACAAATGGCATCTTTTACCTTTTCTTTTTGGATTTATGATAAACCTGGAAACGGTTCTATTTAGATTATAGTAAAGTAATTCGTTTAAAATCAATTTAGTTTTCAAATTATTGCCAACGGTTTTGTATATGAAACGTAGCATGTTTAAAGACACTTTAATTTAAGGTTATGTACTTAGCCAAATATAAATATTTTGCTTTTAATTTTTCTCTTTGAAAC
>CAJXVU010000027.1 GCA_913062555.1 uncultured Bacteroidota bacterium
CTCTTCTACAGTAACTTCTTTCTTTTTAGCCATTGCTTATAAATACTTTACAGGATTGGTGTTTGTGTTTGATAAAAGGACTGCAAAATTAGGCATTTTTTTTGTAAGATGCGCTACTAAAATATTTTTTGTGTATTGTTCACTTTCATAGTGCCCAATATCGGCTAATAATATGCTATTTTCCGCTGTAAAAAAGTCGTGATATTTGAGATCTGCAGTTATAAATGCATCTGCCTGAGCATTTTTTGCTGCTTGTATAGCAAAACTTCCGGAGCCTCCTAAAACGGCTATTCTTTTAATCGGTTTCCCTATTAAGGAAGAGTGTCTCACACATTGTGTTTGCATTGATTCCTTAATGTGTTTTAAAAAATCAGACTCTTGCATTGGATTCTTAAATTCCCCAATCATTCCCATACCTATGTGTTGGTTTTTGTTTTCTAATGTTATGATTTCATAGGCCACTTCTTCATAGGGATGATTATTAAACAGTGTTTGTAATATTATGGATTCTAAATGTTTGGTAAATGTAATTGTGAGTTTTATTTCGGGTTCATATTGTGTTGTTCCCGGTTTTCCAATGGTGGGATTTGAGTTTTCATTACCGTTAAAAGTACCTGTTCCATTAATATTAAAACTACAATGGTCATAATTACCAATTGCCCCGGCTCCAACTTTAAACAACGCTTCCCGTAGCTTGTCTATGCCTTTTTCTGGGATATATGTCGTTAACTTCTTTATGTTTCCGTTTTGCGGAATTAATATTTTTCTATTTATTAGTCCAAGTTGTTCACATATTTTATCATTTACTCCTAGTAATGCATTGTCTAAAGCAGTGTGAATTGCAAAAAGTGAAATATCATGCTTTATAGCTTTCATTACAACCCGTTCAACATATGTTTTACCGGTTAACTTTTTTAGCCCTTTAAAAATAATTGGATGAAAACTAACAATGAGGTTGCAATTGTTATCAATGGCCTCATCTATAACCGATTCTAAGGTGTCTAGGGTAACGAGAACACCTGTTAACTTGCTTTTTGTATCACCTACAAGTAGACCAACGTTATCAAATCCTTCAGCATAGGCTAATGGAGATAATTCTTCTAAGTGATGTATTACATCTTGGACTATCATAAATTTTCTGTTTAAGTTCAAACCTACACATTTTTTTTCATTTTAGTTTATCATTAAAATTGAAAATCAGGATTAAACATATTACATTACCCCATTTCTTATATTATTTCTTTTCAGAGGAAAGATAAATAATTACATTCGTTGTTATGAAATTGTTGCGAAAACTATTATTTCCTATTGTGCCTGTTTATTACGTCGTAACCTGGTTACGCAATTTATGTTATGATAGCGGTATTTTTAAATCAAAATCTTACGAACTTCCAATTATTTGTGTTGGAAATTTAAGTGTTGGAGGAACTGGAAAAACACCAATGATTGAGTATTTAATTTCTATACTAAAGGAAGATTATAAAGTTGCAACCCTTAGTAGGGGCTATAAACGATCTACGAAAGGCTTTCAAATGGCCAATACAGGGTCTTCTGCTTCTTCAATTGGAGATGAACCTTTTCAATTTTTTCAAAAATATAAATCAATTATAGTTAGTGTTGATTCCGACAGGCAAAATGGGATTTCCGAATTGCAAAAAACTGAAAACTCACCAGAAATAATTTTATTAGATGATGCATTTCAACATCGACGGGTAAAGGCAGGTTTAAATATACTCCTAACGACCTTCGATAAATTATATATGAACGATTTTGCCTTACCAACAGGTGATTTACGCGAGCCTAAGTCGGGAGCAAAACGAGCTGATATTATAGTGGTTACAAAATGCCCTAATAATGTGAGTGACAAAAAAAAGAAGGCGATATTGAATCGTATAAACCCATTAGCCAATCAAATGGTGTTTTTTAGCGAGATTCAATATTCAGAGACTTTGTATTCTAATAATGATCCTAAACCCATGTCCTATTTAAAAGACAAAAAGTTCACCCTTGTAACTGGAATAGCTAATGCAAATCCTCTTTTAAAATACTTGAATGATGAAGGGTATAATTACGAGCACCTTAATTTTAAAGATCATCATTCTTTTTCAGAAAATGAAATTAAGTGCCTTAGTAATAAAGAACTATTGCTTACTACTGAAAAGGATTTTACAAGATTAAAAGATAGAATACCTGTTAGTAAATTGTATTATTTGCCTATTAAAGTTAGTGTTTCTGAAAGTGAAAAATTTAACACTCGTATCCTGGACTTCGTGTCTAGTTACTAGGCAGACGCTGCGCTTTTATTATTCTTACTTAATGCCTCGTACAATTTCTTTTCAAAATCTTCCTGTTTAAATGGTTTGGAGATGATATCATTAAATCCAGCAGCATCAAATTCAGGCATTTTATCTTCCAAGGTAACTGCGGTCAGTGCAAAAATAGTAAGTTCTTTATCGAAACTTCTAATTCTCTTTGTCGCTTCTAATCCGCTAATTCCTGGCATGTGAATGTCCATAAGTACAAGGTTGTAATCAATTTCTTTTACCTGCTCGACGGCATCTTCACCATTATCAACAACATCACATTTTAAATTCATTTTGTTTAAAATCTTCTTAGTGATCATTTGGTTAATTTTATTATCCTCAACGACCAATATTTTTACGGATGAAAGATCTAGATTATTGATGTCTTTAGCATAATCGTTCTTTTGAACTATGGCAACTTCTTCAGATTCTTGAAGTGGAAGTTCAACAAAGAAACTCGTTCCCTGACCAAGTTCACTTTTTAAATAAATTTTTCCTTTGAGTATTTGTATTAATCCTTTTACAATAGACAGACCAAGTCCGGTACCGCCATATTTACGATTAATTTGAACGGACCCTTGTGAGAAACTTTCGAACATACTATCCTGTTTCTCTTTCGTGATTCCAATACCATTATCTTCAACTTCAAGACGTATGCTGTGCATTTTTTTAGACTTACTCAATTGGGTTACTCTCACCCAAATATCTCCATCTTTTGTAAACTTAATTGAGTTACCAATTAAGTTTATTAGTATTTGCGAAATTTTTAATTGATCACCATCGAATGATTCCGGTAACTTTTCGTCGTATTCGATATGTAATTTGGTGTTATTGTCTAATGCCGAATTATTTAAAGCTGCAATAACATTCTCAACCTTGACTTTCAAGTTGAACACTTCTGGATCTAGTTCTACTTTGTTCGCTTCAATCTTATTTATTTGTAGAATATCATTAATAAAAGTCAATAAATAATCTCCAGAGAATTTTAAAGATTTTAAATGTTGTATTTGCTCAGGATTAGGGTTTTCATCTAGAAGCATATTTGTTAAGCCTGTAACTGCATACAGTGGTGTCCTAAGCTCATGAGTAACTGTAGATAAGAAATTTGTTTTGGTTTTTGCAGCGATTTCTGCTCTTTCCTTTTCCGTTAATAATTCTTCGTTTTTACGATACAACATATTGTTGGTTTTTAACCTAATATTATTGTTTTTGTATAACGAAAGTGTAAGTAAGGATAGAATTGTTATTAGTCCAACACTTAATATTGTGGTAAGCCTACCTAAGCCATCCTTTTCCAAATTATCCGCTTCGTCTGAATTTGCCTCACTATTATCACCAGGAATAGATGAATCTTTTGCTTCTGATGTTGAAACATCTCGTTTTTCATTTAAAATGGAATCATTAAGTGTGATATACATTTTTAAATTTGAGTTCGCCAGTTGAAAGTTCCCAGTAATTTCATAGATATTACTCAATAGCTGATAACTTTCGCTAAGAATCTTTAACGAACCACTAGTTTTGGCTAATTCAGAACCGTTTAATGCTTGAGTTAACGCTTTTTCATATTTAACTTGCTTTAAAGCAATAGCACCACTTTGAAGAAGTGCAGCACTTTGGATTGATATTAACTTATGCTTTTTAGATAAAAGTATGGCCTCATCTACTAATGTATTTGCTCGATCCAAATCATCAAGACCAATGTAAGTTTGGGCTTCGCTTAACATTACTTCAGCCATAAGTGCATTGAGGTTCTCTTCTTCAAAAATTGCTTTTGAAGACTTAAAATATTCTAGTGCATCAGCATAATCTTTTTTTCCTAAATATATGAGACCACATGTGTATCTTGAAATGGCTAAATTAATTTTATCATCAATTCGGCTCTGAATATTCATGGCCTTCAATATAATAATTGTCGCTTTTTGATAATCTCCAATGTTGTATTGCAGATTGGCAATTTTGGATAGAATTATTCCTTGCTCTTTTTCGTCTTTTATTTCCTCAGCTACAATTAATGCTTTGTCAAGAATACTAATAGCGCTGTAAAAATTAGATTTTAGAGTTTCTTGAGTGGCGTTCTTTTTAAAAACTCCTATATTATTCTTTTTCAAAGCAATATCTCCCTCAGTGTTATTTTGAGAGTAAATGCAGGTCGTTAATAGGACTAAAAAAGCAAAAATGTTATATTTGATTTGGGACATTTCAGATCATTTTATCGACAAATATAACTATTTATTCGACAAAATGCACGTTTTTCGAATATTTATACATTTCGTCAAGATATTATTTTGCTGACATTTTGTAAATTAAATCTATTATTCTAGTAGAATATCCTGTCTCATTATCGTACCATCCGATGATCTTTACCATTTTTCCAATTACTGAAGTCATCTGAGCATCGAATATACAAGAATTTGGATTTCCTACAATATCAATTGAAACAATAGGATCTTCAGTATATTCCAAAACCCCTTTATATTTTGTTTCTGAAGCCAACTTAAATGCATCGTTAATGTCGTCTACAGAAACATTTTTACTCACATTAAAAGTTATATCTGTTAGTGAACCGTTGGCAACAGGAACGCGTATACCGCATCCACCAATAACATTGGATAGTTTAGGGAATATTTTAGTCAATGCTTTTGCTGCACCGGTAGTTGTTGGTACTATGGACTGTCCAGCGGCTCTTGCGCGTCTTAAATCTCGATGAGGCTGATCGTGCAAGCTTTGATCTGAAGTATAAGAATGTACGGTAGTTATATAAGCTTGATTAATACCGCAGAGATCATCAATTACTTTAATCATTGGTGCCGCGTTATTTGTTGTACAGGATGCATTAGATACAATAAGCTCATCTCCAGTTAGTATATGATCATTAATACCCAAGACAACTGTTTTTATAGCATCATCGGTTGGAGGCACCGAAAGTATAACCCGAGAAGCGCCATTAGTAATATGATATTGAAGCTCTTTTAATGATTTGAATTTTCCGGTAGCTTCAACAACAAAATCAACACTGTAAGGATCCCAGTCTATGTTTTCAATTTTTTTGTGATTTAAAAGAGGGATTTTCGAGTCGTTTACAATAATGGTATTCTCACTATTGCTGATATCCGTTTTAAAAATGCCATGAATACTATCGTATTTTAGTAAATGACTTAAGGTTTTGGCATCTGCTAAGTCATTAATTGCAACAACTTGAATGTTTTCATGTTCTTGAAGTAGTCTAAAAACACGCCTACCTATTCTGCCAAAGCCATTGATAGCAATATTTATCATATTTAATTAATATGTTTTTGTGCTTTATAGGATGATCTTACAAGTGCACTACTTTCAACATGTCTGAACCCTAGATTTAATCCAATTTCTTCGTATTCTTTAAATTGGTCGGGCGTAATAAACTCTTTTACGGGTAAATGTTTTTTACTTGGTTGTAAGTATTGACCAATAGTAACAATATCTACATTGGCATCTTTAAGTTCGTGTAGTGTTTCTATAACTTCCTCACGTTGTTCCCCTAAACCTAGCATCAATCCAGTTTTAGTACGACGTTGACCCTGATTTTTTAAATAGTTTAACACCCCGAGACTTCGGTCATATTTTGCTTGGATACGAACTTCACGAGTTAACCTTCTAACGGTTTCCATATTATGAGATACCACTTCTGGAGCGACATCTAATATTCGATCTAAATGTTGTTCGATGCCTTGAAAATCTGGAATTAATGTTTCCAGAGTTGTTTCAGGATTCATTCTACGAACAGCTTTAACGGTCTCTGCCCACATAATACTTCCCATATCTTTAAGGTCATCACGATCAACACTTGTCAATACAGCATGTTTTATTTTCATAAGCTTTATTGATCTAGAAACTTTTTCAGGTTCATCCCAGTCTACTGTTTCAGGACGACCGGTTTTTACACCACAAAAGCCACAAGACCTAGTGCAAATATTTCCTAAAATCATAAAGGTTGCAGTGCCTTCACCCCAGCATTCGCCCATATTAGGGCAGCTACCAGAGGTACATATTGTATTCAGTTCATATTTATCAACTAAACTGCGAAGCTCTGTGTATTTCTTGCCTGTTGGCAATTTAACCCGAAGCCATTTTGGTTTAGCTTGACGTTGTGGAACTGTATTTGAAGTTGTGTCCATACTCATAGGTATTGTAAATCTGGAGGCAAAGATACAAAGTATTCCCTTAATAAAACCTTATAATATTGTGAGATACCATATGCTAAATCCAATTAAAAAAAGGATACCTAACCAGCTAAGTATATGTAGTTTTAAAGAAGGTCTTGATGCTTTTGGTGTATGCGTACTACAAATCAATCTATAATTAATAATCGCATAAAAAGGGGCGGTTAAAAACGATAGGATTGTTGCGATTTTTATGAGTAATCCCATTTCTGAAGCAAAAACATAAAAGATAACTACGGTTCCAACGGCCAAGACTAAAATCCAAAATAGATAACCTCTCTTGAAAGTGTTTTTAAAAAGTAGTTGGGTTGTTTTGTGCATCGCTCGGGGAGAGGCATCGAGTGTTGTGAGTGTGGTGCTAAACATTGTCGTAAAAGCAGCAATTCCAATTATTACATAAGCCCAATTCCCAAGACTACTGGTATACATTTCAATTAATTGGTTTGAGAATACGGCAGCTGAATTACTAAAGCTTTCGCCACTGTTAAACATGACCAGGGCGCCAAGAAGCACAAAGCCAATTCCTAAAATTATGGTGCTAATGTACCCGATATTAAAATCGAATAATGCAGATTTCGGAGTGAAATTGGCATCATTTTTTTTCTTCTCTATAGCCCATAGGGAGTGCCAAACGGAAATATCTAAAGGTGCGGGCATCCAACCCATAAACGCAATAAGGAATCCAATTTCCATGGTTTCTTTAGGTAATATTTGAACAAGTGAGAGTGGCGTGTCGTTATTATTAATTGCTGCAATTACTGCAGCGATAGTACTTAAGGTTAGTGTAATTATTATAATTTTTATGAGAACATCTAATAATTTGTATCGCCCCACGATAAGTAATAGTAAGCAAATTGCCAATATGACTACCGTCCAAATTTCAACACTTATAAAATTGCCAAATAATGATGATGCCAATCCAGCTGTAACTATGGTTACTGCTGTTTGGATGCTAAACATTGTTGCAAAGGTTAATATATAATAGGCTATTAAAATACCATTTCCCATTTTTTTATACCCATCCAATAGACTTTCGCCAGTTGCTGCTGCATATCTGGGACCATATTGAAAAAAGGGATATTTAAATAGATTAACTAAAAGTAACGCCCATAATAAGCCTAAGCCAAAATCGGCTCCTGCTCTTGTTGATTGGACCAAGTGGGAAACACCAATAGCAGCACCAGCAAACAATAACCCAGGACCGAGATTTTTTATGCTAAAGCCCATTATTTTTTTTGAATGATCTCGGCAAGTAATTTTTTTGCTCGAAGGAGTTTTACTTTTATATTACTCATTGGTTCATCCAATGTGGATGCAATTTCTTGGTAACTCAATTCTTGAAAGTATCTTAAATTAATGACCTCTTGATAATGTGGTTTTAATTTTTTTATATCGTGAAGTAGTTTGGTAAGATTCTGTTCTGTAATAATTTTATCTTCAGGAGATGGAGATTCATCAATGATAGATTTAACTCGATTATCATCATTATCAAGAGTATTATTCGAAATTGTGGTTTTCTTCATTCTAAGAAAATCAATATGAATATTTTTTGATATTGTTAATAGCCAAGTTTTAAACTTGTATTTTTCATTATAAGAATCAATTTTATCAAAAGCTTTGGAAAAAGTTTGAATAGTGATGTCCTCTGCATCATTTTCATTTTCAGTACGTTTTAGCTGAAAACCATATACATCGTTCCAAAAGGTGTCTAGCAAATAATTGAATGCTATTTGGTTGCGTTCTTTTGCTTTTTTAATGGCTTGTTCTATTTCCAATGATGGGGTTTTGAAGTAAGATTTGTTATAAAGATAACTAATTGTGATAAAATTAAAAATAATTCCAATAAGGGAAGTATAATCAAAGTGTCGGTTTCACTTAATTTTTTTGCTGATTTGCCAATACTAATATATTGAAATAGAAATCTTATGGCGACTAAGGATATAACAATTTTCCATTTAAATAAAACTAAGATTAATGCAATTCCAAGACTCCAGAATAATAATTGACTCATGTAAAAGAGTCTCAAAAGGAACTTGTGCTTCGTTTTGTAGTGTTCTACAGTAGATGTTTTCTGTCTCTTTAGATTAATCCAATTCTTATATGATGTCACTGGTTGGGCTTCGGTGAAGCTGTCTTTTGTAAAACAAATTTCCGTATTTTTAGAGTTAGCGATTTGATTTACAAACAAGTCATCATCACCCGATCTAACAGCCATATGACTCATGAATCCATTTGCTTTAAAAAATTCTTCCTTTCTATAGGCTAAATTTCTACCTACTGCCATATAGGGTATTCCTAATTTTGTATATGAAAAATACTGAATAGCAGTGAGTAAAGTATCAAATCTAATAAGTTTATTAAGCAGACTATATTTTCGTTTTTTATAAGCGCCATATCCTATTACCAAAGATTTAGTATTGCTAAAATGGCAACTCATTTCTTTTATCCAATTTCTAGAAAGCGGATTACAATCGGCATTAGTAAATAGTAAAAAGGTGTTTGAGGCCGCTTTGATTCCCAAGGTTATTGCATATTTTTTATTGCCCCAAAAAGCTTCTATTGGTTTTACATTTACAATTTTTATTTGTTGGTATTTAGTAGCATATTGCTCCATAATTTCAAGCGTATTATCATTTGAGCCATCATTAACTAAAATGATTTCAAATTCTGGATACTCCTGGTCTATAACAGATGGCAAAAATTGCTGTAGATTATCAGCTTCATTTTTAGCGCAAATTATTACCGAAATAGCAATGTTTTTTTGCTTTGGGTTTTTGTTTTTTGCGAAAGCAAACTTTGCAAAAATAAAGCCATAATAAATTAATTGAATAAAAACAATAAAGGTAAAAGTGTAAAAGAGGAGATCTAACACGTCCTTTTAGTTAAGAATGTTGTGTGTCGTTACAATCTTTAAATTGATCTGGGCTTTTTCCACAAAACCCACAAGCTTCACCTTCAGTGTTAATCATAGGGTTTTGACTGGCACAAGTTCCAGCGAACTTGCCATCTTTTTTAGCCCAAATTTTAATTGCAATCCCTGCTATTGCAAGGCTTAATAGTACTAAGGTTATTAAAAGAAGTTTCATGCCTGTTTCTCGATGTATATTATATGGTGCAAAGATACGGCTTTCAATTATAATTTTGTAAAAGTTTTATTAAAGCTGTTAGCTAAAGTTTGATTATATTTAAAACAGGCAAGTTTTTGTGACTTTATATCAAAAAGGGGTCTTATTAATAATCGAAATATGTTTATTGTTAATTAAAACTTTTCGTGTGAAAAAAGAGATAGCAGAATTATTTGGAACTTTTTGTTTGGTGCTATTTGGCTGCGGTGCCGCTGCTATTGCTGGGGAGTCAGTTGGAGCAGTTTCCGGACTTGGTTTATTAGGAATTTCGTTAGCCTTTGGTTTGGCGGTTGTTGTAATGGTATATACTATTGGACCGATATCAGGTTGTCATATTAACCCAGCTATTTCTATAGGGATGTTAGTGGCAGGAAAACTTTCTTTGAAAGATACTATTGGCTATATCATCGCTCAATGTTTGGGTGCTATTTTAGCGGCACTAATGTTATATATACTATTAGATGGACAAAATGGATTTGTCGCTGGAGAATGGGCATATGGGTCAAATGGATGGGGAGAAGGATATTTGGGTAATTATACCATGCAATCCGCTTTTTTTGCTGAGGTCGTTTTTACCGCTATATTTTTAATTGTTATTCTTGCAGTTACATCTCGATTAGGAAATACAACTATGGCAGGAATGGCCATTGGGTTATCCTTAGTATTAACACATATGGTTGTTATTCCAATTACTGGAACTTCAGTAAATCCAGCTAGAAGTTTAGGACCTGCATTGTTTGCTCAAGGTTTGGCTTTGGAGCAATTGTGGTTATTTTTAATTGCACCTGTTATTGGAGCAATAGGGGGAACTTTAATATGGACTCATGGAATCGCAACTTCCAAAAATTAAAATAAAAAAGCCTCACTATTAGCGAGGCTTTTTTTATGTGTTTAAGAAACTTATTTAATTGTCCTTTTTAAGCGGAATTTGTGCTACGGAATTTTCAATTGATCCATTTTTATTACCGCCCTTAGGCTCTATTGTAATACTTAAACTAATGGCATCTTCTATATATGGTACCGATTTTAACTTTCGATCGGAAATATCGAGAATTCCTAAGTTGACCATTTTATCTTGTAATTTAGCCCACATTTGATAGCACTGTTCTTCAGTAAGTTCAGGAAGTGATACCACATCAATCAATGACGATTTTTCAATAGGATTAATATAAGCTACTGTTTTAAGGTCTTTTGCTCTATCATTACCACGTAACACATACTTCTCTGTTTCAGGGTTGTTAAGCTTCATAAACTGTCTCATGACATCGTCAAGCTTATCATTATTACTGTTGATGTCATCTCTCAAATCAAAAATTTCATCAGCAATCGTGTTATTTTCGTTTAACAATGTCTGGTTCTGATTATATAACAGGTAAGATGTACCTGCAAAAATGAGAGCAGCAATACTAGCGGCAATACTCAACCAAAAAGGTGATTTTCGACTCGAATGAAGCTGTATCACCGGTTTCTTATCTATGGCTGCAATAATAGCATCCAAAGTCCCAGAAGGAGGGATGATTGCTTGAGATTTTGCAACTAATTCAAGATGCTCTTGTAATATATCGTATTCTTCTTTTACCTCTGGATATTTCGCAATATACGATTCAACTTCAATAGTTTCAACAGGGCTGGTTTCTCCAATTAAGTACTGATCCAGTAACCCAGATTCTAAAAATGTATGTACTTTATTTTTCATGACTGTACTATTATGGATTATAGATTTTTTTTAATTCTCTTAATCCAATTTTTAATCTAGATTTAACTGTACCAAGCGGGATTTCTAATTCTTCGCTGGCCTCTTGTTGTGTCATACCCTCAAAAAATAAGGCTTTCAACACAATTTGATATTTTAAATCTAGGGTTGCAACATGTTTCTGTAAATCAATGGTATCTTGATTTAATCCTGATGTTGATAATTTATATACGTTCGAATCTTCTATTTGGATTTCTTTTTCAAACTTTAAATTATGACTTCTCAGTTTATCTATTGCTGTATTTCTAGCTATCCTATATAACCATGTAAATAATTTCGCCTTATTGGGATCGTATTTTTTAGAATATCGCCATATTTTTATGAAACTTTCTTGAAGAACATCCTGTGCCATGGCATTATCTTTAGTTATTTTGGAGATAACACCTAAAAGTGAACTGGAGTAATTCTCATATATAATAGGAATTGCTCTTTGATCTCCATCTTGTAACAGACTTACGATATGTTGTTCTAATTTTGAAACCAAGGTTGAAGGCTAATAGTTAAGATATGAATAACGGCTAAATTTAATAAAAACATGACAATAATCGTACCAGTAATAGTGATTTAATTATAAAAATACTCAACTATGTAACGAAAAAAAAACTTAAATAATATTTACTTCCACTTCCAATGAAATATTAAAAATACGTTTTATGGTGGATTGTATGAGTTTTGACAGATCAAAGATATCACTTCCTTTGGCCTTACCATAGTTAACTAATACCAATGCCTGGTTTTTGTGAACTCCGTAATCTCCAAAATGTTTGCCTTTAAAACCAGCATGTTCTATAAGCCAACCTGCAGGGATTTTAACTTCGTTTGCTGAGACCACATAATTTGGGATTTCTGGAAAGTTATCTTTTAATGTGTTAAACTGAGCTTTTGATATCACAGGGTTTTTAAAAAAACTACCACTATTACCAATGATTTTTGGATTTGGGAGTTTTGATTCTCTAATATTAATTACAGCCTTTGAAATGTCTTGAATTTCTGGTGTCTTTACCTTCAATCGTTCCAATTCATTGGTTATTGCACCATAATTGGTTTTAATAGAATGATGTACTGTTGACAGTTTTAAACTTACATTTGTGATAATATATTCTCCTTTTAATTTTTGTTTAAAGATGGAGTTTCTATAATCAAAATTACAGTCTGCATTTGTAAATGTTTTAATATTTTGAGTCTTAATATGTAGGGCTTCACAAGATTCAAAAACATCTTTTATTTCAACGCCATATGCACCTATGTTTTGAATTGGAGCAGTGCCAATATTACCAGGGATTAATGATAGATTTTCAATGCCACCAAAATCATGATCCAAACACCATAATACAAATTCGTGCCAGTTTTCACCAGCACCGGATTTTACAATAACCGAACTGTTGTCTTTGGATGTTATGGTTATACCTTTTAAGTCTATATGAATGACAAGGGCATCAATATCTTTAGTTAGAAGCATGTTGCTGCCACCACCCAAAATAAATTTTTCTGGGTACTGTTCTAAGGCTAAAATAGATTTTAATTGAGCAACATTCTTTACCGAAACAAAGTGTTTGGCAGTTACATCGATGCCAAACGTGTTATAAGGTTTTAAAGATATGTTGTTTAAAATTGTCATTAGGAATTATATTTTTTCAATGCTACTTTTAGGATCCTAACGGACGCAATTAAATCTTCTCTTTTAAGGACGTAGGCTATTCTAACCTGATTTAACCCTAATCCTTTTGTTGAATAAAATCCTGCTGCAGGCGCTACCATAATTGTTTCGCCGTTCAATTCAAATTTCTCTAACAACCATTGCGCAAAATCATCTGCACTTTCAACGGGTAACTCGGCGATGCAATAAAAAGCCCCTTTCGGATTCGCTACTGTTACACCTTCAACTTTTTGCAATTCATTAATTAAAGTATTTCTTCGTGAGACATACTCTTCTATAACATCATCAAAATAACTTTGAGGTGTTTCTAAAGCAGCTTCACTGGCGATTTGTGCATAAGTTGGGGGAGATAGTCGTGCTTGTGCAAATTTCATAGCTGTAGCGATAACTTCCTTGTTCTTTGAAACAATACATCCTATTCTTGCGCCACACATACTATAGCGTTTAGAAACAGAATCAATCATTATGGCATGATTTCCTAAATCGTTTTCTTGCATAATAGAATAATGTTCACTACCATCATAAGCAAATTCACGATAAACTTCATCAGCGATTAAAAACAAATCATGTGCTTTAACAATTTTTGCTAATTTCTTTATTTCTTCCTTACTATAAAGATATCCTGTTGGGTTTCCAGGATTACAAATTAGAATCGCTTTTGTTTTTGGAGTAATTAGTTTTTCAAACTCTTCAATAGGAGGTAAAGCAAAATTATTTTCAATTTTCGATATTACAGGAACAACATTAATTCCGGAAGCTATTGAGAAACCGTTGTAATTTGCATAAAATGGCTCTGGTATAATGATTTCATCACCAGCATCCATAATACTTCCAAAAGTAAAAAGTAAGGCTTCACTACCACCTGTAGTTACAATGATTTCGTCCGCATTAACATGAATGTCGTTTTTAGCATAGTACCCAGCAATCTTGGTTCGGTATTCTTCCGATCCTTCCGAACGACTATACGCTACTACTTCTAGTGTGTTATTCTTTACTGCGTCAAGTGCTATCTGTGGTGTTTTAATATCTGGTTGCCCAATATTTAGGTGAAACACGTTTATTCCCCTTTTCTTCGCGTCTTCTGCAAATGGTACCAATTTACGAATTGGTGATTGAGGCATTGATTTTCCTTTGTTAGATATATGTGGCATTTTATTGTTTTTTATTCCATTGCAAAGTTGCAAAATTTATCTTAAAGTTTCTTTAAAATAAATAGCTTTAAGATTTATTTAGGTAAAAGATTTGTAATTTGTAGGGAGCCCGTTTTTATTGGATTAATCTCTATGAACAAAAAACATTTAATTTTTCTAATTTTTATTAGTCTTTGCTTCCAAAGTTTGTCGCAGGGAAAATTTGTTTTGCAGAGTGGCGATTATGATAAAATAAGCTTTAAACTTATAAATAATTTGATTGTTATTCCTGTTTCTATCAATGGTGTAGAGCTGTCTTTTTTACTGGATACCGGGGTAAGTAAACCGATTATATTTAATTTTTTAAACCTCACAGAGGAACTTCAAATCAATCAAACTGAACGTATTTATTTAAGAGGATTAGGAGAAGGTGAATCGGTCGAGGCACTAAGGTCCAGAAATAATATTTTTAAAATTGGTGATGCTTTAAGTATCAGTCAGGATTTGTATGCTATTTTTGATCCAGCATTAAATTTTGCGCCACAATTGGGCGTGCCTATTCATGGAATAATAGGATATGATTTTTTAAAAGATTTTGTTGTTGAAATAAATTACTCAAAAAGAATAATAAGGTTGTTTGCTCCGGAAGTTTATGAATCAAAAAAATGCAGAAAGTGCAAAACTTTCAAACTAGATTTTCATAATAAAAAACCTTATGTTAATGCTGATGTTATTATTAATAATGTTTCGGTATCTGTTAAATTATTGATTGACTCTGGTGGTAGTGATGCCATTTGGTTGTTTGAAGATCCATCCAAAAATATAACATTACCAGAAAAATACTTTCAAGATTTTTTAGGGAGGGGCTTGAGTGGGAGTGTTTATGGTAAACGATCTAAAATTGAGCAAGTTTCATTTGGTGACTTTAAACTTAAGCATGTTAATGTTGCTTTCCCAGATTCTACATCTATTTCATATGCTAGAAAAATTAAAGACCGTAATGGGAGCTTAGGAGGTGAGATATTAAAACGATTCAATCTCATTTTAGATTATCCAAATGGTGAAGTTACCTTAAGAAAAAATAGATTTTTTTCCAATTCATTTTATTATAATAAAAGTGGGATCACTTTAGAACATAATGGGGTTAGGGTGGTGAAAGAGTTAGATAGGAATGTTGGAATAAAAACTTTTGGAAGTAAGAATGAATCTGTAGCAAAGGCTGATATTGTTGTTTCTAAATCCTTCAAATATGTATTGGCACCTGCATTTACAATTGTTGAATTAAGGAAAGAATCTCCAGCAGAAAAAGCGGGATTAATAATAGGTGATGTTATTCTCAATATTAATAACAAAAGTATTCATGAGTATTCGCTACAAGAAGTAATCCAATTGTTTTATGATGATGACGGTAAACGTATTAAGGTGTTAATTGATAGAAATGGCGTGCAAATGCGTTTTCAATTTCAATTGGAAAGTTTATTTTAATAAAAAAACCTCCAGAAGGAGGTTTTTAATTTATGATGTTATTTTTTTTTATTGTTCTATAACACTTTTCTTTTTCTTTTTCATGACGCTATTTTTACTAGAGTCTACAACTAAGCCTTTAATTTTTAAAGCTACAGTTGGTGTGTCTGCATTAGAACTAACTGTAATTGTTTTTCTAATAGGCATCACTCTATTCGTGTCGTATTTTACTTGTATTTTTTCCGATTTACCAGGCATAATAGGTTCTTCAGGCCAACTTGGTATCGTACACCCACAACTAGATTTAACTTTAGTAATAATAAGTGGTGCAGTTCCTGTATTTGTAAATTCAAAAAAACGGACACCATCGGCACCTTTTTCTATTGTTCCATAATCTATGACATCAGTTTTAAATTCAATTTTTGCCACATTTTCCTGAGCATTTACAGAAAAACTCATTATTGTAATACATAAAATAGTAATTATGTGTTTCATTTTCTTAGATTTTTAATTTAACGTAAACATACTTACTTTTTGAATAATCTACAAAAATATTAGACGTAATACCATCTTGGAAATGCATACAGCCAATTTATTAGGATATTATTACTCTATATAATTTTTCAGAATACAAAATATAAGTATTTTTGCACATCAATGTTCAAAAACTATTCCAAAGTATGAGTATTCCAGCGCAATATGATGCAAATAATGTAGAGAATAAATGGTATGATTACTGGATGAAGCATGATTATTTTCATTCGGAGCCAGATGAGAGAGAGCCTTATACCATTGTAATTCCACCGCCTAATGTTACCGGGATATTACATATGGGGCATATGCTTAATAACACTATTCAAGATGTTTTAATTCGACGTGCGCGATTACAAGGTAAAAATGCATGCTGGGTTCCTGGTACTGATCATGCGTCTATTGCAACCGAAGCAAAAGTTGTTGCCAAATTAAAAGCTCAAGGGATAGAAAAAAATGATCTTACTAGAGATGAGTTTTTGTCGCATGCCTGGGATTGGACTCATGAATATGGAGGGGTTATTTTGGAGCAGTTAAAAAAATTAGGTTGTTCATGTGATTGGAGTCGCACAAAGTTTACGATGGATGATGATATGAACGAGAGTGTGATTCAAGTTTTTGTTGATTTGTTTAACAAAGGATTAATTTATCGCGGATTTCGAATGGTAAATTGGGATCCAGAAGCAAAAACCACATTGTCTGATGAGGAAGTAAATCATGTAGAGCGTACAGATAAATTATATTATGTAAAGTATAAAATACAGAATGAGGATGGATATGTCACTATTGCAACAACACGTCCTGAAACCATTTTAGGTGATACGGCGGTGTGTATTAATCCGAATGATGAACGATTTACGACACTAAAAGGAAAACAAGTTATTGTACCTATTTGCAATCGTGTTATTCCAATTATTGAAGATGATTATGTAGATATAGAATTTGGTACGGGTTGTTTGAAAGTTACACCTGCACATGATGTCAATGATAAGGAAATTGGAGATAGACATAATCTTGAAGTAATTGATATTCTCAATGAAGATGCAAGTTTAAATAGTTTTGGATTACATCATCAAGGCAAAGATCGTGTTATTGCAAGAAAAGATGTCGCCAAAGAACTTGATGATATGGGTATTTTGGTTAAGACCGAGGAAATCACTCATAAGGTAGGAACTAGTGAGCGTACAAAGGCTGTTATTGAACCAAGATTAAGTGATCAATGGTTCTTAAATATGGAAAATCTTGTAAAACCTGCGATAACATCTGTATTAGAGGATAATGATATTAAATTATTTCCTAAAAAGTTCGAAAACACTTATCGCCATTGGCTGGAAAATATTCGCGATTGGAATATTTCACGCCAATTACTTTGGGGACAACAAATCCCAGCATATTTTTATGGTGATGGAAAAAATGATTTTGTGGTGGCAACAAGCGCCGGTGAAGCACTTAAGTTAGCTCAAGTTAAGACAGGTAATGAACTGCTTACTAAGGCCGATTTACGACAAGATAAAGATGTGTTAGATACTTGGTTTTCATCATGGCTTTGGCCAATGAGTGTTTTTGATGGGATTAGAAATCCAGAAAATGATGAGATTAATTATTACTATCCAACAAACGATTTAGTTACAGGTCCGGATATTTTATTCTTTTGGGTGGCCCGAATGATTATTGCGGGATATGAGTATAAAGGAGAAAAGCCGTTTTCCAATGTGTATTTAACGGGATTGGTTAGAGATAAACAACGTCGTAAGATGAGTAAATCTTTAGGAAATTCTCCTGATGCCTTAAAGCTTATTGAAAAATTTGGAGCAGATGGTGTTCGTGTGGGTTTATTATTAAGTTCGGCAGCTGGAAACGATTTAATGTTTGAAGAAACATTATGTCAACAAGGTAAAGCATTTGGTAATAAAGTTTGGAATGCATTCAGATTAATAAGTGGGTGGGAAGTTGCCAATATTGAGCAACCAGAATCATCTAAAATAGCATTGGAGTGGTACGAAAGTAAATTTCAAAAAACACTTTTAGAAATTGAAGATCATTACAGTAAATATAGGTTAAGTGATGTATTAATGTCAACCTATAAGTTAATTTGGGATGATTTCTGTTCTTGGTTATTAGAAATGATTAAGCCTGGATATCAGCAACCAATTGATAGCACTACTTATAAAGCTGTAATATTAATTTTAGAAAACAATCTTAAGGTGCTGCATCCATTTATGCCTTTTTTAACTGAAGAAATTTGGCAACATTTGGCAACTAGAACTCCGGAGGAAGCACTAATTATATCAAAATGGCCTGAAGTTAAGTCTGTGAATGAGACTTTAATTTCTGAGTTTGATTTTGCTACCGAGGTTGTTTCAGGAATTAGAACCATTAGAAAACAAAAAAATATTTCGTTTAAGGACAGTATTGAATTGTTTGTTTTGAATAGTGAAAAAGTTTCGACAACTTTTGATGTTGTCATTAGTAAACTTGGAAATATTTCTAGTTTAAATTATGCTGAAGCTCAAGTTGAAGGGGCATTAACCTTTAGAGTAAAATCAAATGAATATTTTGTTCCGATGCAAGGTGCTATTAATATTGATGAGGAAGTGGCTAAGTTAACAGAGGAATTAAGTTATACTGAAGGATTTTTAAAATCTGTGCAAAAGAAATTATCTAATGAGCGGTTTGTTGCTGGAGCACCTGAACAAGTGGTAGCCAGTGAGAAGAAAAAAGAAGCTGATGCTTTAGCTAAAATAGAAACGCTTAAAGCGAGTTTGTCGAGTTTAAATTAGAGGTTTTGTTTTAAAAAAACCTCTTGATATAATGAAATTATACGAAAAGAGCCAAGCTGTACTTGGCTCTTTTTTATTTTACAGACTAGGAAGAAATTGCAGCTATTCATATTAAAAACGGCCAATAACACCTATTTATAATCTTTATTTTCTATATAAAAAGTAATCGTTTACTATATCAATATAAATGCGTTTGGCTTCATCTTCACTAATGTCTTTAGCTTGAAATAAAGCGTTGGTTTTAAATGCATTTATTATTGGAGTTCTACTACTTGGTCTGCCATAATCGTTAGTGGCCTTTTTATAGTAGGCATACATGCGCAATAGAATATCTGCAGGAAAAGGTTCCTTATGCGCATTAACACGTTTTACCGCGTCTTCAAACTCTTTGTTTAAGGCTTTATTTGTCATTATAGTTCTGCAATAATGCTTTCGCCACCACGAACTTTTTGATTGAGTTCAACTTTGATTTGAGTATCTAAAGGTAAAAATAAATCTACTCTTGACCCAAATTTTATAAATCCAGAATCGCTGCCTTGAGCAGTTTTATCATTTTCTTTAGCATAGTTTACAATCCGTCTAGCCATCGCTCCTGCAATTTGTCGATACAAAACTTTTCCATAAGTTTCATTTTCTACAACAACTGTAGTACGCTCATTCTCTTCACTCGCCTTGGGGTGCCATGCAACTAGATATTTCCCTGGGTGATACTTGCTAAATACAACATTACCGCTAATTGGATAACGTGTAACATGTACATTTATTGGAGACATAAATACACTTACTTGTATCCGTTTTTCATTAAAATATTCTTTTTCAAAAACTTCTTCTATCACAACAACTTTACCATCAACAGGGGCTAATACCTGATTGTTATTTAATTTGGTATTGCGTTTTGGATTTCTAAAAAATTGTAGAATTAATATTAATAGAACTAATAATGCGAGTTCTAATGTAACTTGTAACCATGTGATGTCAATATAACGATCAACTAATAATACAGAAATAACAACAAAGACGAATGTTATTAATATAATTTTATGGCCTTCTTTATGAAACATATTTCAAAATTCTTAAGAATAAATAAATAAATGGTGCTGCAAAAATAATACTATCTAAGCGATCTAGCAATCCGCCATGTCCAGGCATAATAACGCCACTATCTTTTACACCTGCCTGACGCTTGTATTTAGACTCTATTAAATCACCTATAGTACCAAAAACACTAATAATAATACTTAAAACCAACCAACTTGTAAAGCTTAACGTATGCGTGTATTCTGCGATAAAATAACTACTAACACATGAAAAGAATAGCCCTCCTAAAAATCCTTCAACGGTCTTTTTAGGAGATATGCTAGGGAATAATTTTTGTTTCCCAAAATTTTTCCCAACCAAATAAGCAAACGAGTCATTTACCCAAACCAAAATAAAAGCACCCAATAAAATATTTGGATTAAAAGCTTCGTAATAATTAGCAATTAGGATAATAAAGACAAATGCACTTGAAAGGTAGAAGGTTGTGTTTATATATCGTTTAGTTAATAGTAGTGGCCATGTTTTTTCTGAAAACAGATCTCTAATTAGAAATAATTGAACAAATATAGTGAGTACATGAAGTATTTGGATAGCGGCTTCAAAAACTTCATTATGATCCATAATCAATTGCCAATATGCAAATACAATGTAAAGCACACTAAAAATAACAAATGATATAATTCCTTTTAACTGAATAAGTTTGTTAAACTCAGCAAGGGAAACAATTCCAAAAATAAAAAATAAAGCAATTAATGCGTGTTGAGAATATAAGGCAAGTACAAATAAGGATACGTACAAAATTCCTGAGAGTGCTCTAACAATTAGTTCTTTCATTTATAAGTCTTCTAGCAGCAGCAAATATAAGTTTTTTGAACTACTTCCATAACTCAGAAAGTCTTTATCATCACAAGCCTTAAAGTGCTTAATAGTAGTAATGTTAGAAGGAATTTTATCTTTATTTTTGTTTTTAATGCCTCGTAATCCTTCACTAATTGTCTCTACAAACTGACTTGTTGTAGCAAATATTATAAAATTAGAAGGAAGTTCAAAGAGTTTCATTTCTGCAATTTGATTTGAAGAAATAAGCAATGAACCATCATTGGCAATTAAAAATTCACAAGTGGTTAAAAAATAAGCACACTCGCTTGGGCTTTTACTAAGTGTTAAATTGAATTTTTTAAATTTTTCTGCTAAACGCTCATCATGAAGAAATACATTTTTATCATTCCAATCATTCTCTTCAAGAATATGTTCTAGATTTTGGTTGACCTCATTCGTGTTTTCACAATACAAAAATTTACCTCCGTTGGCTTTAAAATTGATGGTGAATTGTTCGTCAAATGGAATTTTAATATCGGGCATATACTTACCCCTCTCCTCATTTTGAATATCTTCTAGAGAGTCCTTTTTTTGGCCAAAAAATTTTTTAAATAGGCTCATTTAGGGTTTGCGCTATTAACCACAATTATCATGGTTTTCCTCAAAGATATAAAATCTTAAATTAACTCAAAGTTAATTTAAGATTTTTGTCCCGGTTTTACTCTTCTTCTGTAGAAACTTCTGCCTCTTCTTTGTCAAATGGTCTCTTTCCAAAGATTTTTTCTAAGTTGTCCTTAAAAATAACCTCCTTGTCAAGAAGTACTTCAGCAAGCTCTGTAAGCTTAACTTTATTAGCTTCTAAGAGGCTAATAGCACGTTGATATTGTTCTTCTATGATATTAGAGATTTCTCTGTCTATTAACTCAGCAGTTTGCTCGCTATATGGTTTTGTAAAACCATACTCATTTTGACCAGAAGAATCATAATAGGTTATGTTTCCAACTTTCTCACTTAAACCATACACAGTCACCATGGCCCTTGCTTGCTTTGTTACTTTTTCTAAATCACTTAATGCGCCAGTTGAGATTTCATTGAAGATTACTTTTTCTGCAGCTCGTCCACCTAAGGCAGCACACATTTCATCCAACATTTGATTTGGACGAACTATTAATCGTTCTTCAGGTAAATACCAAGCAGCTCCTAATGATTGACCACGAGGCACTATAGTCACTTTAACTAAAGGTGCAGCATGCTCAAGCATCCAACTCACAGTAGCATGACCAGCCTCATGAAATGCGACAGCTCTTTTTTCTCCTGGAGTGATAATTTTATTTTTCTTTTCAAGACCTCCAACAATTCTATCTACGGCATCAAGGAAGTCTTGTTTACCAACAGATTTGTTTCCTTTTCTGGCTGCAATTAACGCAGCTTCATTACAAACATTAGCAATATCTGCTCCTGAGAAACCAGGTGTTTGTTTTGATAAGAAATCAGTATCTAAGTTTTTAGCTTTTTTTAAGGGTCTTAAGTGTACATTAAATATTTCTTTACGTTCACGTACATCAGGTAAATCAACAAATATTTGTCTGTCAAAACGACCAGCACGCATAAGGGCTTTATCTAATACATCAGCTCTGTTCGTTGCAGCAAGTACAATGACATTAGTATTGGTTCCAAAACCATCCATCTCGGTAAGCAATTGATTCAATGTATTTTCTCGTTCGTCATTAGATCCAGAAAAATTACTTTTTCCTCTTGCACGACCAATAGCATCAATTTCATCAATAAAAATAATAGAAGGTGATTTTTCTTTGGCTTGTTTAAATAAGTCACGAACTCTAGAGGCACCTACACCAACAAACATCTCAACAAAATCTGATCCTGATAGAGAGAAGAATGGTACTTGTGCTTCTCCAGCAACAGCCTTAGCTAAAAGGGTTTTACCTGTTCCTGGTTGACCTACTAGAAGCGCTCCTTTTGGTATTTTCCCACCAAGTGATGTATATTTTTCAGGATGTTTTAAGAAATCTACAATTTCTTGAACTTCTTCTTTTGCCCCTTCCAATCCGGCAACATCCTTAAAGGTTGTTTTAACGTCGGTATTTTGATCAAATAGTTTTGCTTTTGACTTTCCAATGTTAAATATTTGTCCACCGGCTCCGCCACCTCCACCAGATGACATACGACGCATAATAAAAATCCAAACGCCAATAATAAGTACAAATGGTAGTAATGTCAATAGAAAATCCCCCCAAACATTTTGCTCAGTTTCATAACTAATTGTAGTCGCTAAGTTATTATCACTAACCGCTACACTTAATTGATTTTCGAAATTTTGAAGATCACCAAATTCGAATTGATAATTTGGAGATTTACCAGAAATTGGTAAGAGTTGAGGTTTAACAGATTTTTTATGGATTTCTTTATCAGCAGCTTCAGCCGTTAAAAATATTTTGGCTTCATGTCTATTAACAATTTGTACATTTTCTACATCTCCGTCTTTTAAATATCTAAAGAATTCTGCTGGAGTTGTTAAACTACCAGATGAAGAGCCCATGCTTCCGGAAAACAGGTTAATAGCTAAAAATATAACAATGATTAATCCATATACCCAATATGGACTAAATTTTGGTTTTTTATTATTTACTTTTTTATCGTTTGACATTAACTGTTTTTTAGTAACTGGTTTTTATTTCTGTTGTTTTTGCATCTCCCCAAAGGCTTTCAATATCATAATATTCTCTTATGTGTTTTTGAAAAACATGGACGACTACATTAACATAATCCATTAATACCCATTCTGCATTATCACTTCCCTCAATATGCCAAGGGTTGTCTCTAAGTTCTTTACTAACTTTTTTCTGAATGGAATTTACTATGGCGTTTACCTGCGTATTTGAAGTCCCTTCGCAAATAATAAAATAGTCGCAAACGGTGTTTTCTATCTCTCTTAAATCTAAAATATTTATGTGTTGTCCCTTTACATCTTCAATACCATTTAATATTACAGTTATTAATTGGTCTACACTACTTTTTTCTTTCGTCATTAAATTGTTTTAATTTGTACAAAGTTATTATTTTTTTAGGTCTTTATACCTTTAAAATTCTTAAGAAAATTATAAATTCAAAATTCTCTATTATTATGCGTATAATCAAACTTAATGCCATCGACTCCACTAACTCCTATTTAAAGCAAATAAGTGTCAGTGAACCGCTTGAGGATTATACTGTGGTTACCACAAAACACCAAACCCAGGGTAGAGGTCAAATGGGTACAATTTGGAACTCCGAAAAGGCTAAAAACCTGACCTGTAGCGTGTTTAAGAAGGGGGTGAAAATTGAAGTTGAACAACAATTTTATATTAGTATTGTGACATCACTCGCAATTGTTAAGACTTTACAAAGCTTTGGTGTCCCGAAATTATTTGTTAAATGGCCTAACGACATTTTGTCAGAGAACAAGAAGGTTTGTGGAATATTGATAGAAAATGTCATAAAAAACAACAAATTAATGGGCTCTATAATAGGTATCGGACTAAATGTTAACCAAATGGCGTTCGGGGATTTACCTAACGCATCATCTTTAAAAATATTAACTGGAACCGTTTTTAATTTGGATGAACTCTTACAGCATATTGTTAGGCATTTAAAATATTATTTCGGGATTTTAGAGTCCGGTAATCTGGAAGTTTTAAAAGCACAATATGAATTGCAATTATTTAGAAATAATAAGCCATCTAGTTTTAAAAACTCTGAAGGTCAGTTATTTGCGGGGTTCATAAAAGGAATAGATACCAATGGTAAACTTTTAATATTGCTGGAGGACGATATTATAAAGGCATTTGAATTAAAAGAAGTTAAACTTCTGTATTGAATGTAATTCTAGTGAAATCGTTCAACAATATGTTTGTCAGAACTAAATTTTAAAGTAAAATTGTAGTAATGAGATTAGATGGCACCAGATATACTCGTAACCAATGTTTCAATAAATTTTCCAATAGGGCCTTTTATCATCATCGCCATCATTGGATTAAAATCACCACTAAAAGTTAACTGGACCTCGCTCTTGTCAGTTTCAACTGTTGTGATATCTCCAGTCAACGAAAAATCTAATTTTCCACCTGCAGCGCCAAGAACAATTTTGTTAGGGGCGATTGCTTCTTTTTGTTTTAACACAATCTCGGGCATGCCTTTTAATGCAAATAAAAATTTGTCATTTTCTAATACCTCAAATTTACTGATGTTATCTGGCATTAGCTTTTCGAAATTTTCTGCTTTGCTTAAAAAATCAAAGATCTCTTGTGCAGATTTATCGATGCTTACTTTAGGTGATTCTAAATTCATGGGTAAAAAAATTAAATATTCAAATATTGAAAGTATAGTATTATTAAAATGACATCAAATTTAATGGTCAAAACACAGCTATTAGTGAATAACAAAGTTTTGATTCTGTTTATCGTAAAGTTGCTATTATTTCAATTTCCATTTACTAGGATTACTGTTCCATTCAGCTAAGGTTTCTAATTCTTCGGCATTAATGTATTTCGTGTCCAATGCTTGTTCTAATAAACTTTCGTAATTGCTAAGTGTATGGAGTATGACCTCGTTTTTTTCAAAATTCTTAGAAGCAATCTCGAAACCATATGAGAAAATAGCAACCATGCCTTTTACATTTACATTGGCTTCTTTAAGTGCTTTAACAGCATTTAAACTGCTCTTTCCGGTGCTTATCAAGTCTTCAACAACAACAACCGACTGCCCTTTTTCAATATAACCTTCAATTTGGTTTTGACGGCCATGCTTTTTTGCTTCAGGACGTACATAAATAAATGGTAAGCCTAAATATTCGGCAACAAGAGCACCAATACCAATAGCGCCAGTGGCAACACCAGCAATAACATCTGGTTTTCCATATTCTTTTTCAATATGTATGGCCATTTTTTCTCTAATAAAATTTCTTATTGGAGGAAATGATAATACAATTCTGTTGTCACAGTAAATTGGTGAATTCCATCCAGAAGCCCATGTAAATGGGTCATTTGGGCTTAATTTTATTGCTTTAATTTGAAGCAATGCTTCTGCAGTTTTTTTTGCAATATCTTTATTGAAAATCATAGTCGCAAAACTACATAAAATTTAATATTTTTACAGAATAAATAATTTGTTTTTATAAAGAATGTATCAAATATTTGTAAACGATAAACCAATTGTTCTAACTACAAAAGTGGAGCAGGAAACTGATTTTAAAAATTACTTACTCGATACGACTGCTATTGGTAAGGTGATTAAGGAAATTCAAAAAAGCAGCTTGGGGTCTATTAGACTTATAGGTAAGGATAAAAAAACTTTACTCAAATCCTTTTTAAAGTTCTTGCCTAATGTGATTGCTGGTGGTGGTAAAGTGTATAATGATAAAGGAGAGGTCCTGTTCATATTTAGAAATGATAAATGGGATTTGCCTAAAGGAAAAGCTGAAGGCAAAGAAACTATTGATAGAACTGCAATTCGGGAGGTAGAAGAAGAAACCGGAATATCCGGTTTGAGAATTGTAAAACCATTAGAAATAACTTATCATATTTTTAAACGCAATGGGAAATACAAAATAAAAGTAACCTATTGGTTTGAAATGCACACGAGTTATAGCGGTGTTTTATTGCCTCAAGAAGAAGAGGGTATAACTAAGGTTGCATGGTTAAATGAAACCCAGATTAAAAAGGCCATGAATAACTCCTATGCAAATATCAAGTTATTAGTCTAAAGTCATATGTGTATGTGAGTTATGATCAATGATTTATTAAGCTAGTAATTTATATTATTGTGTATAGAAAGATAAAACTCTTTATAACATACATGCGTTAAATAATATTTCTTAGGTTTTTTTTGTGTCGCTTTTAATTATTAATGTTTGAGTGCAATCAGATTTATTTAATTTAAAGAATTACCTATAACTCAATATTAATTATAGCATCTACAGAAGTAATGAAGGTGATTTTATACCCATTTAAGATTATATACAAATTGTATTTTCTTATTTACTTTGTTCTAGTATTAGTCCTATTCTTTCCTATATTTCTTGTTTTATTATCTAAAAAAGAACGCTTTCCAAAAGCATTTAAGGTGATAAGAGTAATTTCTAAAGAAGCTCCAAAACTTGGAGTATTTAAACCAGGAGCGGTGTCAATAGCCATTCAAAAACAAATTCCCATTTTACCAATTACACAAACAACAAACTGGAAACGACTACAACGCAGTGGATTTTGGACCGGAAAAGCTAGACCTGGAATGGCCGAAGTGATTATTCATCCACCAATTTCAACGAAAGGCTTAACTAGAAAAGATACAGAGGCATTACAAGCTAAACTTTGGGATGTTATAAATCTGCCATTAATTCAAAAGTATGGGGTTTAATAGATTGAATAAGACGCGCTGTTCTGTGAAAGAAGCAAGGTGTTAGATTGATATATTATTTCTTTTAATAATACGGTATTAGACAAAGGAATGCTTATGTTTTGTTAGAAGGCATCTGTTTATATTAGCTTTAGATAATTATTGGCCCCCCTTCTTTTAATCACGATCTTCTATTTTTCGTATTTTTAAATATTACAAATTCTTGTGTGTAATGATATTAACCGTATTTTTGCCGCTTCTTAAAATCAAACCATCATGACAGAGTTTATTAGAAAAAGTGCTGCAAATGCTAAAAATGATATTTTAAGTGGACTAACAGTAGCATTGGCTCTGGTGCCAGAAGCTGTAGCTTTTGCTTTTGTTGCAGGGGTAGATCCTTTAGTGGGCTTGTACGCTGCTTTTATGATTGGTTTAATTACTGCTATTTTTGGCGGTCGACCAGGTATGATTAGTGGTGCTACCGGGGCATTGGCGGTGGTTATGGTAAGCTTGGTTGCAGAGGGAAATGCTATGGGAGCGATTGGAGAAGAACTAGGCTTATACTATTTATTCGCTACAGTAATACTGATGGGTATTATACAAATGCTTGCCGGTGTTTTTAAGCTTGGGAAGTTTGTGCGATTAATTCCGCATCCTGTAATGATGGGCTTTGTTAATGGTTTGGCCATCGTTATATTTTTATCTCAGCTTGGCATGTTTATGACTAGTGAAAATGGGCAAGAAGTTTGGATGCATGGTGCACAACTTTGGACGATGGTAGGTCTTGTAGCTTTAACCATGGGCATCATGTTTGGATTACCAAAACTTACCAAGAAAGTGCCAGAGGCTTTAGTGGCTATTTTAGTAGTTTCTGCTATTGTAATCTTTGGGAACCTTAATGTGGCTACTGTTGGTAGCTTTATAGCAGATGGTGGAGGTGAAGGTTTAAAAGGTGGTTTACCACAATTTCAGTTTGATATTTTTAATAAAGTACCATTCAATTTTGAGACTTTAAAATTCATTTTCCCTTATGCACTTATTCTAGCTGCTATTGGCTTAATTGAATCTTTGATGACTTTGAATTTAATAGACGAATTAACCGACACCAGAGGAAACTCTAACAAAGAATGTATGGCTCAAGGAGGCGCCAATATTGTTACTGGATTGTTTGGTGGTATGGGCGGTTGTGCCATGATTGGTCAATCTATAATTAATATTAAGGGTGGTGGTCGTGGTCGGCTTTCTGGAATAGTAGCGGCATTGGCTTTATTAGGGTTTATATTATTTGCTTCAGGTTTAATTGAACAAGTACCAATTGCCGCGTTAGTAGGTGTGATGTTTATGGTGGTTGTCGGGACTTTTGCTTGGTCTAGTTTTAGAATTATGAATAAAATCCCTAGGACAGATGTTTTTGTATTGATTTTGGTATCTGGATTAACCGTGATTTTTGATTTGGCGATTGCTGTAATTTCAGGAGTTATTATTAGTGCTATGGTATTTACTTGGGAGAATGCCAAACGAATTCGTGCTCGTAAGCGCATGAAAGATGATGGTACTAAGGTTTACGAAATATGGGGGCCCTTATTTTTTGGAAGTATAACTGCTTTCAATGAAAAGTTTGATATAAAGAATGATCCAGAAAAGGTTGAAATTGACTTTGTAGAATCTCGTATCAGTGACCATTCAGCTATAGAATCTATCTTTAATTTGGTAAACAAATATGAGGCTGAAGGAAAGCAAGTCAAATTAAAACACCTGAGTGAAGATTGTAAAGTTTTACTTTATAAATCATCACCAAAATTTAGAGATGTTATTGTTGAAGATATTGATGATCCACGTTATCATCTTGCCGAAAACCCTGAAGCATTTACAAAAGGATTGTCAGAATACAATCTGTAATTATTTAAAAAACGATGCCCCATCTACCATAATAGTAGTGAGCTCCACGGTATGATTGTCGGGGTCTTTTAAGTAAATAGAGTGGAAGTAATGATGGTCTTGAAACTCAAAATCTTGATCAATGGCATCGAAATGTTCCTGTGCTTTTTTAAAATCATTATTTGAAACATTAAAAGCAAAATGGTCAATTTTTACATTTCTAGATAATGGATTGAGAGTTTCATGCTCTAGATTTGCAGGGAAAATTGCTACACCAGCTTGGCCAGCAAGCATAAAAATGGGGAATGCTCCCCATTTTTCTAATTGATATTTTTTTAATCCCATAACACTGTCATACCACGCTACGGAAATATCCATGTCATTAACTCTAATGGCAACATGATCCAAAAAATTAATATTGAATGGTTTCATATTTTAAAAATATGAAAAACTCGAACGTTATTCTTTTGTCGCAGATAGATTTTCTCTATCCAATAATTGGCCTCTAACAATTACTTTGTCAATGGCATTGTACGCTTCTATTGTTTCTAATGGATTTTTATCTAATACGAGAAGGTTGGCAACCTTATCGTTTTCTATAGTTCCATAATGATGATCTAAATTAAAAGCCTTGGCATTATTTATAGTAGCAGCTAATAAAATTTGCTCCAAGGATACTCCAGATTGCTGCCATTTTTGCATCTCTAAGTAGCCATTTAAGCCAGGAGGCATGGAATGTGTATTTGCAGCAGGAGTATCTGTTCCAAATAATAAATTGGCATCGTTCTCAGCGAGGGTTTTTGTAGCCAGTTCAACTTTATCAATCACTTTTTGCATGATGATCATGATTTCTTCATTGCTCATCCCATCAAAAAAGTCCTTCGCATATCTTTTTATATTTTGTTCCTGCCAATGTCCTTCATCTGTATGTAACCATTCTAATAAATTTCCTGGATACACATGTATTAAGTCACTATTGTTTAAAAAGGTAGCATCAAAAACATCTTTCTGTCCACCTACAACTCTTATGGTTGGTTGGTATCCAATTTTCCGATTTGCAATTTCTATGAGCAATTCTTTATGTGTATCTGGGAGTTCTTTTACATTGAGATACTCCTTTATGTTTCCCCAGTGCCACATCCCATGTGCAAAAATATCTATGCCGGTTTCTAAGCCAAATTTTTGGGCTTCGTATGCGTTTGCATGTAGTAATACTGGGATATTTTGCAAATGAGCTTCTTTAACGATGCCCTTAATTATTTCCTGACTTGGTAATTCCCAAGTAAGTTCTTCGGTACCACCAAAACCATCTTCATATAGGGTTTTTATACAAATACCCCCGTTTTCATCCACAATTCTGGACACTAATGCTTTAGGGGTGTGTTTGGTTTTGTCAATTGTGTCCGGAATGCTTACATTTTCATTGAATGGGTCATGTAAAAAATTCGGATATTCGTTTAAACGATCTTCTTCAGGGGTTTCATTCATCATTAAATCATGTGCAATGACAACTTGATCACCACAAGTAAATATATCTGGTCTAATGTCTTTTTCTAATATATTGTTTACAACCTTAGGGTTGTAATTATTTACATCTATTAAAGTCGTGTACCCAAAGTATAAATAGCTTTTTGGTAATTGATTAAAATAAGACTTTGTGTACTCAGGATATTTGCGTTGATGCCTCCAATTCATCCCGGCAACACTGGCTAAGTGTACATGACTATCAATAAGCCCGGGAATGATAAATTTTCCAGTAGCATCAATAGTTTTAAAGTTCCCTTCTACAGTTCTAGTCGTTTCAGAGATGGAGATAATTTTATCATTATCAATAATAATATTTCCTATAAAACTGGTATAACTTCCCTCTTCGGGAGTTAGAATGGTTGCATTCTCAATGAGTAATCCGTTTTCAATGGCAATAGGAGTTTCTTTCTGGCAGGATACAAGAAGTACTGCCAAAAGGAAGTTGATTTTTAAAATTCGCATAATTGGTTGGTTTGATTGATTGATACAATGAAGACGACTAAGTTGGAAAATTGTTACTTAGAGTCATGAGATCATCAGGGTATTTGGAAAGATCAAAACAGGTTAGTACAAGAAGAAGCTCAGGAATACATGTTTTTTATTGATGCTGTTTTATTATTATAATATTTACAATGGGCCAGATAATTTCCTCATTGTACTTTACAATTATTCAAATTATTTTACCCTCACGTTTTTGGGAACCAGTTTTGTATAATCGCCATTATTTCTAATCACATCTCTTACAATTGAGGAGGCGATATAAGAGGTGCCAGCAGAGGTTAGTAAAAAGACAGTTTCAATGGGCGCCAGATCCCGATTGGTATGGGCAATGGCTTTCTCAAATTCAAAATCGGCAGGATTCCGTAAGCCTCGAAGTATAAATGAAGCATCAATTTCTTTGCAGAAATCTACCGTTAACCCTTTATAGGTCATCACTTTTATTTTAGACTCATCAGCAAAGGCATCTTCAATAAATTGTTTGCGCTCTTCTAAACTAAACATGTATTTCTTTGACGCATTTACACCAATAGCTACGATAATTTCGTCAAAAAGAGTGACTCCTCGTTTAATGATGTCAAAATGTCCTAAGGTTAATGGATCAAATGATCCCGGGAAAATAGCTTTTTTCATCAACTGTGTTTCACTTAGTGGATTTATTAAGATTAAAATGAAGTGCTCAAAAGCAGATTCATTTATAGACCAATTCAAATATAAACATAATTAGATTAACTTCTATTTCAAATTGTTGTCAAGCGTATTATTAGAATCTTAGTTGAGGTCAATGTTATATAAAATGAATGCTTTCTCTGAATCATAATTCTTACGATATGTTTAGTCTTCATTCTTTTAATATCCTGTGTAGTTTATCTAATTTTTTTACTACTCACCGATGATACATGTAAATTAGATAATTGAAGTTTGTGCTAACAATCCAGTACTATAAATTTATCCAAATGTATTTTTGGATCAAAAAAATAGCCCTAATTTCCCTATTTAGCCTGCTTTTTTCAAATCAAATTGTGGCGCTTAATGAGATGGGTGTGGTTGAAATATCATCCAATAATATTAGAGATCACAATCAAAACCAAAGATTCAATAGCCCTTTAAATTGTGCATATGAGCACCTGATATTGCAAAACAATGTCGAAGGAACATTGATTTCAGAAAACCAAAAAGTATCTATAACCAATCGGAAATTGAAATTTATTTTATATGTAATTATCACTTTTACATGCTTACTGCTTCTAATTATTTGCGTCCAATATAAAAAAAATATTGCCTTCAGATTAGCAAAGAATAAAGCTGTAGATCTATCGCAAAGTAAGACGAGATTTTTCTCAACGATGACTCATGAATTGAGAAATCCATTGCATGTAGTAATTGGAGTAACTGACCTATTAATTAATGAGAATCCAAGAGAAAATCAAACAGAGTATTTAAGTGCTTTGAAGTTTTCGACAGCTCAACTTTTCGCACTAATTGATGATGTGTTATTAATGGGTAAAATGAATAATAACAAGTTGGAAGTAGAATATCTTAGTTTTGATCTAAAGCAACTTATTCATGATCTATTAGCGGCATTAAAGTTGTCAAAATTGAATAATGGGAATACTTTACATTTAATTTTGGATGAAAATATACCTAATACTGTCAAGGGTGATTCATTAAAAATTTCTCAAGTGCTCATAAACTTAATTGGGAATGCTTTAAAATTTACCACTGATGGGAATGTTTGGGTTCAAATTTCGGTGGTTAATACAACCAATGATACCATAACTATTCACTTTAATATTCGAGATGATGGCTTCGGTATTTCTCAAAAAATGCAGAAATGTATTTTTGAAGAGTTCACGCAAGAATCAATTGAAGTCGGTAAAAAATATGGTGGAACCGGTTTGGGTTTGACTATTGTTAAAAAGATTTTGAATTTACTAGGAAGCGAAATAAAAGTTGAAAGTAAAAAAAATGAAGGTGCAACATTTTACTTCAATTTAACCTTTAATATGACATTGACTAAAAATCAAATTGAAAAAGTAGATCTAGGAGATTTTGAAGGATTAAATGGCATCAAGGCACTCATCGTAGATGATGATAAAATTAATCAATTACTAACTCAGAAGATTTTAGAATATATGCAAGTAGATTGTACGACTAGTAGCAGTGGAACCGATGCTATTTATGAGTTACAAACAAAAGATTTTGATATCGTTTTAATGGATGTCAACATGCCAAAAATCAATGGATATCAAACGGTAAGAAGAATTAGAATGTTCAATACAACAATTCCTATTTTAGCTTTAACAGCGAATCATAAAATTGACGCCAATTTTAAAGGCTCTGGGATGAATGACTATATTGCTAAACCTTTTTTAAATGAAGAATTCTACAAAAAAATAATTGAGGTATTGAATAATAAATAGCAGTTGTAAATAACGCTTTATTTTAGAGCCTCTTTTATGGCATTATCAAATAATTCTTCCAAAGAGATTCCTGCTGCAACTGCTTGTTGAGGTAAGATGCTTTCTTTAGTAAGTCCAGGAATGGTGTTTACTTCAAGAAGATGTGGTTCACCATCTTTAAAAATATATTCGCTTCTTGAAAAACCTTTCATTTTTAAGATCTCATAAACTTGTTTGGCATTAGACCTGACTTTCAAAGCCATTTTCTCAGATATTCTGGCAGGCGTTATCTCTTGAGATTCACCCAAATATTTTGCTTTGTAATCAAAAAAATCATTATTGCTAACTATTTCAGTAAGCGGTAATACTTTAGTTTCTCCATGATAAGAAATTACACCAACTGAAACTTCGGTACCATCTAAAAAGGCCTCGATAATAATTTCATCGTCTTCTTTAAATGCTACCGCAATTGCTGTTTTTAGATCTTCTTTTTTATAAACTTTAGTAATACCAAAACTGCTTCCTGCTTTATTTGCTTTTACAAAACAAGGCAATCCAACTTTGGTGATTATTGCAGCTTCGTCAATAATATCCCCAAGATTGACATAATAAGATACCGCCGTTTTTATGCCATAAGGTTTGAGAACGCTTAAACAGTCACGTTTATTAAATGTAAGTGCTGCTTGATACATATCACAGCTTGTATGTGGGATATTTAGTAAATCGAAATAGGCTTGCATTGACCCATCTTCACCAGGAGAACCATGAATGGCATTAAACACACAATCAAAAGTGATTTTAGAATTGTTTATAACAACCGAAAAATCATTTTTATCAATCGGGAATTCGGCAGCATTGTCTGCAACATATACCCATTTGTTTTTGAAAATATGAATCCTGTATAAATCATATTTTTCACTGTTTAAAGTTTCATAAACTACATTACCACTCTTTAATGAAATTTTATATTCACTAGAATAACCTCCCATGATAATAGCAATTTTTTGTTTCATAGCTGTACTTCCTAATTTTTTGATTGCATGTATGAATTTTTAAAATTCAATAAACTTTCACTTTTTTCGTTTTGTAAAAATATCATTAATTCATCTAACGGAAAACCTTTTTGTTTTAATATACCGTATATACTTAAACTAAAGTTAATTTAATTAATTTATAGAACTATAAATTTGTGTAGTTTTGCTAAATATTTAAAGTCAATATGAGTCTTAGAAAATTTGTAACCAGTAAAGTCTTTTTTAAACAAGTAGCACTCGCAATAATTGTGATTGTCGTGCTTTGCTTTTTTGCGCTTCGTTTTTTGAAATTTACAACTAATCATGGCGATTTTGTTGAAGTGCCAGAGCTAAAGGGTAAAAATTTAGAATTGGTTCAGATAGAGTTGACAGACAGGCAATTAAATATGGTAGTACAAGATTCTGCAAATTATAATCCCGATTATCCTAAGTATTCAGTTATTGAGCAACAACCAGAAGCCGGTTCATTGGTAAAGGAAGATCGTAAAATATACTTAACCTTAAATCCATCGGGCTATAGAAAAGTAGGCTTACCTTCAATTATAAGTAGTACTTTAAGACAGGCGAGACCTACTTTAGAAGCTTTAGGGTTTGAAGTAGGAACAATTACATATATTGATGATATTGCTAAAGACGAAGTGATATCGATGAGTTATAAAGGAATCCCCATAGAAGCAGGTGTGCTGTTGGAAAAAACATCAAAAATAGATTTGGTGTTGGGTAATGGAAAAGGTTAATCTAAAATGAATACATTGGAAGAGCAAGTAAACTTTCCTGAAGAGGAAAACGAATTATATGAACATTACTCATTTACAGTAGAGAAAGGGCAGCAGCCTTTACGTATTGATAAATATTTAATGAATTTTATAGAAAATGCAACCCGTAATAAAATTCAATCAGCAGCTAAGGAGGGCAGTATTAGAGTGAATGGTACACCAGTAAAATCTAATTACAAAGTGAGACCATTAGATGAAATTAAAGTGCTATTTGCCCACCCACCACATGAAAATCTTTTAGTGGGTGAAGATATGCCAATTGATGTGGTTTATGAAGATGATGATCTTTTGGTGGTTAATAAACCAGCTGGGATAGTGGTACACCCTGGACATGGAAACTACTCAGGAACCCTTATAAATGGCTTAATTTTTCATTTTGATAATTTACCTAACAACTCTTCAGAGCGCCCTGGATTAGTCCATCGTATAGATAAAGATACTAGCGGACTTCTAGTCGTTGCTAAAACTGAAGAAGCGATGGCACATTTGTCGAATCAGTTTGCAAAAAAAACAAGTGAGCGTGAATACATTGCCATTGTTTGGGGGAACTTAGAAGATGAAGAAGGTACCATTGATGCTAATATTGGGCGTCACCCAAAAAATCGTCTACAAAACACTGTTTTTTTTGGTGATGAAGCCGATAAAGGGAAGACGGCCGTTACACATTATAAAGTTTTAGAACGATTAGGATATGTGACTTTAGTGACTTGTAAATTAGAAACTGGTCGTACACATCAAATACGTGTGCATATGAAATATATAGGGCATACTTTGTTTAACGATAGCCGATATGGCGGTGAACGTATTTTAAAAGGAACCACCTTTACCAAATACAAACAGTTTGTTGACAATTGTTTTAAAATTTTACCTCGTCAGGCTCTACACGCAAAAACTTTAGGATTTGAACATCCAAAAACCGGAAAATGGATGTCATTTACATCAGAAACTCCAGAGGATATGCAACAATGTATTGAGAAATGGCGTGCTTATTCATCACATCAAGATGAAATTTAATCGTCTATAAATTCAATTTATATGGCGATAAACATAAAGTAATTACAACTATTTTGTTTGTTGTTTGCTAATTGTAACTTTGGGTTGAATTAATAATAAAAAATTTCCACTGCTGTGGAAAATGACTATGAAATTAGTAATATCACCTGCAAAGTCTTTAGATTTAAATCGCGAACTGCCAATAACTCAAACTACAGATTCTCAATTTTTAAAAGAATCTGAACGTTTAAATAGACTACTTAAAAAGAAGTCGGCAAAGAGTTTGTCTAAGCTCATGAAAATTTCTCCTGTATTGGGGCAGCTTAATTATGACCGCAATCAGGATTGGCAATTGCCATTCACAAGCTCGAATGCCAGACCAGCAATCTATACTTTTAGTGGTGAGGTTTACAGAGGATTGGATGCCTATACCATTTCCGAAGAAAAATTGGATAGATTACAAGATACCGTTCGCATAATTTCCGGATTATATGGGGTATTAAAACCTTTGGATTTAATGCAGGCTTATCGATTGGAAATGGGAACAAAATTCCCTGTAGGGAAGCATAAGAATTTATATGAATTTTGGCGCAAAAAAGTGACCCAAGCTTTTAATGAAGAATTGGAAGATGATGAGTTGTTTTTAAATCTTGCCAGTGCCGAGTATTTTAAAGCGATTGATATGAAGGCTTTAAAAGTACCAGTGATCACTGCGAATTTTAAAGATTTTAAAAACGGGGAGTATAAAATGATTATGACCTTTGCGAAACAGGCACGTGGTTATATGACACGGTATATAATTGATACTAATGCTGAAACCATTGCCGATATTAAAGGTTTTAATTATGAAGGTTATGGCTTTAGCGAGGATTTGTCTAGTGCTAACGAATTGGTATTTATCCGATAAAAAAAGCTTGTCTGAAAAGACCTTATGGCTTAATATAACATAGTATTTTACTTTTCAGACAATCTCATTATTTTGAGGTAGCTTTTGGTTCCGCCTTAGCTTTTGGTTCCGCTTTTACCTTTGGTTCCGCCTTAGCTTTTGGTTCCGCCTTAGCTTTTGGTTCCGCTTTTACCTTTGGTTCCGCCTTAGCTTTTGGTTCCGCCTTTACTTTTGGCTCCGCTTTAGGTTTTGCCTTTTTTTCAGGAGTAATTACAATGGCCATTGGTTTGTTGCGTTTACGCGGACGTCTTACGCCAAATGTTCCGCTGCTTATTTTTCCACGTTTGGACTTTTTATCTCCTTTTCCCATGTTTCTTTTTGATTTATGTTAGAGTATGTTATAATATACTAATTTTTTTAAAAAGGACTTGTTACATTTGTGCAAAATATTTTAATGTATGTACTATTATTTAATAATTGCGTTGCAAGGGTATTGTATCTATCATTTATGGAAGCATAGAAACAATTACTATTGGGTGTTTTTAATTTTATTTCTACCTCTTGTAGGCTGCATTATATATTTATATACTCAGGTTTTTAGTAAAAAAGATGTTGAGCGCATCCAAAATGAGTTAATTACCGTAATTAACCCTACCAAAAAGGTTCGTGACCTTGAAGAACAACTTCAGTTTGCTGATACCTTTCAAAACAGAGTGAATCTTGCCGATGGCTATCTGGAAATTAAAGACTATAGCAATGCCATTGTACACTATGAACATTCTTTAGATGATAGCTTTGAGGAAGATTTTTATGTTATTGAACAACTTATAATCTCTTATTTTGAAACCGACAATTTTCAGAAAGTTGTATTATGTGCCGAAAAAATAAATGAAGAAGTTGGCTTTAAAGGGTCTCGAGCACAATTTTTTTATGGATTGGCATTAGACAAAATTGGAAAAACAATCGAAGCTGAAGAACAATTGCTAAAAATTGATCAACGGTATTCATTTTATAATGAACGATTGATCCTTGCAAAATTCCTTAAGAATCATAATAAAGAAGCTAAGGCCAGTGAAATATTGAAAGATATTCAAGAGGAATCTCAACATATGACCAAAGCAAATAAAAAGATTTATAGCCTGACAATTTCTGAGGTTGAAAGACTTTTAAATGAACAATAAGTGTTTTTTCATAAGCATCCATACCAACCATTCATTCAGGAAGATACTACAAAGTTAATTGTTGGAACCTTACCACCACCGCGCTTTTCGACAAGAGCTCTTTTAGAAAAAGATGTCGATTTTTGCTATGGTAGCTATTATAATTCCTTATGGTTGTTTATTGATGCTATTCATCAGCTCAAGTTGCGCTTTGATAATTCAAAAGAAGCTATTGAAGAACGGAAAGCATTTTTAATTCGGCATAAAATTGGCGTTTGTGATATTGTTGAAAGTGCCGAACGCGATAAAATTGATGCATCCGATTTGGGCATGCAAAATATCAAATTGAGAAATGTTATCGCTTATCTCAAACAATATCCAAAGATAGATACGCTTTTATTCACTGGGGGAAATAGCAAAAATGGACCGGAATATTTTTTTAGAAGACAGCTCAAAGATTTCGGATTAAAATTGGAGGTTGTCTCTAACGAAATTCCCAGAATTCATCAATTTGTAATGCCTGAGAATACTGCAAAATTTACAAATAAAAAGCGGCTTATTAAAACAGTGTCTTTAACTTCGGCCTCAGGATCGGCAAATAGAGCCGTAGGCAGTATGCCCTTATACAAACAACTTAAAGCAAACAATCCCAAGTTTAATACTTTCGATTTTAGAGTGCTACAGTATCGTGAATTTTTTTAGATCTAAACTAATCGGTGATTGCCGTTTTAAAAAAATCATTAAAAAATAAAAGCTGATAATTTATAGCATTGTTCCAATAATCCCAATTATGCCGTCCGGGACGTTCAATATAATCATGAGGAATCCTACGTTCTACTAATTTTTGATGCAGTCTTTGATTCGCATCATAAAAGAAATCATCAACCCCACAATCAAAAATAAGTTTTAAGTTTTTACCATCCAGTAAATACACCATATTGATCACGGAATGCTGAGTCCAACGCTCACTGTTCTCAGCTTGCGATCCCAAGCGTTTAGCGAGATCCCAATTATTAGGAAATGGACGCAAATCTAGTCCGCCACTCATACTTCCAGCAGCACCCCAAATATCAGGATGTTTAAAAGCTAAATAAAAGGCACCGTGGCCACCCATGCTCAATCCTGTAATTGCCCTTGCTTTATTATTTGCAATGGTTCTGTAGCTCTGGTCTACGGCATTGATGAGCTCTTGGGAGATATAGGTTTCATATTTCATTGACGGGTCTATATGACTATCAAAATACCAGCTAGTTACACCCCCATCAGGGCACACAATAATAATATTATGAGTATCGGCATAAGCTTTAATTGCTGGAACCTTAGTGACCCAATTGGTATAGTCTCCACCAGCGCCATGGAGTAAATACACCACTGGAAAACTGATGTTTTGACTGTTATAATCATCAGGGAGAATGACCAAATTGGAAATTTGTTTGTCCATGGAATGGCTTTCAATAACCAAAGTGTCTAACTGGAATGCAGACACATAAATTGACTGTCCAATTAATAGTAAAATAAAAAACTTAAGCTTCATATTATTAGCATTATTTATCGTCCTTGCGGTGTTTGTTTTCATAATCTTTATGGGACTCTAACTCGTAGTTTACCATCCAATGCATACCAAACTTATCGATGAACATACCAAAGTAAGATTCCCAAAACGTTTTAGCTAATGGCATTTTAATATGCCCTCCTTCAGAGAGTGCATTGTAAATTCTTGTAATTTCTTCCACCGAATCTGAATTGATAGAAATGGAAAAATTATTACCTTCCACACTGGCTTTTCCGAAGGCTTCAGACGAGTCACTCCCCATAAGGATGGTTTCTTTACTAATGGGAAAAGAGATGTGCATGATCTTTTCGTGATCGGCTTCCGAAACCGGATAGTCAGGGTTGGGTGGCATGTCTTTAAATTTACCAACAAAGGTAAAGTCACCACCAAAAACAGACTTGTAAAAATTAAAAGCAGCTTCACAAGTGCCATTAAATGTTAAGTAAGGATTTATAGTTGTCATAATGCAATACTTTTATTGATAAATATATGAAATGGGATGCCGCTCGAAATACATAAATTCAATCATTTTTATTTTGATTGTAATATTTGGAGTTTTTTTATCGTGGTTTCACAGATATAATTCTATTTATAAAGAAATAAACCCCACAAAGAAGGTGGTTATAATTTGATGGTTTTTAAGCGTTTATCAGACTTAAATTACGTCAAAACCCCTGTTTAGTGCTGATAAGAAAAAAAGTTCGGGGCAATTATTGCCTTAGATTTAAATAATATGCTTACCTTCATGTCGCTATTTTTACAACATTAAGTTGGATTGGTTATTGGTAAATAATCAAGACAGTATGATAACATATGAACTTTCCTTTGGAAAAGTCATTCTTATTCAGGATGATATTGCTGAAGTGATTGTCGATGAGGGCGTAGAGTTCGACATCGTAATGGTTGGTGAATACCATGAATTTTTAATTGATCATTTGAAACATCCGTTTTCATTATTAATTAATAAATTACATTCCTATTCCTACACTTTTGAAGCGCAACAATATTTAGGCGATCTTACAGAAATTAATGCTATGGCAGTAGTCTCATACACTAAGGCCAGCGAAATTACCACTAAAAGTTTAGCATCGATGCCTAAAGAATCAACTTGGGATCTTAAAATTTTTAAAAAGCGAGAAATCGCCTTGAAGTGGTTGGAAGTGAAACAGGCTATTATTGGGATTCGGATCAGTCCCATGCAGAAAGACTAATATTTAAGCCTAAGTCACTTTTTTTTTTAATAAGGCAAGGAGGCCTAAAGCTGGCCCTATGGCCAATATCATATAAATATATCTCGGGTTTATCACCCCACTTATACTGCTGATTAATTGTATACTGACAATCGTTATAGCGAAGCCAATACAATTCACAATAGTCAGAGCAGTGCCCTTTGTTTTAGCAGGTGCATTTTGTGCTACCAATGTTGAGAATAACGGCGAATCGGCAATCACTGCTAATCCCCAAAGTATTAGAAATCCAACACAAAACACAGAGGAATCCATATAGAAAATCAGAGGTGAAAGGAGACAGCATAAACCCGAAACCGTCAATGCAAATGCAGCGGTTTTTTTCGTACCTAGAGTTTGTGAAACATAACCACTAATCACACAAGCGAGTCCACCAAATCCTATAATCATAAAAGAGAGTAGGGGGATATTAAATTGGGTCTCTGGATGCAGTTGCACATAAGTATTCAAAATTACCGGCACAAAAGCCCAGAAAGCATAGAGCTCCCACATATGACCAAAATAGCCGAAGGCAGCTGCTCTAAAATTCTTATTTTTAAAAACACTAAGCCAGGCCTTAAAATCGGAAGTTGTACTAGGTGATCTATAAGGGCCATTAGGGACTAATAGTAACATTAATACCCCACCAACAACAGCAATTGAGGTCGTTGCAATAATGACCAAACGCCATGGAAAAGCGAGTGTAAGATCTTTAAGTAGATGTGGAAATGCCGTACCAAGGACTAAGGCACCCACTAAAAAGCCCAATGCTGTTCCAAGTCCTTTTTGATAATAATCGGCAGCAATTTTCATCCCAACAGGATAAATTCCTGCTAAGAAAAAGCCCGTTAAAAAGCGAAATGATAACAAACTCGCCATGGTATTATTTTCCAGAATGGTGCCCAGATTAAATAATGCAGCCAAAAGAGCACTGATAAAAAACACTCGTGAAGGTGGAAATCGATCTGCCAGTGTCAATAACGCATAGAGCAAAGTACCTGTAATAAAGCCAAATTGAACGGCTGCTGTAAGATGTCCCAAAGCACTAGGAGCCAAGTGAAAATCAGCAATTAAATCGGCCATAACACCATTGCCTGCAAACCATAATGACGTACAGCAAAACTGAGAAATTACAATTATACTAAGGACAGCTTTGGTGTTTTTCATTTCCTAATATATGAGTTAATAGCTTATTTTTACTAAAATGCCAGTATTTAGTCTAGGCCTTCAAAATTAATTTCAGGAGGGGTATTTTGAGGGGTTCTTTTAAAAATGGTGCCTATGGAAGTATGATCGTTGGTAAACCCGCAGTTCATTAAATAAAAGCCTTCATTTTGTGTGCCCCCAGAATAGTCTAAACGCGCATCCTTTCTTGCTGTGGCATCTGCCGAAAATTTAGCTTCAGCAATTTCATACCACTGTCCTTTGCTATCGCGCATCCACTGATTATAAAATCCGCCCTGCCTAGAAAGCGCTCCGGTATTCGGAATAAAATTCTCTAAAAATGAATAAGGACGCGTTACATACGTTGAGGTTTTTGGCCGTTTAAAACTGGCAATGAGATGCCAACGATCCGTTTCAGGATCAAAAAAGTAAGCCGTATAATTTGTGGAGTCATCGCCATTAGGTTTTATTCTGGTCAGGAATTTATAGCGTGTTCCCGCCTTCCAATTAAAGACTTTATAGCTTTGTCCACCAGAGCCTTCATTGCCAAATTTTCCGGTAGTTACACCGGCTCCCTTTTTTAGAAGATTGATTTTAAATTCATCAGGTATACTACTAGGGTCATCGGTTTTATAAGGACTCCAAATAGAAAATAGAATCCGTCTTTCGGTTTCGGAGTTCACCTGAATTCCGAAGTAACCTTCACCAAAACCATTCGCCATAAAATAAGAACCAATCACATCTTGCCCCGGGTCAATTTCAATTTCATTATAAAACCATTCGATATCATCAACACCAACGGGTGTATCATAAACCAAATGTGTTGAAGGGCCACGTCTTCCAAAATAGAAATCGTCTTTTATATATTTTACAAGGGTATCTTCTGCTTTTAAAAGTAAGGCAGTCACCGCTCCAAAATTCCCGCTATTGGTATGGATGCCTTGCAGGTCGATGTAGTGATAGCCTTTAGTACTCGCAATATAGTCACCCAAATAAATGGTGTCGACTTCCGTATTTGATAGATTCACTTTTTTTGAAACATCACCATAACTGACTTTTATTTCTGAGGTCCCCGACTTTACATTAGCAATAATCCCAAAAGGAATCGTTGTAGGGGCGTCCACATGAAAGTAAGTTCTAATCACGGTATTGGCATCCGTCCAGCTGCTAATGCCTGCCTTAGATATAATTTTAGACGAGGTATCGACATTGTCAATTGCCCAGCTATTTCCCTGAGTAGGGATGGCGACATTGAGCTGAGAAACATCAAAAGGGTCTTGTTCTATGCAGCTAAAACAACTGATGCTAATCCAAAGGATGCATATATTTTTTATGGTCATTTTGGTTTGTTTTTGGTATAATTATTTTTCTATTTGATCAATTTTGAAACTCCAGGCATATTTACTCGGTGGGTTATTCCTCAAGTGCATAGGCAGTTCAATTTTAAAGCCTTTGCCATTAGGCGTCCAGGTTAAAACCTCATTGCTTCCCAATAGGCTTACGGCGCTATTTTTAGCAGGTGTAAAGGCATCGATTTGAATGAATGCCGGCATTGTAATTTCGGTTTTATCGGTGATATAAGTCGCGTAAACCGTATTGGTGTTTTTGGTATTGGTATAGCATATTTTGCCTTCTTTATAAGGGGCTATGGCTCTAGTACCATAAATCGCATCGCCATTAATGTCAATCCATGCGCCAATGTCTTCCAATAGGGTATAGGCACCTTCATGCCAGGTACCATCCGGTCCGGGAGCGATATTAAATAATAAATTCCCGCCTTTACAGACAATATCTATTAGCATTTGTATGGCGGCATGACCATCCATATAAGTCGCATTTGGACTATAGGACCAGCCACCACCAGAGATGATACAGGATTCCCAAGGGTAAGGTAAGGTGCTTTCCGGGACTTTGTTTTCCGGGGTGAGATAGTTTTGATTAATGCCTTCAACAGCGCGGTCTACAACAATCAATCCCGGTTGTTTTTGTCGGGCTTTGGTCACCAATTCATCCATTTTAATATCCTGATTGACCCGTGTAGTTTTAAGAAATCCGGTCCCTAGGTTGGCCATTTCGCTATTGTAATGCGCCTTAATATTTTCGTCGGAACGTTTTTTTACCCAACCGCCATCTAACCAAAGAATATCAACCTTACCATAATCTGTCAGCAATTCCAAGATCTGATTGTGGGTATAGTCGGTGAAACTTTGCCATTTTTCGGGATAGACTTCTGGATCGTAATTCACATTCCTATCTCTTGGCGGAAAGTAAGGCCACCAATAGTCTTTAGAATGCCAATCGGGTTTCGAGAAATAGGCTCCTGCCCAAAGCCCCTCATCCCTAAAAGCGTTGAAAATTTCTTTGGTGATATTTGCCCGCTTATTTGTGCTGAAAGGGGTTTTGGGGTCGGTGATCTTATAATCGGTGTATTTAGAGTCGAACATGGCAAAACCATCGTGATGCTTGGTAGTAAATACCAGATATTTCATGCCCGCATTCTTCGCTGCCTTCGCCCATTTCTCTGGATTGAACTGGCTTGGGTTAAAGCTACTTTGTAAGTTCTCATAGGCTTTTACATATTCAAAATAAGTCTCTGGAGTGCCTTCCTTTTTCCGCTGACACCAGCCGTAATCTTCAGGGCAAATGGACCAGGATTCTACAATTCCCCATTGGGAATAGGTACCCCAATGCATCAAGAGTCCAAATTTCATGTCCTGCCATTGTTCCAGTTTTTCCAGCACTAAGGCATCTGTTTCGGGGATATATTTTTGTGTATCGTGTTGTGCACTAAGGCTTAAAGAAAAGATGATGGCGAGACTAAAAAGTAATCGTTTGTTCATATTTACGAGTTGAAATTATGAGCTCGGCAATCAACCAGAACTGCTGTGAGCGAAACGAATTTAATTGTTTTTTTATACAAAGTCAAACAAGTGATGCGACATCTCTAAATAAGATGTATCTTTGCCCCTTAATTTAAGAGCAGTGGTACTGAATTATAGACGATCATTGCATTTAATAGGAACTTCAATAATTGCATTCTTATTAACCCCAACATAGGGGCTTTTGTAAACAATATATATGTCATTTAATTCATTAGGTTTATCTGAAGCTTTATTAAAAGCCATCAGCGAAAAAGGATATACCAAACCATCACCAATTCAAGAAAAAGCCATCCCACCTATTTTAGAGGGGAAGGATGTTTTGGCTTCAGCGCAAACAGGAACCGGAAAAACTGCGGGTTTCACTTTACCACTTTTACAAATATTATCTCAGGGACAGCAGTTACGTCACCGCCCAGTTCGTGCATTAGTACTCACACCAACCCGTGAATTAGCGGCGCAGGTCTATGAGAATGTCAAGGACTATGGGACACATTTAGATTTACGATCGACCGTTATTTTTGGTGGAGTGAATCAGAAACCGCAAGTAAGACATTTGCGTCAAGGGATGGATATTGTAGTAGCCACACCAGGACGATTATTAGATTTGGAAAGTCAGGGTGAAATCTCACTGGCTAAAGTTGAGATTTTAGTGCTCGATGAGGCCGATAGGATGTTGGATATGGGCTTTTTACGCGATATAGAGCGTATCATGAAGCTGATGCCTAAACGTCGCCAGAACCTCTTGTTTTCGGCGACCTTTTCTAAAGACATTAAAAAATTAGCCAATGGCATCTTGCATCATCCAGTACAGGTTGAAGCCACACCAGAAAATACAACCGTAGATTCCATTTCTCAAAAAGTATATCGGGTTGCTAAAGCTAAAAAAACCGACCTCATTATCTATTTAATTACCGAGGGTAATTGGAAACAGGTATTGGTATTTACCAGAACCAAACACGGGGCGAATAAATTATGTAAAAAAATGATCAGCTCCGGAATTACTGCGGCAGCGATCCACGGTAATAAAAGTCAGGGTGCACGCACCAAGGCTTTGGCAGGATTTAAAAGTAATGCGATTAGCGTATTGGTAGCTACCGATATTGCCGCTCGTGGATTGGATATTCCTTTATTACCGCATGTTGTGAATTTTGAATTACCTAATATTTCTGAAGATTATGTCCACCGTATTGGGCGTACCGGTAGAGCAGGAGCTAGTGGAGAAGCAATTTCATTGGTTAGTGGTGAAGAACGTGAGTATTTAAGAGATATTGAAAAGTTGGTAAGATTGAGAATCCCGGTGGAGGTACTAGAAGGTTTTGAACCCGACCCCAATGCACCGAATACCATGCCTAAAAAGAAACAACAACAACGTGGTTCCAGACGTTCAAGTCCGCGAAACTCAGACTCAGGAAATGCAAGGTCTAAACATCGCGGGTCTAATGATCAAGGGTCGAGACGTCCCAAACGAAATGATAGACGTTCAGACAATAGAAACCGATAAGCAGTGTAAATGAAGCCAAGTTTTAAAGCAAAAATGATTCAGGTTTGCGATGCTAAAATAAAAGCAAAGGGCGACAATGTAGGTCTCTCGTTTTATGCGTTTTTTGCCAATAAAAATGAGACGCCAGAGGTATTAATGGAAGCAGCAACATGGTGGATTAAAACACACCGGTTAGATCATTTTGAAAAGGCTGTGAAAATTAAAACTATGGTCGAACAAGAATAAAGCATCATGGAACAAGCTAATAACCCACTTCACGGTATAAAACTCGAACAAATCATCAATGATTTGGTGGCACACTACGGGTGGGAATATATGGGCTATAACATTAATATCCGTTGTTTTACTCACGACCCCTCCTTGAAATCCAGTCTTAAATTTTTACGACGAACCCCTTGGGCTAGAACCAAAGTGGAACAGCTGTATTTGGAGATGTTGAAGAAGAAGCGGTAGAATATGTTGTTTTAGTCGATTTATCAATAATATTACAATAGCTGTAGCTATACTGCATTTGTTAATGTAAGAAATATTTTATATATTTATAATCTCTAACTGCATGAGTTGATTTAAATCTAAATCAACATGAAAGCAGTTACCTATTTAAAACGCCCCCTTTTTTTTATCGTCTTTATTTTATTTGC
>CAJXVU010000028.1 GCA_913062555.1 uncultured Bacteroidota bacterium
GTGGTCCCACATGGACTCGAACCATGGACCACCTGATTATGAGTCAGGTGCTCTAACCAACTGAGCTATAGGACCAAATTAGGGTGCAATATTAACACTTATTTTATAACTCTACAAGAAATTTATTCTTTATTAATGCGCTCTTGACAGAGTTCTATAAGGACGCCGTTAGTGGACTTTGGATGCAAAAATGCAACTAATTTATTATCAGCGCCTTTCTTTGGAGTCTCATTAATAACGACAAATCCCTCGTTCTTTAAACGCTTGATTTCCAACTCAATATCATTTACGTCAAAAGCAATATGATGAATGCCTTCTCCCTTTTTATCAATAAATTTGGCAATAGGGCTATTGGGGTTCATGGCTTCCAAGAGCTCAATTTTATTGGTTCCTGTTTTGAAAAAAGATGTTTTTACACCTTCACTTTCCACCGTTTCTGTTTTATAATGTGGAACACCAAACAGTTTTTCGAAGATTAGATTTGATGTTTCTAAGTCTTTTACCGCAATACCAATATGTTCTATTTTGTTCATCATAGCACAAATTTAACTTAAAAGCCCATTGTTTTAAAGTATTAACGCCCGAAATATCTTATTTTTGCATCATGGAAAGTAACAGACAGAAAAAAATAGCTTCAGTATTACAAACCGACTTAGTAGATGTGCTTCAAAATGCAGCTACTCAAGGTGGGCTTCGTGGTATTATTATCTCGGTAACTAAAGTTAATGTCACTGTAGACCTGTCTATTGCTAAAGTTTATCTAAGCATTTTCCCTATTGATAGGGGCGAAGAATTACTAGAAGGCATCCGCTCTAATGCTCCTTTAATCAAACATGAAATAGCGCAGCGTACCCGTCATCAATTACGACGCATGCCGAAATTGTTGTTTTTTATTGATGACTCTTTAGAATATATTGACCAAATTGACCGTTCTTTAAAAGGTCTGGATAACCCCATCAAGGATTCGGACGATCTCAATAAAAGAAAAAAATCATAATCGGTTTTATAAAAATCTTCAAACTGTGTATTTAAAGTTGAATCTTATTTTATTTTTCCTAAAATGAAGATGAACTTTGCATTATATATAGCCAAACGTTATTTGTTTTCTAAAAGCAGTAATAATGCTATTAATTTTATAACCATCATTGCTGCCTTTGGTGTTATTATAGGATCTGCCGCTCTATTTATTGTACTTTCAGGTTTTGCTGGTTTAAAGGAGTTTAGTTTACAATTCTCTGAAATTGTAGACCCCGATTTAAAAGCAATTACTGCTAAAGGAAAATCATTTAACATCACTAACGACCAACTGAATGCTTTAAATAATGTAGAAGGTATTGCCTCTTATTCTAAAATTATTGAAGAACGGGCGATTTTAAATTATGATGAGAAAAAACTAATTGTAAGTCTTAAAGGGGTTGATGAAAACTACCCACATGCTACTGTCGATTCTATCTTGGCTCAAGGGCAGTGGTTTGCTCCAGGTTCCGACCAAATTGTTGCGGGTTGGGGCGTGTCTTCGGCTTTATCTTTTTCTGTTTTTGATTTTGGAAAAACCATCAGTATTTCGGTTCCTAAACCCGGCAAAGGACAACCCTCGTCTGTTGCCGCAGCATTTAGATCGATAAGCGCCATAAATGCCGGCCTATTTCTAATTAATGAAGATTTGGACAATACTTTGGTATATGCTAATTTGGAAACGGTGAAATACCTGCTTAATTATAAGGATAATCAGCTAAGTGCTCTTGAATTTCAATTGGAGGATCTCGACAATATAGCGCTTGTAAAGCAAGAATTAATTGATATTCTTGGGGACGCTGTGATTATAAAAAATAGAGCTCAACTCAATGATGCTTTGTACAAAATGCTAAATACCGAAAACCTCGTGGTGTATTTAATATTTACCTTGATTTTAGTCATTGCTCTTTTTAACGTGATCGGTTCCATAATCATGATGATTTTGGATAAGAAGAAAAACCTAAATACCCTATTTAATCTTGGGGTAACCTTAAGAGACCTCAGAAGAATTTTCTTTGTTCAGGGAAGCTTAATGTCTGTTTTAGGGGGTGCATTAGGACTTTTACTAGGGTTTATAATTATATGGCTACAAAGTGAGTTTGGACTCATTGATATTGTGCCAAATATTCCATATCCAGTGTCTATTATTCCTATTAATTTTGTAGTGGTATTTGCAACCATTTCTGTACTGGGGATCCTGGCTTCGAAAATTGCATCGGCTAGAATTTCTAAACAACTTATTACTGAGTTCTAAATTGTTGTCTTTGAAGTTGTTGATATAATACTTTTAGTCATTTCGATCAACGCGAGAAATTACCTCACCATAAACCATACTAAATTTGAGATTAATCTGCGTTAGGGAGCGAAAAGGCATCCTTTTTTGAAGCTTCAAAAAAGATATAGTGGAGCGCCCGACCCTTGTGGTAACGCCCAATAAACAAAAATATTAAATGAATTGATATTCGGAAAACTTATCTAACACCTCATCAAAGGCAGCAAATACATCTTTTGAATCATCACTGGTGACCATTTTTGTTCGGTAGTCTTTAAAATGTGGAATGCCTTTAAAATAATTGGTATAGTGTCGGCGTGTTTCTAAAACCCCAAGGGTTTCACCTTTCCAGTCTATTGCCATTTGTAAATGACGGCGTGCTGCGGTAACTCGTTCCGGCATACTCACTGGGGCAAGATGTTCTCCTGTAGTGAAAAAATGTTTTATTTGCTTGAAAAACCAAGGGTTTCCTATGGTGGCTCGCCCAATCATACAGCCATCTAACCCGTATTTGTCTCGCATTTCCATAGCTTTCTCAGGTGTGGTAACATCACCGTTTCCAAACACAGGAATATGCATTCGTGAGTTGTTTTTAACCTCTGAAATAGGAGCCCAATTGGCATCTCCTTTATACATTTGGGCTCGTGTACGCCCATGAATTGCAATGGCCTTGCAGCCTACATCTTGTAAGCGCTCTGCAACCTCAACAATTTTAATAGAATCATGGTCCCAGCCTAATCGTGTTTTCACGGTTATTGGTAAATGGGTGCGCTTTACCATTTCGGCAGTGAGCTTCACCATTAAATCAATATCTTTTAAAATACCGGCACCGGCGCCTTTTGAAACTACTTTTTTAACAGGGCAACCAAAATTGATATCAATAATATCTGGTTTCGATTTTTCAACAATATCTACGGTTTGTAGCATACTGTCCAGATTGGCACCAAATATTTGAATGCCTACAGGACGCTCCTTTTCATAAATATCTAATTTCATCGTGCTTTTTACAGCATCTCGAATAAGACCTTCACTTGATATAAATTCTGTATAAACGACATCTGCACCCTGCTCCTTACACAATGCTCTAAAAGGGGGGTCACTGACGTCTTCCATTGGTGCTAATAGCAATGGAAAATCGGGAAGTTCTATGTTATCAATTTTAACCAAATCTTTGATTTTGGTTTGCAAAAGTATTGAAAATAATATTAGTACTTAGAACTCTACTTCTACTTCTATTTTTTCGCCACCACGGTCTACTATAACTTTGGCTTTATTTCCTTTCTCAAATACTGATAATGCACGCATATAACTCATCATATCTACCACAGTACTATCACCTAATTTAATCACGATATCGCCTTTTAATAGGCCTGCTTTTATGGCCGGTTTATCTTCACTTACACCATCAATACGCATGCCTTCGCCATCATACAAATAATCTGGAACAACACCTAGACCTACTTTAAAACGCACTGTTTCTTCGCTTTCGTTTTTAGTTTTTCTAAAGGCCAATGTCCCATTATCATCTAGGTCTGTTATAATATCATAGATATAGTTTGAAAGAGATTGCATCCCGACATAATTTAATTTTTCTGAATCATCACCTGGTTTGTGATAGTCTTCATGCTGTCCTGTAAAAAAATGAAGTACAGGAATATCATTTAAATAAAATGAGGTATGATCACTTGGACCCACTCCTGATTCGTTTTCTACCAGTTTGAAGGCATTATTACTAGCGTGTAACACTTGTTTAAAGTATGGTGAGGTTCCTACGCCATATACCGCTAAGGTGCTATCGGCATTTAAACGGCCTACCATATCCATATTTAACATGTAGTTGATGTGCTCCGTATCTATTGTGGCATTTTTCACAAAATAATTAGATCCTAAAAGCCCCATTTCCTCACCTGAAAAAGCCATAAACAAATAATTATTATTGGTGTTTGTTTCAATTAGTTTACTCGCCAAATTCAGCATTACAGCTACACCACTTGCATTATCATCTGCACCATTATGCACAAGTTTATCTTCGCCTCTATACAATGAGCCCTCATCACCATATCCTAAGTGATCGTAATGTGCACCAATAACAATAGTTTGTTCGGCTTTATTATCAATAAACCCAAGTACATTTCTTCCGGTTATTGTACTGTCTGAATTGAGGTTTGTATAACTCACTTCAGAATGTGGCCCCGTTTTAGGTTTGAATTTAAAATCTTGAAAGTAGCCCTCAGTTCCTTTTCCTTTTAGCCCCAAGGCTTCAAATCGATCGGCTATATAATTGGCAGCCGCTTTTTCCCCTTCGGTACCCGTCGCTCTACCTTCTAATTTATCATCTGCCAAAAAAGAGACATCTTCCTGAATTTTATTTTCCAATACTTGCTCTTGCTTACATGAAGCAAGAGACAAAAAAAACGCGATTAGCAATATTTGTTTCATTAGTTTATTCTTATTTTTGACCTAAATTAGGCAATAATTAGCATTACTATCCATGAAATCAAAACTTTATCTTCTATTATTAATTCTAAGTGTAACTGTATCTTGTAAAAAAGACAAAAAAGACAATACCGACGCAGAATCTGGTGCAACTAAAATGGTAGATGCATTAATATATCCGGAGGAAATTCATTTTAAGACCATGAGACAAGTTACTTTTGGCGGTGATAATGCTGAGGCTTACTGGAGTTTTGACGATCAACAAATCATTTTTCAATCCAACAATAAAGCTTGGAATGTAGACTGTGATCAAATGTTTTTAATGAATGCTGATGAGACTTTTGATAGTATTATTCCACCAATGATTAGCACAGGAAAGGGAAGAACAACTTGTGCCTATTTTTTACCTGATAACAAACATTTTGTATATGGTTCTACACATTTAGGTGCCGATGAATGCCCAGAAACCCCATTGCGTCGTGAAGGCAAATATGTCTGGCCAATATATGATTCATACGATATTTTTGTGGCGGATTTAGAGGGCAATATCACTGAACAATTAACAACAGAACCTGGTTATGATGCCGAGGCGACTGTATCACCAATGGGCGATAAAATTGTATTCACCTCTATGCGTAGTGGCGACTTAGAGCTATATACCATGAATATTGATGGTAGTGATGTGGTTCAAATTACTGATGAATTAGGATATGATGGTGGTGCTTTCTTTTCACCTGATGGTACAAAATTAATTTTCCGTTCTTCGAGACCAAAAACAGAAGCCGAAATAAGCGAATATAAAGGACTCCTAGCTGAAGGCTTGGTACAACCAACCGAAATGGAGTTGTTTATTTGTAATGCCGATGGTTCTAATTTAAAACAACTTACGAATCTTGGTAATGCCAATTGGAGTCCGTTTTTTCTGCCCAATGGTAAAGAAGTATTATTTTCTTCAAACTTCGAAGCGGAACGTGGATTCCCTTTTAATTTATATAAGATCGGTATTGACGGGAAAAACCTTGAACGTATTACTCATGGAGAAACTTTTGATGCGTTTCCTGTGTTTTCAAATGATGGTAAATACCTGATTTTCTCTTCAAATAGACAGAATGGTGGTGGGCATGATACGAATTTGTTTATTGCTGAGTGGCAAGATTAATCCTTACTTATTATTGTTCAATCTTTCGCGCTCGTCAGCCGAAGACGATGTGCGTTCGTTTGTAGATAATTTCGTGTTCCCAAAACTATACCTAAAACCAACTTTAATATAACGCGTGTCAAAATCGTCATATAAGGTGTTGTCCTGATCTAAAAACTTCGAAGTCACAAAATAGTCTTGACGGTTAAATAAGTCGGAAAATATTAAAGATAAGCTTCCTTTACCCTTAAAAACGGTCTTTCTAAAAGACAAGTTGGTGTCTATTCTAGAGTCGTAATATAACAAGCCAATAACGCTTTTGTGAATATAGGTTAGCGTGAAATTAGCAGTTAAACTCTTATCTTTTAAAAATGAAAAGTTGTTTTGGAAAATGGAATAGTTAGACCACATATTTCTATTAACGGTGTCGTCTAAAACTGTGGCATTGTCATTATAGTTGTAAAAAGAAGTACCTAGATACATTGACCATCTCTCAACAATATTAAAATATGCTTCTAAGTCAAGCCCAATTTCTTCTGTATAATTAATATTAGCCCAAGTGTACGCTAAGGTTTTATCTATATTATTTTGAAACGGAATTTCAAATATGTTATTTTCATATTTCTTATAATAGGCCTGTACAGTAAATATGCTGTTTATTGAGACGCCTAGACTCAAACTATTGGTGAAAATTGGCTTTAAATTAGGGTTTCCTATAGCGAATGTATTATCACTTAAATAAAGCTTAAACGGATTTAAGGCGCGGTAACTTGGTCGTGAAATACTGCGCTTTAAATTTGTAAAAATATTTACTTTTTCCGTCGCTTGAAAACCTAAACTTACGGTTGGAAACCACTCTAGATAATTTTGATTGTTAGTTTGGTTAGTAGATACTGATATGGCTTCAATATTAGTTTGCTCTACACGTAGTCCAGTACTCAAGTGCCATAGCTTCCAGATTTTGTCAAAACTAACATAGGCGGCATTTACTGTTTCGTCGTAATTAAATTGGTCACTGTTATCTAGGTTTAACACAACTTGATTCCCCACAATATCTTGCTGTGAAATATCGTTATCCGTTTTTACATTCGAAAATTTTGCACCAATTTCAAAAGAAGACGACTCTCCAATAGGCAATACATAGTCTAACTGCATGGTCAAAATTTCAGCATCTTGATTGGCTTTTGTAGTAAAAGCATTGTTGTCGTAAAACGAATTATCTCCTAAAAAATAATCGGTAATAACATCTTGATTCTGTCTGTGATCGTAAGTCGTATAATGCGTGTTTATTGAGAGTTTAGCGTTGTCTTTTTTAAATGTATGAGCATAACCCATGTCAAACCCTAAGTTATGTTTTTCTTCTTTTCCGGTGTTCTCAGAAAAAAAGTTTGCAACATCATCATTAGTGGCCGGTGTTATTTTTGTATTACTAGTTATAAAGCTTTTGGAGTAAGGTATAAATTGTGTGTTAGCAGAAATACTAAAGGTGTTGTTTTCGTTTATATCCCAATCAAAATTAAAGTTAAAATTATGGGTGTCGGACCACGTATTTCTATCTATATCAGAGTCCCACTCTTGGTCTGGATAATTTATAATCATCCGCTCAACACGATCTACTTTTTTGTCGTTATAACTATAATTAGCAAAAAAGCTAACTGTAGATCCTTTAAAATAATTAGACATGCCATAATTAGTCTTTGGAAAAACACCTTGCGTATAATTACTAAATAGACTTCCACTATAACCCGAAACAAGACTCTTGGACATTATAATATTTAGTACAACACCACTTTCGGCGCCATAGCGGGCGGGGGGATTGGTGATTACCTCTACAGATTTAATATTTGATGCAGATGTGCCCTCAAGAAGCTCTATAATTTCGCTCGATGAAATGTGTACTTTTTTATCATTAATATAAACCGTTGGTGTCGCTCCCATTACAGTTATACTATTATTTAAAACTAAAACCCGTGGTGTGCTTCTAAGTACCTCCATCATATTCCCTTCGCTTAAAGCTGTTTTTTCAACATTAAAAACCAAACGGTCTACTTCGCGCTTAATTGTGGGTCTTCTATATGTAATTTGAATCGCAGAGAGTGCTTCGATAGATTCTTTTAGAATAATTGAAGGCACCGTTAAATCATTATTTACAGAGATATTCCTATAATTGTCTTCATAACTAATAAAACTAGTTTTGAGAATATAACTATTTGCTAGTATTTCATCGAATTTAAATTCGCCGTCTTCATTAGATGTTGTACCAGAAACAATGGTAGAATCTTGAGCTTTTAAAAGCAAAATATTTGCATAAGCAACAGGGTTAGATGTTTCATCTATTATTTCACCTGTAACCTTATATGATTGGCTCCATATAGGGGAAGTGCATAACAAAAAGGCAATCAAATAACTATTTTTCAAACTATAAATTTGTCATATTGTGTATCGCAAACATATAACATTTACTTAACATAAAGTTACGGATAAACCGCAATTGTGCATTTTACATCTACCTAACACAATTAAAACATACTTAAATCTAATATACACAGATTCTAAATGTTATAAATTTATGTACTTTTGCAGTCCGGCTGAGAAAGCCTCAATTTATTATAGATGAAGAACATTAGAAATTTCTGCATAATTGCACATATTGACCATGGAAAAAGCACGCTTGCCGATCGCTTATTGGAGTTAACTGGTGCGGTAACGGATCGCGAAAAACAAGACCAATTACTCGATAGTATGGATTTGGAACGCGAACGTGGAATTACCATTAAATCGCATGCCGTTCAAATGGAGTATACGTATAAAGGAGAAGAATACGTTTTAAACCTTATTGACACTCCCGGTCACGTCGATTTTTCATATGAAGTTTCACGATCTATAGCAGCTTGTGAAGGTGCCTTACTCATTGTTGATGCTGCACAAAGCATCCAAGCGCAAACCATTTCCAATTTATACTTAGCATTGGAAAACGATTTAGAAATCATTCCAATTTTAAATAAAATAGATTTACCGAGTGCCAATCCAGAAGAGGTAACCGATGATATTGTAGATTTATTAGGCTGTGACGCCGAAGAGATTATCCATGCTAGTGGAAAAACAGGATTTGGTGTCGAAAATATATTAGCAGCTGTTATTGACCGTATTCCTGCTCCTAAAGGAAATCCTGATGAGTCTTTACAAGCTTTAATTTTTGATTCAGTATACAATCCGTTTAGAGGTGTTGAAACCTATTTTAGAGTTATTAATGGCTCGATTAAAAAGAACCAGCAAATAAAATTTATCGCCACCGGAAAATCGTATTCTGCTGATGAAGTAGGAACCCTTAAACTTAGTCAGGTTGTTAAAAAAGAAATAAAGACTGGTGATGTAGGCTACCTAATTACAGGTATTAAGGAAGCTCGTGAAGTTAAAGTAGGAGACACAATTACTGATGCTAAAAACCCTACTACAAATGCAGTTGAAGGCTTTGAAGATGTAAAACCAATGGTTTTTGCGGGAATTTATCCTGTGGATACTGAAGATTACGAAGAACTTCGTAACTCAATGGAAAAGTTACAACTTAATGATGCCTCTTTAGTATTTCAACCAGAAAGTTCGGCTGCCTTAGGTTTTGGTTTCCGTTGTGGCTTCTTAGGCATGCTTCATATGGAAATTATCCAGGAACGATTGGAACGTGAGTTTAACATGACCGTGATTACTACAGTTCCCAATGTGTCTTACCATGCGTTTACAAGAAAACATCCAGATCAAGCGATTATTGTAAATAACCCTACCGATTTACCAGATCCGTCAGGACTAGACCACGTTGAAGAACCCTATATAAAAGCGACTATTATTACAAAAGCTGATTTTGTTGGCAATGTAATGTCACTTTGTATTGAAAAAAGAGGGCAGATAACCAATCAAACGTATTTAACCACAGAGCGCGTGGAGTTAAATTTTGATATGCCATTAGCTGAAATTGTATTTGACTTTTATGATCGTTTAAAAACAGTTTCTAAAGGCTATGCTTCTTTTGATTATTCGCCAATAGGTATGCGAACCTCAAAATTAGTGCGTGTAGATATTTTATTAAACGCACAACCTGTTGATGCTTTGTCTGCATTAATTCATGCTGAGAATGCCCATTACATTGGTAAAAAAATGTGTGAGAAATTAAAAGAATTGATTCCACGTCAACAATTTGATATTCCTATTCAGGCAGCTATTGGTGCCAAAATTATATCTCGAGAAACCGTTAAGGCTTTACGTAAAGATGTTACCGCGAAATGTTATGGTGGTGATATTTCTCGTAAACGTAAACTATTAGAAAAACAGAAAAAAGGTAAAAAACGTATGCGCCAAGTTGGAAATGTAGAAATTCCACAACAAGCATTTATGGCGGTATTAAAACTGAACGACTAAGGGTTATTTCGTTTTCTGATTGAATAGGTATCCAATAATTATAAAACCAATACCCGTTAATATTGGCGGCTTCATATTGGCCTTTATACCCATTACTATCATAACAATTGCAATAACAACTAGTAGTATTAATGCGATGCTTTTTAGTTTCATAAGACTGTTTTCTTTATATATTGGTTGCTACACATTTAGTTGATTGAGTTTTTGTTTGTTAATTACTCTGTATGTGCTTCCCTAAATATACCAATTTCCAATCTTTTTCTATAGACTCCACCTCTTTATTGTAAGAGGTAATAATATGGAGCCCCCCTTCACCGTCTTTAATAAACAATGGAATAATCTCCTTATCATTCTTTGTGATTTCTATTAAAGATAAATAATGAGCTTTATCTTTTAAATCCACCTCTTGAATATTTGGATGCTTCTTGGTGAGCTCAAGGAGGGTATTATAATCGTCAGTATGTGAAAATAAGCCTTCTCTTGGGTTGTCTGTTGGGTCGTTCATCTCCTCGGGGGTTACTAATCTAAACGAACCGTTTTCACCAAAATGCTTAGTAAATTTATCAATGGCATATTTATCAATATTACTATTGCCAGTTAAAGCCATTAAATACCCAACGTCATTAAGTTCAATGTTATCCAATAAGGTGTCAGAATAAATATCAGAATTTAAGGCCTCCAAGCCTATTTCTTTTGCTTTGGTGATATTTTCCAGATTACTATCTATGAGTACCACATGCCTTCCGTTAGTTTCTAAATAATGTCCCAAAAGCCTAGAAATTTCAGATGCTCCTATAATAAGAATCCCTTCTGATTTACGCAAAAATACGCCAACGATTTTTGCAAACAATCTCGCTGTGGTCGCATTTAATATCACTGTTCCTAAAACGATCATAAAAACCAGGGGTGTAATATATTCAGCCCCTGCAACGCCATCTTTCGCCAATTTCAAGCCAAATAGAGACGCGATTCCTGCCGCCACTATACCTCTTGGTCCCACCCAACTAATAAATAGCTTTTCATTTAAATTTAAGGATGATTTCCTGGTGCTCAAAAACACGCCTATTGGTCGAATTACAAAAACAACAATCGCAAATAAAACCGCTGTTTTCCAATTATAAATAAGTAACATATCTTCCATATTAATATTTGCCGCGAGCAAAATAAATAAAATGGAAATCAATAATACACTCAACGATTCTTTAAAATAAAGTAGCTCTTTTAAATAGGCAGAGTTAGAGTTCCCCAACACCATTCCCATTACAACTACGGCAAGCAAACCTGATTCGTGGGCAAAAGTATCTGATAATACAAAAACACCTAAAACAGCTGCTAAAGCAAATACATTTAATAAATAATGTGGAATCCATTTTTTATTAATTGAAAAATTAAGCGCGTGGGCAAAAGTAAATCCAAAGGTTGACCCAAACAGAATTATTTTTCCAAACTCTATGAAGGCTGTTTTTGTGAATTCACCACCGCCACCAACACTTATAAATTCAAAAACCAATACGGCTACTAAAGCCCCTATGGGGTCTATTAATATGCCTTCCCATTTTAAAACGGCAGACACATCTTTCTTTAAGGGTATATTTCTTAAAATAGGTGTAATCACTGTGGGTCCAGTAACGATAATTAAGGCAGAGAATAGCAAAGAAATCTCCCAACTAAAATTAAAGATAAAATGAACCGCTACTGCTGCTCCTAAAAAGGTTACAAGAGAGCCTAAAGTAATTAGCTTGGTAATTACCGGGCCAACATTTTTAATTTCGTTTAGTTTTAAAGTTAATCCGCCTTCAAAAAGAATTATACTTATGGCTAACGAAACAAAATAGAATAAACTTTCGTCAGGAAATAACCCCTTTCCGTCTTTATAAATTGGTTGGATCCACTTGGTTCCATCTTCCGATAAAAATTCGGCAGCAATAGGCCCAACAAGTAATCCAATAAGTATTAAAGGGAGGATTGCTGGAATTTTTAATTTCCATGCAAACCATTGGGCTAATATTCCTAATATAATGATTCCTGCAAGTTCTAACATATTAACTCTCTTTTTGTAAAAACACTAAAAAATTCCAATGGCATAGTTGTCTTGAAAACCTAAGAACTGCCTTTGGAAATACTTTTCTAAGACATATGGCTTACCAAATTTCGTGAAAAAGCAAGCATGTTTTGTACCTCATCTGTACGTGCAATATGTACGTATTTAAAGATCATTAATGCCTCTCCATTACTTTCAATGTGATGAATTTCATTTTGTTCCAAAAAATGAATAAGATCATCTGTAAAAAAATTTCTAATAGCTTCCTCATCTATTCCGCTCAATTGAAATTTATTAGAAAAACTAGGAAACTTCACGAAATTTATATCCTTTTTTGATCCAGAGAAAACTTTCACTCTACCGAAAATTTTATCAAAAAGGCCTTCTTTATCAATAATAAATTGTGGTATTGGAGATGGAAGTCGCACAACTTGAACTGTAGTTTGGTAAACTTCCAGGGCTAGCATAGCCCCTTCATCAAATACGATATCCGCTATTTCCCAATGTGTATCATTTTCTATATCCTGACCTTGTAAAGAATTATTTTTCATTTCTATTGGACGTGAATCAAAGAAATTAAAATTCCTTAGATAAGAGGTGTTCCAGTCAACTTCCCGTTCAAAAGACCAACCGTTTGCAATGGCCATTTTCTGTAATCGAATTTGACGTTGGGTAATTCGCTTTTTTACACGACCAGTGATAATTTTCAAAGCTCTATTATGACTCGTAGAAGCCACATGATTGTCTAGACCTATTAGTTTTACATTTCCTCCCTTATTTTCATGTATCCGTTTAAAGTCAATTAAATTTTCCATAATTGAAAGATCAACTAAACGTGTTTGAGCCATATCAATACGAACAGTTGACCCTATTGGAATCTCTTCCAGTAATTTGTCTAGCTTTAAAGCATATAAGAAATTAGAAATTCCCTTTAATTTAACATCGTAGGTGCCGTTTTCCAAATGATACACCTTAGAACCAGATTTATATATCTTTTTAAAGAAGGTCAAAAATCCAACCTTTGCTAATAATATTTGTAATACTAGTGTCACTAGAATACCTCCGATAATACCATAAAGCAAATCGGTAAATAAAGTAATAACAAGAGTAGAGCACAAGAATAACAACTGTTCTACTCCTTGATCATAGGCTCGTTTGAATACCTTAGGTGATGCCAATTTAAACCCTGTATGCACTAAGATTGCCGCTAAGGCTGCTAAGGGAACGCTCCTTAAAACAGGTGCCAAAATAAGCACAAAAAGAATTAGAAAAATTCCATGATAAAAGTTGGACCACCTAGTCTTAGCATTACTATTTACATTTACAGTACTTCTCACAATTACGGTAATTATTGGAAGTCCTCCTAAAGCTCCTGAAACCATTGTACTAAGCCCAACCCCTACCAAATCTTTGTTTAAATTGGTCGTTCGCTTGTATGGGTCTAACTTATCAACAGCACGGGCACTGGCAAGAGTTTCTACCGAGGCAATCATTGTAATAGATAAAACTGTAAGCCAAAATGCCATAGTTCCAATCATTCCAAAATCTGGATGCATAATACTATCCAGAGGGTTTTCTGGAATATCTATTAATAATTCTGGACCAACGACGTATGTGTTTCCCAAGAAGGAAAGGCTTTGTTCATTGAAAAAATCAAACCAGAATACTAAAGGCAAAGCCAGTAGTAACACCCACATTGGAGCGGGGATTATTTGAATAAATTTATGTTTTATTTTTTTATAAAAAACGAGTGTCAAGATACCAATTAGTGCAACTAAAAAAACAAAGGGATTGGCTTCTGGTAGTTGGTTCAAAATATCAAAAAGTGTTCCAATCGTGGTATCGGCATTCGATGTAGTTCCCAAGGCATAATGTGCTTGTTTTGCAAAAATAATGACACCAATAGCAGCCAATATTCCATGTAAAACAGAAGATGGTAATAACTTAGCAAATCGCCCCATTTTAAGAAAACCCATTATGGTTTGAATACCTCCAGAGATGACAATTGCAGCCAATACGTAATTAATATTCCCCTCTAGCGCTACAAGACCACCTAAAATTACTGCTATTAATCCTGCCGCAGGGCCGTTAATCGCCAAATGACCACCTCGAAAAAAGGTTGTTACCACGCCACCAATAATAGCAGAAAGTACTCCTGCCATAGGAGTTACTTCAGATGCAACAGCAATTCCCAATGCCAATGGTAAAGCTACTAATGATACGCTTATAGCTGCCGAAATATCACTTCTCCAGTTTTCTTTCAATCCAGTAAATCCATTACTAGGTACTTCGTTGTTTGTCTTCATAGTTTAAATAAAAGGTCAATGAAGGGCTTAATATACGTTTTTCAAAAAAATGAAATCCCTTAAAAAGATAAAAAAAATTACATTTTTATTTCAAACCTTCTTATCAACAGAAAATTAATGAGTTACAAAACATCCCATAATCAATAAAACAATGAATTCAAATATCCTAAATAGTGGCGATAAACCAAAAACACTCTTCTTTTATTAAACACAAAAAAATCTTAATTATACACAAATTTTACTAGGGTTTTCGTTAATTTACCGCCCATTATGAAATTATATCCTATAAACGCTGGAAATTTTAAGCTGGACGGAGGTGCTATGTTCGGCGTAGTTCCTAAATCGTTATGGCAAAGAACAAATCCCGCCGATAGCAATAATATGATTGATATTGCGGCACGTTGTTTGCTTATAGAGGATGGTGATCGTTTAGTTTTAATCGATACCGGAATGGGAAATAAGCAAAGTGATAAATTTTTTGGCTACTATTACCTTTGGGGAAATGATAGCATAGATAGCTCGTTAAAGCAGCATGGCTTTCATCGTGATGATATTACAGATGTTTTTATGACGCATCTTCATTTTGATCATTGTGGGGGAAGTGTTCAATGGAATGCCAACCAAACGGGATATGAAGTCGCTTTCATAAACGCAAAGTTTTGGAGTAATGAAAATCACTGGAACTGGGCTATAAATCCCAATAATAGGGAGAAAGCATCCTTTTTAAAAGAAAATATAATCCCCATTCAGGAAAGTGGTCAACTTCATTTTACTAGTCTTCCACAAGGAAACACCTTATTAAATTCAGAACTAGGTTTTGATATTTTCTTTGCTGATGGGCATACTGAGAAGCAAATGATTCCTCTTATTAATTATAAAGGGAAAACAATTGCTTTTATGGCCGATTTGCTCCCAACGGTTGGACATCTGCCAATTCCATTCGTAATGGGATATGATACCAGACCACTATTAACACTTAGTGAAAAGGAATTATTTTTAAATACCGCAGCTGATAAAAATTATTATCTGTTTTTAGAACATGATGCCCACAATGAAATAATTACAGTACAGCATACCGAAAAAGGTGTGCGACTAAATAACACATATGCCCTTAACGAATTTTAATAAATGAAGAAATATTATAATAACTTTTTGTTTGCCCTAGCTTCCATTTGCCTTATGACTTGTGAAAAATCACCTCAACACAGTACTGATTTTACCAAAGAATTTTCATTTACTAAGGGTATAGAAGGGCCTGCTGTGAATAAAAATGGCGATGTGTTTGCTGTTAATTTTGAAAAAGAAGGCACTATTGGCGTTGTCGATAAAAAAGGAGAAGGACGGGTCTTTCTTTCGCTTCCAAATGGAAGTATTGGCAATGGTATCCGATTTGATTTGGAAGGAAATATGTTTATTGCCGACTATGTAAACCACAATGTTTATAAGGTTGAAAAAAATAGCAATACCCCAATTATCTGGGCCCATAACCCTGATATGAATCAACCTAATGATTTAGCGATAAGTGATACGGGGATAATTTACTTAAGTGACCCTAATTGGGAACTTAGTACTGGAAATATCTGGATGGTTAACCTCCAGGGTGAGATTAGTCTCTTAGAAAAAAACATGGGTACCACTAACGGCATTGAAGTTAGTCCTGACGGGAAAACTTTATATGTGAATGAGTCTGTTCAACGCAAAATTTGGCAATATTCTATATTAGAAGATGGTACGGTTACAAATAAGAAAATATTTAAAACCTTTGAAGATTTTGGACTAGACGGAATGCGATGTGATCATAAAGGAAACCTTTATATCGCGCGTTATGATAAAGGTACTATTGCCATTATTTCTCCTGATGGCCAACTTATAAATGAAATAACACTTACCGGAAAAAAACCTTCGAATATTACTTTTGGTGGTGAAAACGGTAAAACTTGTTTTGTTACCATGGCCGATCGAGGTAACATTGAAACTTTTAATGCCCCATTTATGGGGGGCTATTATAAAAAAATAAACGCAAAATAAATATTACGAAATGACGATGAAAATTTTTAGATTATTTAGCATTAGCGCGATAGCATTAGCATTCCTTTCGGGATGTGGTGCTTCAGCAATTATATCAACACCAATCGAAAATATTGATAATTCACCTATAAAATATAATGAATTATCAGAAAACGAAGCCCATACCTGGGCTCATTTAGATTTAGTAAAAGATACTATCCCAGGAATGAGTGTAAACAAGGCTTATGATGAGATTATAAAAAATAAAAAAGGTAAAACAGTCATCGTTGCTGTAATCGATTCTGGAATTGATATTGATCATGAAGACCTTAATGATGTAATCTGGACCAATACTGATGAAATTCCAAATAATGGGAAAGACGATGATAACAATGGATTTGTAGATGATATACACGGTTGGAATTTTCTAGGAGAGACTTATGATGAACAATTAGAGTATGTAAGACTATTAAGTTCTGGTGATAAAACAAATCCAAGATATCAGGAAGCCAAAAATGAATTTGACAAAGCCCACCAAGAAGCGACATCAAATAAAATGCAGTACGAACAAATTCTTGAACAACTCGTAGTTTCGGATAAAGCTGTAGCTAAGCATTTAAATAATGAAAATTATACGAAAGAAGATGTAAACGCTATAAAAACTGAAGATCAATCCTTGCAAAGACATCTCGGCCTTTTAAAATATTTGTTTAGCAATGGACTAGATAGTGTGACAGAAGCCAAGGAAGAATTAAACAATGGTATTGAGCACTTTACAGAAAGTCTTAATTTTAATTTGAATAAGGATTTTAAAGGTCGGAAAACTGATGATGACCCAAATACGATGTCCTCTAAAACATATGGCAATAACAACGTTAAGCCAGTAAAGAAAAGTGAGAGTCACGGGACACATGTTGCAGGAATTATTGCAGCCGAACGCAATAATGGTAAAGGCGTCAATGGTGTTGCTAATAATGTAAAGATTATGAGTGTTAGAGCAGTTCCAAATGGTGACGAATATGACAAAGATATTGCGCTTGCTATTCGATACGCTGTAGATAATGGCGCAACGATCATCAATACGAGTTTCGGAAAATACTATTCACCTCATAGTGAGTGGGTAAGAGAAGCTATTACTTATGCGGGAGAAAAAGATGTCCTTATTGTGAGTGCTGCGGGTAATGAAGGTGTTAATTTAGATAAAAAAAATAAATTTCCTAACGATGCTATCGGCACTGGAATAGAAACCTCTAAAACTTTTATCACTGTTGGAGCAATAGAGCCTAAATACGGATCAAATATGGTGGCTAAATATTCTAACTACGGTAAAACAAATGTAGATGTGTTTGCCCCTGGTTCTAATATTTACTCTACTTTTCCTGAAAACGAATACGAATCTATTGGAGGCACTTCAATGGCTTCGCCTGCGGTAGCAGGGGTTGCGGCATTAATTAGGTCTTATTACCCTGGGCTTTCCGCAGCAGAAGTAAAACAAATTTTAATGGCCTCTGGTTTGCCAATAAAAGCCAAAGTTATTGTGGGTGGAGACCCAAAAAATGTACAACCTTTTGAAGATCTATCAAAATCTTCTAAAGTTGTGAATACTTATAACGCACTTATTTTAGCCAAACAAATTTCAAAAAAATAAAATAATTCACTATTTTACCACCAAACTCTCATATATTTGATTCATTATGAAGCGATTAATCTTATTGGCCCTAAACCTAGCTGTTGTTTTTTCTTACGGAAAATCTAACAAAACAACTAAAACACCGTCTCAAACGGCTTCTACATATTGGCAACAACATGTAGATTATAAAATGGAAATTGATATGAATGTAAATACATATCAATACAATGGTAAACAAACCCTTGTTTATACGAATAATTCCCCTGATGTTTTAAACAAAGTTTTTTATCATTTATACTTTAATGCCTTTCAGCCAGGAAGTGAAATGGATATAAGGTCCCGAACGATTTTAGATCCCGACAGACGAGTAAAAGAAAGAATAAGTAGGCTTAAGCCTAATGAAATAGGTTATATCAAGGTTAATTCTCTTTTTCAAGATGGTAAAGCAATTTCTTATGAAACCGTTGGAACTATTCTTGAAGTTAAGTTAGCTCAACCAATCCAACCAGGCGCTTCCGTAACATTTACTATGGATTTTGACGGTCAAGTGCCCGTTCAAATTCGTCGTTCAGGAAGAAATAATAAAGAAGGTGTTGCCTTATCAATGGCACAATGGTACCCAAAATTGGCTGAATATGATTTTCAAGGATGGCATGCCGATCCTTATATTGCGAGAGAATTTCACGGTGTTTGGGGTGATTTTGATGTAAAAATAACCATTGATAAAGATTATGTTATTGGTGGAACTGGTTATCTACAAAATCCAAATGAAATTGGTCATGGTTACCAAACTAAAAAAGTAAAAAAGAATAAAAAAGAAACAAATACTTGGCATTTCATTGCACCAAATGTACATGACTTTATGTGGGCAGCAGATCCTGATTACGTACATGATAAATTACAAGTTCCTGATGGTCCAATGTTGCACTTCTTTTATAAAAACAATCCTAAAATAAAAGATAACTGGAAACAATTACAGCCAAAAACTGCTGAATTAATGCAATACTTTAGTGCTAATGTTGGGAAATATCCATACAAACAGTATTCTGTAATTCAAGGTGGTGATGGTGGTATGGAATACGCCATGTCAACACTTATTACTGGGGGACGTAGTTTAGGTAGCCTAATTGGAGTAACATCACACGAGATGGCTCATACCTGGTTTCAATTTTTATTAGCTAGTAATGAAGCGAAACACGAATGGATGGACGAAGGCTTTGCAAGCTACATTAGTGGTTTAGCAATGAATAAAATCATGGACAGAAAAAGCGCGCATCCAACTGAAAGTGCATATAAAAGCTATATTAAATTAGCCCTTTCCGGAAAAGAACAACCCTTAACGACGCATGCCGATCGCTATGAATATAATGGTTCCTATGGAACCTCTGCTTATAGTAAAGGCTCTGTGTTTTTAGCGCAATTAGGCTATGTAATTGGTAAGGAAAATTTAAAAGAAACAATTAAAAAGTACTATAACGATTTTCATTTTAAGCACCCTACGCCAAATGATATCATTCGCTCTGCAGAAAAAGTGTCTGGTTTAGAATTGGATTGGTATCTTATGGATTTCGGGCAAACTACAAATACTATTGATTACGGTGTTAGAGGTGTTGGTGGCAGAGGAGAAACCACTATTGTGAGTTTACAACGTGTAGGGCTTATGCCTATGCCTATTGATATTGAAGTTGAATATATTGACGGCTCAAAAGAACAGTTTTATATTCCACTACAAATGATGCGTGGGGAAAAACCAAATGCATCATCAACAACTGTTTTGAAAGACTGGGCGTGGACAAGTCCTTCATATAGGTTTACAATTAATAAGTCTAAACAAAACATAAGGTCGGTAACTATTGATTCAAAAAATATGATGGCCGATATTAATAAATACAATAATGTGGTTCATGTAACGGCTCAAGTGGTAAAAGCTAAAGAAATAGTGAAAACCTCTAAAGTAAAGACAACAAAGGCACCTAAGTCACTTCATTAAAAAAGAACTTCATTTTTTAAAAAATCAATCTCATTAATAGGTTTTATAATCTATTAATGAGATTTTTTTTGTTATTTAATCAAGGGCATTATCTTTGACTTATATGAACCGAACATATAATAAAACAGAAAAACTTAAAAGTAAAAAACTCATAGACAAAATGTTTGTAGAGGGTAAATCTGTTTCTGCATTTCCTTTGCGATTGGTTTTCTTAGAAACTGACAAAAAAAATGGTGAAAATATTAAAACAGGAGTCTCAGTTAGTAAGCGTAATTTTAAAAATGCTGTAGATAGAAATAGAGTAAAACGATTATTGCGAGAGACTTATAGACTGCATAAGGACACATATTTTAACAACATTACAACACAATATGCGTTTATGATTTTGTACATTGGAAAAGAAAAGCCAACACTTACTCATTTAGAAACCAAAATGAAATCATTATTCGAAAAATTTCACAAATCTGTTTCTAATAATTAAAATTATTGTGATGAAAAACATATTAAAAAAGAAAATTATTATTCCCATTTTAGCAATAACTGTGTTTTTTACAACTGCAGCTTTCAAAAGTGATTTTTTTGAAATAGCTAAACAAATAGAGATCTTCACAACACTTTTTAAAGAACTCAACATGAACTATGTTGATGAAACGAATCCTGGAGATTTAATGGATACAGCTATTAAAAACATGCTCAAAGACTTGGATCCATACACTGTATTTATGAATGAGCAGGATGTAGAAGCTGCAAGAATTAATAATATAGGAGATTATACAGGTATTGGGGCAAGTATAAAAACAAGTAAAGATCATCTATTAGTTATTGAGCCCTACAAAGACTATCCAGCTGATAAAGCCGGATTAAAAGCTGGAGATAAAATAATTAAAGTTGAGGCTATTGTCGTGTCAAGTTTTAAAGAAAACGCGGGCGATTTATTAAGAGGCGCGGCGGGGTCAAAGGTTAATGTCACCTATTTGCGCCAAGGAAAAACATTTACTGCAGACATTACACGTCAAGAAGTAGAAGTAAATGCTGTAACGCTTTTTGATATGGTTAATGATAATACTGGATATATTGCCCTTACCAAATTTAATAGCAAAGCCTCTAAAGAAACCTCCAATGCTTTATTAGAATTAAAAGCTGATGGCGCAAAAAAAATTATTCTAGATTTAAGAGGTAACCCTGGTGGTTTACTTCGAGAAGCTATAAATATTGTTAATATTTTCGTGCCAAAAGGACAGCTTGTAGTAACCACAAAGTCAAAAGTTGAAAAATATAACAAAACATATTTCACTCAAAACCAACCCCTTGATACTCAAATACCTTTAATTGTTTTAATAGATGGAGGTAGTGCCTCAGCAAGTGAAATAGTTTCAGGTTCTTTACAAGACTTAGATCGTGCCGTAATCATTGGTTCTCGAAGTTTTGGGAAAGGCCTTGTACAAAGGCCTAAGTCTTTAACTTATGGCGCACAACTCAAAGTTACTATCTCTAGATATTATACCCCTTCAGGACGCTGTATTCAAGCATTAGATTACTGGAATAGAGACACCGAAGGTAATGCAGTACGTGTAAAAAAAGAAAACTTTAATGAGTTCAAAACAAAAAATGGTCGCTCTGTATTTGATGGAGGTGGCGTACAACCAGATGTTGAAATTGCCCTTTCTAAGCCTTCCACGATTACCAAAGCAATAATTAATGATGACTATATTTTTAATTTTGCAACAGACTATTATTATAAAAATTCTGTATCAAATTTAAAATCGTTTAAACTTACAAATACCGATTTTAGAAATTTTAAATCTTATTTAAAATCTAACAATTTCGATTTTGAAACGAAAACTGAAAAAGCGCTTGAACAAGCGATGGAAGTTGCTAGTGATGAAGCATTGATGGAGAGTTTGTCTAATGATTATAATAAGCTCCTTTCTAATCTTAATGCCTTAAAGAGTAAAGCCATTGATACTAATGAAAAACAGCTAACGTCTTTAATAGAAAACGAAATCGTTAAACGTTATTTTTATAGAGAAGGATTATATGAATTTTATCTAGCTAACAATACTGAAATTAAAAGGGCTACAGAAATTTTATCCAACCTTAATAAATATAATAGTTACTTAAAATAATATTATATAATTTTCAGCGTATTAAAATACTTAAAATCTAATTTTTGGGTTATATTTATATACCTAATTTAGAAGCCTTTTAAGAATAACCAAAGTGAAAAAGATACTTCTTATATTTCTATGCTGCACAGGCTTTGTGTTTTCTCAAACTGAGTTGACACACGAAGTGTACTTTGATACAGATGAATTTGTAGTACCATTAACTGAGCAAAATCGCCTTCTATTATTCATTAGGAACCTTGAAAAAAATAATATTGAAAAAATTTCTATTTATGGATTTTGTGACGATGTAGGTAGTGATTCATATAATCTCAAACTTTCACAACAGCGTGCTAATGCTATAAAAACTATATTTTCTGAATATGAAATAGATGGTTCTATTATTAAAAACGTCGACGGAAAAGGAGAGGTATTACTTAAAATTATAAATACAAAAGATGCTAATATTATTCGTGGTCTAAATAGAAAAGTTGAAATAATTGCATCTATAAATATCCCTAAAATTGAGGAAGAAAAAACATCAGAATTAAAAGAAGTTGTCGATCTTTTAAAAGGTGATTTATCTATTGGCGATACTATTATTTTAGAAAATATTTTATTTGAAACTGGTCATAGTAATGTCCTTCCTGAATCTGAGAAAACTCTTGAAAATATTGCTAATATTTTAAAAGATCGCAAAGATATTTCTTTTACTATTCAAGGCCATGTTTGTTGCACAAAATATGCAAGAGATGCCGTAGATAGAAAAACTAAAAAACGTAACCTGTCAGTGGCTAGGGCAAGATATATATATTTTTATCTCTCTAAAAAAGGGGTTAATAAAAAACGAATGAAATATGTCGGTATGAGACGTAAATTTCCCTTAGGTGGAGAAGCTAAATTTGATAGACGTGTTGAAATTTTAATCACTAATATCAATTCAAATAAAAAGTAAATTATTCCTTAATCATGGCGATATGTGGAATATCATCTTCCATATACTCCTCACCTACTTCTTTAAAGCCTAAGTTATTATAAAACTTTTTTAAATATAGCTGTGCTGAAAGTTTAATAGTACTTGTATTATATTTCACTTTTATAGCTTTGATAGAGGCTTCCATAATATCATATCCATATTTATGTTCTCTTTCTGATTCAGCTACTACTACTCTACCAATACTAGCCTCATTAAAATAATGACCTGGTCCAAAAATTCTTGTATAAGCCACAACCTTATTACTTTTAATACCTAAAACATGTAGAGCCTTTTTATCTTTTCCATCAACATCCTGATACACACAATCTTGCTCCACAACAAAAACAGCACAACGTAATTGAAGTACATCATACAATTCTGTATTTGTTAATTCATTAAATGTTTTAGTATATAATGCTATCATTTCTTAAAGAAGACTAACTCAATGAAAATTTAATTATTAACAAGAAATAGAAATTTTATCTACTCTATTCTGATGCCTACCACCTTCAAACGGCGTTTCTAAAAAAGTATTTACCATTTGTAAAGCCTGAGGTATTGAGGTATACCGAGCAGGAATACATAATACATTAGCATTATTATGTTGTCTAATTAACTCAACAATTTCCTTTGTCCAACATAAACCAGCGCGAACTTCCCGATATTTATTAGCAGTCATGGCCACACCATTAGCACTACCACAAATTAATATCCCAAAATCGGCCACATTCGATTTGATATCTTGAGCTACAGGATGTACAAAATCAGGATAATCGACGCTATCATTAGCATCCGTACCATAATTTTTTACCTTAATACCTTTAGATTCAAGTAATTTAACTATTTCGAATTTATAATCTGTACCAGCGTGATCATTACCTATTGAAATTTTCATTCTTTATATAATTGTTTAGAGGGTATAAAATTACAAAATAAAGTGAAACCTAATTTTTATTGTGAATTACTTTATTAATTAGATGTTAATATCTAATTGTTATTTTTCACAACTTATTTTTGTTATTTATATATTTTTTTCCATACAAGAATTTATATTTAAAAACCAAATCTTTTTATAGAAAACAATTGAAATGTTATGAGTTAATATTATCTATATGTTAACATTAAAATCTAATATTTTTATTAAAAATCACTTGTTAACTATCCTTTTTAATAACTGTTAATAGTTATAAATAAAAGCTTAAAAATAAAGTAATTAACCTATTGATAACTTGTTAATAGTACTATATAAAAGGTAAATAAACTATTTTCAAAGTAAAATTCAACAAAGTTATACTAGCTATTAACACACTATAATAACCATCATTTTTTTTAAATTTTTAAAAAGATAAATGTTATTATAATATTAAATGTGAATAAACTTATTATTAAGCCATTATAAATTAAATTTATTAAATGTAGATTTGTCTTAATAGAAAAAAGAAGATGACAAGAAAGAAGAAAAAACGCTCTAATAAAATAGAGAATCTTACCAATAGTATTTTCGAAATACTAAAATCAGATAGAACTAAATCATTTAATTATAAACAAATAGCAGCTAAGCTCGGTGTAAATGATGCCAGTAGCCGAAATCAAATAATTAAAACATTACAACGCTTAAAGGCTAATCAAGAAATTGAGGAAATAGATAGAGGAAAATTTAAAGCTATAATCTCTACAGAATACCATACTGGTATATTAGATGTGTCTGCTAGAGGATCTGGATACGTAATTTGTGATGATTTTGAAGACGATATATATGTAGCTTCAAATAATATAAATAAGGCTTTAAATGGAGATGAAGTTGAGATTTATGTATACAAACGTCGTAAACGAGGTAAGTTAGAAGGCGAGATTACTAAAATAATTAAACGCGAACGAACAGAATATGTGGGTATTATTCAAATTCATAAAAGTTATGCTTTTGTAATTGCCGATAGTACTAAAATGTATAAAGATATTTTTGTACCAATAAATAAAATTAATAAGGCTGACGATGGCGATAAAGTCTTGGTAAAGCTCGAGGATTGGCCTGAAAAAGCAGATTCTCCATATGGAAAAATACTAAAAGTATTAGGAAGACCAGGAGAGCATAACACTGAGATTCATTCTATTTTAGCAGAATTTGGATTGCCTTATGAATTTCCAAATGAAGTTGAAGTATTTGCTAATGAAATAAATACTGAAATAAATGAGGATGAAATAAAAAAACGTCGGGATATGCGCGATGTTTTAACCTTTACTATAGATCCAAAAGATGCTAAAGATTTTGATGATGCTTTATCATTTCAAAAGTTGAAAAATGGTAATTATGAAATAGGAATTCATATTGCTGATGTGTCTCATTATGTCAAAGAAAACACGATTCTTGATGATGAAGCTTACGAACGTGCAACATCGGTATATCTTGTGGATCGGGTGGTACCAATGTTGCCTGAAATTTTATCAAATAATGCGTGTTCCTTACGACCACATGAAGAAAAATTTACTTTTTCAGCGGTGTTTGAAATTAATAATAAATCGGAAATAATAGATAGATGGTTTGGACGTACTGTAACTTATAGTGATGCTCGTTTTGCTTATGAAGAAGCTCAGGAAATAATTGAAACTAAAAACAATAATATATCTAAAGAAATTTCAATTAATGGAAAAGCTTATAAAGCAGATCAAGCTATTGCTGATGCTATTTTAAAATTAGATGAATTAGCTAAAATTATGCGTGTAAAGCGTATGAAAGATGGTGCAATTTCATTTGATAAAGTAGAAGTGAAGTTCAATTTAGATGAAACTAGTAATCCAACTGGTGTTTATTTTAAAACTAGTAAAGATGCTAATAAGCTTATTGAAGAGTTTATGTTATTAGCCAATAGAGAAGTGGCTAAATTTATTGGACAACAAAGCCCTAAAAAAACATTTGTTTATCGTGTTCACGATGAGCCAAATGACGAAAAATTAGCGGCATTACAAAATATTGTCTCCCGTTTTGGTTATAAATTAAATTTTACAGACCGACAGACTACCACAAAATCTTTAAATAATTTATTAAAAGACGTCAATGGTACTAAAGAGCAAAATTTAGTAGATACCCTTGCTATACGCACAATGAGTAAGGCAGAATATACTACTAATAATATTGGGCATTATGGATTAGCATTTAATTATTACAGTCACTTTACTTCGCCAATACGGCGTTATCCAGATGTAATGACACATCGTTTATTGCAATATTATTTGGATGGAAACAAATCGGCTAATGAAGATGCTTTCGAAGAAAAATGTATGCATTCTTCAAAAATGGAAAATTTAGCAACCAAAGCAGAACGGAATTCTATTAAATACATGCAGGTGAAATTTATGCAGGATCATAAAGACCAAGAATTTGTAGGTGTTATTTCTGGAGTGACAGATTGGGGTATTTATGTAGAAATTGTGGAAAATAAATGTGAAGGAATGGTGAGAATTAGAGATATAAAGGATGATTATTATCGTTTTGATCAGGATGAATATGCTTTAATTGGTGAAAAAACTAAAAACGTATATCAATTAGGTGATGAGGTGATTGTAAAAGTAAAACAAGCCGACTTAGTAAGAAAACACCTAGATTTTACGTTATTAGGTAAAAATGAGGCATAGTTATTGCTTTTCATTCTAAAATAATTTTTTATCAATCATTAAATTAAAATTTAAATTATGAAAAATGTTATAAAATTGATAGCGGTTTTATGCGTAACCATCATGACGGGACAAAATACTGTAGAAAAAACGGTAGGTGAGTTTCAAGAATTAAAAGTATATGATTTAATTGAAGTTCAATTAGTTAAATCAAAAGAAAACAAAGTTGAAATTAGTGGAAAGAATACTGAGGATGTTATTGTTGTTAACAAAAATGGGAAACTCAAAATTAAAATGAATATTGAAGAGAGCTTTGATGGTAATGATACTTCGGTGATATTGTATTATACAAGTATTGATATTATTGATGCTAATGAAGGTGCTTATATTTATTCAAAAGATAAGATAAAACAGTACGAAATTGAGCTTAAAGCACAAGAAGGCGGTAGAATTCAAGTGGATTTAAAAGTTAAAACTGCAAGTATAAAATCTGTTTCTGGAGGTATAATTGAAACCACTGGAAAATCAGATAAACAAGATATTTCTATTAATACAGGAGGTGTTTATAAAGGTAAAGACTTTGAAACTGAAAGCACTAAAATTGCAATACGTGTTGCGGGTGAAGCCGATGTGAATGCTACTAATCTTGTAGATATAAAAATTAGGGCTGGAGGTGATATCTTTATTTATGGAAATCCGGTGACCGTAAATGAAAGTCGCGTATTTGGTGGACGTATAAAACGAATGGAATAAATTAAATATACATATTAAGAAATATAACAAATACAGTTCTTTTATTATATTTGTTAAACTTCAATTTTAAATGCTGGATTTTTATTCGGCATTTTTAATTCAAAGCATTTAATATAAACCCTTAAGTTTTAAGGAATTATATCTTTTTTGAGGTTAATAACACTAAAAAAATCCTTCAAAAGGGTTATAAATAATATGATAGAAGATATTCAAGCAGCGATTCCTTTAGGCTTTTTTTTAGCATTTATGATAGGTCCTGTTTTTTTTGTACTTCTAGAAACAAGTGCCACTAAGGGATTTAGAGCGGCCGTAGCTTTTGATTTTGGAGTCATAGTAGCCGATGTTTTTTTTATTGGCTTAGCATATTTTAGTAGTTATCAACTCTTAGAAAATTTAAGCAATCAACCAGGGTTATTTGTCTTTGGAGGGATGATAATTACTATTTATGGAGTGATTATATTTTTAAAAAAAGCTAAGAAAACTACTGAAGAAGCAAGCGAAATTCAGTTTAAGAAAACCAATTATTTAGGATTATTTATCAAAGGGTTTCTTCTTAATTTCATAAATATTGGTGTGCTTGTATTTTGGCTAGGTGTAATTATAATTACTGGACCAGGATTAGAAAATGATTTAAATCGTTTTTTAGTGTTTTTTGGAACGATGATTCTAGCTTACTTTGTAACCGATTTATTTAAAATATTACTCGCCAAACAACTCAAAAGAAAACTAACTCCAACCCGTATTTTAAAAGTAAAAAAACTATTGGGTTTAATATTAATTATTTGTGGATTAGTATTAATTGTTAAAGGGTTTTTACCAAAAGATAAATTAAATCCTCAGGACCTTATTGAGGATATTAGATAATACTTTAAGCTTTATCTTCTTCATAAAAAGTTCCTCGAAGTGACCTTAAATAAGTCATTATATCCTTATCCATTAATCACCTTAGTTATTCTCAGTATTATAAAACAAAAAACCCTCAAGTAAACTTGAAGGTTTTTGAGGCGTCTAGCGGATTCGAACCGCTGTAGATGGTTTTGCAGACCACTGCCTAGCCACTCGGCCAAGACGCCATTATTTGCAGCAAATGTAAAAAAAATTAAGCGTTTACCCTACAACTATCGTTTTTTTCGTTTTTCGGTAATTTTTATCGTTACTTTTTCAACATCACCACCAATTGGAGGATTGAGTTTTGAAATAGAAACGCTAGTCTTTTTTACTGCTGGACTTTCCTTAAATATGCGATCTAATATCCGTTTTGCAACCGTTTCAAGAAGTTTTGAGGCGATTGCCATTTCTTCTTTTACAATATGATTTAATAATACATAATCAACAGTATCATTTAAATCGTCAGAAATACTTGACGTGTTTAAGTCTGCTTTTATACTAACATCTACACGATAATCGCTACCAATTAAGGTTTCTTCTTTTAAACAACCATGGTAGGCGTAAACTCTGATATTTTCTACTTTTATAGTTCCCAATATTTATAAAATTTAAGCGCGCATAAATACGCACATTTTAATAACTTTGTAAAATTATTAAAAACCTATGAACGAGGACATAAAATCTCTCAATTTTATTGAGCATATAATAGAAGAAGATTTATCAAACGGAATGGATAAGCAAAATTTAAGATTTCGTTTTCCACCTGAACCCAATGGATATCTACACATAGGACATACTAAAGCCATAGGAATTAGCTTTGGTTTGGGTGAACGTTATAATGCACCTGTAAATTTGCGTTTTGATGATACCAATCCTGCTAAGGAAGAGCAGGAATATGTCGATGCGATTAAAAAGGATATCACTTGGTTGGGTTATAAATGGGCTAATGAATGTTATTCTTCGGATTATTTTCAACAATTGTATGAATGGGCAGTTGTATTAATTAAGGAGGGAAAGGCATATGTTGATTCTCAAACTTCCGCTGTTATGGCCGAACAAAAAGGGACTCCAACACAAGTTGGTACTAATAGTCCATATAGAAATAGATCTGTAAATGAGAATTTGGATTTGTTTCAAAAAATGAAAGCCGGAGAATTTGAAGTAGGGACACATGTATTACGTGCTAAAATTGATATGGAAGACCCAAACATGTTGATGCGTGATCCAATAATGTATCGTGTGCTATATGCTACTCACCACCGTACAGCTGATGATTGGTGTATTTATCCAATGTACGACTGGACACACGGCGAAAGTGATTATATAGAACAAGTATCGCACTCATTATGTTCTTTGGAATTTAAGCCCCATAGAAAGCTTTATAATTGGTTTAGAGATGAAGTCTACCATTATAGTAATAAAGACTTACCACAAGCCCCTAAACAGCGAGAATTTGCGCGTTTAAACTTAAGCTATACCATAATGAGTAAGCGTAAGTTAATGCAATTGGTGAATGAAAATGTGGTTAATGGTTGGGACGATCCTAGAATGCCTACCATATCTGGGCTACGCCGTCGTGGATATACCCCAAATGCTATCAGGAAGTTTGTTGAAACAGTAGGCGTTGCCAAACGTGAAAATATAATTGATGTCTCCCTTTTAGAATTTTGTATTCGTGAAGATCTGAATAAATCTGCAAATCGAGTGATGGCAGTTTTAGATCCTGTAAAACTCATTATCACCAATTATCCGGAACAAAAAGAAGAATGGTTACAAGCCGAAAACAATCCCGAAGATGATAATTCTGGACAGCATGAAGTTCCATTTTCAAAGGAATTATATATAGAACGCGACGATTTTAAGGCACAAGCAAATAGTAAATATTTCCGACTTACAATCGGTAAAGAAGTCCGTTTGAAAAACGCATATATCATAAAAGGCGAATCGGTAGTGAAGGATGCTCATGGAAACATTACTGAAATACATTGTACTTATGATGCCGACAGTTTAAGTGGTAGTGGGAGTGAAGCCAGTTTGCGTAAAGTAAAAGGGACATTACATTGGGTATCAATTAAACATGCTGTAAAAGCTGAAGTTAGAGAATATGATAGATTATTTAGCGAAGCCGAACCAGAGAGTCATGAAGGCAAAACTTTTATGGATTTTATCAATCCAAATTCCCTGACTATAAAAACGGCTTATGTCGAGCCATTTTTACAAAATGCTAGCATAGGAGAGCAGTTCCAATTTCAACGTTTGGGCTATTTTAATGTCGATGAAGATACGACTTCAGATAAACTGGTTTTTAATAAAACCGTTGGATTGCGCCAAGATGTAAATGTAAAAGTAGGCTTAATTGAAATGAAGACGACTGTGATGCCAGTTAATGTTATAACACAGCAACGTAAACCAATTGATATTATTAAAAAATTAGGTAAAAAATACACCAATTTACCTGAAGAGAAACAGCAAAAAGTAAAAGCAGAGATTCAGGAGTTGGCTAAGAGCGTGTCCTATGAAGAATTAGAACCATTATTTGCAACTGCAGCTAAAAAAGCTGGAACGCGTATCGCAGCAATGTTAGTATTGGGTGTTTTATTAGCTAATGGATTGGAACGAAATGAATCGGTAAATGCGTTTATTGCTAAAGCTTTAGATGATAAAAATGAAATTTTAGTTGCTGAAGCTAATTTAATTTAAAAAAAGCCCCGTTAGGATTCAAATCTTAACGGGGCTTACTTTTTAGAATAAACAAAAACCTCCAAACATTTAATATTTGGAGGTTTTATTATTTAGAGATCTTTTACAGATTGTTCATTAACAGGAATGACAATTGATGTTTTAAAATCTGGAAAAAAGCTATTTGCCTGGGCGTTATTCAACTTGTCTGCCTCAACAAAATACCATTGTTTAATATCAGCGTTATAAAAACCAAATAATGAGCTTTTTTTGTGAATGCGTTTTTTTTGAGTTTGCATGGTAATAACCAGATAATTTTCTATCAAGCAACGATATTCACCTTGCTCACTTTTAAAGGAAAGCAGATTGCCTATTTCGCTTTTGTCAATGATAACACCCATAGCCTTAGCTTTGGACATTACGCTTTCTAATAGAGAAATCATTTTGTCTTTCCCTCCGGTTGCTTCTACAATATTTGGGTGTGTATATTTTATAATAGTTGCATAATCCAAATCAAGTAGAGCTTGAGATGTTTCTTGAGCCGATGTTAAAGCCGAGGCTTTTAATTCTGCTTCATTTTGGGCAAAGCTAATGCTGTTACCCACAAGTAACAGCATTAAAATTAATGAGAATGTTTTAGTCATTTTTTTTATTTCTATTTTGTTCCTTCATTGCCTCTCCAATCTGGTTACTTGCTGTAAAACTTGCTACCATACTATTCAGCATATCACTACCTGCTTGTGGTGAATTTGGCAATAAAATAAGATTACTTTGTGTAGAATCACCAATAGATTGAAGCGTGTCATAATGTTGGGTCACGACGATAAGTGCAGAAGCCTCTTGAGAGTTAATTCCAACCTTGTTTAATACTTCTACCGATTCTTCTAATCCACGTGCAATTTCACGACGTTGATCGGCAATACCTTGTCCTTGTAAACGCTTGCTTTCCGCTTCAGCTTTTGCTTTTTCAACTATTAAAATACGCGCAGCATCACCTTCATATTGTGCAGCAACTTTTTCACGCTCTGCAGCATTAATTCGGTTCATGGCTTCTTTTACCTGAGCATCAGGATCAATATCGGTCACCAAGGTTTTAATAATATCATAACCGTATTCCATCATAGCTTCATTAAGCTCTCGTTTTACGGCAATAGCCACATCGTCTTTTTTGACAAATACATCATCCAATTTCATTTTTGGCACTTCGGCACGGACCACGTCAAACACATAACTCGTAATTTGATCATGAGGATAATCCAGTTTATAAAATGCATCATAAACCTTTGCTTTAATCACTTTGTATTGTACCGATATTTTTAATCGCACAAATACATCATCCAATGTTTTAGTTTCAACAATCACATCTAATTGTTGAATTTTTAAGCTTAAACGACCAGATATACGATCTACCAAAGGAATTTTTACGTGCAATCCAGACTGTCGAATGCTGTGAAATTTTCCAAACCGTTCAATAATGACACCGGTTTGTTGTTTTACAATGAAAAAAGCAGAAATAAGAATTAGCAATCCGAAGAATGCAAATGGAATAAATAAGTATTCGCCCATAACAATAATTTTTAAATGGTTAGAAAATAATTTAAGTGTGCATTACATCTGACATCTAAAATAGTAAATATTAATAAATGCAGAATAAACAATATACTTTATTAGTAGTAAAAAAGAGGTGAATTGTTACAAATCAATTTCAGAGATTTAAAGCACATAAAAAAAGCGAGTGTAGTACTCGCTTTTTTTTATATCGTTTTTATAATATTTTCAATACGCTTTATGGTTTCGGCTTTGCCTATCATATAAATTATATCAAATACATCGGGACCTTGTAGTGCACCTACCAGCGCTAAGCGCAGAGGCATCATTACTTTTCCAAAACCAATTTCTTTGGATGTGATCCAGCCCTTTATTTGTGTTTGAAGGTTTTCAACTGTAAATTCATCAACCGTATCAATAATTGATATTAATTCGGTCATCAACTCAGAAGTCCCGTCTTTAAATGCTTTTTTTGAGGCTTTTTCATCATAGCCTTCAGGAGCAGCAAAAAAGAAATGGCTTAACGCCCATAGGTCACTCACAAAAGTAGCGCGTTCTTTTATTAGACCAACCACCATGGCTATATAGTCCACATCAATAGTTTCTAGAGACTCATGCTGCGATATAAATTCTGCGGCAAGGGTGTCATTACTTTGACCTTGCATATAATGGTGATTATACCATTTGGTTTTGTCAGGGTCAAAACGAGCACCAGCTTTATGAACACGCTCTAATTCAAAGGCGCTTATTAATTCGTCCATACTAAAAATTTCCTGCTCTGTACCTGGATTCCACCCTAGAAATGCTAAAAAGTTAGTAACAGATTCGGCAAAATAACCATCCTCTTTATAGCCACGAGAGACATCGCTTGTTTTTGGATCTGTCCATTGCAATGGAAATACTGGAAAACCCAATTTATCGCCATCACGCTTGCTTAATTTCCCTTTACCTGTTGGTTTATGAATTAATGGTAAATGTGCAAATTCTGGCGCTTGCCATCCAAAAGCAGTATATAATTGTTGATGTAATGCTAATGATGGCAACCATTCTTCACCACGGATTACATGCGTAATTTCCATTAAATAGTCATCCACAATATTTGCCAAATGATAGGTTGGCATGCCATCGGACTTAAACAATACTTTATCATCTAAAACATTAGTGTCTATAGTAATATTACCACGAATAATATCTGTTAAATGTAAAGTTTGGTCTTGAGGTGATTTGAAACGAATTACAAAATCTTCTCCAGCATCAATTTTGGCTTGAGTGTCTTCAGCAGATAAGATTAAAGAATTTACCAATCGCCCTTTTTCTCTATTATGCCAGTTGTAAATAAAGGTTTTGCCTTCGGCTTCATGTCCTTTTCTATGAGCATCCAATTGATCAGCAGTGTCAAAGGCGTAGTAAGCCTTGCCTTGGGCAATTAATTGATCTGCATATTGTTTGTATAGGTGCTTGCGTTCACTTTGTTTATACGGGCCAAACTTACCTTCCTTTCCAGGCCCCTCATCAAAGGGAATATTACACCAGTTTAATGCATCGATAATATAATTTTCGGCACCTTCAACAAAACGTTTCTGATCGGTATCTTCAATACGAAGCACAAATGTTCCCTTGTGTTTTTTTGCAAACAAATAATTAAAAAGAGCGGTTCTAACGCCTCCAATATGTAAAGGTCCTGTTGGACTTGGCGCAAAACGCACGCGAACGTGTTTAGACATGTGATTTTTATTAAGCTGCAAAGATAGAATAGTGTAAACTAAAGAACAAAGAAAATGGGATAAAGACTTGCATTGTATACGAAGGGAGAAAAGTTATTTTAAAATCATTTCACTTGGCACCCGCTTATTCATAATATAAAACCAAAGAGGCGGGATTAATGCGAGTACCATTGATGTTGGATAACCAAAGGGTAATTGCGGACTTTGGTCATGACATTCTAAAAGCTGATACTTTTTGGTCGATTTAAAATGATGATCACTATGCCTTGTGAGCTCATATAATACTAGTCGGCCAACAATATGGTTAGAATTCCAAGAATGGATTTCATTAACGCGCTCATAACGCCCAGATTCTTTTTTTAAGCGTAACAAGCCATAATGTTCAATATAGTTTACAGTTTCAAGAAGCAGAAACCCGGTTAATGCCGAAAATATTGCAAAGAATAATACGGTCTTTCCCAAAAGGGTATATATAATAATAAGATATGAAAGTTGTAAAATAAGATACCAAAACATATCGTTTTTTAGTGAAAAGAAACCCTTTGTATTATTTTTTAGTAATTTCATTTGTATGCGCCAGGCATTAAAGTATTGTCTAAAAACCGATGTAAGCCAAAATGAATACACGCTTTGATTATACTTAGCAGTAGCAGGATCTTCATTAGTTGCAGCGTGTAAGTGGTGACCATGGTTATGTTCTATATAAAAATGCATATAAAGTGATGGAAGTAATAGGGCTTTTCCAAAATAACGTGTTTTACTGGTTTGCCTATGACCAAGTTCATGAGCTACATTAATACCATTTGTTCCCAATACAATTCCTGTTGTGAATACGAAACCCATAAACTCATAGGTTTCTAGAGTACTTGATGAAACCTCTAATAGTACCCAGATTAAAAGACCAAAAATTATGGGAAGGTTTAAATATAAAACCCAATCAAAAAAGATGTTCGTTCTTCGTTTTTCGATGTCTTCTTTTGAAAACCCCGAGTTATCCTGTGGCAGTATGAGTTCTAATATTGGAATAAATACAAAGGCATACAAAGGGGTTAAATAGGTCCAAGCCCCTTTATAATACAATCCAATAATTGCGGTGATGGGAATTGTTAAAGCGGCTAGATATTTCAAATTTTTCATTGAATTTACTTTGTTTACTGTTATTAGATTAGAAATAATCGCCTTTGAATAGCATATAGATTACTAGATTACATTCAATTTAACAGAATGTTATAAATAATTAGCATTACAAGTTAATAATAAAATCGTAATTTTATTAGTTGAATCTATTAAAGAAGGGTGTTTGAACAACTTTAGGAGCATACAAGACAAGTTGGAGCAGTTTATTAAAAAGTATTATACAAATGCTTTAATAAAAGGGATCATCTTGTTTTTTACCATAGGATTACTTTATTTCTTAGTTACGCTTTTTATAGAATACACATTATGGTTAAACCCAACGGCGCGAACCATTTTGTTTTGGGTCTTTATAAGCGTGGAATTAGCCTTATTTATTAGATTTATTGCAATCCCGCTCGCTCAATTATTGAAACTACAAAAAGGAATAGATTATAAAGTTGCCTCAAAAATTATTGGGAGTTACTTCCCCGAGGTTAGTGATAAACTGTTAAATGTTTTACAGTTGAATGAGGTTCCTTTGCAGTCTGAATTACTATTAGCGAGTATAGAGCAAAAATCTTTAGAACTTAATCCCATTCCATTTAAATTAGCAATAAACTTTAGAAAGAACACAAAGTATTTAAAATATGCAGCTATTCCAATAACAGTAATTTTATTGTCTTATGTTTCTGGAAAATTCAATTGGTTTAGCGATAGTTATGAGCGTGTTGTAAATTATCAAACAGCATATGAGCCACCAGCGCCATTTCAATTTTTTGTTATTAACGATAGTCTTCAAACTCTTGAAAATGAAGACTTTACACTAGTATTTAATACAGTTGGAGATGTTATTCCGGAAAATGTTCAAATTAATTACAACAATGAGACCTATTATTTAAAACAACGCGGCCCCGGTGTTTTTGAATATGTTTTTACACAGCCCAAAAGCACGATTAAATTTAATGTTTTCGCGAATAATGTGAGCTCTAAAATGTATGAACTTGATGTAATTAAAGTGCCCACCTTGTTAAGCTTTGATATGGTTCTTGACTATCCATCATATACAAATAGACGGGATGAAATATTAAAAAGCACTGGAAATGCAATAGTTCCTCAAGGCACAAAGGTCTCGTGGAATTTAAAGACGAAATCCACAGAAAAAGTAACTTTAAATACCATGGATTCAATTTTTGATTTCAGGGAGAATAATGAGGAGTTTATGCTTTCAAGACAATTGTATAAATCTGTTGATTATAGTTTAAACACAAGCAATTCAAATTTATCAAACTACGAGAGTCTATCGTTTTCTATCGATGTTATAAGAGATGAATTTCCAGAACTTAATGTAAAAATGGAACAAGATTCACTAGATAGTGAAATCCTTTACTTCTATGGGCAAGTAAGTGATGATTATGGATTGACTAAACTTCAATTGGTCTATTACCCGAGTACAGATGAAGATCAAAAACAAAAAGAAACTATTTCAATTTCAAATTCTAATTTTGATGAATTTGTAAATGTGTTTCCAAGTCAAATAACACTTGAGGAGGGGATTAGTTATGATTTATATTTTGAAGTTTTTGATAATGATAGAATACATCAATATAAAAGCTCAAAGAGTAAAGTTTTCACCTATAGAAAGTTAACGATAAATGAGGTTGAAGAAAAATTATTAAATCAACAAAGCGAAACTATAGACGATTTGAATAAATCGCTCGAGAAGTTGGAGGAACGAGATAAAGAATTAGAAGAATTTTCAAGAACGCAAAAGGAAAAAGCTGAACTTAATTTTAATGATAAGAAGAAGCTAGAGAATTTTTTAAATAGACAGAAACAGCAAGGGGAAATGATGCAGAACTTTAACAAGAAGTTAAAGGAGAATTTGGAGAATTTTCAAAAGGAAAATAATGAAAACGACCAATTCAAAGAAAGTTTGAAACAGAGATTGGACGAAAATCAAGAGCAATTAGAAAAAGACGAGAAGTTACTTGATGAAATAGAAAAGATTTCTGAAAAGATTCAGAAGGAAGAATTATCTAAGAAATTAGAGGAACTAGCGAAACAGAATAAGAATAAGAAGCGAAGTCTGGAGCAGTTATTAGAATTAACTAAGCGTTACTATGTAACGATGAAATCCGAGAAACTTCGAGTTGAACTTGAAGAAATGGCTAAAGAACAGGAGAAATTGTCTGAGGCAACGGAAGAAGAAAACACCAAAGAAAAGCAAGATGAACTAAATAAAGAATTTGAAGAGTTTCAAGAGGAGCTTAAGGAACTAAGGGAAGAGAATCAGGAATTGCAAAAACCAATTGAGCTTCCGAAGGATGTAAAAAAAGAGGAAGATATAAAAAAGGAACAGCAAGAAGCAAGTGAGAAGTTGGAAAAAAAGGAACAGAGTTCAGATCCTCAAACCCAACAAGAAAATGAGAGTGATGCCAAGAAGAAGCAAAAGAAAGCAGCTCAGAAAATGAGGCAATTGAGTGCAGAGATGAGCCAATCTATGATGGGTGGAGGTGGAGGCGAACAAATGTCTGAGGATATTGATATGCTGCGTCAAATTTTGGATAATTTACTGTTATTTTCTTTTGATCAAGAAGCGGTGATGAAACAATTTAGAAGCATCCAAATTAATGACAATAACTATGCAAAGTATTTGAAAAAACAACGGAGTTTAAAGATACATTTTGAACATGTCGACGATAGTCTCTTCGCATTATCATTACGGCAACCGATGCTTTCAGAGCAAATAAATAAGGAGATTACTGAAGTGTTTTTTAACATGGATAAGTCTTTGGAGCAATTGGCCGAGAACAGGTTGTATCAGGGACTTTCCGCTCAGCGATATACGGTGACCTCTGCAAATACTTTGGCGAGTTTACTTAGTGATATTTTGGATAATATGGAAAACCAAATGAATCCTTCCCTAGGAAAGGGTGGTGAAGGAGATATGCAGTTACCAGATATTATTATGAGCCAGGAAGAGCTTAACAAGCAGATGGAGGAAGGGCTAAAGAAACAAGAGAATGGAAAGAAGAAGGATGGGAATGAAGGGGAGAAAGAAGGTGAGAAAGAAGGTGAGAATGGAAATAAGGAAGGCGGTGAGAAAGACGGTTCAGGTGAGGGAGACAATGAAGAATTGAATGGGGAATTGTTTGAAATATATCAAAGACAACAACAATTAAGGCAAGCTTTAGAAGATAGGTTGGGTAAAAAGCCAGGTGAAGGAGCTGGTGGTGATTTGTTGAAAAAAATGGAAGCTGTAGAACGCGATCTATTAAATCGGGGATTTACAAACAGAACTTTACAGCGGATGATGGAATTGAAGCACCAATTATTAAAGCTTGAAAACGCTACATTTCAACAAGGCGAAGACCAAAAAAGGAAATCTACTACCAACCTTGATCAATTTGCAATTCCTAGTACAGAACAACTTTTGAATGCTAAACAATATTTTAACACTACTGAAATATTAAATAGACAAGCCCTACCTTTGCAAGAAGTGTATAAAAAGAAAGTTCAAAAGTATTTCAAGAAAACCAATGATAAGTTTTAATTACGAGACCGATTTTAAGTTAACGAATGAAGTTGATATTTCGAAATGGATAAGTGATAGTATTATCACAGAAAATTATAAAGAAGGAGAGATTAATTTCGTGTTTTGCAATGATGATTATTTACATAAATTAAATGTAGAATTTCTGGATCATGATACGTTTACAGACATTATCAGTTTTGACTATACGGTAGGAAAGCAACTACATGGTGATATTTTTATTTCCGTTGATAGGGTTAAAGAAAACGCGGAGAAATTTGAAGTGGATTTTGATGTTGAAATACAGCGAGTAATTATACATGGTATTTTACATTATTGTGGGTATAAAGACAAAGATGAGGCAGATCAAAAAGAGATGCGACAAAAGGAAAACTTCTACTTGAAGTGTTTAAATTAAATGTTGAAGATTCAACGTATATTTGCACTTTCAAAATAAATATTGTTTCACGTGGAACACTTTTGTGTTCAGTGATATGAAATAAACCAAAACAAAGCGAATTTAATGTTTAATGAAGTATATGATGTAATCGTAGTTGGAGGAGGTCATGCTGGAAGTGAAGCAGCGGCCGCTGCCGCCAATATGGGAAGTAAGACCCTGCTCGTTACCATGAGCTTACAAAATATTGCTCAAATGTCTTGTAACCCAGCTATGGGAGGAATTGCAAAAGGACAAATTGTTAGGGAGATTGATGCCCTTGGTGGTTATAGTGGTATTGTAAGTGATACTTCGGCAATACAATTTAAAATGCTTAATAAATCTAAGGGACCCGCAATGTGGAGCCCTAGAGTGCAAAGTGATAGAATGCGTTTTGCTGAAGATTGGCGTTTACTCTTGGAACAAACCAAGAACTTAGACTTTTATCAGGACATGGTTTCGGGACTGTTAATTGATGGAGATAGGGTAATAGGTGTAAAAACTTCTTTGGGGATTGAAATAAAAGCGAAGTCTGTAGTGTTAACAAACGGCACATTTTTGAACGGATTGATTCATATTGGAGATAAAAATTTTGGTGGCGGTAGGGCTGGTGAAAAATCGGCAACAGGAATTACTGAGCAGTTAGTAGATTTAGGTTTTGATTCGGGTAGAATGAAAACAGGAACGCCTCCTAGGGTTGATGGTCGATCTTTAGATTTCTCTAAAATGCTTGAACATCCAGGAGATGTAAATCCTGAAAAGTTTTCATATTTGGACATCACAAAACCATTGGTTAAACAGCGCTCTTGTCACATGACTTATACGAGTGCCTTGGTTCATGATTTACTTCGAGAAGGTTTTGATCGTTCACCGATGTTCAACGGAAGAATTCAAAGTTTGGGCCCTCGATATTGCCCTTCAATTGAAGATAAAATTGATCGCTTTGCAGATAAAGATAGACATCAATTATTTGTTGAACCTGAAGGTTGGGATACTGTTGAGGTTTATGTGAACGGCTTTTCAACTTCACTACCGGAGGATGTTCAATTTAAAGCATTACGTTCTGTTGTTGGTTTCGAAAAAGTGAAGTTTTTCCGTCCAGGATACGCTATTGAATATGATTATTTTCCACCAACTCAATTGAAACATACTTTAGAGACTAAATTGATAAGTGGTTTGTATTTCGCGGGTCAGATTAATGGAACAACCGGATATGAGGAAGCGGCTTCTCAAGGCCTAATGGCCGGTGTGAATGCAAGTTTAAAAACACAAGAGCGTGATCCTTTCATACTAAAAAGGAATGAGGCTTATATCGGTGTTTTAATAGATGATTTAATTACAAAAGGCACGGATGAACCTTATAGAATGTTTACCTCTCGGGCTGAGTATCGCACATTACTGCGTCAGGACAACGCCGATTTGAGATTGACACCTAAAGGATTTGACCTTGGTTTAGCAAGTGAAAAACGATTGCGCAGAATGGAAGAGAAGCATGATGAGGCTGAGAAGTTTGTACAGTTTTTTAGAAATACAAGCGTAAAGCCCGAGGAAGCGAATCCGGTATTGGGGTCTAAAAAGTCGGCCTTAGTTAAGCAATCTGATAAAATGTTTAAACTCTTTGCTAGACCAAATATAACCATTGATGACGTTAGGAAATTTGATGCCGTTGAAGCGTATATTCAACAAAACAATCTGGATAATGAGGTGATTGAGCAAACTGAAATACAGGTTAAATATGCCGGATATATTGAGAAAGAAAAGAATAATGCTGACAAGCTTAATAGATTAGAAAACATTAAAATTCCAGCTAATTTTGATTATTCAGTAATAAAATCAATGAGTTATGAGGCAAGGGAAAAATTAGAAAAAATTCAGCCTACAACCATTTCTCAGGCCTCACGAATAAGCGGGGTTTCGCCAAATGATATTTCGGTATTATTGGTTTATATGGGGCGATAAATTGTAATTGTTTTATTATGTTCCACGTGGAACATGTTTTAAAAACAATTAATTAATTAAATTTTTTACACGAAAAACGCTTCAAAGTATATTTGGAATCTAATTTAAATGAAGAACATTAAACCGTATTTAATCGTAAAGGATCATTCTGTTTCCAAAGAAGAATTCAAATTAATATATAATGATAAATTTGATATGCTTGAAACATTTCCTCAGCCTCCAGAGGAAAAGCTCTCTGCATATTATAAAAGCGAAGATTATATTTCACATACCGATGCAAAACGAAACCTATTCGAAAGAGTTTATCATTTTATAAGGAGTTTGTCTTTGCAACGTAAATTAAAATTGATTAATACATTTAATCTTAGTGATAGAAATCTTTTAGATATAGGTTGTGGCACCGGAGACTTTTTACGAACTGCACAAAAAAACAATTGGAATGTTTCGGGAATCGAACCAAATCAAGAGGCTAGAGATATCGCAAATAATAAAACAAACAACGCTGTTTTTAATATTGATCAACTTTTAAAGTTTGAATCCAATAGTTTCGATGTCATTACACTTTGGCACGTTCTTGAACATTTGCCAAAACTTAGTGATCACATGTCTATTTTTAAATCGCTTTTAAAACAAAATGGACGATTGATAATTGCGGTACCCAATTATAAAAGTTACGATGCTAAACATTATAAATCTTTTTGGGCTGCTTTTGATGTGCCAAGACATCTTTGGCATTTTTCGCAAAGTTCAATTTCAAAATTGACCGCGAGCGAGCATATGGAAATCGAAAAAACCCTTCCGATGAAATTTGACGCGTATTATGTAAGCTTGCTTTCTGAGAAAATTAAAACGGGGAAGATGAATCCTATTACTGCTTTTTATCAAGGTTTAAAATCAAATCTTTTAGCTAAATCAAAAAACGAGTACTCTTCTTTAATTTATGTTGTTAAAAACTCTAATTAATTATTTTAAAGCACCCTAATTGATGCCGGATTATTGTTGAATCAATTTGCTTCTGCTTTTTTTAAACCACCCTTAAAACTTCTTATTTTAGTTGAATTTCCATAAATATAATTGATTTACAATCTAAATTCATATAGATTTTAGTTATAATTAGAATTCGTCCCAATTGGCCACCATAAATTCAAGTTTACTTTTATATTTTTGCTCCAGTTAAAAAATATAAAAATGAAGAATTTAATTTATGTTGTATTGGCAGTTCTAATGTTTGCCTCTTGCCAGCAATCTCAAAAAATTGCTTATGTTGATAATTCAAAGCTAATTAATGATTATCAAGAAAAGATAGAAGTAGAAGCGGTATTAAAATCAAAAATTGCGGTTTATGAAAAAAGAAGAGATAGTTTAACTCGAGCCTTTCAATTAGAAGTTCAAGAAGCCGAAATTAAAGCGAAGCAGATGTCTCAAGCGAACCTTCAAAAACTGCAACAAGAATTTCAACAAAAAGATCAAGCTTTAGGACAACGTTTACAATTTGAACAACAACAAATTGCTCAAGAAAGTCAAGCTCAAAATGATTCACTTATTAAAAAAGTGAAGGCATTTGTGAAAGATTATGGTAAAACCAATGGCTATTCTTTTATCCTTGGAAGTAATGAAGCAGGTAGTGTTATGTTTGGAAAAGAAGATGCAGATCTTACACAGGTTATTTTAGATGCACTAAACGCAAATTATAAAAAGAATTAATTTTAACGATTAAATGATTTCAAGGCAAGACTATATCAGTCTTGCCTTTTTTTATTACCCCGAGTGATGTTATTTTGAATAAAATGAAAAAGATTTAGGAATAATATTGACTTCAAAATCTCCAGTACCAATAAGTTCACCGTCCGCTTGTATAAATGGTTTGGCTTCTTGAATGACCTTTACAGTGATATGCTGAGATTTAAAGTTTTGAACTTTTTTAAAATTTACGATACGACCATTGAAAAGCTGAATGGTGTTTCTAAGAATGTCCCAAGTATTAAAATCCCCCGCAAGGCTAATATCAAAAAGACCATCATAAGGGTCTGGTGTTTTTGTAAGTCGCATACCACCACCAGAATATTGACATAACCCAATCAATACCATTAAAGATTTTGAGGAGTAGGTTTTAGAATTTATAGTAACTTCAGCCTTAAAATTCTTAAAAGAAGATAAGCCCATAACGGTTCCAAGGAGATAAGCTATGGCTCCAAAATGTTTATATTTTCCAACTTTACTTACGACGTAACCATCGAAACCAATTCCGGCTAGATTATTAAAATATACTGTTGGTTTAGAAGCTTCTAAAAATTGAATTTTACCTAAATCTTGCGAACTTAGTTTTCCCTTTTTTATAATTTTTATTGCAGCTTCAATATCTTTTGGGATGCCTTGTGTTTTAACCCAATCATTTCCTGTTCCAATGGGAATTACGCCAATATTTATATCGACAGGAGGAACTAGGTTTTGCAACATCACACCATTGATTATATTATGTAGAGTGCCATCACCTCCAACGCAAATAAAGTGTTTAAACCCTTGATTTACAGAGTTGTAAATCAGTTCGACACTGTGTTTAGAGTGTTTTGTAAAAGCATATTTAAAGTCAAATTGGTACTTTAATAATAATGCTTGAATTTTTGGCCATTGTTTTTTACTGGATCCATTTCCTGATGTAGGATTTATAATGACAAACCATTTTTTAGAAGCTGTCATTATTAAGCAGATTTCTTATGGAGTAAACGCGTCAATTTAATAGATAAGTCGGTTAGAATTATCTTAGAATTTCCGTTGCGTTCGATATGATAAAGCGCATCTTGAAGTTCGTTACTAATCTCCATAATATTGTTACCATGAATAAAAGGCGCGAAATTTTCTAGTTTGAAATTTTCTGTCTTGGGTTCAATAAATACCAAGGCATTTGCCTGGTAATTAAAAAGCATTGCTTGTCTAAAAAAGTCGAGACAGAAATGTAAAAATTGTTTTTGAGTTTCTCGACCAGTTTTAGCAATATCTTCACTCCAGGACATTAAATCATGGATTGCACTTTTATTTCCTTTGGCTTTAAAAGCACTTCTAATCCAAAA